>JBLFWP010000003.1:0-169167 GCA_047611225.1 Halioglobus sp.
GTGAGAGGAAAAACAGGTGTGCCAGTATCTGTGAGCGGGCGGCTGTGCTCAATGACGCAAAGGATCATGTCAAAGTGACTTTTTAGTTCATTTCGGGCCCGCAACGGCCCTACCCGATGCAGGGGATACCCGCTTAGGGAGCGGTGCGTAGAGTTCACATGGTCTGAATAGCCTCACTGAGCCCCCCATTTAGCGATAGAGGCTCCGCAAGACTTGCTTTAACAGGGTTAGCGGCGGCAGAATGCCGATTCCACAATTTCTATGGCTTGCGGCAGCTATCGCACTGCCATTTATCGAAAAGCGCACAGAGCTAGCTGAACAAAAAGAACTAATCGAACCCATACACAAAAAAATGTAAAACAAGCAGGAGTAAACCTATGTCAGTCTCAGCAGTGGGCTATTTGAGAATTGCCGCCACCGATACCGCCGCCTGGATGGACTTTGGCACCAACGTTATGGGCCTGATGGACGCACAGCGCGAAGACGCCGCTGGCGCCCGCTTCCTGCGTATGGACGATCACCCCTTTCGCCTGATGGTTGAACCGGGTGACGCCGACAAGTTGAGCGCCGTAGGCATCGAATGTCCTACCGTGGAGGCCTGGCAGAGTTCGCTGGACGCGCTGACAGCAGCCGGCCATACCGTAACAGCCGGCAGTGCCGAAGAAGCAGAGCGTCGCTGCGTCTCTGACTTCGCTACCACTGAAGATCCCTCCGGCAATGTGCTGGAACTGTACTGGGGCCGCAAACTCGATTACGTAACACTGGCATCTCCCACCGGTGTAAAGGGTTTTGTAACAACCTATCAACAAACTGGGGATCTGGGTTTTGGCCACGTGGTACTGCCAGCGCCAGACATCGATACCACCACAGATTTCTATACAGACATTATTGGGTTGGGCACGACTGACGAGTTATATCCAAGCGGCATGGACGGGGTCAAAATTCACTTCATGCATGCCAATAATCCGCGCCAGCATTCATTGGCACTGTTCAGCGGCCCCCACCCTCTTGGCATTGTGCACATGATGATAGAAGTTCAAAGTATGGATGAAGTCGGCGCGGCCATGGATAGAGCCAAAGCGTCAGGTGTTCACTTTCTGGCGAGTCTGGGCCGCCATGTTAACGACAACATGTGTTCCATTTATATTCTTGCGCCTGGCGGCATAGCGGTGGAGTACGGCTACGACGGCCTGCTAATTGATTGGGAGAATCATATCCCTACCGTTAGCGTCGAGGGAGATTTGTGGGGACATGAGTACAACTTCCCGGGGATGCCGGAGTAGAGACCCAAAAGAACAAAAAAAAGGGGCCTCAATAGGCCCCTTTTTTTAAGTGCTGCTTTTACTCAATCGCAGCGCGTATCGCATCCACCGTACCGATAGTCTCCATTGCCTCGTGCAACCGTCCAAGAGCAGGCAATACGTAACTTGACGGCTGCCATTCTTCTCCCATTGCCAGCGTCACCGCGGAGCCCACCCAGACGTAGGCCGCATGCCATTGATACTGAGACCACGTAACTTCTGAAGAATGAGCGGGAGCACCCAGCGTTAGCAGTGCTGCGCGATAGTATTCCACTAATTCTGCGCCGTGGGCGCGTTGATCATCCGGGGTTAAGGTACCTGCGAGGAAATAGCCTACATCACGCATGCCAGGCGCTTGAGCACAAATCGCCCAATCCAGAAAGCCAGGCTCATCGTTGTAATACAAATTCGCGTCGTGCGCATCACCATGAATAAGCGTGGCATCACCTCTACGCCACAGCTGGTGAATTTTATCGGCCTGGCCCAAATAAAGCTCGCCCATCTCACGAAACACCTTTGGCATAGACTGAGCGTGAACCTCCAATGCCTGCTGTACCAGAGCAACAGCGATCTCGTGCTGCATCAGCGGCTCCACCCAGGCAAGATCTTCCTTGAAACGCGGGGATTCCCAATAGGCGGCATGTAATCGCGCAAAGGAATCCAATACCTCTCGCACATAGTCCAAGCTATAGCGAGTACTGGCGTTGAAAAAGGTACAGTTACTGTCCTCGAGGTGCTCCAGCAACATGATGTACTCTTCCCCAGCTTCATCACAGGCTGCGTAGTAACAGTGGGGTACTCGCATGGGCACTTCCCGGGAAAGCGCCTGGTAAAACAGAACTTCTCGCCTACCCATACCGGTTGACACCACAAACTGCCGTTGCATCTCATCGGTAGGGGGTAGTTTGACAAATAGGCGGCTCGGTAAACTTCCGCCGGACGCCTGTTCAATCTCTAATACAGCGCGGCCAGTGGTGCCTGCGTTAGACTCAGCCACCCTACAGGAGGTCACCGACTCACCGAGGACCTCGGAGAGCCACGCGGCGGAAATTGCTTCTGGTTGACCAGGAATTACTGACATGCGGCTGAGCTCCCTTGCTACTTCACTTCACTTCACTTCAACAGTAACAGGAATCCAGCGGTTGAGAATATAGCGCAGCGTACCGTTTGATTTCATTGTAGCCAAAGCTGAACTCAATAGTTTGGCCACATGCTGGTCGTCTTTTCGGACAGCCCAGGCCAGGGATTCGTCGGTCAGCGGGTTATACAAACTGATCAGGTCGCCATTTTCAGCATTGGTCGCGAGCAGCCAACTGGTAGGCGCATCGTGTATATAGAGGTCGATATCGTCTTTGCGTAAACCGGCAAACGCCGCTGGCGGGTCAGTATAAAAATTCAGCTCGGCGTCTTTCAGTTCCCGTTCTGCAAATATCGCTCCCGTGGTTCCAGGCTCGATGCCTATTCGAACCCCTTCCCTATAAATAGCCCAGGGCTGCGCGAACTGCGCGACTTTTGACGTTGTTGTAATCGCCATCTGGCCAATTTTCAAATAGGGGTCGAGGAACTGAACACGCTCACTGCGCTCCGGCGTTACGCTCATGCCCGACATGATCACATCAATCTCTCCCTCCTCCAGGGCAGTGATCAATCGGGTAAACGGCATCTCAACCGGCGTCATTTTCAAACCAAGGATTTTGCCGACTGCCGTGAGGCTATCTGCCTCTATCCCGACGATCCTACCGTCCTGCTTATAAGCCAAAGGAGGATACTCAACAGAGATTCCCACCTTCAACCCAGCGGCGCTGAGATTGAACGCGTTAAGCGAACAGAAAGTACAAAGGACTATTAGAAAAAAACGGCGCAACATGGCTTTTCCTCATGGCGGGCCCGCAGGGAATGATCGCGGGCCGCTCTACAGGGTATGATTGCACAAACACAGTGATGAAGTGAATAGGGAAAGTACAGCGATGCATTTGAATTTCGACAACAGAATTGCCTTGATTAGCGGGTCGGACCGCAACACCGGCGCTATCATTGCCCGCCAACTGCAGGCTGCCGGCGCTACTGTAATCGTACATAGCAACGAGACAGATGGCAGAGCGGCCGCCGCGGCTATGGAACTGGACAATAGCTACTGGGTAGAAGGCGATATAGCCTCCTCAGCCGGCACTGATGCCGTTTTGGAACAACTGGCAGCGCTGCCTGTTCGGGTCGATGTTCTAGTGAACAATTACGGCACCGCTTCTTTCGCCAAATGGGATTCAGCCGAGGAGGCAGACTGGCTGGACATGTATCAAAAAAATGTCCTGTCAGTGGCCAGACTGGTTCGCGGCCTGGTACCTGCTATGAAAGAACAGGGCTGGGGCCGCATTGTCAACCTGGGCACAATCGGGTCACACCGACCGGGCAAGATCATGCCGCATTACTATGCCGCGAAAGGTGCACTGGCAACATTGGGAGTGAGTCTTACGCAGGAGTTGGCGGGCACCGGCATCACCGTCAACACGGTTTCTCCGGGGCTGATACACACGCCGGATCTGGAAGCAGGCTACCGCGCTAGAGCGAAGAAAAAAGGCTGGGGCGACAATTGGGAAGACATTGTTGCGCGCATTGTTGCCGAAGACTTTCCCAATCCCTGCGCACGTCTGGCCACTCGCGAGGAAGTTGCCGATCTTGTACTGTTCTTATGCTCGGAAAATGCCGGCTTTATCAACGGCCAAAACATTCGTATTGATGGGGGTGCAATCGCCTATGTATAGGGACGCACTAAAAGCCCTCTCCCACCTAACTACCAAGTCTCACCGAAGGGTCGAATAAGCGCATCAAAGGTCCAGGCCGATTTCGGCTGATGCGCAATATGAAAGCATTCGCTGGCGATATCATCGGGGTTGGCAAAAAAGTCGTCTGGCGCATCAGGTAGTGCTTTTCTCGTCCAGGGCACGTCTATCGCCGCATCAATGGCAACATAGGCCACATGAATGCCCTGAGGTCCCAGAAAGCGAGCTGCTGATTCAAGCATGATGCGCTGTGCAGCTTTGGTGGGAGCAAAGCTGACAAAGTTAGCCCGCCCACGGTAGGCGGCAGTATTGCCGGTCGCTAGAATTGCGCCACCGCCCGCCTCGACCATGTCCGGCCCAAAAGCCTGTATCAGATGCAACAGCGCCATGGTGTTAATATTAAAGTTCAGCTGTAACTTGACGGGGTCTATCTTGAAAATATCCCCTCCTCCGCCGCCAACAGCGTTGTGTATAAGAATTTTGGGTACTCCAAGCTCTGAAATTGCACCGATAATGGTCTGTAGTGCTGCCTCATCAGCAACATCACAAATCATCGGGATGGCACCCTCCACGGACGCGGCCAATTCATCGAGGCGTTCTTTGTTGCGGGCGATCATCACCACTCGATAGCGCTGGGCAAACTTCTTCACTAACGCGGTTCCCGTGCCCGGGCCCACACCGGTAATCACACATAGTTCTTTCTTTTCTGCGACCATGATTTGATCCTGTGTTTCATTGTTGGCTTATGTCGCGTCGTGACAAAAGCTGGGGTAAGCGTTGTGGTAAAAAGTGATGCCTTGCTAAGCCTTCGGTAAGCCCAATAGCGAACCAAAAGCTCAAATGATCAAGCTTCCCCGCGCAGTGCGACCTTTCGGTTTCGGTTTCGGTCTAGGCTTAGGTTTAGGTTTCGACAGCCGACAGTAACTCCACCTTACCCTGATCACCGTCAAGGCGAACACGATCGCCTGTTTTGAAATATCGGGTACCCTGCCGCGTATTCACTACACAGGGTAAGCCGTACTCTCTCGCTATGACCGCACCATGCGACACCGAACTGCCCAGATCAGTCACCAGGCCTCCGATAAGGCTGAAGTAGGGTGTCCAGCCAATATCGGTAATAGGTGTCACTAGAATTTCTCCCGGCTGTAACTCAGCCGCTTCCTGCAGCGTGTGCGCAACTCTCACAACGCCTTCTACCAGCCCCCGGGATGCAGGCCGTCCTGCCAATACGCCATCAGCAGTATCTACTTCCACCGGTTCCAGCGGTTGCGGCATTCCCACAGAAATTTCCGGAAACTCAAACTGCTGCTGAAACGCCAGTGCCTCGCGTCGCGCGACACCGCGATTGACAGCATCGTCATCGGGCTGAGCTACGAACGCAGACAACTCCTCCATGCTGAAAAAATTAACGAGATCGGCATCGGGCAGGCTACCCTCTGCCACTAGCCTTTCGCCAAGATGTCGAAACCTCAGCTGGAAGCGGTGGGCTATATCCACTAACTGTGATTTCGTATGCTCGCGCCTGCGAATCGCATCGTGCGCCTTGGGCAACACCCAACGCAGACCTCGGCTAAGGCCTGACCAGTCGATGCCCTCACTTTTGGGTGCAGTGTATCCGCCGCTCGCTCGGCGGGCATTCACAGCTGCTTGCATGCTTTGAATCAATGGCGTTTGATCATCACCCCATGAAGGATCCCGCACACACAGTTCACGGTAGCCGCGATGGCCGTGGCGGAACAGGAAAGCGGCGAACATAGGGCCCAAGTCCCCATCAGAACGCAGCCAGAGTAACGCGTCCTCTACGCTGGCCTTCTGAAATTTTGTTCCTGCCTCAGGATGGGCGGCGACAAGATCAATCACCTCGTCCAGCTCCTGCAGCATCACTGCACTTTCAACACCGCTGGCTCCGGCCAATAATCTTACTGCCTCGGCCTGCTCTTCACTAGTGCTGTCGTTGGATTGACCCGACACCATGTTTTCAACAATGGTACAAAGAAACCCGGACAGAGCAGATGATTGAATATGCACGGCCATAGAATGATTGAAGAAATCGGCTTTTGATTTCAGTTCAGCCAACATGGCCTGACTGTCATCGTGCTTGGCGATAGAAAAGTTTTTTACCTCATGACCGTAGCGTTCCACCACGCCCGGAGCGCGCAAACAATAGCGGAGTAAGCGCGCGGTATTGATCACTTGTCGCAGCAGCGGTTTTTGCGGCGGGTCTTTGAGCTCCGTCACAACGCGACCACATAATGCCTGCGCAGTTTGATCTGCGGTAGAACCTAACACTGCCGCCGACATCACAAGGTTGCCGGTCAGGTTGAGAAAGAGATGGCCATATCCCCAGGCCGTGATCTGCCAATTGCTGTCGATAAACTCTCTCGCGCCTACGGTTAGCTGCATGTGCTGCAGGCCATAGTCGATGCCCCAACCGGTAAAGGAACCGGTAAGAGGGCACACAGCACCCGGCATCATTTCGCTGACGTTGCTGATTGTAAGCACGTCGTTGATACCCGGCAATGTGGAATCAAACTCGTTTAGGTCAGAGGGCAAGGTAGTAATAGGTCTAGCCTGCAACCAATACAGCGATCCGCTTTGATCTATCGCCCACTCCAAATCCAGAGGATGACCCTCATGGACGGCAGCCGCCTTCGCCTGTTCAGAAATCAACAAAATTTCACGATCAGAAAGCAGCGCCTCCTCACCGGTTAACTGCTTTCGAACAATATTATTGTGCCCGTGGACAGCGTAATGATCCGGCGTCGCCTCTCCGCTGACCAGCGCCTCACCAAGCCCCGCAACTGCATCAATCACCAGTAAATCCCGGCGCGCACTGACTGGGTCTGCAGTGAACACAACGCCAGCGGCCCTTGCATCGACCATGGTTTGAACGACAACATTCATGGCTGGGCCACCTGTCTGGCCCTGTGTGTCCAAAGCTTGCTTCTGCTGATAACTGCTGGCGCGCTCGTTGTCGGACGATGCCACGCACTGTGCGATGGCTTCACGTAACTGTGTTGTACCCTGAACATTGAGCACCGAATCGTACTGGCCCGCGAAAGACGCCTCCCCGCCATCTTCTCCCAGCGCTGAGGAACGCACAGCTACCTTTGCATTACCCAGCGCCTCATAACTTGCATCCAGATCTGGCGGGAATTGATCACCCTGGGCATCGCGCACCACAAATGCTGGCGGCACGGGCAAACCCATTACCACCAGCCTAGCAAGGCCATAGGCTTTACCGCCGGCGCTGGCGTCGGTAATTTGATCGAGTGTTGAGATTCTGCTAGTCAAAGTCGGGTCGTCCGTTCGTGGTGAATGTCAAAAAAAAGCGCCCTACCGTATAACGAAACCGCAGGTGATACCAAACGCCAACGCGATTATTTTATCTCTAGCGCTTTATCCTGCAAGGAACCGAGCCTGAGGTTGATAAAGTCCAAAATGTAGTTCTGATAGACACGCCAAGGTAGCACCCTACCTTGCTTTGGGAATTCACCCGCGGAACGCAGTACATACCCAGAGCTGAGATCCACCATTTTATCTTCCTCAATTCCCTCAACCGGCTCTCGCGGCACTGCCATTTTTTTACCCGTTTTGCGCATGTGATTCAGCAGCCGGCATACATATTCTGAAGTGAGGTCTGATTTTAACGTCCAGGACGCATTGGTATAACCGAACAGTTGCACCAAGTTGGGAACATTGGCCAGCATCATCCCCCTATACACGTGGAGCGTAGACGGATCTATCTCGTGCCCGTCGACTGTTAAGGTGGAACCGCCGATAAACTTCATATTGAGCCCTGTGGCCAATACGATGATATCGGCAGCCAACTCTCTACCTGATTTCAGTAAAATGCCTTTATCAGTAAAGCGATCAACGTGGTCCGTAACAACCTCTGCACGTTTTTCTCGAACAGCGGCAAAAAGATCCCCTTCCGGCACAGCACACAGGCGCTGATCCCAAGGGTTGTAGCTGGGAGTAAAGTGCTTGGCTACATCGTAGTCCTCGCCCAGCTCTTTACGCACCTGGCCCAGCAACAAATTACGTACAACTTTTGGGCGCCAGCGGGAAAGATTGAACACAAATATCTGTAGCGCCACACGCTTCCACCGCGTAATGCGATACACCCATGAGCCTGGTATTTTGCCGCGTAGGAACTCGGCCCAGGAATCTTGTTCCGGAACGGAGGCAATATAGGTTGGGGAGCGTTGCAGCATGACTGTGCTAGCCGTCTCCTGTGCTAACTCAGGCACTAGCGTTACCGCCGTTGCTCCGCTGCCGATAACTACAACGTTTTTGTCTTTGTAGTCCAGCTCTTGGGGCCAATGCTGCGCGTGAATCACTTGCCCAGAAAAGTCGTCTCGACCGTCAAAATCAGGCGTGTAGCCCTTCTCATAGTCATAGTAGCCACAGCACATCATGACAAAATTGCAGGTGAACTCCTGTGTCTCACCACTATCGCCGCACTGCACCAGCACAGTCCACGTTGCCGACTCAGACGACCAACTGGCGCTGACAACCTTGTGGCCGTAACGGATATATTTATCGACCCCTGTTTCAGTCGCAGTTTCCCGTAAGTAATTTAGGATCGCGGGACCATCTGCCAGCGACTTGCTAACCAGCCACGGCTTGAAGGAGTAACCCAAGGTATACATATCGCTATCCGAGCGAATACCGGGATAGCGAAATAAATCCCAGGTACCACCCAGACTTTGCCGAGACTCTAACAGCGCAAAAGTCCTTTCAGGACACTCTCTCTGCAAGTGTCGAGCCGCTCCAATTCCGGACAGACCCGCCCCTACAATAAGCACATCTACGGTATTGGTATTGACCGGTGCCGTCATTTCAACATTGCCTCCTTTTAATCTCTGCGGCTATGACCACCTACCGCATTTGTAGTGTACTCTGAACTAATACTCACTAGCGTACAACATAGACTTCAGGCTTGTTTTCAAGACAGATCTGAAGTTACAGGAAGCCATTGCCACCTATGCGCACACTGACAGCTCTGGAAAAATGGTCATATGCCATCGGCAATATGCCCTACGCGGTCAAGGACGCGGCATTCATCAATTTCGTTGTTTTTTACTACACCCAGGTGCATGGTCTAAGCGGTTCGTTAGCAGGTCTTTCGATGTTCATCGCATTGATCTTCGATGCTGTTAGTGACCCAGTTGTAGGCAGTTGGTCAGATACCATCAAAACCCGCTGGGGAAGGCGCCATCCAATGCTGCTGGCAGGCGGCCTACCAATGGCGCTGCTATTTCTTGCACTGTTTTCACCGCCAGAGGGCTTGGGCGAGTCCGGTATATTTATTTGGCTAACAGTGGTCGCCATTCTTCTTCGTACTTTTCTAACCATTTATTTCATCCCCTATTCCGCCATGGGCGCCGAGCTATCTCCCGATTACGATGAACGCACAGTCATCGCCAAGGCCAGAGTGACCATGGCCTGGCTCGCGGGCATGTGCTTGCCTACCATAGCCTTCGTCTTTATTTTCACATCAGACGGTGAAACTGACGGGCGACTCATCGCCGAGAACTACGACCTCTACGGTATTGTTTCGGCAATTTTGGCGGCCGTCACCATTCTATTCTGCGCATGGGGAACCCGCACAGTTATCTCGCGGTTACCGCAATCAACGGCGAAAGATAATAGCTTCACCTTTGCTCAAACGCTGGTTGATGCTCGATCCGCTCTTACCAACCGCAACTTTCGTCTCGCGGTGGGCGCCAGCTTGTCCTTCGGCATGGCGGGGGGCGTGTACTCCACACTGGGCCTCCATCTTGGCACCTATTTCTGGGAGTTCACCACCGACCAACTGGCGGGATTGATAGTGCCAATGGCCGTAGCCACTATGCTGTCTTTCGTACTGGTGGGTAAACTGAGTAAACGCTACGACAAGCCCGCCCTGTTAAAGGCCGCATGTCTGGGAATCGGAATCAATGCACTGTGGTTTATAGGACTGCGGCTACTGAACATCTTGCCTGAGAATGGCCACGCAATCATATATCCTCTGCAATGGCTGAACACCGTATTTGCAGTTACCTGTATTGTTGTTCTACAAACTGTGCTCATCTCATTGATCGCAGATATTCTGGACGAGCAGGAATTAAATACAGGCCTGCGTCAGGAAGGTGTTTTCTTTGCAGCTAATTCTTTCGTTCAAAAAGCCACAACCGGGGTAGGCGCACTAGTTGCCGGGATCATCGTTGATATTGCTGGCATCGCCGCGGGAAGTGAGCCCGGTGAAGTGGGCCCAGAATCACTTGCCATTCTTGGCTGGTTTACGATGATCGTCATCGTTACACTAGCCTTCATTGCCTTTCTGTTTGCCCGCCGCATAAGCCTAAGCCGTGTTGAACACGAAGCGGTAACAGCGGCACTTGGCAAAAAGCGCGAGGCAGCCGCGTAGCTACCGCGTTAGTTTTTGTGTCACTCTATTGCTGAGCTATTTTTCGCTGCCAAAACTGCAGGCCCTGTGCATTCAGAGGCATGTCAAAAGAAAGCCAGTCAAGATGTTGTTGCCGCTCTCCTTCAGGATCAATTTGTTGCAATTGCTGCAGTCCATTCTCTGTAATTAACGCCTGCAGCTTGCTTGGGTCCTCCATATTTTCTTGCGCCACATCGCGATAAAATGCGACTTGCCGCGCTAGCAACTGCGCTTTCTCCTCGCTGTATTCAAGCTCACCGTAGTGAGTTAGATATAGAGATTTTGGATCATAACTCCCTAGTAACTTGAGCGATTCGAAGTAAGCTTCTGGATCAAATTGTGTTGGCGTTGTGGAGGGCAATACAAAATCTTGTTCGCCCTTCTCTTCACCTACTTTTTCGCCAAAGCGCCACCACGGATATGACACACCAAACATATCCCCGCTGAACCATCCTCGGCTGACCTCATCCCATACACAAAAATGGTGGTTGGCGTGTCCACGAGTATGGCGAAACTCCAGTATGTGCCCGCCGAAATCCACTCTGTCGCCGTCGTTGATTTCTCTGACGCGTGTGGCATCGACAGGAAGAATGTCCCCGTAGAGCTCCCGAAAGGCCTTCTCACCGTATACTTCCATGGCACTGGCACTAAGTTGGGTTGGATCTATCATATGCCTCGCGCCACGCGGATGAATCAGTAACTGCGCATTGGGAAATGCCGCCATCATGGTGCCTGCCCCACCGGCGTGATCCAGATGCACATGCGTTGGAATCACATAGCGCACCTGATCTGGTGTTATCCCCTGCAGTGTCATCAGTTCTTGCAGTGCGGGGACACTTCGAGAGGTGCCTGTTTCTATCAGCGCACATTCACCCGCGCGTTCCAGCAAATAGAAGCAGGCGACACCGGGCAACACATAGTTCGCATCAATGCAGGTAATGCCATTACCTAGCGCTTTATAAGCTACCTCTTTCATTGTTTTTTTTTCCCAGGAAACTTGTGTGCCAAGGGTTGTGCGAACGCACCACCCAAGGAGTTAATCAACGTCGAATATTCGATTGCACTTCCAGCACGACCGGCTCGCCCACTTTGCCCTCGATCAACTCTTTAAGTTCATCAACATGGGCCGCCTCCAGCTGCCGTTCGGAGCTGAGCACAATACGAACCAGATGCGGCTGGCTGATGGACACATCGACGCTACTGACATGCACCAGCAAACCAGACAACTGAATATCCCCCGTGGGCACATACTCCAGAACACGGTTCTTATCGACCAAATGTGAAAACGACAAGGTCAGCGGCGCGCTGATTATCAGCATGATCAGCAAGGTAATGCCTAGCCCGGCTCGAGCACGCTTGAAGGGTGCAAAACCCAGCACCAGAAAGGTGGCACTACCGGCCAAAGCGATACCCACGAGGTTCGTCATAAGAAGCAGGAACGCACCGCCCGCCATACTCCAATCGCCCCAGCCCAGCCCAATCCCCATCACGGCCAGGGGAGGTACCAGCGCCACGGCAATTGCAACGCCCGCCAAACTTTTAGCAATCTCTTCCTTGGCATAGGCGTAGGCACCAGCGGCACCGGACACCACCGCGACCAGCAGATCGAGTAAAGTCGGCGACATTCGCGCCTTCATCTCGGGCGTCGGGATGTCCAAAGGCATAGCCCAAGCAAGCAGCACTGCACAGGCCAGCCCCCACGCTATACCAACAGAGAGAGTATGCAGCGCAGAGCGAATAAGATTGGAGTCTGTGCGCGCCAGGCCCATCGCCAGAGACACGATAGGTGCCATTAGCGGCGCCAATATCATCGCACCAATGATCACCGGGGCGGAGTTGGCGTACATGCCACCCAAGGCCAGCAGCACGCTCAGCACCATTAGCACCTGAAAGGATGAGGTGACCGTGGCATTGTTTCTAAGAGAGATAAACAACTCCCGATACTCTTCTTCCGTGGCGTGGTTAAACAGAGGTAAATGGCCTTTTACCAAAGCTCCGGCGGCCTCTCCCACCGGTGTGTTATTCAGACGAACCGCTTCCTTGGTGGCTGTGGGCGTCTCATCACGGCGCAGGGCCAGCGCGGGGCCAGGCAGCAGGCACAGCCTTTCCGCCGGCACCCGCAGCTCAATCTCAGAACTGTACACGGGTTTGCCGTCCAGCAGATACTCAGTGCCCTCTGGCGAAGATATATGCAGACGATCTGATCGAACAAGGCTCAGGGATGTGGGTAGTTTTGACAGACTAAATTTTTGCGGCCACAACAAACGCAGGATAAACCACAGGTAACTGACAATACTGCGTGGAGCCAGCGCCAAAGCCGTCAGTTGACCATCCGCTACGCTTTGATCTTCCGAGAAGGCACGACCCACAAGCGTACTTTGCGTCTGACCGAAAACCACCAGTCCAAGCGCCGCAATATCAATGGTTCTATCCTTCGCTGTAGTAAGTTTGTAGGGCTTCAGGTTCAATGCCGCGAGGCCCTTCAACGCACCCTTCAGGAGGCTCCAATGGGTCTGCTGCTGATTGATATCGTAGGGACGCAAAGCCAGCACCCTTCCAATCACCACGGAAGAAAATACGAGCTCATCATTACAGGTGAGGGCGTCTGCCTCAATGACGGGTGCCTTAATATAATGCTCTACCAGTTCTGCTGGCTCTCCCTTCACACCTAGCGCGGTCATAGCCTGATGCGCCTCCGGGTGTGCGAGTACTCCCACTGCCCAATGCCGCTCCATAGCAAGCGGTGCCAAATCGCGAATCAGTTCATCACCCAAGTATAAAAGCACCCGTGCAGACTCCGGCGGTGTCTCTCGCTCCGACCAAGTTAAAGAAACAATGTCCGTCACCGCCGACATTTCCTCATAGGCCTGCGCGACTAGCTGAGTGTCGTGAATTAGGTAGAGGGTGGGCGCTGGCGACGATTGTGGGGGGCTTTCTTCCAAGAAATTCACTTCCTAATACTGTCGAAGATTCACTGTAACCTGCCGCCAGCAAAAACCAAAGCTTACGCCTGCCCAAACAGGGCTTGTCCAAGCACTAACCCGCGTTGGCAATCGCTCCGCCATCCAGGACTATCATCTGACCCGTGACCCACGCTGAGGCGCGGGAGGAAAGATAGATCGCGGTTCCCGCTGCATCTTCTGCATTGCCAAGGCGGCCGCAGGGGAAGGCTTTACCTAGCTCTTCTTCATGCTCCAGCAGGTGTGCAGTCATGTTGCTGGGGAAGAAGCCCGGTGCTATGCCGTTGACATTGATCCCTTGTGGAGCAAGGTCTGCACCCAAATGCCGCGTGAGTTGATGCACGGCAGCCTTACTCGCGGAATAGGCATAGTTGTTCATGTGTGGGTGGGTGAAGCCATTGATCGAACCGATATTGATCACCCGGGCCGGATCTTCGGAGCTTCCTGCCGCACGCAGTGCCGGCAGAAATTGCTGCGTCAAAAAGAACAGAGATTTGACGTTGATACCCATAGTCTTGTCCCAACCATTCTCGGGGAAGTCGTCGATGTCCGCGCCCCATGTCGCCCCTGCGTTGTTTACCAGAATGTGCAATTCACTCTCCTTCGCTTTGACCGCATCCGCAAACGCCGCAACACCCTCATTGCTGGACAAATCCGACTGAATCGCAATGCACTGCCCCAGTTTACCAAGCTCCGTTGCAGTTTCGTTTAGCTCCTTCTCCTTGCGCGCAGTGATATAGGTTTTCACTCCGTTCTCGACAAAGCCCCGTGCAATCATTGCACCAATACCGCGAGAGCCGCCTGTCACTACAGCGACTTTTCCATTTACGTCAAAAAGGTTTTTCATTTTTTATCCTTAGGTGGTAACTATAATATTTATTTGGCCTTAACTGAAAGCTGGCGATACTCGGTAGGCGCACAGCCACACCAGCTTTTGAAAGCATTGGAAAAAGAGGCTTGATCAGAATAACCCAGTAACAGTGCAATCTCGGTCACCGCAAGACGCGGATCATCGAGATAGCGACACGACTGCTCTTCACGCACCGCCTGCAAAATTTGTTTAAAGCTACAACCCAAAACGCTCAGGCGTCGTTGTAGCGTGCGCCGGGAAATATTCAAGTCCAGCGCAAGGCTATCAATGGTCAACGCACCACCAGGCAAAGCTCTGCGAATAGCAGTACGGGTATCGCGTAGAAACGGATCTTCGCCATCGGGTTCCTCAAACACTGAGCCAGGGGCTGCCCAATAATCTTTACCCAATTCAAAATTTAGATCTACCAGGGGGTAACGCACGCTTTCGCGGGCAAAATATAAACAACTCACCTCGCAACCGAACTTTAGATTCGAGCCAAAAGCCCGCTTCAACCCACGCGTATCATAGGGCGCGGGGTAGGAAAACTCGGCACTGCGCACGGGAACCGGTAGCGCGCAAATGGCGTCGACTATATCCGCTGAAGACTTCAACATTTCATCAATGAGCGGGCGCCAATTTCCGCTTTCTTCATTCAAGGGGTGCCACTCCAGGCGTATAAACTCGCCGGCAGGTCGAATCAAAACTCGGCCCGTATCTCCTCGAAGACGGATGGTACTGGGGATAACATTGAAGTACTCCTTGAGGTTGCGACAGATAGTGGTCATGTACAAATGAAGGTTCATGCCGCTGAAGTAAATAATGTGGCCCACATACAGTCCGAAATCAGGGTCACCGCTGCGTTCCACGGCCATACGATATAAATTTAGATGTGATTCCAGCGGTATTCGCTCGCCGGACAGCTGCAGTAACTCCCCGCTAATACCAGCATCGCGAAGCAGCACCTCAGTATCAAGACCCAATGCTGCTGCCGCCTGCACCACCGCCCGCGCGCTTTCCACGTAGACACTGGCGCCGCCTGCCATCGCTACTGCAGTCTCGCGGCGGCCAGAGCGCGCAAAATTACTGCCCGCGTGTGCGCCGGGTCAATCACCGCATCAATCTCGAGATAGGAAGCCGCCTCTGACGCCTTGCCAATCTCATACATACGCGCTACTAACGCCTCGAACAATTTTTCTCGGGCGGCTGGATCCACTTCTGCATCCAGCTCTTTCTTAAAGCCAAGCCGCACAGCGCCTTCCAGACCCATACCGCCGAATTCACCGGTAGGCCATGAGGCTGCATAGACCGGAGCTGCGAAACTACCGGCCGTCATCGCCATAGCGCCAAGGCCGTAGCCTTTGCGCAGAAAAATCGCGACCAGTGGTGAACGCATTTTTGCACCGGCAATGAACAGGGATGACATGCGTCTCACGGCACCCTGAACTTCACTGTCGGGGCCCACCATAAACCCGGGAGTATCGGTGAGTGACAGTACTGGCAACTTAAATGCATTACAGATTTGTAAAAAGCGCGCCGCTTTTTCGGAGGCTTCCGCATCCACCGCCCCGCCTAGCTGCTGGCAATCGTTTGCGATTAGTGCAACCGGCTTGCCCTCCAACCGTATGAAACCGGTAATGATGCTGCGTCCGAAAATACGCTGCAATTCCAGAAACGAGCCCTGATCCGCTATCGTTTCGATGATGCCTCGCACGGGATACGCCCAGCGTCTGTCTTCGGGAATCGAATCGCGCAGGCCTTCCTGCGATACAGTCTCCCACTCTTCTATGTCGCCCTGAAAATAGGACAACAGCTGCTTGGCTAAAGCCGTGGCGTGGGCCTCATCGTCCGCGACGATATCCACTACGCCGTTTTTTTCCTGCACGCTTATAGGGCCAATATCGGTGGGCTTAAACGTGCCAAGACCACCCCCTTCGATCATTGCCGGCCCTGCCATACCAATCCAGGAACTTCGTGTTGAGATATTAAAGTCTGCGCAGCCAAATAGCGCAGCGTTGCCAGCAAAGCAGTAGCCGTTATTCACGGCTATGCGCGGCACAACGCCACTCAATGCAGCCCAGGTTTGAAACGACTTAATATTGAGGCCAGCGATTTGTGTAGTGACATCGGTATCGCCAGGCCTACCGCCACCCCCTTCGGTGTACATGATCAAAGGGAAAGACTGGGCTTCGGCCAACTCACAAATCCTATCCAGCTTGCGATGATGAAAGAATCCCTGAGTCCCTGCCAGAACGGCGTAATCATTAACGATAATGCCAGCGCGACCGCGCTGGGCGCCTACCTTCTCTGCATTAATGGTACAGGTGCCGGTGATCACCCCATCGGCTGGGGTCTTTATCTGTAGATCAACATAATCCCTACGGCTGCGCTGGGCAGCGACGGCCAACTGACCGTACTCCTGAAAGGAATCCTCATCAACCAGATCACCTACGTTTTCCCTGGCTGTGCGATAGCCTTTACTATGACGTTTGTCGCGCGCCTCGGTGCGCTGCTCATCAAGTGTACGCGCCAGTCGTGCGCGCAGTTCACTCAGCTCAGGCCTGTCGTCCCCTTCCATACTTTTTCCGCCATTCTGTGAGCAGTCATCAGTTAACTATTTTAACAATGCGACCTATCGTAGCGCACAGCCAGCATCTACAGTAGGTACTGAAGTCATTCTATCTGTATGCGCTACCACAATGTTGCGCCTTCAAACAACAAGAGTCCGCTGCGCGCAACTGTGCGATTGCAGGTCAAACCTGCACAACCTCAGCACACTTCCTATCAACAGTTCAGATTCCACCGTAGCAGCTTTTATAGGAGTACCTTTAACGCCCCTGCCACACTGCGGGGCGCTTTTGCATAAAGGCGGCCACACCTTCTTTCGCATCTTCACTGGTAATACAATGATGCTGCAGACGGGCTTCGGCGGAGATGGTCTCTGCAACCGAACTTTCGATCGCCGTGTTTAGCGCTTCCTTGGCATAACGTAAAGACAGCGGTGCCTTTTCAGCAATCTCTGCAGCCCAGGCGGCAGTGTCTTCCAGTAGAGAGTCCGCAGGCACCACTCGGTTACACAAACCCCAATCAAGGCATTTGGCTGCTGCAACTTTTTCGCCGGTGACAATGATTTCGTAGGCCCGCTTGCGCCCCAAAGTACGTACCAAATGCCAGGTAGCACCGCCATCTGGCACTAAGCTGATGGCAGCAAAGGCCTGATAAATGTAGGCGTTATCGGCCATAACCGTAAGATCGCACACCATGCCAAAGGCGCTACCGACGCCAGCACAGGCGCCATTAATGGCACTGATCCAGGGCTTGGGCGCCTCAATAATCTCCATCAGAATCGGCTTGAATTCACCATTTAGCTGATCTTCAACCCGAAAGCTCTTACCCTGTTCAGGTACTTCAGCCAAATCTGCACCCGCGCTGAAAGCACGGCCGACACCTGTGAGGATAACGACTCGCACAGTAGCGTCTTCATTGACCTCCCGCACGGCCAGCAACAGCTCTTTGCGAAGCTCGCCATTGAAGCTGTTAAGGCTGTCCGGACGGTTGAGGCTTACTATCGCGATACTGTCGCGACGTTCGATTTCTACTGTTTCAAAATTGCTCATGCTACTTCCTCACAATGCGTATCAGGCGATGGAGCCTGCTTCTTTCAAGCTCTTCAGTTCTTGCTCTGCAAACCCCATGGCTGACAAAATTGAGTCGGTATCCTGCCCAGCTTCGTGAGCGCCGTGCGCAACTTCCGAAGGCGTGCGACTAAAACGCGGCGCGGGCGCTGGCTGTGTTAAACCATCCACTTCAATATAGGTATTGCGTGCGATGTTGGCCGGGTGCTTGGGGGCGTCCAGGAATGTCAGTACGGGGGCGAAACAAACATCAGTGCCTTCCATGATCTCGCACCACTGCGCCTGAGTTTTGGTCTTGAAGACTGTCTCCAATTTTTCTGTCAGTGCTGGCCACATGCTCTGATCATGCTGATTGCCGAACTCCTCTTCCGACAGACCGGCCAACTCCTTTAGTAATGCGTAGAACTGAGGCTCGATGGACCCTATAGAAATGTACTCACCGTCGGAGCACTCATAGGTGTCGTAGAAGTGCGCCGCGCCATCCAGCATATTAGATTCGCGCTGCGAGGCATCCCACATACCCATTGCTTCAAAACCATGAAACATCCACATCAACTGCGCAGCACCGTCAACCATTGCCACGTCTATCACCTGGCCCTTGCCAGAGTTTGCAGTCTCCAGAAGTGCAGCCAACACACCATTGGACAACAACATGCCGCCGCCGCCCATGTCGCCCACTACATTTAAAGGCGGCACAGGCTTTTCATTTTTTCGACCCACTGCATAGAGCGCACCGGTAATCGAAATGTAATTGATATCATGGCCGGCAGCTTGTGCCAGCGGCCCATCCTGCCCCCAGCCAGTCATACGCGCGAACACCAGTTTGGGATTACGCTCAAGGCAGACATCAGGACCGATACCCAGTTTTTCACAAACACCAGGGCGATAAGGGTCGATAAGAACGTCAGCGTTTTCGACCATGCGCAACAGGGTATCCAGACCAGCCGGATCTTTCAGGTTGATAACAACGGACTTCTTGCCACGAGAACTGACATCCTGCGGCATTAACGCGGCCCCCGCTCTATCGATGCGAATTACCTCCGCACCCATATCGGCGAGCAACATGCCCCCCATCGGCGCAGGTCCAATACCTGCGAGTTCAATTACCGTATATCCGTTTAGTGGACCCATGCATTATCTCCTGCGGTGGAGTGAAAATAAAAGAATTGGGAGTGCGCGCCGGCAGAGTGCCGGCGCGCGACAACAACAGTGGGTTACTTAGGCTGCATGCGAATGCCACCGTCCATACGAATACATTCACCGTTGATATAGTCGTTCTCGACCAAGTGCTGCGCCAGCGCCGCGATCTCATCGGCATTACCTAAACGCTTGGGATAAAGAACCTGGCTGGCCAGTGGCTGCAAGAATTCCTTTATTTCAGGGCTCATCTCTTCTGCTCCGCCCATCATCAGCGGTGTAGCGATGAGACCTGGAACGATTGTGTTTACACGAATACCCAACACCGCGAGATCTCTGGCGATAGGCAGGGTCATTCCTACTACGCCACCTTTGGAAGCTGAGTACGCCGCTTGGCCAATCTGACCTTCGTAGGCTGCAACAGAAGCAGTATTAATGATGACACCACGGCCACCATCTTCGTTAATGACATCGTTGTCTGCCATTTTTTCCGCACAGAGGCGCAGAACATTAAAAGTACCTACCAGGTTAATCTGGATGATGCGGTTGAACTCATCCAGCGGAAAAGGTCCTTTTTTGCCCATGGTACGAATGGCGTTGCCGGTACCGGCGAAGTTACAGCAAATGTGAATAGCGCCATAGGCCTCCATCGTTGCAGCGATGCCAGCAACCACTGAATCTTCACTGGTAACGTTTACATTGCAGAAAAGAACACTGCCGGGAAATTCTTCAACCAACAAATTGCCCTTCTCTTCATTCATATCGAAGATCGCAACCTTCGCGCCCTGCGCTACAAAGCGCCTTAACGTTGCCCGACCAAGGCCAGAGGCTCCGCCGGTGATGACTGCTACCTTATCGTTAAAATCCATTGCTACTCTCCTGGTTTTTGGTTTTTGGTTTTCGTGTTTCGGTTGTTATGCTTCGGCTTTTATCTATCTTTTTAAAATCGCAGTTTTGTAATTGCTGTGCTCTTAAAAATTACGGGTATTAAAGGGCACGTAGTCTTCACCCAGAAAATCCCGACTGATGATGATCTTCATTACCTCAGAACTGCCAGCGTATATAGTGGAAATCTTAGCGTCCGTATACTGCCTGCTAATGGGGTATTCGTCCATATAGCCGTGACCGCCATGCAACTGCACACCCAGCTCTCCTATTGCCACCTGTAACTCACTGGTGGCCAGCTTAGCCTTGGCCGCGTCCACGGCTGTCAACTGGTCAGCATTAAACGCCACCACGCACTGATCGACATAAACTTGAGCAAAATCAAGTTCTGTACGTTTTTCCGCCAATTTGAATTGAGTGTTCTGAAACGCCGATACGGGCTTGCCGAAGGCCTTTCTCTCCTTCACGTAATCGAGGGTCAGGTCAAAAGATAGCTGTGCCGAGGACAAATAGCCCACCGCCCCCAGTAAACGCTCTTCCGCCAGACCTTTCATCAAATAGATAAAGCCCTGGCCGGGTTCGCCCAGCACATTCGTCTTAGGTACTTTGACGTCGTTGAAGAAAAGCTCACTGGTATCCTGAGCCTTGAGGCCCATTTTCTTCAGGTTACGGCCGCGTTCGAAGCCCTCCATGCCCCGCTCCACAATGAACAACGTCATGTGGTGAGGATTATTGTCCGGGTCCGTCTTGGCGGCAACAATAACAATATCGGCATTGATGCCATTGGAGATAAATGTCTTTGAACCGTTGAGCACCCAGTGATCGTCATGCTCAACCGCAGAAGCGCGCATTCCTGCCAGATCACTACCGGCGTCGGGTTCTGTCATCGCAATCGCCAGAATGCTGTCGCCGCTGACACACTTAGGCAGCAATCGCATGCACTGCTCTTCATTGCCAAATCGCGTGAGATAGGGGCCCACCAGCCGACTGTGTAATGTGTTAAACCAGTCACCGGCACGGGCGTAATTGGTCTCCTCGATAATAATCTGCTCAAAACGGAAGTCCCCGTCACCCATTCCGCCGTATTTTTCGTCTGGCCAAACCATTAGGAAACCTTGCTCGCCCGCTTTGCGGAAGGCCTCCCTATCGACAATTCCAGCCTCACGCCAGCTCTCCATATGTGGCACAATCTCTAGCGCGAGAAATTTGCGATAGGCATCGCGAAACATCTGCTGTTCTTCGGTAAATTGTCGTTGCAGCATGGTGGAACTCCTTGGCTGGTTGAAAGCTGAGTGAAGAGCCGATTAAAGCCAGCAAAAGCGGGCGAAAGGCCAAGTAAATCAGCCGGCAGACATTATGGTGAGCCACCGGCAGGCCAACAATGACCTGCCCCGACAAATAAATTGACCTTATATTACAGCCCTTTTAAGTGCTGGAGACGGACGGTAAATGGAGCAAATTGACCCACAATCCTGGGCACTGATGCATTTCGGGCTGATCTTTACGATCGCCTGCACCCAGATGGTCGTCGTCTATGCCCTAACGGGTGCCAACAACCCCACTCCGGGCCTGGGCCTGTATACGGTCTACTTTATGGCCGCGCTACTGGGCTGGATCGCCTATACCCTGCGGGAGAGCGCTGATATCCCCATGCTAGTGGATGTGCCCTCGGTTACAGCAATTCTCAATGGCTACATTCTCTACCTCGCCGCTGGACAACGTACGGACTCCCAATTTGCGCGCATGCCACTGGGTGTTATCTGTTTACTGGCCTGCCTGAGTGTATTTTTCCTATCCGCAGAGAGAATGTTTGTGGTGCAAAACGCCGCTGTACTCCTTTTCTTTAGCGGATTCGCCCTACTCTGCGCCAGAAGGGCATGGCGAAAGAGCAACGTTGGAGATGCTATTGCGGCTACTGCCGGCCTGTTGGTGATCGTTGGCAATCCCATAGCCCTTTATCTATGGCTTGTTACCGCAGACTACCCCCTGGCACATGCGATAGTTTTTGGCGTGCACACCGCAGCCTTTACATTAGTCGCCATGGGCTTTCTCGCCAGTGTTCTCATCGAATACCAGCATGATCTATCCCACATGGCGACAGAAGACCCTCTTACCCGGCTACTGAATCGCCGTGGCCTCGAAAACGCCCTGCAAGTCACCATGGCGCAATCTGCCAGACAGCAAGCGCCTACCGCTGCTATCGTAGTAGATATCGACCACTTTCGAGAAGTTAATGCCAATTTTGGGGCCGAAACTGGCGATGGGGTGATCTTGCAGATCGCGCAATATCTACAGAGACTCAGTAGAACAAGTGATGTGGTTGCCCGCATAGGAGGCGAAGAGTTTCTGCTGATACTGCCCAACACAGAGCTGGATGAGGCACGCTCACTGGCAGAGCGAATCCGCAACGCTATCGCAGAGCGCCCTCTGTTGGTCAACGGCCAGCGTATCGCCGTTACCGTGAGCCTTGGGCTTGCAGGAACCGTGGGTGATATGGACTTGGACAGGCTCTCCGGTGAAGCGGAGCGCGCCATGAACCTGGCAAAACAGGGTGGCCGCAACCGGATAGCCTCGGTGGAGAGTAAACCTATACACCTCAGTACCACTGCCAGAGAGACCTGATCTACCGTGCGTGACCTCTCTATTTCCGTCTACTTTGCACGGGCTGTCCTCAAGCACGCCGTAGCCAAAGGCTTGGACCCGATTAGTTTACTGCGTAAAAACCGAATATCGCCGCGCCTACTGCTGGAAGACAACGCCAGGATTTCCATAGAACGCTTCGCAGATTTGCAAGTGGACGCCATGCTGGCAATGGAAGATGAAACACTGGGCTACGGCAGCAGGCGCATGCCCGTCGGTGGTTGGTCAATGATGTGCCATGCCGTAATCGGCTGCGAAACTCTGGGACAGGCATTGGCGCGCTACTGCCGTTTTTATCAACTCTTTGATTCAGAGCCCTATCCTGTTCTGGAAGAAGACGGCGACCTGGTTCACCTTCGGATTGTGAACAGCAATAAGACTACAGTTCCCTCCTCTTACCTAAGCGAGGTTGTGCTGTTTAACACCCACCGCTTCGCCAGTTGGCTGGTACAAGAACACTTACCCATTCAAGCGGTGCAATTGAGTTATGCCCCGCTGGCTCAGCCACGAGATTATCGCCATATGTTTTTGGCCAACCCTGTGGAGTTTGAACAGGAAGAATCACAACTGATTCTGTCCCGGGCACTACTGGAAAAACGCGTTACCCAGAATGAAACCTCGCTGCGGCATTTTCTGCGGCACCCAATACTGATCATGCTCACCCAGGACTACGCCGCCAATAGTTGGACATCGCAGGTGCGAGTCATCGTGCGACGCAAACTAAACAATATGCCAGAGCTGAATGCTGTCGCCGGCAACCTGGAAGTTCATCCACAAACATTGCGCCGACGCTTATCGGCTGAAGGCACAACCTTTAAAGATATAAAGAATCAGGTGCGCCGAGATACCGCTCTGTATTTTCTGGGCAAGCAAGGTCTTAGCATTGAAGAAATTGCACATCGCTCAGGATTTTCTGAGTCCAGTGCGTTCATACGCGCATTTAAAGGGTGGACCGGTGTTACGCCCTACACTTATCGCAAGGGGCTTTAAAGAACAGCTGTGAATCTAATTCATTTGTTACGATTTATCGCCCCTTGGGCGCTGTTTTTTAATATTATAAAACGCGCACCATTCCAGCCATGAACTATATATAAATAGCCCACTTACCCGTTTATCAAACCCACAGGAAGCTAGGTTGTGCCAAAGTTGTTACGCATTCTCTGTATTACTTATTTGATCTATGTGGCGATCTCGCTGCTGATCGTTACTCCACTGCTCAATTACCTCCCGCACAAGTTTATGGCCGACACTTACGCCCGAGAGCTACAAACAAAGTGGCTGTGGTTTAATCCGTTTACCGTTAGCCTGGAAATACGAGAAGCGGCGCTACCGGACCACGATGGCGAGAAATTTGTTGCGCTTGGTGAAGCCTCCATCAACTTGTCACTGTCCAGTGTGTATAGGCAGGGCTGGATATTCGATCAAATCCAGGTACTGGATTTATATGTTCACGCACGTCAGCTGGATGAAGAGCATTTTAATTTTTCCGACTTACTGGAAAGCGAAGCGGAAACACCCGAGCCAGCTGAAGAAGAAAGTGAATTCCCAGGCCTAACAGTGCACGATCTGGACCTGCAGGCTCAGAGCCTTATATTTAGTGATCAATCCCGGGATACGCCCTTCACCAGCCATTTTACCAATCTGAAAATCCAGGCGCTGGATTTCTCCACTGTTATCGAAGAAGGACGACCCTACAGTATCGAGCTCTCGGGCGAGAAAGGTGGCCGACTGAGCTGGCAAGGCAACATATCCATCCCGAAAGCGCGCAGTGACGGACATCTTGTCCTCGACAACGTTAGCCTCATCGCACCCGGGCGATTTGCCGAACCCTTTGTGAAATTTGAGCTTGCCCAAGGCCGACTGCACGTGGACGGCAGCTACGACATACAGTGGGGAGATGCGCTGCGCTATAAGATCACCGACGCCAAAGTGGCGCTGTCAGGCCTGGACCTAATATCCCCCGAAGACTCCGAACACAAGGGCACCCGTTTGCAACTGGAGACTCTGGAGGTTTCTAACCTTGATGTGGATAGTGAATTGGCACATGCCACTATCGAAGGCGTAGCGGTAGCTGGCCTTGAAATCGTCGCCTGGAGCGAAGGCTCACGGGTCAGCTTGCTGGAACTATTTGCGCCAGTAGAGTCCGCTGCGGCAAACGTCCAGCAAAGCAGTGAAGAAGCCGAACAGGCCGAAGAAAATGAATCCGAATCCTGGACCGCCAGCCTCTCTCAGTTTCAGCTCAGCGAAAGCAAGATTCACTGGCGCTCGGAATTAGCCGACCCGCCGGATATGCTGATCGACTCCATTACAGCCTCCGCCGGCAACATCAACTGGCCCCTAGAGGGCACCTCTCCCCTGGCTCTAAGCCTGAGACTCAACGAAAAGGCGAAAATGATAATTGATGGAGAGCTTGACCTTGATGAGGGCAATGGGCACTTCAATTACTCTTTGGAGGAAGGCCTCCTCAGCTGGCTCAACCCGGCGTTACCCTCTGCCCTCAAAGCCAAACTCACCAGCGGTGAACTGTCGCTAAACGGGCTGGCAACACTGACGGAATTCGCCCCGGTAACAATCGAACTCGACACCACAATATCCGACTTCGGTATTCGCCAGCAGGACAGCGAGGAGATTTTTGCAGGCTGGAATTCTCTGCGCTTCAAGACCCTTGCCATCAATATGCAGGAGCAACATTTAACTCTGGAAAAGCTCGCCATTGACGGCCTGACCGGTAGGGTTCATATCGCCGAAGACGGCTCCCTCAACACGGCTGACCTGTGGCGCGAAGAGGCCACTGCACAGGAGGCGTCAGCCGCGCCCAGCGAAACGAAGCAAGCGGCAGACGCCGAGACAGAGACAGTGGAACCCAGTACGCCTTGGACGATAGAAGTTCCCACCATTGTGATTAGGGACAGCGCTATCGACTTCGAAGATAAGTCGCTGCCTGTGCCCTTTCGCACCGTGGTAGGTGATCTCAATGGAGAAATTCTGGGCTTGAGTTCCCGCCCACGAGACACGGCCAAAGTCGATATCAAAGGCTCGGTTGACAGCTATGCGCCGGTAGCACTCAAGGGGGAGTTCAATCCACTAAAAACACCCGCATCGATGGATTTGGCACTTACCTTCGATGGCGTGGATCTCGCCAGGGTAACCCCTTACTCGGGCACCTATGCCGGGTACGCCATTAATCGCGGCCTGCTCACGATGGATCTTCAGTACACCTTGGACGACAACCACTTGGTAGGTGCCAACAATCTGGTCATTGATCAGTTGAAGCTAGGTGACAAAGTAGACAGTGACCAAGCCGCAGATATTCCTCTGGCGTTAGCACTATCGCTGCTCACCGATACCAATGGCGTTATCGATATGAAGCTACCGGTAAAAGGCGATGTTAACGATCCCTCCTTCCAACTTAGCAGTGTGATTGCCGGTGCCTTTTTCAATCTCATTACGAAAGCTGTTACTGCACCATTCTCCTTGCTCGCCAACCTGGTGAACACCAAGGACGATTTACAACATCTGGCTTTCGCGGTGGGTTCCGACCAACTAGATGATGCGAACAGAGCCAAGCTTGAGCAATTGGGCGCAGCACTGGCTCAACGGCCAAAACTTTCAGTGGTGCTCAACGGCCGGGTAAGACCCAACGCGGATAGCGAAAAAATGCAGAAGGACGCGCTGAAGCAGCAGCTTGTGGACAAGGGCCTATCTCAGGAAAGCCTGTTAGCCAAAGACGACGACTGGGAAGAAGCTATTACAAAACGTTACAAGGCCCTCAACGCCCAGCAGCGCGGTGACACCGAAGCAGAAACTGCACAGCAACAATATGTAGCAGTGATTCAAAGCGTAGAACTTGCCGATGATCGTCTGCTGCAGCTGGCCGAAGCGCGAGCAGTCGCAGTGAAAAATTATATGATTGAGGAAGCCGGTATCGCGCCTGAACGCGCTGTTATAGAACCCGCTGTCATTGATGAAGACGACAAGCCTTTCAGCGGTGTGGAACTGGTGTTGGGGAAATAAAGCAGAAGGTTAATCAGGGCCGCTATAAATCAGCTCGCCGTCGCAGGTTCTGCAATAGTAGCGACCTACACCCCGCAGTATTCGGTTGTGCCTGGTGCTGGACACGTCATGCGGCATGCAACCACAAAAATAGGGATGGGTTCTTTGCTTCCTATGAGGCACTCCCTCTAGGTCGAGATTGAAGGTCACTCCAGCGTCCGCGCCAAAAAGAGCCATCACGTTCTGCCAGCGGGGTCCATGAGGCTTACCGCAGCGATTGCCATACACCGCGTGCACTACGTAGTGGCCAACCTCATGCGGTACCGTATCGCGCATATTCTCTTTGAAGTATTTACTAAATATCCAAGGGTTGTAGCGAATCATGCTTTTGTCGCCGATTTGCTTGAACATGCCCGCCGTGTGGCCTTTGAGGTCAAACAGAATAGGAATACGATCAATACGCACCTCGAATAGCCCTTCCGCTTCGACAATGAAGTGCTCGGTAGCAAGCTCCACCTGACGCTTCTGTTCATCCGTGATGGGTTCTACTTCGACTGGAAAATCGAACAGGTCAGCGACTTGCTCTCGCAACATCAAAGATTCCCCTTCATTGTATTGTGCATCCCTTTAACTCGCCCCGATGTCACGCTGCACGACCTATTTTTACTGCTACACTCTTTCAACACGGTCTATAAAACAGTCGTAGTGCATGATTACACAACATAGCGCCTGTGGGCAGTGCCCTCAATGACTTCAGATCGAGTGTAAGTTCAGGTACATTTATTTGTTGCCATCTGTCATTGTTACCCACCCCCCCACAGCACAGACTTTGCATCGGCTTTGGCAAGGCAGCCAAGCCCTCAAAAAGAGCGACTAAAGACCCTATTATGAGCAATACACAGCAGCTGGACATCGATTCCCTTAACACCTATCTGGAACAGCATATTCCCGGATTCCAGGGCCCACTCACTGCCGAAAAGTTCGCAGGCGGCCAATCCAACCCCACCTTCAAGCTCACTGCTGGCGGCGAAGACTACGTACTGCGACGCAAGCCACCGGGCGAACTATTAAAATCTGCCCACGCAGTCGATCGCGAATACCGCGTGATTACCGCGCTGCGCGACACCGACGTGCCTGTGCCGAACACCCATGTGCTGTGTGAGGACGAAAGCGTCATCGGCTCAATGTTCTATGTGATGGAATATAAGGAAGGGCGTATCTTGTGGGACCCCACTCTCCCCGAAGCAAAAGACAATGCCGACCGGACTGCCATTTATGATGGTATGAATAAGACAATGGCTGCGTTGCACAACGTCAACGTAGAGGCCGTAGGCTTGACCAGCTTCGGCAAGCCAGGAAATTACTTCGAGCGCCAGTTAGGCCGCTGGAGCAAGCAGTACAAAGCTTCAGAAACCCAACACATTGCCTCCATGGAATCCCTGATGAAGTGGCTGGCAGACAGGATGCCCCAAGACGATGGCACGGTCAGTCTGGTACACGGTGACTATAGGCTGGACAATATGATGTTTCATCCTACAGAGCCGCATGTGATAGCCCTGCTTGATTGGGAATTATCGACACTGGGCCACCCCCTTGCCGATCTTGCCAACCAATGCATGGCGTGGATGTTGCCGGGCGGCGGCCGGATTAAAGGCCTGGGCGGCGTAGACCGCAGCTCCCTGGGTATCCCAACAGACGAAGAGTATATTGCGCAATATTGCGAACGCACGGGCCGCGAAAGCATTGAAAACTGGAATTTTTACCTGGTCTTTTCCCTGTTCCGCCTGGCCGCTATTTTGCAGGGCATCGTAAAGCGCGCCGAGATAGGTACCGCCTCAAATTCCGATGCCGACTCCGAAGGCTCTGCTGTCGTGCAACTGGCTGATCTTGGAATGATGCTCGCCGACTAACTGACCTATTGTTTATAAAATTAAGTGCGCCTGTTATCTCGGCGCGAAAAAATCTGACAACACTTTACAAGACAACAACGGAGAAAACTGATGAGTGATGAAGTACTGGTAGACGTTGAAGACGGCATTATGGTCGTCACATTGAATCGCCCCAAGGCAAGAAATGCAGCCAACAAGGCGCTGGCCGAAGGTGTTGCGGCAGCGATGGATGAACTGGACGCGAATGACGATATCAAAGTCGCTATTCTTACCGGCGCTGGCGGAACCTTTTGTTCCGGCATGGATTTAAAAGCCTTCGTAACAGGCGAAATGCCCGTTGTAGAAGGCCGCGGTTTCGCCGGCCTGTCTGAGTACACGCCACGCAAGCCATTGATCGCTGCCGTTGAAGGTTACGCATTAGCAGGCGGTCTGGAACTGGCCATCTCCTGTGACTTGATAGTGACTGCTGACAATGCCAAGTTTGGCATCCCAGAAGTAAAACGTGGCCTTGCCGCCGCCGCTGGTGGCCTGATCAAACTCCCTAAGCAGATACCACCACGCCTGGCGATGGAAATGGCGCTCACCGGTGATTTTGTCGATGCCGCCCGGGCCTACGAAATGGGTCTGGTGAATGAAGTAGTACCCGCTGGCACCGCGCTTGAGGCCGCCAAGGCGCTGGCTGGCAGAATCGTTGCCAACGGTCCACTGGCAGTCGCTATCAGCAAGAAGGTCATTCTGGAATCTTCAGACTGGAACTCAGACGAAATGTGGGCCAAACAGCAGGAAATGGTTAACCCCGTCTTCGTCAGCGAAGACGCCATCGAAGGTTCAGTTGCCTTCGCCGAAAAACGCGCCCCCAATTGGAAGGGCAAATAAGGAGAAGACGTATGTCAGAAGCATGGATTATTGATACCTGTCGCACACCGCGTGGCATAGGCAAAAAAGGTAAGGGTTCTTTAGCGGACCAACACCCACAGCATTTGGGTGCTACTGTTCTCAAGGCACTTGCAGAGCGCAACGATATCAACACCGCTGAAGTGGGCGATGTGATTTTCGGCACCAGCTCGCAGCGCGGCCGTCAGGCCGGTGACCTTGCACGTATGTCTGCTCTGGAAGCGGGATACGACATTCGTTCCAGCGGCATGACTCTGGACCGCTTCTGCGGTTCCGGTATTACTTCTGTCAGCCTCGCGGCCATGAACATTATGTCGGGTTCTGAAGACATGGTGATAGGCGGCGGCGCTGAGATGATGTCTGTCTACGGTGAAGACGGTGCTGCAATGAATCCCTTCCTGGATAACGGCAACACACTGCTACGTGAGATGCACCCACAGCCTCATCAGGGTGTTTGTGCCGATGCGATTGCAACTATTGAGGGCATACCTCGCGAAGCACTTGATGCACTGGCCTTCACTTCGCAGCAGAACGCCGCCAATGCCATTACAAACGGTTACTTCGACAAAAGCCTGGTACCTGTCTACTCAATAGACGGCACTCTGGCATTGGATAAGGAAGAATTTCCGCGTCCGCAAACCACACTGGAAGGTCTGGCGGAACTCAAAGCGTCCTTTGAGCCTATGGCAGATTACCCACTGGATGAATCGGGTACCACTTATCGCAAGATGATATTGCAGAAATATCCCGGGCTTGAAATCAAGCACGTTCACCACGCGGGTAACTCTTCTGGTGTTGTGGATGGTGCAGGTGCAGTACTGCTGACATCGCCAGAGTATGCGAAGGCGAACGGTATGAAGCCACGCGCCCGCATTAAGGCAATGTGCAACATGGGCGACTGCCCTACTCTGATGCTGAATGCACCGGTAGCGGCTGCTCATAAAGTGCTGGCAAAAGCGGGCATGACATTGGCTGACATCGATCTGTTCGAAATCAACGAAGCGTTCTCTGTAGTAGCAGAGAAGTTTATCCGCGATCTCGACCTGGACCGCGCCAAGGTCAACGTCAACGGCGGTGCGATGGCACTGGGCCACCCTATAGGTGCTACCGGTTCACTGCTGATCGGCACTGTATTGGATGAACTGGAGCGTCGTGACCAGCAGTTTGGTCTCATTACCATGTGTGCTGCTGGCGGCATGGCACCAGCGATCATCATCGAACGCATCTAGTACAACACCACGCTAAACACACGTGGCGGCAGCTCGCCGCCACGTGTTCCCTCAAAAATTCGTCCCATCCTCCCTTGGAGATTCACATTGTTTGAATTCAGCGAAAGTTCCCTGCGATACCAGGAGCTGCTCAATCAGTTTATGGAGCAGAACATTTACCCCAGAGAGCAGGAGTACGCGCAGCAATTACACAGCGCCGAAAACCGCTTCGACTACCTTCCTATTATGGATGAGCTGAAGCAGAAGGCTAAAGCTGCAGGACTGTGGAATCTTTTTATTCCCCCATCACTTTCTCAGTTTGGTGACGGCGACGGCCTGAGTAATTTCGACTACGCACCACTGGCCGAAGCGATGGGCCGCGTGTTGTGGTCACCCGAGGTATTCAACTGCAATGCGCCCGATACCGGCAACATGGAAGTGTTCATGAAGTACGGTACCGAAGCGCAGCAAGCTCAGTGGCTCACACCCTTGCTGGCCGGCGACATACGCTCCTCCTATGCTATGACAGAGCCGCAGGTGGCCTCCTCCGATGCCACGAATATTGAACTTAACATTGCACAAGATGGTGACGAGTGGGTGCTGAACGGCCGCAAGTGGTTTATCACTGGCGCACTGTACGAGCGCTGCAAAATTTTTATCGTAATGGGCAAGTCTGACCCCGAGAACCCTAACCGCCACCAACAGCAATCCCAGGTACTGGTTCCCAAAGGGACACCGGGGCTGGAAATTATTCGCCCACTAACAACTCTAGGCTACGACGATGCGCCTATAGGACACGCAGAGATGGTGTTCGACAATGTGCGGGTACCACTGGAGAATATCTTGCTAGGCGCAGGCCGCGGCTTTGAAATCGCGCAGGGCCGCCTTGGGCCAGGTCGTATTCACCACTGCATGCGCTTGATTGGCGCAGCGCAGCGCTCACTGGAACTTGCCTGTAAGCGAGTTTCTTCGCGCACTACCTTTGGCCGTACACTGAGCAAGCATCAATCGGTACGAGAAGACATTGCAAAGTCATTTTCCGAAATAGAAATGGCGCGTTTGCTGGTGTTAAAAACCTGCAAAAAGATGGATGACGTTGGTGCCAAGGCTGCCTTAGACATGATCGCAGCCAGCAAAACCACTGTGCCCCTACTGGTGCAAAACGTGATCGACCGCTGCATGCAAATGCATGGTGCCGGTGGACTGACCGAAGACTACTGTATGGCAGAGGCGTTCAACTACGCGCGCTGGTGTAGGCAGGCAGATGGACCGGATCAGGTGCATCAGATGGCGCTTGGCAAGCAGATTATTATGCGTTACGGGGACACTGACTAGATTCAGCCCCCAGCACTAGCCGGCCTCCCCTCTCCACGCGCCAAGCGCACGTGAGAGAACTTACTCTCAGGCGGCTTTTCGCTTTGCTTTAGGCTTTTTCTGTGTGGCCTTCGCGGCTGCTGCTACTTTCGGCCGAGGAGACCTTTTCTTGGGGCTCACTTTATTCACCGGTGCGTCCTTCTTAACCCGGGTCGAATTCAAACGATGTTCACGCTGCGCGTCTCTATCGGCGCGGGTAGGCGTGGGACGGCGGCGGGAAGCGCTAGGGCGGTGGTAATCTGATTCATCAGGACGAAGATCGCCCCGTTCGAAACGGTGCAAAATCTCCTCCATAGTACGGCTGATTTTAGTACAGGTTCTGATCGCCTCAACCGTAGGATAGGTAGAGATCTCCCCTCCCTGCATCAAACCAATCAAATCTTTTTCCGAAAGATGTGACAACAACTTACCCGGATTATAAAAAGTAAAACTCGGCACGATATTAATGTCGCCGCTGTACTCTTGATCAACCAAAGCATGCAAGCTATTCACCAGCATATTGAAACGCGGCCAGCTCTCATTGCGCCGCTGTACCATGGTGCGATAGTAGTTTAGAACCTCGCGACTCACACCAATACCCAGACCACTAAGAGCGGCACCCACCGCTCCAACCGCGCTGCGTTTTTCACTATTGCGTAGAAACGGAATGGCAATCGGATTTACCATGCTGACGATAAAGTGATTGGTGCTATACATACGCTGCAAACGCTTCGCAGGTAAATCATCGGAGATTGACCCGTCCACCCACTTGCGCGTTGGCAAATATGGCTGCGGTTCACCGTGTTGGTTCTTCGCCATCAACATAACAGGCGGGAATACACCGGGCACGGCGCAGGACGCCATTACTGCACTGCGTATATAGACATTGGGGGACGCGATAGCATTGAGTAATCGCGAGCGCTGATACAACTCTGCAGGCGCCACAGAGACACTAATCTGCCTGCCCGTTTTCTCGTAGGCTTCCTGGAAGGTCATGTCCGGCACCATACGGGCAATCAAATTTTCCAGATCACTGACATCGATTTGCGGGTTAGCGCCAAAAAACATTTTCGAAAAGGTATTAGCTTCACGTTCCGCCTCAAAATGCACATTGGCCGGATCATAGAAGTGTTCCAGCTCTTTATCGGTATGCGTTCCCAGCACACCCGCCACCAGGCTACCGGCGCTGGCTCCGGATATGACCTTGGGTAGCAAATCCTGCTCCAACAAGGTTTTTACCACGCCAAGATGATAGAACCCCAGCACACCACCACCACTGAGCATCAGGGCAGAGCGCCCAAAGCACACATTGGAGCGATAGAAAAAGTCGAGTTTGTCCTGCACATCGATGACATCGTTGTCCAACTCGGCCAGAAAGCGCAGGGAATCATCGACCTCATCAACATATTGCTCTATCAGGCGCTTAGTGCCGGCTTGGGCCCGGTTATAGAGGCTGCTGCGACCCATGCCACCCATATTGCCGTGAATACCTTCATTGAGCGTAAACAGTAGGCCTTGGTAATCGTGGCGGGCTCTCAGACTGCGGATTTTATCTAATCGCAAGCGAATTTGGGTGTAATCATACTGGCTGGTCTGGTCCACCTGGCGCCAGCGCTTCTCGCCCGATAGCTCATCGTGTTGCTGCGCCGCTTCAAGCCACTCGTCATAGCTGGCTGCCTGACTCATGCGTTTGTCTAAATTTTTCAGCTTTCTTCTATTTTGCACCGCAATTAATCTCCCTGAGTAACACGTCATTACTGCCCCGGGGCGCTAGCATAAGACAATTCGTATGCAGTGAACACTTATGATTTCCCGCAGACACGGCTTAGCTAAGCGGCTGTATCCTTAGAGAAAAACGGTCATTTGGCACATTTTGCCCGCAGATGCTGGACCCACCGATGAAAGCCCCTAAAATGGCCGCACGAGAACAGACATTGCGGTACGCCTGCATGTCAAAAAAAGAACCGACGAGGCCCTCCTCTTGCGCGCTTACCTGAATGTCGCCCTGCTACTGCTACTGATTTTCGGTGGGATTGCAGGCTATCTGTACAACAAATTTTCCACCCTGGCCGGAATGGACTTCACTCCTGGGCCTATTACCGTCACAGCAGCCACCTCCAAACCGGAAATCTGGCCATCCAAGCTGGAAGCTGTGGGCACAATCCGCGCCACCCGAGGTGTTGAACTAAGCGCGGAGACCAGTGGTGAAGTTATCGCTATCGATGTCAGCTCTGGAGATCAGGTCGCCGCCGGACAACCGATACTGACCCTCAACGACAGTGTGGAACGCGCCAGCCTCTGGCGGCAGGAGGCCAATCTGAATCTGGCCCGCATCCTGTTTGAGCGCGATGCCAGCCTGATCAAGAAAAAGTCCATTCCCCAAACTCAGTACGATCGCTCTGAGGCGGCTTTGAACAGTGCCATCGCGCAACTGGCAGAAACAGAAGCCAGACTGGACAACAAACACATTATCGCTCCCTTTGCAGGCACCACCGGCATCATCAAAGTGAAGGTAGGTGACTACATCGAATCTGGAACGTCTATTACCACTTTGCAGGATTTAAGCGAACTGGAGATCGATTTCTCGGTACCTGCCAGGCACTTCCCATCGCTGCGGCCAGGTCTGGAAATGGCCGTGCATACGGCGGCCTTCCCCGACAAAGAACTGAGCGCCACATTGCGCGCACTGGATGCAAAAGTAGATTCGGGGACGCGCAACTTAATGTTGCGCGCCACACTGAACGAAGGTGAAGGCGTATTGCCGGGTATGTTCGCGCAGCTCATTATTGATCTTGATAAGCCCACACGCGTCATTACCGTACCGGAAACGGCTGTTGCCTACTCCCTGCACGGCAGCACTGTCTATGTGATCACCCAGACCAAGGGCTCGCTAATCGTTCAGCCTCTGGTGGTTAAAACCGGCGCGACGCGGGAGGGCCGGATCGCCATCGTCGATGGGCTACTAGGCGGCGAACGTGTTGTCACCGTGGGCCAAAACAAGTTATATCGCAATGCGCGAGTCGTCATCGACGATTCGCCCGGGCCCTAACGACTCATGACTTTTACCGATATTTTCATCAAGCGGCCAGTATTGGCTCTAGTCGTCAGTAGCCTGATAGTGCTGCTGGGCGGAGCGAGTATGGCGAAAGTCAGCTTGCGCGAATTCCCTGAACTAGAGCGCAGTGTTATTTACGTCGAGACTGCGTATCCCGGCGCCAGCGCGCGCACTGTGCAAGGGTTTATCACCACACCACTACAAATCAGCATTGCCGGTGCCCGTGGCATCGAGTACATGACATCCAGCAGCAATCCGGGCTACTCAGAGATTGAAGTCCATGTTCGTCTGGGTGAAAACAGTGCCGATGTACTCAGTGAAGTGATTGCCAAGGTCAACGAGGCTCGCGGAGATCTGCCCAGGGAAATTGAAAACCCCGTCGTCACGAGTGCCAGCGGTGGCGATGCCATGATGTATCTGGCCTTTTACAGCGAACAGATGACGCCCTACCAAATTACCGACTATCTGGTTCGTACTGTGCAACCGGAGCTGGCCACACTGGAAGGGGTAGGCAAGGCAAAAATATTCGGTCGCTTCCTGGCGATGCGTATATGGCTGGACCCGGTGCGCATGGCAGCTTTCGGGGTCACCGCCACGGACGTTAGCGCAGCAATCTCGCGGGACAATTACATTGCCACTTCGGGCTCCACCGAAGGTGAATTGGTATTGGCCACAGTCGATGCACGCACTGACATGCAGTCAGCTGACGATTTTGAAGCCATGGTGGTACGGCAGGTAGGTGAGGAACGCGTACGACTAGGTGATGTTGCTGATGTAGAACTTTCCGCTGAAACAACACAGCTGCGAACTCAATCCAGCGGCCGCGATGCGGTTTTCATGTCTATCACCCCCACACCAGAGGCCAACCCACTGGCCGTTTCCGCGGTAATACACGCTGCCATCCCGCGCATTCGTGAGATCCTACCGGCTGACATGGAACTGTTTCTGGACTGGGACGGCAGCATCGTTATCGATGAAGCTTTGAAGGAAGTGATCATCACCCTGCTGGAAGCAGCGCTCATTGTAATCCTGGTGATCTATCTGTTCCTAGGCTCTATGCGGGTCGTATTGATTCCTCTTGTTGCTATTCCACTGTCGTTAATTGGTGTGGTCTTTTTTATTCTTGCGATGGGCTTTTCCCTCAACCTTCTCACTTTACTCGCCATGGTTATAGCCATCGGGCTGGTGGTAGACGATGCAATTGTAGTGGTTGAAAACGTGCATCGCCATATCGAAAAAGGAATACCGCCGTTGCCGGCTGCCATGATGGGCGCAAGAGAAGTCGCCCTGCCCGTGCTGTCCATGACATTAACGCTGGCCGCTGTCTACGCGCCTATCAGTTTTATAGGCGGATTGACCGGCGCATTGTTCAGTGAATTTGCCCTCACACTGGCAGGTGCGGTAGTAGTCTCAGGCATAGTCGCACTGACTCTCAGCCCCATGATGTGCTCACAAGTTCTGCAGGACCGCGAGCATCAGGGTCGTTTTTCCAACTGGCTGGACCATCGATTTGATGAGCTGAAAGGACTGTACCAACGCAAGCTTGTCTACAGCCTGGACAATAGGGGTGCAGTCATTATGTTCACTGCCTTCATACTCGCCAGCCTGCCGTTGCTGTTTATGTTGGCGCAGGAAGAACTTGCGCCTGAAGAAGATACCGGCGGTATCTATGTTACGGGTATGGCGCCCCGCCACGCCAATGTTGATTACGTGGACAACTATCTCAGCGAGGTGGTAGATGCATGGCAGAGCATCCCTGAATTCAGCCACTCCTGGCAGGTGATTTTTCCGGCCAACAATTTTGGCGGCATTACCATGCACCCGTGGGGAGAGAGAGAACGCACACAACAGGAAGTACACGCCGAGTTCCAGAAGAATCTCGATAAAATAACCGGCATGCAAATTTTCAGCTTCGGCTCCCCTTCCCTGCCTGGCTCCGACGCTGGCCTACCAGTGAGCTTCGTGGTGGCCTCTACTGCGGACTATCGCGATGTCATCCAAATTGGTAATGAACTGGTAGAAGCCGCCAGAGAATCAGGGCTGTTTGCTTTTGTGAATCAGACACTGGAATTTGACCGTCCGGAAATTGCCGTTAACATTGATCGCGAACGGGCCGCCAGACTGGGAATTTCCATGCGCGACATTGGGCAGACTCTGTCGGTGATGTTGGGCGAGGCAGAGATCAATCGCTTCAACTTGCAGGGCCGCTCTTACAAAGTGATTCCACAAGCCGGTGCTGGTTTTCGCCTCACCAAAGATGAACTTGAGAAATATTATGTGCGTGCCTCCAGTGGCGACCTGGTGCCCCTGTCCACTGTGATTAGCCTGGAATCCAGAGTCGAACCGAATCAGCTCACTCAGTATCAGCAGCTCAACAGCACTGTGGTACAGGGCATTATGATGCCGCCGAACAGCCTTGGCACGGGCCTTGAGTTCTTGCGCGAAAAACTTGCGGAGATTGCACCCAAGGATTTCAAAGCAGGCTATACCGGCGCTTCTCACCGCTTTGTACAGGAAACCGCTTCTTTCCCCGTCCTGTATGCGCTTTCGATAGCATTAATTTTTCTGGTACTGGCAGCGCAGTTCAACAGTTTTCGCGACCCCTTTGTGGTGCTACTCAGTGTGCCGCTGTCGATCTTTGGCGCTGTAGTGCCTATTGCTTTGGGCTTTGCCACGCTGAACATTTACACGCAGATTGGGCTTTTGACTTTAATCGGATTGATTAGCAAGCACGGTATTCTCATCGTTGAGTTTGCCAACAAGCTTACCGCGGAAGGATTCACTCGCCGCGAAGCCATACTGGAAGCTGCCGCGCTTCGCTTACGTCCCATTTTGATGACCACCTTTGCCACTGTACTGGGAGTGTGGCCACTGGTCATCGCCAGCGGCCCAGGCGCCAACAGCCGTTTCAGCATCGGCTTGATGATTGCCGCAGGCATGATGGTGGGGACACTATTTACACTGTTTGTGATTCCAACGTTTTATCTGCCGTTTAGGAAACCGGCGGTAGAAACCGTTTCAGATGATGAAGAAACTGGCAGCGCCAGCGAGAAACTTCCAGAGCGGGTTTAAGTTTTACCCGCCAGGAACCTCTAAAAAAACCGACGCCAACCCTCTTCTATAAGCTTGCTACTTCTTCTCTTCCTTACTTGCTTCCGCGGCAGCACGGTACTCCTCTACAAGGTGGCGCTTGTAGAGCTTGCCGTTGTCCATGCGCGGCAACTCCGCATTAAAATCCAATGAGCGTGGCATCTTGATACTGGAGATACGCTCTCGCAGCCATTCAAGAATTTCAAAAGCAGTTTCGTCGGTGGCATCTGCCCAGTTCATGGGCTGCACTACCGCTTTTACTTCTTCGCCAAACTCTTCATTGGGAATACCGAACACCGCCACGTCGGCGATTTTTTCGTGGCTTACCAAAATATTTTCAACTTCCTGCGGATAAATATTTACGCCACCACTGATGATGGTGAAGTTTTTCCTGTCGGTTAGGTAGAGGTAACCCTCCTCATCGACATAACCCACGTCACCCGTCGTCGCCCAGCCTTTTTCATTGTAAGCGCCGGCAGTCTTCTCTGGCTCGTCGAAATATTCGAAGGCGCGATCTTCCGCACTAAAGTAAACTGTGCCTATTTCGCCTATCGGCAGCTCATTGCCATCGTCATCAACAATATGCAGATCCCCTGTTAGCGATGGCCCCACTGACCCTTTGTGGGTTAACCAATTGGCAGAGTCGATAATGGTTACGCCTATGCCTTCGCTAGCAGCGTAGTACTCGACAATGACCTCCCCCCACCAAGCTATCATCTTCTCCTTCACTTCAATGGGACAAGGTGCCGCAGCGTGTATGGCAATCTGCAGGGAACTCGTATCGTAGGCTTCACGCACCTCCTGCGGCAGCTTCAGCATGCGCACAAACATAATAGGAACCCACTGGCTGTGCGTGACTCGGTGCTCTTGAATCAGCCTCAGCGCCAGCTCAGACTCAAACTGCTCCATCACAATAATGGTGCCTGCGTTGTACGTGGTGAGCATGGTGTAGTGCAGTGGCGCAGCATGGTACAGCGGCGCGGGAGACAGATAGACCGTCTCTTCTCCAAAACCGAAAAAGGCACCGATAGTGGCGACCAAGGGTGTTGGCGTATTTACGTCTGTTTCAGCGGGCGCCCAAAACACGCCTTTGGGCTTACCGGTAGTTCCTGAGGAATACAACATGGGAACACCGTTACTCTCATCCTCTATGCGCGTTGCAGACTGAGCATCAGTGGCCTCTTCGTAGGACTCAAAACCAGGCCGGATACCTCCGACCATATAAAAGTGCTCAACTGCAGTGGTTTCGGCCAGTAACTCTTCTGCCACTTCCGCAAGCTTGCCGGAACCAATAAAAAGTTTTGCGCCACAGTTTTCAAGAATGTAGGCCGTCTCTTCTTTCTTGAGGTGAGTGCTGATGGGAGTGAAGATCAAGCCGGAGCGCTGGGCGGCCCAGACTATTTCTATAAAGTGACGGTTGTTCTCCATCATCATGCCGATGTGGTCGCCCGCTTTCAGTCCCAGAGAACGAAATAACTGGGCGCCCTGATTGGAGCGATCATCCAGCTGTTTATAGGTGACAGTCTCTCCAGATGAGCCCATTAGATAGGCAATTTTATGGGGGTAGGTCTCGGCAGTAATACTAGGGTGTGGCATGTGGCATTCCTGTTTGTTCTCAATGACAACTCACACTATAGAATCATCAGCGAAAAAGTGACAGGGCCTCAGCGAAAACGCATTACACCCTGCTGCATTGCGGTGGCAACCAGACGACCTTCACGGGTATAGAAACTCCCCCGGGCCAGCCCACGTCCGCCGCTGATACGCTCGGCTTCGATAGTATGGAACAGCCATTCATCCGCGCGAAAATCCTCGTGAATCCACAGAGCATGGTCGAGACTGGCAATCTGGAAGTCGTTGCCTTCAAAGGTACGCCCATGCGCCATCAGGCAGACATCGATCAAGTAGGCATCGGACATATAAGCCAACATAGCCTGATGCAGCCCCTTGTCATCTGGCAGCGGGCCACTGGTTTTCATCCAGGCCTGTAAAACAGGCTCTCGCGGCACGGGATTCTCCCAGTCCACCGGCTCCAGCACCCGAATATCCAGGTCCTCTCCGGTCACCACCATAAAGTTCTCGTCCAGCTTACCTGCGTCCAGCGCCAACTGACGCTCACTGGGCAGAGATTCCGGCGGTGGCGCCTGCGGCATGTCTACCTGGTAATCATCTCCCTCAGAGCCCTGCTGGAAGGACAGGGAGCTCACCAGAATGGGCTTGCCGTCCTGCAGTGCAACAACCCTGCGTGAGCTGAAGCTCATACCATCGCGCGCGCGCTCTACCTCAAACTGAATGTCTTTGCTGGAATTTCCCGGGCGCAAAAAGTAGGCGTGCTGCGAATGTAGAACTCGACCATGCTCAACTGTAGCCAGAGCAGCGGCAACACACTGTCCCAGCACCTGACCGCCATATACCCGGTAGGCGCCGGGGTGCATATTGGGTGCACTGAAGTTGTCCTCGCTTTCACGGCGCGGACTCAATACTTCAATTAGCTTGTCGAGCATAACGGGGGGCCTTTTATCAGTAGGGACGCCATTATGCAGATTTAGGCTCCCCTGCCAATGGCTCCTTTCCGGCGAAGCTGAACGGGACAGCCCAAAAAGCCCAGTGACGGTGTATTTCTGCACGAGTGGCGGGTCACACTTTCTCCAGACAAAGTGCCTACTTCCGGGGATATTTGATATTCTCGGGACTGCGCCAGACGAAAACCTTCAGAGATACACCATGAATAACATTGAAACGCCGTTGCAACTGCGACAAAGGATTCGTTCCGGGCACTTTCAGGGCAATACCTCAGGCCAGGTGCCAGGGTTTGTACAGTGCAACCTGGTGATTTTGCCGGCGGACAGTGCCGCTCAATTTCAGCGCTTCTGCCAACTCAATCCCAAGCCCTGCCCCTTGATAGCCGTGGGCGAGCCCGGCGACCCCGCGCTACCACCTTTGGGGGATATGGACATACGCACTGACGTGCCAAGCTATCGCATATTCCGCAACGGCGAATTGACCGAAGAAGTGCCAGACATTAGCGCGCTCTGGCAGAACGACATGGTGAGCTTCGCGCTGGGCTGTTCATTTTCCTTTGAAGAAGCCCTTGTGGCAGATGGCCTGGAGATTCGCAATCTCACAGAAGGCGTCAACGTACCCATGTATCGCACCAACATCGACTGCGCCAGTGCCGGTGCATTCGCTGGAAAGATGGTAGTCAGCATGCGGCCATTTCAGGCCAAAGATGCTATTCGGGCAATTCAGATATGCACCCGCTTTCCCTCCGTGCACGGTGCGCCTATTCATTTGGGCGATCCTGCGATGATAGGGATAAAAGATTTGGCCGCGACAGACTACGGCGATGCCGTGACGATGAACCAAGGCGAAATACCGCTGTTCTGGGCTTGTGGAGTAACGCCGCAAGTTGCATTGGAGGCAGCCCAGTTGCCATTGGCAATTACGCACAGCCCGGGCAGCATGTTGGTAACGGATCTACGCAACTCACAATTGGCGGTGATGTAGCACGCTTGATGACGGACGCACAGTACTTGGTTAATAGCAGAACAAACAACAGAGGCAACATGTTACTCAACTGTGATCTAGGAGAAAGTTATGGCAGCTGGACCATGGGCGTAGATGCTCAGGTTATGCCCCATATCGATCAGGCAAACATCGCCTGCGGTTTTCACGCAGGCGACCCGCTGACTATCCAACAAACCTTGGTACTGGCTGCCGAGCACGGCGTAAGTGTTGGTGCACATCCGGCCTACCCTGATCTGGTGGGATTCGGACGGCGCAGTATGAACCTCAGTTCGCAGGAAATTATTGCCAACCTGCATTACCAGCTCGCCGCACTAGACGGCATGGCCAGCACACAGGGGCTGCAATTGGCGCACGTCAAACCCCACGGCGCTCTGTATAACGACATGATGTCTAAACCCGCTGTGCGCGCTGCGATTCTTTCAGCAGTTGCCTCTTATCACCGCCGAATTACTCTGATCATGCAGGCCACCGGCGACACCGAAAAACATCAGGCTGAGGCCAAAGATGCTGACGTAAGCGTGCAGTTTGAAGCTTTCGCTGATCGCCGCTACGACAGCAGTGGCTATCTATTGTCACGCACTGAAGCCGGCGCCGTGCTCGACACTGACGCCATGCTGACTCAAGTAAGACAACTGCAGCAACAGGGCACAGTCACCACCGTCGACGGCAAACAACTATCGCTGCAGGCGGACACACTCTGTGTACACGGTGACAACCCCGCTGCTGTGACTGCTATCGAAGCAGTACGCACTCTAGTGGGCGGTAGCTAAATACCCATGCAACTTACAACCGTAGGCGAAGATGCCCTGATGCTTTACTTGGGCAGTGAAGTTAGCCCTGAGATTTCGGCTAAGGTCCAGGCCTGCACCAACGCCATTGAACAGGCTTTGGGTGCACTGCTCATTGATCTTGTACCGTCTTACGCATCGGTGCTGATAATCTATGACACCGCGCTTACCAATCATCTTGAAGTCGCCCGGCAAGTGCGAGCGGCAGTACAAAACCTCACCCTCAGCAATGCCGAGGATAGTCACACAGTAGTATTACCCGTGTACTACGCTGCAGAAACAGGCGATGACCTTGAAGCACTGGCAGAGCATGCGGGCTTATCTATTGCAAGCCTGATCGAACTTCACACAAGCATTGCCTACCGCGTCTATGCCATTGGTTTTGCACCGGGCTTTGCTTATCTTGGCGAGGTCGATCCGCGCATAGCAGCACCGCGCCTATCTACTCCACGCGCACATGTTCCGCGCGGCGCAGTGGCGATAGCCGACAGACAGACTGCCGTGTACCCCACCGCCTCACCCGGCGGCTGGAACCTGATTGGCCGCTGCCCCGTTCCCATGTTTGACCCCAACGCGACTCCCACAATGCCAATGGCCGTGGGGGATCAGGTGCGCTTCGAGTCCATTAGCCGAGACCGCTACCTTACTTTAGGTGGTGAACTGACATGAGCATGACTGTACTCCAGCCCGGCATGCTCAGCCTCCTGCAGGACAGTGGCCGACGCGGCCAACATCGCCTGGGTTTAAGCAATGGCGGCCCCATGGATAGCGAAGCTTTTCATTACTGCAATCGATTGTTGGGCAATGAACCCGGCAGCACCGCCATTGAAGTCAGCGTAGGTGGACTGCAGTTGGAAGCTGTAGTGGATACCTTTATTTGTGTCACCGGCGCAAGTATGCCGCTGAGCATTAATGACGAAGAAGTATCCTTGTGGCAAGTGCATTCTGTGCGTGCCGGTGATCGTATCAAGCTGGATTTCGCGGCACGAGGATGCCGCAGTTACCTGGGTGTAGCCGACGGCTTTAATATAGAGCCCAGCTTTGGCAGCACTGCCACTGTGGTTCGAGAAGGCATAGGAGGCTTACACGGCGGCAAACTGGAGGCAGGTGACAGCCTACCCTGCGCAGCTGGATTGCAGCGCACACTTCAGCGCTTATCCCCCGAACATCAGCCGCGTTACCAAAACACGCTTACAGTGAGGGTTATTCCAGGCTATCAGCAAAGCCATTTCAGCCGTCTACAGCAACGTCGCTTCTTTGGCAGCACCTACACGGTGAGCGATCGCTGCGACCGCATGGGATACCGCCTTGAAGGAGCCGCCATTGAATGCCAAGTGAAAGAATTCCTGTCAGAAGGCATTTGCTTTGGCGCCATTCAGATACCCCCTGATGGTCAGCCCATCGTGCTATTGAATGACAGGCAAACTATTGGCGGCTATCCAAAAATTGGGTCTGCACTGTCTCTGGACGCAGCGCGCATGTCACAACTCACGGCTGGCGCTACCATGCACTTCGCGCCTATTAGCATAGGTACCGCACACAAAGCGCTGGACCTTGCCCGCCGCTTTTCCCACTCTCGTTCACTAGTGGCTTGTTAACGATGGACGAAATGCAACTCAGCATCGCCATTGAACAACTGATGGTAGCCCGCAATCCGCGCCAAATGGAAATTGCTCGCGCTGCGCTCAGCTCCGGCTATTTTCTGCGAGCGGCAAGCCAATTACGTGATTTAACAGGCACCGTTATTATCGGCACAGGTTTTCCCGTAACAGGCACCTTTGAAACAGACGGGCCGGTTGGCGCAATAGCACTGTACGATACTCTTGAGCACCTAGGCGCCAATACCATGATCGCCTGTGGCCCTCCTTTGAGTGACTCACTGTGCGGCGACTATCGTATTTTGGAATTGCGTGCCACGGATTTGCCAACTGCAAATATCGAAGCTCAACTACAATTAGGCGCACTGCAGCCCGATGTCGTCATTTCAATCGAGAGACCAGGCCTCGCCGCCGATGGTTGCTACTATAATATGCTCGGTGTCGATATCAGTGAACGCTGCTTCTTTTTCGACCCCTATGTCACCCAGGCCAACTGCCCCACCATCGCGATTGGCGATGGTGGCAATGAAATCGGTATGGGCAATATCAACGCCGCCCTGGCAGACCTAGATATAAAGCCGTCCATCACCTGCTGCGATGAATTATTGGTTGCGGATGTGTCCAATTGGGCTGCCTATGGGCTGATTGCCTTTCTCGGGCTTTGGGCGGGAAAGGATTTATTAGCAAGATTAGCGCCCACTGAAACGTTAAACTATCTGTCCGGGCACGGCAGTGTTGACGGCGTAACCGGGGAAAACACCCTGACTGAAGATGGCCTGAGCTTGCGAGAGGGCCTGCACATTATTCGTGAGCTACGAGCACTGACGGGGTTCGAAGACGCCTAAGCGCGCTACTTTTTTTATTGAAATTGTGTTTGTTCGAGACATTTTTTCATTGGAACAACATTATGTGTGACGGGAGCAACCTACAATGAGCACGGTTTACTTGAACGGCGACTACTTGCCAATGAGCGAGGCACGCATTTCCCCAATGGATAGAGGCTTTCTATTTGGCGATGGTATCTATGAAGTAGTCCCCTCTTACTCTGGCAAGCTGGTGGGCTTCGCGCCACACATGGAACGTATGCAAAGCGGCCTGGACGCCATTGAAATTAAACTAAAAATTGAGCGGGAAGCGTGGCGAGAAATTGCACAGCAATTAATATCGCGCAACGGCGGCGGTGATCTCGGCCTCTATTTCCACGTCAGCCGCGGCGCTGACACAAAGCGCAACCATGCCTACCCCGAAGACATTACCCCAACGCTCTACGCCTTCGCCTATGAAATACCGCCTGCGCCCACGGGGGAAATGGACAAGGCTACCGCCTACACTGTATCCACTGCGGAGGATCTGCGCTGGCGGCGCTGCAACATCAAGTCCACCGCTTTGCTGGGCAATGTAATGCATTATCAGCAGGGTCACTCTGCGGGCCAGGGCGAAACGGTTCTGTACAACCAGCAGGAAGAAATCACTGAAGCCGCTGCCTGCAATGTCTATATCGTGAAAGACGGCGTGATAGCCACCCCCGATCTCGATCACCAAAAACTTCCCGGAATAACGCGACAGATGTTATTGGAAATCCTCAGGCGAGATGGCAGCCTCAAGGTTGAGGAGCGCATTGTAACGCTGCAGGAGCTACGCGATGCCGATGAGGTTTGGCTATCCAGCTCCAGCAAGGATATTGCCCCGGTGGTTGAAGTAGATGGCATCGAAGTGGGCAATGGCAAAATTGGCCCGGTGTGGCAGGCAGCACAAACCCTGTACAGCGCGCAGAAATTTGATTTCTGATGAGTAGACCCAATCAGGCCAGGCTCGATTTGACTGCACTGCGCAACAACGTTTCGCTGGTGCGGGAACTGGCTCCCCAATCGAAATTAATGGCGGTGGTGAAAGCAAATGCCTATGGGCACGGAGCAGTCATCATCGCGCAGGCGCTGGAATCTCAGGTGGATGCATTGGCCGTCGCCTGCATTGAGGAAGCCGAGGAATTACGCAACGCCGGTATTGCAGCACCGGTACTGTTGCTGGAAGGCGTTTTTGAGCCCGCCGAACTGAGACTGGCGGCGCAACTGGGCCTGTGGATCACCATCGAAAACGAGCAGCAACTGAACTGGCTGGAGCAGGCAGAACTGGCGGCGCCAATACAGTGCTGGCTAAAAGTCGATACCGGTATGAATCGTCTGGGTGTTAGCCCCGCCGCCGCCGAAGTGTTCTACCAACGTATAGTCGATAGCAAAAACAGCTCTGCCACTCCAGTGCTCTACACCCACTTCGCCTCGGCGGACGATACCAGTAGTGATCAGACCCTCAGTCAGCTGGCCGTGTTTGACGCCCTATCGCTTAGCGCACCGCGCAGCGCCGCAAACTCGGCCGGGCTAATGGCCTGGCCCAAAGCACATTACGACTGGGTTCGCCCCGGGTACATGCTGTACGGCAACTCACCTTTTATTGCGCCGCACTCCAACGCAAAAACGCTTCAACCCGTCATGACGCTAACTTCCGCAATCATTTCACTGCGAGATGTGGCCGTTGGTGAGACTGTCGGCTATGCAGGCAGCTGGACCGCCCAACGGCCCTCGCGAATCGCCACTGTCACCATCGGTTATGGCGACGGCTATCCGAGAATGGCACCCAACGGCACACCAGTTCTGGTACGTGGAAAAACAGCCAAGCTTGCCGGGCGTGTCTCTATGGATATGATTACCGTCGATGTGACAGACATCCGCGATGTGCAGCTGGGCGATGAAGTCGTCTTGTGGGGCGGTGAAATTCCTCTGCCAAAGATTGCACGATTAGCCGGCACTATTGGCTATGAACTCACCACACGCATGCCAGCGCGCACGCCCCGGGTAATACTGGATGCCTAGGGAGGCTTCGCTCAACAGTACCCACTTACACCAGCTCATCGCCCAACAGGCTCAAATTAAGCCTGAGGGGATAGCGCTGTGGTGGCAGGGGGAAGCGACCGATTACGCCACGCTGAATGACAGAATACAAAATATTGCGGGACGCCTCGTCGAAGATGGAGACAAGGGTGAGCGTGTTGCGATTCTGGCCTGGAATCGCCCAGAATTTGTAGAGCTTATATACGCAGTGCCCGCAGCAGGCCAGATTCTGGTGCCTTTGAATGCCAGACTAGCGCCTGCAGAATGGCTGAACCAACTACAATCTTCCGGCGTGAAAACGCTTTTTGGCGACGCGACGCTACTGCAACCCTTATTGGTGCATCCACAGTTTCCGCAAGACGTTCGCATCATTGCTCTGGATACCGATTTTGAGAATTGGATTGTGACCGGTAATACGGCATCGCTACCCACAACACAGTCCACCGACCCTGCCTGGATTCTCTATACCTCGGGCTCCACTGGCCGCCCCAAAGGCGCCGTACTCACCCACCACTCCTTTTTGGCGGGCTTGCGCTCAGCCGCCCTGGGCAGGCCGGTGGAACCCACGGATAAGTACTACTACCCCTTTCCCCTGTTTCACGTTGCGGCGCACAATGTTCTGTTACAGCATCAGTACGGCGCGGCCGTCGTACTGGCGAAATCTTTTGATGCCTCAGAGACGCTGAGCGCTTGCCGCGAACTAGGAATAACATCCATGTCCCTGGCCCCTACAATGATTGCCATGTTGATGGAACACCCCGACTTTTGCGCGCAAGATCTCGCGACCGTTCGCACCATTGGCTATGGCGCTTCCGCGATGCCACAGACCTTACTGAAAAAACTACTGCAAGACACAGATGTGGGCCTGTGCCAAAGCTACGGGATGACTGAACTATCAGGCAGCGTTTCATTTCTAACCGTAACTGACCACCAAATTGCCGCATCTCAAAAACCACAGCTGCTGCAATCCGTGGGCCAACCTCTAGCCACAGCGCAGCTGAAATTAGTAGACGAGCAAGGTCGCGAATGTGATCCCGGCGCCGTTGGTGAAATTGTAGTGAAAGCTCAGCAGTGCCTGGATCGCTACTGGAACGATGAGCTTGCTACCGAAATTGCACTTGCGGATGGCTGGTTGCTCACCGGGGATATAGGCCGTTTCGACAATGAAGGCTATCTCTACATTGTCGACAGAAAGAAGGACATGATCATCAGTGGTGGCGAAAACATCGCCTCACGGGAAGTAGAAGAAGTACTGCGCCAGCACCCTGCGGTAAGCGATTGTGCTGTTATTGGTCTGCCAGATGCACAATGGGGCGAGCGCTGCTGTGCCGTGCTGCGATTAAACACGACAGTATCTGATCAAGAACTACAGGAGCACTGCTACAGCCTGCTAGGCAAGTTCAAAAGCCCCAGATATTGGTTTCGCACTGATGAACTCCCCCTCAACGCTGCGGGCAAAGTCGATAAACCCTTGCTGCGTAAGCTTTACGAAAAAGACGACTAGCTGGAATCCTGCGAATCGAGAAAGCCGGAAAACTCCTTTTCATACAGCCTGAATAACACCAACGTGATCGAAAAAATGACCGGCCCGTAGATCAAACCCATTAGACCAAAGATGTGCAATCCACCCAACAGCGAAAAGAATACCACTACGGTATTCATGCTCGCGCCCTGCATAAACATTGGCCGCAAAAAGTTATCAACAGAGCCAACGACAACCACACCCCATATGGTCAGAAACAAGGCCCAACCCATTTCACCGGTGACTGCTAGAAAGATCGCAGCAGGAATCCAGATAAGCGCTGTACCTACCACTGGGATCATCGATGTGAAGGCCATGATTGAGCCCCAAAAAACGCCAGGAAAACCCGCCATCCACAAACCAAAGCCGCCGACAAACCCTTGTGTCAGCGCGGTTAGCAGGGAGCCCAGCAAAGCGGACTTACTGACTTCGCGCACTTCTTCGAACAATATATCTTCCTGCGTACGCGACAATGGCAAGGCATGGCGCATAAAGCCGATCATGCCAGTGTAATCACGCAGCACGAAAAACAAAACAAACAGCAGCAACATAATATTGATAAAGAAACTCGTGATACTGCCAAGCAGTGCGGTGGAGACACCGGCAAACTGCCCTCCCATTTTGGCGGCCATCGACAGAGCCTGGGATCGGATATTGTCTGGCGTCAGCGCATCAGGAGGCAGCAGTTGCTCTAACCTGCCGCGAGCATCCAACACCCATCCGTTCGACATAAACTGTTGGATATTTTCTTCGGTAGCCCAGTCCTTTAGCAAAATGGAATAGGTTACGCCCTGCTTCAATACGGCGATCAACAAAAACGTAAACGGCAGCAAGCAAACCAGGCACAACAATAAGCAACTGACCAAGGCAGCACTGGATTGCCGCCCCTTGAATCGCTCCACTAAACGAATGTGCAACGGATGGGCCAGAATACCAATCAACATGGCCAGAATAATCGACTCCAGATAGGGCTGTATCAGCCAATAACAGGCATAGAGTGCGATTGCCAGGAAGACAAGCAATACCAGGCGATTGGAGCGCCCTTCAAACAACGGGTTCATATGGCGTCCTTTCTGAGGCAGGTGTTAGTCCTGATCAACATAGAGCTTTTTGAAGAAAAAGCAACGCTGTGAAAACGGCAACGCAGCCACCGGTGGATTTTCTGTACGATCCTGTTTATGTTGCATCCTCTCTTTCAACCTCTGCACAAAAATACGAGTAGCCAATGCAATATCACGACAACACTCCCATCATCGTTGGTATCGGCCAAAAGACATGGTTGGACGCCGACGCCACTCGCACTCCTGTGGATGCCCTTTATGCGGCTAGTGCTGCGGCCATTTCCGACGCCAATTGCGAGAAACTCAGCGACGCTATCGACGGCATAACGATGGTACGTTTTATCGCCGATACCAATCCCGGAATCGGCGCATTATTTCCACGCAATCCCGGTGGCACACTGGCCGAACGCCTGGGTATCAAAAATGCCGCTATTTCGCAGGGCATCATAGGCGGCAACACACCCCAATATCTGGTCAATCACTTGGCAGGCAAACTAGCGCGCTCAGAACACAGTGTAGTGCTGTTAGCGGGCGCCGAGTTACTCGCCACACTTTTCAATGCACTTCGAACCGGCGACGACATTTCTGCATGGGCCGGTGAGGCACAGAAGGAGCCACCTACCATTGGGCAGGAAAGGGAGGGGCTCAATGCCATGGAGAACGCACATGGCTTGTACGAGCCGATCAATACCTACCCCCTGTTTGAAAACAGCCTGAAACATCATCTGCAATTGAGTGATGAGCAGAACAATAAAGAATCGGCTGCAATGTGTAGCGCAATGAGTCAAGTCGCTGCGGACAACCCCTACGCCTGGGAACGTCGATTCAAAACTCCCGAAGAGATTCGCACGGTTCAGAAGAGCAACCGTTATATAGGCTACCCCTATACCCGAGCCATGAATCCTATTTTGTCGGTAGACATGTCTGCCGCCGTGGTAATGACGACAGCGGGAAAGGCTGCAGAACTGGGAATTGATCCACAGCGCTGGGTATTTCTACGCGGCGGCGCCGACGTCAATGATATCTGGTACCCCAGTGAACGCCCCTGCCTTCACGATTCCCCCGCTATCGGCAAGGCCTGGGACGCTTTATCACAACACTGTAGTGTCAGCCTTGATGAAATCTCTCGCTTCGATATCTACAGCTGCTTCCCCAGTGCAGTGAAGATAGCGTGCAATGAAATCGGCTTGTCGCCGCTGGACCCCCGCGGAGTGACAGTGACAGGCGGCCTGCCCTTTTTTGGAGGCCCCGGCAATAACTACTCCCTACATGCCATCGCCCAAATGGTAGACACCCTACGTAACAAAGGTGAAGGGCACGGTCTGGTGACGGCCAACGGCCTCTATCTCACCAAACACTCTCTTGGACTGTATTCCACCGAACCACCAGCAAAGGTATGGCAGGACATCGATAGCGCCGCGCTACAAAAGAACATTGATGCCGCGCCGCGACTGCCAGTCGCAAGTGATGCCACTGGCACCGCCACTATCGAAACATTTACGGTGGGCTTTGATCGCGATGGTCCGAAACAGGGAATAGTGATTGCGCGCAATACCGCAGGGGAACGTATCGTCGCTAACACGCTTAATGACTCCCAGACGCTGGAACAACTATTGGCAGAAGACCCTATAGGACATACCGGAAAAGTGCGTGTGGCAGATGGAATTCATACACTGGAGTTGTAGCAGGAGAACGCCTTAGCTTTGACAAACCGGGACAAGGCATAAAATTCTGCCCCCATTCTCTGAGGGCAGAAATTCGACTAAACAGCGCTTTTTTGGCCATTAGCTTGAGGGGACTTCGGAAGTACAGTTAGGACAGCGAGTTGCAGCAATCGCTATACTACTAAGGCAGAAGGGACAATCCTTGGTGCTGGGCGCCTCTTCCACTTCTTCCTCTGCAGCCTGCATATTGTTGATGCTCTGAATCAGCAGGAACACTGCGAAGGCTACAATCAGAAAACTGATCACTGAGTTAATAAATATACCGTAGCTGATTGTGACCGCTCCGGCTTCCTGTGCAGCGACCAGGGTCGCATAAGGACCTGCGGTAGCACCTTCCTTGAGAGTCACAAACAAATCAGAGAAATCGACTCCTCCTAACAACAATCCAACAGGTGGCATGATGACATCGGCGACAAGGCTTTTCACGATCGTACCGAAGGCACCACCAATGATAATACCCACTGCCATATCAACGACATTACCACGCATGGCAAACTTCTTGAATTCTTCCAACATAACGCTTTCCTCGTATGACTAGTATTAACTATTGATACACGGTCTAAGCATCGGCCGAGCTATTGAATCTTGTTTTAGTCACCGGGAAAAGTCAATCACGGCCACACCCCCTCCAGGGTATTACAGGGATGATGAGTATGTGAGGAGAGGTTCGCTGAAACAGCAGCAGGCACAGGCTTTACGCCTCGATATCAGACCGCTCATTAATCATCGCCAGACGCTGAATCTGTGTCATATAGGTCCACGGGACCTGCAGCAATGGAATTAACTTATCGACAGGCACTGGTTTACTAAACAGGTAACCCTGCATAATGCGCGCACCGTGGTTCGCCAGAAACTGATATTCACCCTGAGTCTCAACACCCTCGGCAACAATACTCAGCTCGAGACTTTTCGCGATGGCGATGATCGCTTTGACCAGTTGCGCATTGGACTCACGCGTGTCGCAATCGGTAACAAACGAGCGATCAATCTTCAGTTCATTCAATGGGTATTGGCTAAGATAGCTCAAGGGTGCCGCCGTGGTGCCAAAATTATCGATGGAAAGGTACACACCCATATCGCTTAGCTCTCGCAGTGAGCGAATGGTGTCACTGTCATTGTCCATCAATATCTCTTCCGACAAACCCAGCTCAAGAACTGAGGGATCGAGATTAGCCTGCTGCAATACTTCCTTTACACGGTTTGTGAAGCTCAGTCCAAACTGTAAGCGCGAGACATTAATCGCCATCCGCGGCAACTCCAAACCTTCAGCCTGAAACGCTTTCATTTGCCTGCAGGCTTCAACCAGCACCCATGCACCTAGCTCATCCATCAGTCCAATTGACTCGGCCAGTGGAATAAAGCGGAAGGGCGGCACCTGTCCGTACTCAGGATGCTCCCAGCGCAACAACGCCTCGGCGCCTCTGATGGAACCGTCCCCGGTATCCACCTGCGGCTGGTAATGCAGTAACAGCTGATCGCGCGCTATCGCTCTGCGCAGTTCTGCCTCCAGCTTGATCTCATCGAGGTCGCCTGCATCCATGTCCGCGCGATAAAACACGAACTCTCCCTTGGGCGATTTCTTTGCCACGTGCATTGCGGTGACAGCCGCACGCAGTAGCGCTTCAACATCAGACCCATCGTCAGGTGCTACCGCAATCCCTATGCTGGGCGCCACGACTACCTCCTGACCTTCAATCACCGCAGGTTTAGAAAGAGCATCAATCAGTTGCAGTGCAACAGGCCCAGCAGAGGACGGTTTATCCAGCCGGCTGAGAACAATGGAAAATTCATCGTTACCCAAACGCGCGACATCGATACCAGGTCCCTCACCCGCATTGTGAGTAGGCAAGCACGTGGTGAGCCTCCTGGCCACCTCAACTAGCAGGGCATCTCCCGCCCGGCGGCCCATCGAGTCGTTGATGCGATTAAAATGCTTCAGATTGAGAGAAAGTAATACAACCGGGCCCGCCCCGCGCTCACTCTTTTGGAGTAGCACCCGCAACTGCTCTGTAAACAAGGCCATGTTGGGCAATTCTGTGACCCTGTCATAGTAGGCCAGCTTGTGTAGACGCTCCTTGCTGTCTGAGATTTCTTCGGTAGCGCGACTGAGCTCCTCTTCCCGCTGGGACAATTGTGAGGCACTCTCGTCGACCTTAATGCTAAGAAGTTTGTGTCTCACCTCTATATCGGACTGATAGTGAGTCATACCATCAATGACGTTGTTGAACACAGTCACTATGTCGTCGTAGGCCTCGCCATGCTCGATGATCACTTTCTCCTTCTGTTCTCCTATTACTATCTCGCGCGCTACGCAAATCAATTCAATAAGAGGAGCCGTTGCCCGCCGCAACATCAGGAATATAGCCGCCGCACCAAGGACTACCACTAGAAGGTATAGCGACAGTAATAAGCCGGTATCGGTAAACGCCGCGTCACGCAATTGCTGGCGATCGATGCGGGCATGAACATAGCCAATCACCACCCGACTGCCGTTCGATGGTGGCTGTAGCATGGACACTATAAAATCCTCACGGGTCAGACCCCGCCGCGCAGGGTTCAGCGAGGAAAATACTGCTGCCGTGAAATGAATGGGCGCGGCACTATTGGAAAGCGAAGACCAAAAACCCGCGTCAGCGGCAGCTCCGCCAGCGTCAAAAGCACCGGCTACAGTATCCACAGTCGAGGCATCAGCCCTGACGGCTTCCAGAGGTTGCAGGTCCTCGGTCGACGGCCCGTTTTTATCGCGCATAACGAGTCTCTCGCCCTGGCTGTCATACACAGCAGCCAGGCTAATTGCCTGTAGCAGCGTAAAATCGGACAAAATTGTCAGTAAGCGCTGTTCATCCCTGGAATAAATATCCAGTTGCAGATTCGTGTTGCTGTTTATGAGAGTCTGGGCGTCGGAGATGGTCTGCTTGTAAGTAGCCTGATAGTTACCCTCGATGACATAGGCCGCCAGAAAACAGCCCGGCATGAGAGCGACAAAGGAAAAAAGTATGTATATTCTGCCGGTAATCGACATGCCGAAAGCCCCAATATTTCACGGTTCGAACCCTGCCAATGCCAGGCTGAATTCTGCGAAAACGGGCGAATCAAGTATCCTTTTGGCCGACCAGTGCCGACGCTACCCCCGAACCCAATTTTCTTATAATTTCTACTGTCATCACTATAGGGCGTTTGCCCCCTAGCGTCATCGCCAGTAGCCTCGACAAATTCACACTCCGAAAGTAAGAATTCGGGCTTGGAGGTGGGGCTCCATGAGTCCCGGTAGAGAGAGAAGAAAATCTCCTTGGAACCAAGTACACTCTGCCTTTGATCGAATAACAGGTTCCACAACAAGACACTTTTAAGAGCCTGAAAAAACCACTCAACAGAGCACATTTCTCATGACTGAATCATCTTCATATACCCCACCTAAAGTATGGACCTGGGACAGCGAGAGCGGCGGAAAATTCGCCAACATTAATCGCCCTGTAGCTGGCGCTACCCACGACAAGGAACTACCCACTGGAGAGCATGCACTGCAGCTCTATTCCCTGGCGACACCCAATGGAGTCAAAGTCACAGTGATGCTGGAGGAGCTTCTGGAGCTCGGCATCAATGAGGCTGAGTACGACGCGTATTTGATCAACATTGGTGATGGCTCACAGTTTGGCAGTGGCTTTGTAGACATAAATCCAAATTCCAAGATTCCAGCTTTACTGGACCGCAGTACTAACCCACCCACCAGAGTATTTGAATCGGGTGCGATCCTGGTTTACCTCGCGGAGAAGTTCGGCGCATTCTTGCCCACCGATCCTTCCGCCCGGGCTGAGTGTATGTCCTGGTTATTCTGGAACATGGGGAGCGCACCTTTTCTAGGCGGTGGCTTCGGTCATTTTTATGCCTACGCTCCTGAGAAATGGGAGTACCCCATCAATCGCTATGCAATGGAAGTAAAGCGCCAGTTGGATGTATTGGACCGCAACTTGTCAGAGCGACAGTTCCTCATTGGCGATGACTACACTATCGCAGATATGGCTAACTGCGCCTGGTACGGCGCTCTGGTGCTGGGCAGCATTTACGAGGCTCAGGAATTCCTCGATGTAGCTTCCTACACCAACGTCGCACGATGGGCCGGAGAAATTCTCGAGCGCCCCGCCGTCAAACGTGGCCAGCGTGTAAATCGTGCTTGGGGGCCAGAGGAAGAGCAGGTAATCGAACGTCACAGCGCCAGTGATTTTTGACGACGATTTATCGTTCAACTTTCGACTGAGGTCGCACTATGTCTGACACAATTATATACATACCTTTTCTCTTCATTGGCACCTTACTAGTCACTGAGCTCGGCTTCTATTTGAGTCGAGCAGGTCACAGAAAACAGAAGCCTACTTCCTCAGTGCTCAATGGTTCTCTGTTCGCCTTGCTTGGTTTACTTATCGCATTCTCGTTCAACGGTGCCAGCTCTCGCTTCGATGCACGGCGAGCGATGGTGGTCGATGAATCAATCGCCGTAATGCAGGCTTGGGAAAACTTGCAATGGTTCGCACCTGAAGTGCAGCCACCACTACGAGAAAAGTTCAAAGAGTACGTCACATCAAGAATCGTAATTTACGAGCTAGTGCCTGATACAGAAAAGGCATTTGCAGCGCTGGCTGCGAGCAGGGTGATAAAAAAAGAACTGGGCATGCTGGTGGACGAGGCTATGCTCAATGCCGATGACCGATATATTCGGGGCCTGGTTGCGCCCGCCTTCGCCGCGCTGTCCCGAACCGAACATCTGCGTTATGCCTCGTTGAAAATGCATCCTCCGCCAATTATTTTTTATATGCTGATCGGCATTACTATGATCGTTGCCTTTCTCTCCGCGATTGAAACGGAAGAAGGACGCGCGCGCCCCTTTCTCAGCACTATTATTTTTGCCACGGTAATCTCTGCTGTTGTTTACTGCATTCTGGATATCGAATACCCCAGAGATGGTCTGATCATAGCCGACGGGCAGGATTACCTTATGCAGGAAGCGCTGGATAGTTTTCCCTAAAACTTCCGCCACCACCGATGGCCTGGCACCAGTCTATAGCTGCTAACGATTTGTGACCGCAAGGGTCATGGGCAAAAGGATACCCATGACCTAGACTCGCAGCCATTTTTCTTTGCGAAGGTTATCCCCCATGGCATCAAATCCTATACAGACAGTAGGCAGTATTTTAGTAGCCTTTTCATTGCTTTGTTGCCTCCCAACCGCAGCTTTTGAGATGCCTGCTGCCAACCCATTTTTGGCAGATTCCAATTACGCCATGGCTCATGCCGACCCCGCACAACAGGACGCCCTGCCCCAAGCCGGCCCCGCAGGACCAAGCCGCCAGCTCTCCCAGGACGAAATCCAATACGTCCATACCGGCCCAGGTTTTTTTGGCATCTCCACCTCCGGTGAATACCCCGGCGGCAAACGCGTGTTCTGGGGCAACGGGATTGATCGTATCGTTAAGCTGGACTACGACAGCCATGAAATCGTCGCAGAGTATTTTTTCCCAGGCGCGCAGGTATTCACAGCAGAGCAGGCCGACAAGTCCATAGCGAGTTTCGATAAGAGAAATGAGGGTGTTTCGGCGCTCTATAACGCCTTTGGCGAAGCTAAAAAACTGACCAACCTCTCCAATCTCTACACCGTTCTGGACAAGGACCACACCTACTACGTGGGCAACAAATCCGGCCTCCTCACCGCCTACGGCGATGCCGACCCGCAGGACCATCGCTCGCCTATTGTGAAGTTACGCGAATTCCAACTACCTCCCGAAGCCACGGGACCCATCATGGGTCTGTCCATGACCTACGATGGCTGGCTCATTGTCGCCACTGAACACGGCTATATAGCGGCCATGAGTAGAGACTTCAAACAGCATTATCTTACTCGTCTGAAACACAGCGAAGGTGCCGAAGGGAAGGCCACCCAGTCCACAGGATACGGCTGGATTCGCAACGCCTACGCGCTGGATGCTGCTGGAGGTATCTACATCGCCTCACAGCAACATATGCACAAGGTGGTCTGGACGGGCAATGGTCTAAGCACCGATGAAGCTGACGGCGCATGGACGGCAGAGTATCTCAATGACTGGGGTCACGGCACCGGCGCTACGCCTTCACTAATGGGTTTTGGCAGCGAAGATCAATTCGTAGTCATCACTGACGGGCAACTACAGATGAATGTGGTGTTGTTCTGGCGCAACGGCATCCCCAAAGACTGGAAGCAATTGGCAGACGCACCAGACCGCAGAATTGCCGGCCAAGCAGCCGTCACCATGGGCGATGACTCCCTGACCGACATTCAGTCAGAGCAGTCTGTAGTGGTGGCTGGATACGGCGCAATGGTGGTCAACAATCACCCGCGAAATATCCCCTGGTACCTGCCCGGACGAGCAGCATCGCTTTTAATCAGCTATCTGGGCAGCAACCAAAGGCACCAACCCTATGGTGTGCAAAAATTTGCATGGGCTACGGAAAGCCGCACTCTGAGCGAGAGCTGGGTCAATACAGAAATCAGCTCACCCAGCACCGTGCCCATAGTGGGCGTGGGCTCCAACACCGCCTACCTGATTGGTGCCCGCGAGAATCAATGGACGCTGGAAGCACTGGACTGGGATACCGGCGAGAGCCGATTCCATTATGTGATTGGCGGGCAGCGCTACAACGTGATGTTCGCTGGTACTTTGATTGATATGGATGGGCGAATTCATTACGGCACACCCTGGGGACGGGTACGCCTGAACACAGATTAAGGCGGGAGCTTGCTAGCCCGATTGGACACTCGGTTGAGAAGCTGAAAGATTCAATCGGGGCCGTCTTCAGTGCTGAACAAACTCAAACACAATGGATGATTCAGGCGTTCCCACTGTAATAGCATCCCCGTATTTCAAAGGGCAACGGCCACCGATGTAATTTCCGCCTATCATGAGCTCGCCCACTATAGTGCCGCATGCACTGCCTCGATCGACCAACGCGAAACCACCCTGCTCACTCTTCTCTATCTGGAAATGCTCTCTGGATACATTGAGAGGCCTGGCCATATCCCTGACATAAAGATCATTGTTAGTTCGAACCGCGTCACCTCGACGCTCTATCAATCCGGGAATCGACTCCAATGAAAGGTTGCGCGTTTCGCGCCCCACACGAAATGGGTAGTTGTCTATATTAATAGTATCCACATCGACTGAGAGCGTCGTGGTGGCGGTGCCCGAACGAAGAATAGTACGACTTGGGCTAGTAAAGGGTAGGGATTGTAGCTGGGGTGGAGGGGCCGGTGTGCGTGCCTCTGGAGCTTCGGCTACAGGCGCTGACTCTATCTCCATCGCCGCTATTGCACCACTCCCTATCTCAGTATGGTCCTCCGGCACTTCACTGTAAACGCTATCATCCGTTTCTAATATGGTGGCTTGAGCGGCTGTAATTTCATCAAACTCCGCAGCTGCGGGCGACATGTTGTAGGCACTGTCATCTATCTGTGAGTGTGCGGTAGGCGCGCTAGTGTAGTTGCTGGCGTCGGACCCGGCCGCCAGTGAGGGCGACAAGGACGGGAAGGGCTGCATTTCATAGGCACTGTCATCTATCTCTTCGTGAACAGCCAGGGGGCTGCCGTCACCCAGAGCGATGTACTCTTCAGTAGGGGCTGAGATTTTATCCGAATCGGCCGGGGGCTCTTTTGAAGTGGCTAAGGGCTCCTTAACGGAAGCTAAGGGCTCATCAGAAGTCGTGATGGACTCAGGCGGTGAACCTGCCGGCTCAAACCTTTCGTCTATGACTTGCTGGTGAAGAATATCCAGCGCAGCTTCCAACCACAAAGCGGCCACATCCTCATCACTACCCATACGGCGGGCTAACTGCACAATTATTTCGCTATTATCCATCGTACCACCCCTATATTTTTCAATAGCGGACACTTGGACCTGTCCGCACCCCAGGAGAACCCGCACTGCCGACAGCAAACAGTGTAGACCCATTCTGTTCTGATCAGAATCCTTTTTTTACCTAGCGCGCCCTCAAGTGCCAGAGTCAGGATCCCTCATTGGCCAGCGAGCTGCTGTTACCGCCCCAACGACTGCGCTAGGATATGTTCTGCCTTCAATCCCGTGGATATTATTATGTCTTTGGCCAAGAGCCTGTTCAAAGCTACGCTCACTATTGCCCTTGTTTGCATCCTTATAGCTTGCGTTGCCACCCTCTGGTTGCGATTCGAATTTGCCCGCGTGCAAGATGGAGCCACTACTGGAAAACCCTGGAATGAGGTGGCAGTGCAGTCGCTGAATGACGCATCGCAGACCCAGCAAGGTTGCGAGCAACAGTTCCCACAAAAGAAAGCCTTCTTTGGCGCACTACACGTGCACACCGCCGCCTCCTACGACGCCACTGCTTTCGGCACTATGACGACAGTGGATGAGGCCTACAGCTTTGCCAGAGGCAAGGCACTACCACTGCGCTTGAGTGGCGACCCTGCGCAGTTTGAAGCACCTCTACTGACGATCAGCTCGCCCTTGGATTTCATGGCGGTCACTGATCACGCTGAGGCTCTGGGTGAGCGGCGTCTGTGTTACGACGAAGCCGATCCCGCCTACGGCGCACTCTCCTGCCGCCTGTACCGTGGCGATATTAAACTGCCAGTGGATGATCACTTACAGTCGCTTGTTCGTCTGGTCAGCTTTGCCATCTATGGGCAGGATCGGTCGATACGCGTGTGTGGCGAAAACGGTGCCCTATGCCGCGACATGGCCGCGCAAGTGTGGCGGGAAAATCAAAAAAGTACGCAGGCATGGCAGGATCTCAGTTCCAATTGCGAGTTCTCCACCTTTCACGCCTACGAATACACTCTGGCCGAGCAGGCCAGTAACTTGCACCGCAATGTGATCTTCAAGACGAGCACCGTGCCCCAAGAAGCGCTTAGCGCCAAAGATGCACAAACTCCGGAAGAGCTCTGGACCTGGTTAGATAACGTCTGTATATCCGGGAACGACCAATGCGATGCGCTGGCGATTCCACACAACAGTAATTGGAGCAGCGGCCGTATGTGGTTCCCCTACTCCAACCTGGATATACCGCTGGCGCAACAAAAGGCCTATGCGGAACTGCGTGCCAAGGTGGAGCCCCTGGCGGAGATGATGCAAGTTAAGGGTGACTCAGAGTGCCGCAACGGCATCGCCTCGGTATTTGGTACGGCAGACGAACTCTGTGATTTCGAGAAACTACGCCCGGCCGCAGAGGAGATCGAAGATTGCGGCGAGGATATTGGCAGCGCAGGCATGATGCTCAAAGGCTGTGTCTCGCGCTACAGCTTCGTGCGCTATGCGCTAACAGCAGGCCTTGCCGAGAAAAACAAACTCGGCGTGAATCCCTTTAAACTGGGAATAGTCGCAGCATCAGACACCCACATCGGCGCACCCGCCGTGGGCCTGGAAAAAGGCCATCAGGGTTCTCACGGTAACGATAGAGAAGTGCAAAGCCGTCTGTTGGGCAAAGTGGAAGTTCCCGGGGATATAGCCACAGGATCGCCGGTTCGATATAACCCAGGGGGTATCGCCGGTGTCTACGCCGAAGAAAACAGCCGCGATGCACTTTTTACTGCCATGCATAACCGCGAAACTTTCGGTACCAGTGGGCCGCGTATTTCACCGCGCTTTTTTGCCGGATGGGATCTGGAGGAAGACTTGTGCCAGCAAGCTAACTATCTGCAAAGCGCCTACCGCGATGGTGTCACTATGGGATCGGACTTGGTTCAAGACCCTACAGCCAAAGAGCAGAGCCCTGTGTTCATCGCCAGCGCCAACCGCGACCCGCGGGACGGCAGCAACCTCCTGCAACGCATTCAAATTATCAAAGGCTGGATAGACGAAAAAGGCCAGACACATCAGGCAATCTACGATGTCGCCGGTGCATCAGCGGATGAAGCGAGTGTCGACAAGCAAACGTGCGCCGTTTCCGGGCGAGGCTTTTCACAATTGTGCGCCAGTTGGCGAGACCCGGACTTTGATGCAGCTGTGCCTGCTGTGTATTACACCCGAGTATTAGAGAATCCCAGCTGTAGATGGAGCCGCTACGATTGTCTCTCGCTACCCGAAGAGGAACGTCCGGCGAGCTGCCGTGACCCAAGGCTGCCCTGGCGAATTCAGGAGCGCGCCTGGACCTCACCGATTTGGTACGAGCCGGGTTAATCAGCCAGTGGGGAAATGGTTTCAGGCTTTGGCGGTAATATCCGCGAGGTAATCCAGCAAAATCTCATTCACCGCAGCGGAAGCTTCCAGCTGCACCATATGCCCTGCACCTGGAATGATGCGCACCTCTCGTAGATCGGGGAAAATAGCCCGCATTAATCCTATGGGGTCATCTCCATGAAACCCTTCCAGATCTACATCGTGCTCACTGCCAAGGAAATAGGCAGGAACTGCACTCTCCACTTCTTCGAAGGGTTTACGTTGCTGCCATTTTAAATCGAAGGAGCGATACCAGTTCAGTCCCCCGGTGAAGCCACTCTCATCGTATTGCTCAACAAAATAATCCAGCTCCGCCTGCGACAACCAGGACCAGGGCAAAGGTGGCGGCTCTGACATGGCCTCTATATAGGACGCTTCCGGTGGATAATTAAATACATCGAAGTAGTTACCCGCACCGCTTAAGGTGTGAAACACCTTCTGCAAGAATAAACGCGGCTGGGCTGCCAGATCTTCGTCGGCTCGCGGCGGCACTCGAAAGTACTCGATATGCATGAAGTGCGCTTCGCCCATTCGCTGATACTCGGTGAGCGGGGATTCCTCCGGATTATGCGGCGCAGCTGGATTCTCCAGACCTATCACCGCCACCACCCGCTGGGGGTGACGCAGGGCCAGGTCGTAAATGGCAAAGGCCCCGAAATCCAGGCCGGCAAAGATGGCTCTCTCTTCACCTATATGATCCAACAGGCCCAGCAGATCACCGGTGATGTGATCGATGTCGTAGGCCTCAGGCTCGGCTGGTCCCTCGGTTTGACCCATACCGCGCATATCCGGTGCTATAACCCGATAACCGGCCTCAGCAAGCGCTGTTATCTGCCTGTGCCAGCTATACCATAGGTGCGGGAAGCCATGACATAGCACTACCGGTATGCCCTGCCCCTGCTCGACATAGTGCATCCGAATGCCATTTATCGTAGCGTAGTGATGCTGCCAGGCGCTTCCTTCATCTACAGACTGACCCACAATCGGAACCTCCCAATAAAAAAGGCCACCGCAAGGTGACCTTTAGAGAAACAATCCAAGCTCTACAGATCGTAACCGCGCTCGTCGTGTAGTACCAGATCAAGGCCCTGAGTTTCTTCGTCGGTATCAACCCGCAGACCGACCATCATGTCCACAACCTTGAGAATGATAAAAGTGCCCAGCACCGTATAACCAAGAGTTGCTACCACGCCGGTACCCTGCACCATCAACTGACCGCCAATACTGCTAATACCATCTGAAAAACCATTACCGCTGAAGATACCCAGTTGCGTGGAACAGAACACTCCCGCAAGAATGGTACCCAGAGCACCGCCCACGCCGTGCACAGGGAATACATCAAGACTGTCGTCTACCTTCAGGACATTTTTAAGGTAGTTGGTAGCGAAGTAACAGACCACACCAGCGCTGAGACCAATAACAACCGCCCCCGCTGGGCCAACAGATCCGGAAGCCGGTGTAATCGTACCGAGCCCTGCCACCATGCCAGTCACAATACCCAATACCGAAGGCTTACCGTGGCGAATCCATTCCATCGCCATCCAGGCCAACGCGCCACAGGCCGCTGACATATGGGTGACTAACATAGCCATGGCCGCACTGTTATCTGAAGCCAACGCAGAACCTGCATTGAAGCCAAACCAACCCACCCACAGCATACCTGCCCCCGTCACTGTCATAGTGAGGTTGTGTGGCGGCATCGCCGTTGTTCCAAAACCCTTACGAGGCCCCATAACGATGGCACAAACTAGTGCCGCTGACGCTGCAGTAATGTGAACGACAGTACCGCCAGCAAAATCCTGCAGACCCATCTCGCCTAACCAGCCACCGCCCCAGACCCAATGACAAATAGGCGAGTACACAAATATCATCCAGATAGTGCTGAACAGCAGCATCGCAGAAAAGCGCATACGTTCAGCGAAACCACCTACGATCAAAGCAGGTGTGATGATGGCAAATGTCATTTGGAACATGGCAAATAGCGAAGCGGGGATAGTCCCGTTCATACTGTCTATGGTCATACTGGCAAACAGAACGTTACCAAAATCACCTATGAACTGACCCTGCTCCACACCATCACTGCCAAAGGCAATGGTGTAGCCAACCACGAACCAGACCAGCGACATCAGACAAGTCAGCGCAAAACACTGCATCAGTACCGACAACACGTTTTTAACTCGAACCAGCCCGGCATAAAACAAAGACAAACCGGGAATGGTCATAAATAATACGAGGGCGGTAGAGGTCAAAATCCAGGCTGTATCTGCCTGGTTGATTTCGTCCGCACTGGCGCCAGCGGACGCAAACATAGCTAGCGTAAATAGCGCTGTAGTGGATAGCAGTTTGAAGGATGTTTTCATTGCTACAGTGCCTCCTCACCAGTTTCGCCAGTGCGAATCCGGATGCTCTGTTCCAGCGGGCTCACAAATATTTTCCCGTCTCCGATTTTTCCCGTCGCCGCAGCACCGCAAATAGCGTCGATTGCCGCATCCACCTGATCATCGCTAATAGCAATTTGAAATTTCACTTTAGGTTGGAATTCCACAACATATTCCGCGCCGCGATAGAGTTCAGTGTGGCCCTTTTGCCGGCCGTAACCTTTTACTTCCTCAACCGTCATGCCGGTAATACCGATCTGTTGCAACGCGTCGCGTACTTCATCCAGTTTGAAGGGCTTGATAATGGCAGTCATCATTTTCATTGGGCTTCCTCTCTTATTCGTTGCCCCTATTATTGACCACTATTCGGGGACTAAAAGACTGTTTCCAAATCCAGGGAAACTAGATCGAAGGCGCATCCTGCCACATTGAGGTGCAAAGGTTAACCGGTTTGGTCTGCGCCAAAGGCAAAAAAAAATGGTGCCTGTTTTTGGGGCAAACCTGCTCTATAATGGTGCGCGCAAGTTCATCTGAGGCTTTTTCGTGCATCAAATGGGGCCCTGTGTTACCAATACGCGCATTAGAATTCGCCCTCTGGAACCCTCACTATGAAACAATATTTCCACTGTCTGCTGGCCAGCCTGTTACTCCCCTCCTCCGGTCTTTTCGCGCAGGACTCCACAACATTCGCTGCAGAAGATACCCAGGCTACGCGCAACGTCATCCTGATTATTGGCGACGGCATGGATGAACAGCAAATCACCATTGCCCGCAACTACCTGAAGGGAGCTAAGGGCAGGCTGCTGTTGGATGACATGCCACTACGTGGCGCCGTTCAGGTGCTGTCCGTGGCGGACAACAACAAGAGTGAAGCGATCTACGTCGCTGACTCGGCCAATACAGCCACCAGCATGGCCACCGGAGAGGTCACTAGCCGTGGCCGTATCAGCACCAGCGCCGGGCGGGATGTAGATCTGACAACCATTGTCGAGCTGGCGACGGCGTCAGGACTGCGTAGTGGGCTCGTCACTACCGCCAGTGTTACCGATGCCACACCGGCAGCCTTTGCATCGCATATCAATTTCCGCCTGTGTGAAAATCCTGATTCAATGATCGATGTCACCATGAACGACATCTATCTGGGTGATTGCTCTGAAGATCTCAAAGCGAATGGAGGTAAAGGTTCTATTTCTGAGCAGCTGGCTAATTCCAGCCTGCATGTCATTCTGGGAGGCGGCCGCAAACACTTCTCGCCTATGACTCCCGGCGGCGAAGAAAGCGTGGCAGCGCTGGCCCAGCGAAACGGTTTCCAGTTGCTCGAAACCAACGTTGAGCTGATCAGTGCTGAACCAGACAACAGACTACTGGGGCTGTTTTCTACCAGCACCATGCCGGTGCGGCTACAGGGAGAAGATGGACGCGCAGCCCAAGAACCCGAGACCAGCCTATTGCACTCTGTGCATCGCTATCTGGGCGACGTCACAATGCCGGCAGCAATGACCTGTGAGCCCAACCCCGCACATGCCGCTGTGCCCAGCTTGAAACAAATGACTGACACCGCATTGACTCAACTAAGCCATAAAAATGATGCAGGATTTTTTCTGATGGTTGAGTCCGCGTCAATTGATAAGCAGGCTCACGAGCGCAAGCCCTGCGGTTCTATCGGCGAGGTAGCACAGCTGGAAGAGGCGCTTGCCAGTGCTCTGGCCTTTGCCGAACAGCATCCGCGCACGCTTATACTGGTTACCGCAGACCATTCACAAGCTGCTCAAATTATTCCTGTCACAAGCCTCTTCGCAGCCTACCCGATTCCGCTCTACACTCCGGGCAAGTTGGCGCAAGTAATTACAGCTGAGGGAAGTGTTATGGCTATCAACTACGCCACCACCAATTTTTTTGTAGAGGAACACACCGGAGCCGCGGTTCCCCTATTCGCCAACTCAGAGGCTGTAGGAAGAGTGCCTGCGTTTATACAACAGCCGCAGATATTCGACATCGTTCGCGACTATCTTGGCCTGCAGTAAGTGAAGCCCAGCTGAGCTGACGCTACTGGGCTGGATTCTTGCAAATAGGATGAGCACTTTTTCAGTGAGGCAGTTTGGAGGCTGTTTAAAAACCGCCTGTAAACTACTTCAGTGCCATCGCACGCCGCACTGTTTTCCACGAAGTAATTAACTGAACTATAAATTAACCCAGCTATTGAGTGCACGCAAACGGAACTGCGTTCCCCCGTGACTGAGGACAACTGAATCAGGCAGTATTTCATCAACCTTTACACTCGAACCCGGGCTACCTCCCACTCGTAAACTCTTGCCGTTGAGCATCACTGAGGAACGCGCGCCTGCATTCGCGTAATCGTGCTGTTGATAGAGGATGGTAGGGATACCGTCTTTCACATACTGAGACAAGCTAGAAATAAAGGGGGCTGGGTGCTCCACCATATTTTTACTTCCCGCTTCTTCTTTCGCCATCTGCAATATCTTCTCGATATCCAGCGGCTCTTCAGATTGCTCTGAGGTGGGCTTAACCGCAATCTTTCTCTGTGTTTCGATGGGCAGTATTTTCTCGGCACCAGCTGTCTCTACAGTAACTGTTGCTTGCGTCGGATCGCGCTTCTGATACAAGGCAGCTACAGCATCAGCGTCAGCCTTCGTCTGCACTTTGGACCCGGAACTCGCCGAAGACTTATTTTTAGCGGATGCAGCCTCCACTGCAATGGCTACCTGAGCCCGCAATTGCTCCGCAGATTTTTCTGATTGAATAGCCTTTCCTGACTCTGCAGGATTAGCCCGTGCTGGCGGCGCTTGCGCCAACGCCTTACTTTCACGTTGTGCGGCTGCTCGAGATTTTAGTTTCGCCGTGACATCCGCTGCTGCGCTGCCCACATTCTGGGACAATTGGGCTACCGGGGCCACTATCCCTGCATCGGATACGGCTTCACCGTTGCCGCGATCAAGCAGCAGCCACGCAATCAATAGCACCGCGACGGCCAACGCTGCCCACGGAAGATAACCCCGCAAGTCTGGGGACGCTTGTGCCGGTGCATGTGCGGTTGCAAGATTGGGTACCGAGTCTGTCTCCTGTCGGGAGCGATTGAGTGCATCAAGGATTAGCGACACTTACTATTGCCCTCCTCTGCCAGCACCGGATACTTTTCTAAGCTTGTCTTATTCATTGATGACGTGACTCTCCGTATTTTCTGCAAACAGGTTTCTAAGGTCTTCAGCGGTCGCGTCAATTCCGAGTTGTTCGTTTAATTTGAGTATCGTTTGTACGCCGACCACACCATCGTCTGCCAGCCCGAATTGCTGTTGGAACAGGCGCACGCGCATTTGTAATTCACTGCTGAAGCGCTGGCCAGAAAGCGGCTGTTCCCGCCCATCCAACCGGGCAAACAAAAGAGCCAGCTGCGCCACTACCGGGCTATCATCCTCCAGTGCCAGAGCATGTTCAAAACCGGCGGGCGGGTGCCACAAAAAGCGGTAGCCGCCAGTCCAGCCCGGTGCAAGTTCGATCAGGCTTATCTGACGAACCACATCGCCCGCCAACACCCAGGCAAGATCACCTTGAAAACCCAGCAACAGCACCTGCGCCGAAAATCGATCAGGCGTCACCATATCCAACACTAATGGGCGATCGAAGTCAGCCAACTCATCCCAGGTTAGCGCCTCGGCCTGCAAGCAGGCGATACCGTCGTGCTGTGCGCGCGGGCACTGCACAGCGGGGGCATCCCGGGCACCATACGCCAGCCACAATTTGGACATCGCGCTTCCCGGTGGCAGTAAGGCAGCGCTCAGAACATCCGTTTCAGGCAGTGCTATATCAGTCTGTGGCTGAGGCACTTGCGCCTGTGGTATTTCAACCCGATATTCTGGCACCAATACTGTTTCTTCCGCGGCGCCACTATCAACCCCAATCGCCTCCACTGACATCGGTAACTGTACGGATTGAATAGATTGCTGCCCAGCCTCATTCCCAAGCCACCACCAGCTGCCTGCGCCTACCAATACAGCAGCACTCACTAGAGCCACCCGTGTCCAGCTTCGAGACTTTGCGATGGGCTCACCAAGTACTTCCCGCACTGCTATCTTCAGCATGGCATTGTCTGCGCGCGTAGTATTGCGGCCGTAGGCGCCCAGTAAAATACGATCACAAAGCACATTGATTAGTCTGGGGATTCCACGCGTCTTTTTGTGAATCCCTCTTACCACCCCCGCTGGGAAAATCTCCCGCTCGGGGCTCATTCCCGCCACTTGCAGGCGGTGTTGAATGTAGGCGCTGGTTTCATTCAAATTGAGGGGTTCTAAATTATAACGCGCTGTTATGCGCTGATTGAGCTGTCGTAATTCAGGCCGCGCCAACATTTGCGATAACTCAGGTTGCCCAATGAGAATGATTTGCAGCAGTTTCTCACTATTTGTTTCCAGGTTGGTGAGCAGCCTAATTTGTTCCAGCACATCGAAGTCCAGATGCTGTGCCTCGTCAATCAGTAACACTGTCTTGCGGCCACGATTGTGATTTTCCAGCAAGTACTTGTGCAGCTGGTCGGTCAGTGTTTTGAGCGTATGCTTATCAGGATCGTAATCAATACCAAACTCATCGCAGGCACTGGCAAGCAATTCCATGGCGTTTAGGGCGGGGTTGAGAATAATGGCTATATCGGTGTTTTGCGGCAGTTGCTCCAGCAGGCAGCGATTGATAGTGGTTTTGCCTGTGCCAACTTCGCCCGTTAGCAAAATAAATCCACCACCAGCGCCCACGCCATAGAGTAAATGCGCCAAAGCATCCCTGTGCCGGTCACTCATATACAAATAGCGGGGATTCACCGCTATTGAGAAAGGGGCTTCAGTCAATCCGAAGTATTGGTGGTACATGGGTGGGTTTACTAGCCTGTACGCTGTGATCTAGGGGCATTATGCCCAAGGGTAGAGGGCAAAGCTATGGGCCAGAACGGCCTAGCTGTTAGCCTCGTTGTCACTTGGGACCAAATGAATATTGAGAATGGCTCGCAACTGATCGCGTGCAAAGGGTTTACTGAGGTAATCATCCATGCCCGCTTGCAGGCAGCGGTCACGATCTTCTTTCATAGCGTTTGCTGTAATGGCTAATATCGGTACGCGCCTGTTCAGGCCTTCCTGTGCTTCAAGTGCGCGAATTGCTCTGGAGGCATCAAAGCCATCCATGATGGGCATTCTGCAATCCATCAGAATTAAGTCAAAGCGATTGTTAGTGAACAAGTCCAGAGCGCTCTGCCCATCGCCGGCTATAGCAACCTTACAACCCAAAGTTTCGAGCACAATCTGCGTGGCCAACTGATTAACCTCATTGTCCTCGCAAAGAAGAATCAACTTACCGGATAAATCCAGGTCCTTGCCTGCGCTCAGCGCCGCTACCGAGGGCCTTTCCTCTCCCTCAGTACTCGTGTCGGCATCGGGCTTACCAAATGTCGCGGTAAAACGGAAAGTACTGCCCTTCCCAGCGGAGCTGTCTAACGACAGTCTACCGCCCATCATCGCCGCCAACTGGCGAGAAATGGTCAAGCCAAGACCGGTACCGCCGTAACGCCGCGAATTTGACGAATCAGCCTGTGAAAAAGACTCAAATATTTTGTGGCGAACCGAGTTATCAATGCCTATACCCGTGTCAGTTACAGAGAATCCCAGCACTACCTTGCCGCGCCGTTCTTCCAGTTGCTCCACTCTCACTGTAATCTTGCCTTGCTCAGTGAATTTAATGGCATTGTCCATCAGGTTAACTAGCACCTGTCTGAGCCGCCCCGGATCTCCCAGTAAAGGCCCGTCAATGCTGGTGGAGTCCTCCATGCTAAGCGAGAGACCCTTGCGCGATGCCACCTCAGCATAGAACTGTACCGTCTCCTGCAACAGAGTATCGAGGCTGAAGCTACTTTCCTCCAACCGAAGTTGCCCTGCTTCAATTTTGGAAGAATCCAGAATGTCGTTTACAATCTCCAACAGATGCTTCGCAGAGGTACTGATATGCTGCGCGTAGCGCGCCTGCTTCTCGTCCAGGCCGGTGTCCTTAAGCAAATCCAGCATGCCGACAATGCCATTCATTGGTGTACGAATCTCGTGGCTCATATTGGCCAGAAACTGCGACTTGGCTTTGTCATAGCCTTTGGCTCTTTCCAGCGCTATAGACATTTCCCGAGTGCGCTCCTCAACCATCATTTCCAATGTTTCGTTGTGCAGCTCGGTATCCCTGAGCAGATCGCCATAGGCATAGTCCAGCTGTTCGAGTTCATTCTTGCCGTGCATAGTCCTACGGAGCCGGCTAGGCACGGAGGATTTTCGATCAACTGAGGCTTTCAGTCGGCGTATGGGAAGGATAATGGATCTGTCAATAACCAGAGACAGAAACAGAGCAATCAGAATAATGCCAAACAAAGTTGCTAATAGTGACGTTCGCCTGAATTCGGCCGAAGCCTGAAGAATACTGTGCTCGGAAATGAGCAGTAGAAAGCGCAGCCCCTCCACATTGCGTGACATGATGGTGAAGCCGCGCCCCTCCAGCTCTATCGCTTCAACCCGCGCGGAAGAGTGCTTACCCGCGTTATTGCGTTGTAACAGTTCGCCCAGGTTTTTAGCTTGCAAAGCGTCGTTAGGGAGCACTAGTTGACCTACTGGGTCGACCACATTGTATCCATACCCATAGCGGGAAAGAAAGGCGTCAGGCAGGGGTAACACACCGCTGATATCGACAGTCAGCAGGAGATAGTAATCCTCCTTACCGCCTGCAATTTTGCTGATGCCATTCGGACCGAAGGCAACAATCACTTTGTATTCAAGAACGCTTTGTTGGCCCATTTTTTCCGCCACCATTTCTGTATAGACGGACTCGTGCTGGCTCAGCGCTCTACCGACAAGTGCGGCATCTTCTTCATGACCCTCGAAAAATGGATCATCCATAGAGTTGACGCCGGCAAGCCTATTGCCCTCGAAGTCAAAGATTGACATGTAGGTATAAGGCCTATCCCCAACCAGATAACTCTCCAGCGCTTGATGCAATTTGTACTGCACCTGATAGCCGCGAATACGGGAGTTTTTCTCGCCAACAAAGTTTTGTAACTCCAGGGAAGTCGACAGATAGCGCGCGTCCTCTTGAGACACGCGCAAGGTTGATGATAAGTGTTCGCTGAGGTTTTCAATATTGCTTCTCGCACCGTTAAGCTGCGTCTCGCGCATCGCTTCTTCGAGAACCGAATTGCCAAAAATGCCCAACACCGCCAGGCAGACCACCACCACGGGGAAGATACTGACGAAAGCTCTGGTTTGAATATTCACTTTTTGTTCTTCAATGACAGCAATACTTTGTTGCGAATAGCTTGAATATCAATCGAGCGATCGCGCTGCTCTTCTGTTAACTCAAGAACAGCCTCGGGAATAAAAATAGAGGTGTCATTGAGGTACTGTGGGCCAACAAGTGCCAGCGCTGACTCGTTAGGAGATGCGATATCAATCTCCTCTGCAAGCTGCGCCGCGACCGCGGGGTCCAACAAAAACTCCACTAATTCATAGGCTGCCGACAGAGACCTGATGCTAGCGCTTATAGAAATACAGTCCATCCAGATACTGGTGCCCTCCTTGGGGTATACAAACTTCCAGTCTTCATGACCAGTGAGATCAGCAAGGATCAATTGATCGCCCGAATGGGCCTGAACCATGGCCAGCTCATTGCCTTGGGGTAGCGACACCACTGCACCATAGGAACTGGTATAGTCCGCTACATAATCTTGCTGCTTTTGCAGTAAGTTATAGGCCTGCTTTAACTCATCCGCCTCTACGGTGTTCCCCGAATAACCCAGCATTTTTAGTGGCGGCAGCAGCAGATCAAAAGTGTCATAAAGCATTGTGATGCGCCCGCGCAGAGCAGGTTCAGGGACTAGCAGCTGACCCCAGGAATCCACTGGCACAATAATCTGGCTAGCTCGATAGGCTATTCCTACACCTCCCCAAAAAAAAGGCACTCCCTGGGGCCCGCAGGTGTCGCGCCAGCGGGACGCCAAGTGCTTGTGGTTGGTGTACAAGCCCTTATCAATATCTCCGAAAAATCCGCTATTCTCAAAGCCCTGCAGCGTGTAAGCATCCGTTATCGCAATGTCGAACTCCACAGCGGCATCAGAAATATTGGTATCGCGTTCCAGATCAGATTGAAAATACTTGAACTTCAGCGTGTGACCAGTCTGCTGCTCGAACTGACTCACCAGACTCTCGGTAATGTAATCATCCCAAGTATAAATAATAAGGTCTGCAGCCATTGCCGGGGACAGAGGAACCCACAGCAGCAACGCCAGTTGCTTCAAAAAGTGGCGAGGAATAACATTTCCGACTATAGCTCGCATCGCGGCACTCACTATTTTTCTTGTGTTTTGATACTACATGAATAGAGGCTTCTTAGGAACTTGGCACCACGCACCAAACCGCAGAAGAGGCCGTCAAATACCGTAGCCTGGCGTTTCACTTTTGCTTCTTCAGTGACAGCAGAATTTTATTGCGGATCGCCTGAATATCTGCGGCACGACCTAACTGCCCCACTGTTCTCTGAAGGATCGCCTCTGTCATAAAAATTGCGGGGTCGTCCCGGTAACCGGGATCGGCCAACTCCAAGGCTGATTTGTTCGGTGTGGCGATACGGATTTCCTGGGACAGTGACGCGGATATCTGCGGGTCCAAAATAAAGTTAATTAATTCAATCACAGCGGGTGCGGAATTGGAGCTCATCTTGATCGACATACAATCTGCCCAGGTGACGGTCCCCTCCTTAGGGAAGACAAAATTCCAGTCCTCGTGCCCGGTATGCTCGACAAGCCGCAATTGGTCACCCGAATAGGATTGGGCCATGGCCAGGTCTTTCCCCCTAGAGCTCGTTACCAGCACACGATATGCGCTTACATAGTCAAGCACATGGGGCTGTTGATCCTGTAGCAGCTTGTAGGCCTGCTTTAGCTCGCGAACATCGCTGGTATTAGCCGAATAATCCAACAATTTGAGTGCCGGTATCAGCACGTCATAGGTGTCGTAGAGCATTGAGACGCGCCCTGACAGAGCCGCTTCTGGAAACATCAGTTGATTCCAGGAATCTACAGGCGCACTAACCTGAGAGGTTCGATAAGAAATGCCAACTCCGCCCCAGAACAAAGGCACGCCCAAATCACCGCAGGTATCCTGCCAGCGGACATCCAGGTTTTTAAAATTACTGAACTGCTCTGGCGACAACTGATGCAGTAAACCCGTTTCGGAATACGCTCCCAGCGTATAGGCGTCAGTTATCACAAGGTCAAAGTCGACCTTATCATCTGACAGCTTAGTGTCCCGTTCCAAGTCCGAGTCAAAGTATTTCAAATCCAGCGTATGGCCGGTTTCCTGCTCGAACAGCTTTACAAAATTGGTAGTAAAATAATCTTTCCAAGTGTAAACAACCAGCGCCTCGGCTTGCGCGTAAGAAACCGGTAGGCATAGCAATAGCATCAACTTAAACAAAGAGCAGCGGAAAACGCTATGTGAGGCTACCGTTGCCATGGGCGGTTTGCGTGCTCCTTAATTAGCCAGAGAAACTAGATTCTGCCAGACCGCCTGAATAGAGGAGGCGTAATCTTCAGCGGCAGGTGTTGCAGCCTGCTTCAGGATAAGCTCCGTGCCTAGGCCATCAAATCGGTTGCTTACCTTGTGCGCAATCTTCTATCTATTTTGCCAAGCGTTCGCAGGCAATATCGGGGTACTAAAGGACCTCTATCAGTGCCTGATAGAGCTGCTCTATTGTTATTGGTTTAGTCACAAACCCATTCATGCCGCTGCTCAGACATTCCTCTCGATCTTTCTTAGAGGCATGGGCAGTAAAAGCAATGATGGGAGTTGAGCTACCCCCTGGAACAGTATTCTCCATCTCGCGTATTCTAGCTGTGGCTGTAAAGCCGTCCACTATCGGCATGGACAAATCCATCAAAATGGCGTCGTAGGTGCCCTTGTTCCAAAGCTGCACCGCCTCTTCTCCATTGGCGGCCAAGTCGCAGGTGCAGCCCAATTTTTCCAGCATGCCTTCACACACTAACTGGTTCACTTCATTGTCTTCGGCAACGAGCAGATTCAGGCTCAGCAGATCAATAACAGCATTGTCCTTCTTGAGCCCTTTCGCACCAAGAGCTTGCACTTTCTGGATAGGCAGAGTGAACCAAAATCGTGCGCCATTTGGGGGCTCGCTCACCACACCAATATCCCCACCCATCAGCCTTACAAGTCGGGCGGAAATGGCGAGCCCTAAGCCAGTGCCGGCTTGCTCTGTAGGGCTGGACGAAAGCCCCTGCACAAAGGGCTGAAATATTTCGTCTTGAACGCCGGGCTCCATCCCTGGGCCAGTATCAATTACCTCAAAGCGCAACAGCCGAGAAGACTGAGCCAGCACCTTGAGACTTATACCGCCCTGCTCGGTAAATTTCATGGCGTTGCCTAACAGGTTAATCAGCACCTGTCGCAGATGCTTTATATCGGCCTGGACCCACTCAGGCAAACCCTCGTCTATTTCGAGCGTAAGCTCCAGACCCCGTTCACTCGCATTCGCTGCGAAGGGCTTAAACAAGTCCTTAACCAATTCGCGTAGATGAATTGGCTGTATCGAGACGTCCTCTCTCCCCGCCTCGATCTTGCTAAAGTCAAGAATGTCATTGATCAGAGACAACAAATTGACTGCCGAATCTCTACAGGTACGCACGTATTCAAGCTGTGACGGTTCCATTTTCCCCAGCATTAACAGTTCGGTCATTCCAATAATACCGTTCATCGGAGTGCGTATTTCGTGACTCATAGTGGCGAGAAAATCACTCTTCGCTGTGCTCGCCAATTCTGCCGTATTCTTCGCCTCTTCCAGATCCCGTGTTCGCCGTGCAACTTTGGCCTCCAGGTCGTCTCGGCTAGCCTCCAGATTACGCTGCGTAATTTGTCTAGCTGAGTTCTCACCGATCAACTGCACATTGAGGAGATCGCTAGCTTGCTTTTCTGCTTTGAGCGATTCAATCAGGTCGAGATTGTCGTAGCGCAGCACCATGGCCTGACGGAGGGCGTTATGCACTTTGTTCACTGCAACGCACATCAGCCCACCAAATATTACCGTAACTACGGCCAAACTAAGCCTTAAGGGGCTTCCTGACAGAGCATACATAACAACCAGTGAACCAACCGAAGGTAAAACATAAGCGTAATAAAGTCGGCGATGTGTAGAAAGCAAAGGAATAGCCGCGGAGGAAGTTCCCAACAACATTATCAAGATGAAGGATTGAGAGACCGGAGTCAGCAGGGCCATAAAGAGGACGGGCAGTGAAGCCCAGCCGAAGCCAAGTGCAATGGTCAGTGCAAAATAGGTGAACCGAGCACTGCGCCAGTCAATTTCCGACTCAGACTTGTTCAGGTCCAGATGAACCAGTAGCATGCGCACGACGGCAAGGCTGATCATGCAGGCCAACCAAAAGTAGTACAGCCCACCAGATTCTAAGGGGGCCAAAACCGGTGCCACGAGAGTGGAGCCAAGTATTACGGCTATACCGCCGACGCGGCCATTTTTCAAAAGAAGAAGCGCCAACTCCTCCTCGACACGCTCGCCGCCAGCATCTCGGTCTGGGTTGGTGTCTAGCTTGGTAAAACTTGTTTGTTCGTTGTTCAAAGCCTGGCAGCCGCGTCAATTGTCGATTGTGACTATTCTTCTGCGCTAGGGCTCACAATAGCAAGTCGCGCGCATTTATCAACTGTATTAATGACTAGGCTACGGCAGGGCTCCCCGGCGTGCAATAAAGCCGAGGGGGGGGCTAATATTTGTGATGGCCGTCCGCTAGCACAAGGGGCCTGTCCATTACGCTAAATCTCTCGAAACTGCATCAATAACAGGCTAAAGAATGAAGGACCCAAGTGGTGCTAGTGCCGCTTCGGTGTCCAGCTCCTGATGTTGCTTCCAGGGATGAAAACCAGGCTTGAAGAATGCCAGCCAATCGCCAAAAGGTTTGATCAAGAAGCCTTCGTCAGGGCCAAACAAATACCGCGCCCCACTCTTCCAGGTGGACCACTTTCTGATACTGCCATCTGTCCACAGGAGTACGGAGGTGTTGACCAGCGCCCCGAAGACAAAAAAGAAGCTTGACCACAGCATGGCAAACCGCAAAGCCACTGGACCGCCACCAGTGGCCTGATACACATCGAAAGCAACAGACTTATGCTCCGTTTCTTCAATCGCATGCCATTCAAATAAGGCTTTAACAGAAGGGTCCAGGCCCTTGAACTGTTCGTCGCCGCTAGTTAGTACCTGATAGGCAAGGATAGCAGTGAAGTGTTCCATACAGACCGTCATGGCCAGTGCTGCCCTGCGCGCAAACTGGAATTTTTTCCCTCTCTTACTAAACCTGCGCAGCATGACCGCGTTGATCGCATCCAGTTTTTCTACCGGATAGCCGTGGCGTGCAGCGAGATCATTCATCGCTTCGTGTACCAGCGTATGCTGCGCTTCCTGCGCAGAGAATTGACGAATTTCTTCAAGTAATTTGGGGTCTGTGATCTCGTCACGATAGGCCAGAACAGAGCGAATGAAAAAACGTTCTCCTTCAGGGAAAAGCACCGACAGTGCGTTCAGGAAATGTGTTTTGAACGGGTCGTTGTCAAAATAGTACTCCGGGGCATGCTGTGTCGCCTGCGTATCAAACTTCCTCACCTGAATAGTACCTGGCGTTCTGGACTGGGTACCTGACTCCATAGATGCGTGCGCCATTGCCATGAACTACTCCTCTTACTCCCCGTGGGGATTGATCAATATTTTATAGATAATATTATTATCCATTGTGCGAGTCAACAAATTATCTATGGTATGCTGTAAACAAGCTGCGCAGTCAGGCTCCGCGAGAGGATTGGCACCCTGTCCAAGCCAGGGGTTAGCCTGCCGACATCAAAACCAACAGGCCCAAGAGTCCAATAATGGCGAAAACCGCTCTACCGCAAAACGACGATACCTACCGCATGGCCGAGCTGGTAGAGGAATCAGGTGTCTCCCGGGACATGATCAAGTATTACCTGCGCGCCAACCTGCTACCTCAGGCTGACAAGCCGCGACCCAACCTATCGCTGTACAGCAATCAGCACCTTCAGCTTATCCGCCTGATCTTAAGGTTTCAGGAAGAGACCAAACTCTCGCTGGGGGACATCGCCGCTGTTTTCGAGCGCGCACGCTACAACCCCAACAGCATTGAGATCGAATTACTCTCAGACAAATTCAGCGCAGCTGCGCACGACAACATCATTCCCTTTGAAGCAAGCACAGACAACCCCGGCGACACACTCTCCTTCCCGCAAGATTTTATTCAGGAATTGATCCGTCACCAGCTCTGGTCCGATTCAGCATCTGACCATGAGGAAAACAGGAAAGTTGCAGGCCTGCTGTGGGCAGCTCGAGATGCCGGATTACCCTTAGCATTTTTCCAAAGTGCCCGAGAGAAACTACGTGAACTTGCAGAGCTGGAGGTAAAAGCCCTTATCGCTATCCCCCACCCGGAACTGGATTTCCAAAGCGTCATTACCAGCGTCACCGAGGTCGACAGAATCGTCAACCGTTGGATGATCACTGAAAAAACCAATCACGCACGAGTCCTGTTTCAACGCATCATCAATAATTCAGAAAAAGCTCTGTCGACGGTGCATGATGCTATTTATTTTCCCAGCGCTGTATTTCGCACCCGTTTCAATACCGATGCAGAGCTGACTACTCTCATAGCCTCACTTGAAACACAAAAAGGCACTCTTGAAGCGAAGCTTGTTGCCAGTCGTGCGTGCCTACTATTAACTGACTTCGAAAAAGCACAGACCTGCGCCGATGCTGCACTGGAATTGGACGACGACAATGACGTCGCCATAGCTGTAAAGAGTCTTGCCTACGGTATGGCAAACAATTTGGAGAAGGCCCTGCAATGGGCGAAAAGACTGGAGGCTTCTGATACACGACACTCCATAGCACTGGAGGCGAGATTGCTCACAATGCTCATGCAGGCGGCAAAAATGGGTGGGATGTCCGACACTACAGATTTGCTGAAGGATGCATCGGAACTTTTTTCAAACCCGGCCAGTGCAGAACCACAGGATCAATTCGACAAATTGGAAGCCACCCTCCTGCACGCACGTGCCAACACGCTTTTCCCCGACGCGATTAACGGCGCTCCCGATGCCATTGTTGAGTTAGAGGTAATGTTGGCCCGGCTGGCCACCGATACCGAAGAGGTCGCAGAATTTCCCTTCGCCGCTGTGCGCGTGGTCTATCAGGTGTACGGGAACTTTTACCTTGCTCAACTACATCAACTGCTTGGCAATGAAACAGAAACGCGACAGTATTACGAACACGTTATCCAATTGGACCCCTCATCCAACTTTGGAGAGACGGCATATCTGAAACTCGCTGCAACAGGGACCCAGTCATGAAAAAAACCCCTAGCCCCGGGAAAATATTATTGGCGGGGCTCGTGATCATCGGGGTATTGGGCTACCTCAATCGCGAGGCCATTGTGCTGAAGGCCGTAGGCGCGATGGCCAAACTTAGAGTGCCCGTGGGGCCGTATCAGGAAATTGCCTGGTCAACCGGTGACGATAGCCAGGGGCGTGCGCCCGGCGATCGCCCACCCAATATTGTATTAATTCTCGCCGACGACCTTGGCTGGAATGACCTCACTTTAGGCGGTGGTGGAGTTGCACAAGGCACTGTGCCCACACCCAACATCAACTCCATTGCCAATGAAGGCGTAAACTTTCGCAATGGCTATGCCGCCAATGGCACCTGCGCGCCCTCGCGTGCCGCCATTATGTCGGGCCGCTATGGCACTCGATTCGGTTTTGAATTTACCCCCACTCCCCCCGGCATGATGCAACTGATCACTATGGGCCCACCGGATCCCGGACGACTGCGCCCGATCATCACCTACCCCGACACCCAGAATATCGACTACGACCACATGGGTATGCCCGCCTCCGAGATTAGCCTGGCGGAACTATTGGCGGACAAGGGCTACCACACCGCCCATATCGGCAAATGGCACCTGGGACGTTCCAATGGCATGGCACCGCAGGATCAGGGCTTTAAAGAAAGCCTACTGATGGCTAGCGGTCTTTATCTGCCCGAGGACCATCCAGATGTAGTCAATTCAAAACAGGATTTTGACCCCATTGATCGCTTTCTCTGGGCAGCCCTGCGATTCGCCGCGTCCTTCAACGGCGCGAAAGCCTTTGAACCGGACCGCTACCTGACAGACTACTACACCGATCAGGCAGTAAAAGTTATCGACGCGAACAAAGATAGGCCCTTTTTTCTCTATCTCGCCCATTGGGCACCGCACACTCCGCTGCAAGCAGCCCGCGAAGACTACGACGCCTTGTCACACATAGAAAACCACCGGGAAAGAGTGTATGCCGCGATGATACGCAGCCTGGATCGGGGCGTCGGGCAGGTGCTGGACGCGCTTAAGCGCAACGGGCTGGATGACAACACACTCGTACTGTTTTCCTCGGACAACGGCGCGGCCGGCTACATTGGATTGCCAGACGTCAACAAACCTTTCAGAGGATGGAAAATCACGCTCTTTGAAGGGGGCATCCACGTACCCTTCTTCGCTAGATGGCCGGCGAAAATAGCGGCGGGATCGGAATACGCAAACCCCGTGCATCACTTCGACTTATACGCTACCGCAGCAGCTGCTGCCGGAGCCACCCTCCCCACTGACCGAAAAATGGACGGTGTAGACCTGCTGCCCTTCGCCACGGGACGAACATCAGGCGCACCTCACGAGGCACTTTTCTGGCGCAGTGGCACCACCCAGGCAGCTCTGGTCGATGGTTGGAAGCTCAATGTAAGCGATCCACCAGGGCGTAGCTGGCTGTACGATTTGCGTGAAGATCCAACGGAGCAGCGGGATTTGTCCGCATCCCACCCGCACAAACTGGAAGAACTCCAAGGCGCACTGGCGGCGCACAATGCGGAACAGGCGGCACCCTCGTGGCCGGCGGTAGCTTCCGCGCCGATTAATATCGACAAGGATTTGACCAAGGCAGATGCCGTAGATGATACCTATATTTACTGGTCAAACTGAACCACCGTCACCGCGCCAGGAACACAAAGACATCGGAGCCCGTATGAATAAACTGTTTGGCAATTCGCAGAAAGCTGTAAATATAATTTTGAAAACATTGGCCTCTAGCCTGTTGCTGGCAATGACAGCGGCCGCCACTGCCGCCACGGATGAACAGTGGCAACTCGCCAATGAAGATCCACGAATTTTCCTCTATACCAGAAGCATCGCTGACTCACCGTTTACGGCAGTCAAAGCCAGTATGGTGGTGCACGGCAGCAGCGAGAAAGTCGCCTCGGTTTTTGGCGATGGTAACGGCTGCAGCGAATGGCGCGGGATGTGTAAATCGTCCAAGTTATTAGGCGAGCCTTCCGAGACAGAACGCTACGTTTATCTGGTACTGGATTTGCCCTGGCCAATATCTGATCGCGATCTTGTACTGCACTCCGTATCTGAACTGGACGCTGAAACCAAATCACTGACCGTCAACCTGAATTCGGCTGAAGGAAAACATCCGCTTACAAAGCATGTTCGAGCAAAATCCAATGGCAGTTATGTGATCAGAGCCGTGGATGAAAAGAATGTGGAAATCACCTATGAGATGCATGTAGATCTTGGTGGGGAGCTATCACCAGGCATGATTAATTCGCGACTCGTTACCTCCACCTTTGAAGACATGGAACGTTTGTTGGCGCTGGTAGAAAACTAGAACCTGCGAAGAGTCATCGCGAGCACTTTGGTATGGCCGCTATTTTGTACGTGGGCAGCTAGCAGCTATTAAGCAATACCATTCTTTAGCCTTTCATCAATGAATGGCGCAATGCAGAAAAATTAAACAAGCCTCCAGGAATACAAACCACCACTACACCGATAACGGTCGTCATGACAATGGTGAACAGGTTGAAAAAAACCGCCAAAGCAAAAGCAGTGGTATCCGGCACGTCGAATAATTGCAACGCAGCGACGATAAAAAGTTGATACGTTCCAATAAAACCCGGCGCCGCGGGCAACATCAGGCCAACACACAGAAACACCAAACAGACCATTGCCGCCAATAGGGAGGCTGTGATACCGAAGGCTTGAAACAGCAAATAGAACATTACGATTTCCAGACTCCAGATCAGCAACGTAAACACGCTAAGGAGGATGAAATGCCGCGCTTCCTGCAGAGCGTACAGGCCGACTGAAAATTTCTGCAGCAGGCGACCCGCCAACCGCAATAAACCTGCGCCACGAAAATTCACCTGTTGGGTAGCTTGTTCGCTCCGCTGTCCCAGTCCTGAACGATTAAAAAACCACAGGCTAATCAGCAAGCCAAGAAAAAGGACTATCGCTATTGAACCACTCTTCACCATCCATTCGGGCAAAGGAATAAGCAACAAGGTAAAACCCATAAAAATCAGTATCAACAGTGAGTCGAGGACCTTCTCGAGTACAACTGTTGCTAGCGCACCACTGACTCCAGCGTTGGGTACCTGCGGAGCAATAATAGATGCCCTCAGTACGTCGCCCAAACGGCCCGGCATAAAATTATTACCCATCTTGCCCATCATCAAAGCATCAATGGCATACCGAAACCGTGGCCGGCTCTCCTCGGGAAACATCAGATACCAGCGGCAACAACGCAGACTTTGCGTCAGCACTATCACCATCATCAGAGGGAGCACCCAAAGCTTGTCAATGGCAACCATGATTGCCATTGCTTCCTGGAGATCGACATTACGCGCCGTCAGGTAGAGGAAAAAACCGCCTACTAATACACCGATCATCACTAAAAACAAACGGCCTGAGCGCGAGGTTGATGGCGGGGTTTCTTGTGCTGAGTCTGCCTCGGTTTCCATAGGAGAGAAGCGCTATCCGAAGGTTTCTTCGATAGCACTGAAGCTCTTTTGGCAAGCCGCAACAGGGGTCCACCGGATAGTTTTTTCTAGAACAGGCAACATTGCACAACATGTCCAATTAGACGTCGATAAATCGAGTTTTTGCCGGAAAATATTCCGCGAACTAATTACCATGGCGCCTGTCTCGAACCCCTTCCCCGGTGTTTCCCCGGTTTCATAGCACTGAAGAAAGTATTCAGCGCTCTGTGATTAGGGCCTGCTTTCATACTACACGACAGCCCATGAAGCGCCTATACTAGCGCGCTTGCAGCCCCAGCCAGCGACTGGCTTTGATTTCTGGGGCTGGAATGTGGTGCAATAGTCGAATTCCTATACAACTTCATTTGGAAAGCGGAGATTAAGATGAAAAAGTACGGCCTGTTGCTGTTAATAACCAGCCTCTTTCTATCCTTTGCTGTCCAGGCTAAAAACCAGCTCAAAATATTCCCGATTGCCGAAGCGATGGGTTCCCAAAAGGCCCAAAAGGTAATTGATGGGGGCTATCAATTTAAATTTAGTAACCAGCAACACAGGGAAATTATTGCCCACCACGGCGACTATTCGCCCAATGATATGGCCAGCACCTTTCTCAGAACCTCAGATGAGTCCTGCCAGGCCGCCTTCGTTTCAGCCATGGGAAGCTTCCAGAGTCGCATCAAGCGCAAGGGTGGCAACGCGGTGGTGAATATACGAAGTATTTACGAAGGCAAGGTATTCAATAGTACGGGAGACTACGAGTGCGCTATTGGTAGCGTGTTAGTGGGCGTGACCTTCATAGGCGATATAGTGACATTGGCCGAACCTGAGCCTGAAATTGAACTTGAATCTGATCAGGATACCGATCCACAAGCCAAATAGACGCCCCTGTTCTGACCCGCCTGTCTGGTGGGGCAATAGCTGAACCAGCACAACTCCCTAGGGGTAGCCAGTCTCTCCTGGGTCAACAATCACTTCTAACACCTTCGTTGTAGAAGAGTAGCCATCATGGCTGCAAATCACTCTGCCCTGACCTTTATAAAGCAGGATCGTTCTGGCTAAATCCTTTGCACCATAGTTGAAAGGAATCCAGGCTTTACCCGTTTGGTGGGTGGTGGTCGCAGTAGGCTGCCCTACCAGAGCATAGACTTCCTGCATGGACATTCCCACTACGATGACATCCAACCCAGCTGTGCCGGACGGCTTGGGCGCAGCTTTCTGCTTAGACGCAGAAGTAGAACTCTTTAGAGTCGCGCAGCGCCGCGGCATGGGCATGGCATCGGCGAACTTTTCCAAATAAATATGGTATTCGCCGCGCTCCAAACAAAACATCAAAAAAACCGGGCAGTTCAATAAAACCGCAATAATAAATGCGCCTTCAGGAAAGGCCGACAATTGGACCTGGGGCACATCGTAGAGCTGTAAACTTCAGTGTACTGGCTACCTTACTTTCCTGAGAGCATGCGGTTTCACTTCAGCTCACACAATTTTTTGGTTTATGGCCGCGATGGCGATGACTACCTGATCAGTGATCCAATTTTTGAAGAGCCTGTACGCTGCCCTGCAGCAGCTCATATAAAAGCGCGATTCGCCAAAGGTGCTCTGGCCTCCAAGGGCATGATGTACTACCTCACCGAGCCCCCGCAGGAGTTTGACCTGGCACCTGTTTTAAGCCGTGCCATGCGCAGAAACTATCGCAGCATGACTGGTGCCCAACTACCCATCGTTGGTATTCGCGGCATACGCTAACTGGGTAGAAACATCGTAAAGATGGGCCGTGACCCGACAAAACGCGAACAATATTTGCCGCACGACCTAAGCCATATCGTGAGGATGCAGGAGAAAATTGTCACGGGTGGAGCAGGCTTTCGCTTTATCTACGCCTCCTTTCTCAGGGAGACCGCCAAATCGCTGGGCAGCGACTTGCTAGTGGAGGCCTCGGAAGCAATGGCCGAAGCCGGTGATCAATGGCGAATGTTTGCATTACAGAGCAGTAAGATGGACAAGGCGCGCAAAGCGATGGACACCGATGAATTGGCCGCACTGCTCAATCACTTTGCCGATAAAGAAGTGCTGGCTTGGCAGTTGTTGAAACGCTACTAGCGACAGCGTACTTCCCCCCAGCGATCAATGCCGTTGAGCACCGCTGCAGGCAAGCCTTCCGAACGACCAGGGCAATATATCGATATGGGGATCATGGACCTACTCAAGTCTGGCAGCAAAGGCGCTTCGAACCGGCAGTCCTGTAGGCAAGAGCCACTTCCTGATGGAACCCCACAACTTAAAGCGAACGCTCAGCACTCGCCGGTCTTGCCCTGTTTCATCAAACTCTTACTACCGCTATCACCTCGAAACCGCCCTTGGCAGGAGATGGAATTCTGTGATTTCAGGATCAGCTTTGAGCTGCTCAAAGGAGACGCAAGTAAATCACCCACCGCTGACGAATTCGTTATTGCTCCTGCAGCCAGGATTCCGCCTGGACAGAACCCAGATCTACCAGATCACCCATCGGCAGAGTCATATCCACCAGATGCAGGCCCCACCCCGGGAAAATGACGAATTCGCCATTGAAATCGTCTGCTCGGGGATCTAGTGGATCAGCGTGCGGCGTGGCCTCCAGATAGCTGATGCCATTCTCGTCCAGCACGCACTGCCCGCTGATGAAATCCGGCATTGCATAAAATGGCGTGGTAATCGGTGGGGCCGATGTCGAGTCCGCATAGGGCCCTTCGACACGCTTGACGATGAGTGCGTCGATGACACCGGGGATAGCAGCAACCGGGAAATAGCTATTAAGACTGGCGTCACCACCGGCCAGGGCGGCTGGATTGGTGCATACAGCGGTTAATCCATTACTGGGAGTTCCAAATACGGCAAGGCCTGCTGCAAGTTCGGGGTCAGATTCACGATAGATGGAATAATTTATAACGCAACCCGTTTGGTCGGAGGTGCGGCAGACTGGCACTTGCTGAAAATCACCACCTATATCCGCTCCCTCCGGTTTACGTACCGCGGAACCTATCAAATGTGCCGAGACCAGATGCTGTAGCAGATACTCATCTTGCTCAACAGTATCCGCTATCAGCTTTTTGAGGTGACCAGCGCCCTGGGAGTGTCCAATAAGAATGAATCCTCGGCCATTATTGTCATTACCCATGTAATGTTTGAAGCTGTCCAGAACATCAGCGTAGGCTATTGATGCACCCTCACCAAAGGTGCCGCCGACGATCGCAGCGAGCGTAGCCTGACGGTATACCGGGGCAAACACGCGGCAAAAGCGTGAGTATCGTGCTGCCTGATTCAGCGTTGTAAAAATTTCTTCTGCGCCCTTTTCCAGATCGGAGTTAGTGCCCGGATCGCCGCTGACTGTAGGGTAGATATAAAAGCAGTCCACTTCAGGGTCGGCTTCGCGATTGTGCGGCTCGATTTCGGTAGAGCCATCTGCAAATACGAGAGTCGCATCGAGATTGCTGGCACAGACATTGTCCGTATCAGTCAGCGCGGGGTGGCATAGCCAGTTGTCACCACCACTGTAAAGGGCGCTAACGAATCCAGCAAAGGGGTTGGGTGGGCCTTGATCCACCTGTGGGTCATTGTTATTGCTATCGCTGCAAGCTATGAGCCAGGAACCCAAAACGAGGGTTAAGGGAATCAAAATACGCTTCATGTTCAAACACCACCTTTGTGAATAGTCAAAATCCATTTTGTTGCATTCTTACTTTCCTTGTCCATCCATTTTTTTGATATTGGGGCAGCGACCTAACACAGACGCCATCCCAAATGTATCAAGAACTCGAGCCCTCACCGACACTGCTCTAAGGAACGTGACCAGCTCAAAAAGATATTACACTCCAACATCAATTTGTAGCTAAGGGCTGCTGATGATTCGGCTTATGCCCCACAGTGCGACCTGTGCAGGGGTGGACGAGCTGTATTTAGCTTTGTTATATCCTCAACAATACCTGTTGAGGGTAATCCCGACAGCCATCGGCCCTGGGCTGGTATAGGCGAATAATTCGTTTCCAAAAGCAGCCGATTCAGTTCAGCACACAGGCCGCTGTTCATACCTTCGGCACTTTTATAAAATGTCAGATTTTCGGTTTCGTAAGGGTCTGATGTGAGGTCGAACAATTCTGTCCATTCTTCGTGACCAGGATAAGTTATCAGTTTGTGCGTTGCGGTTCGAATAGCGAGAATGTTTGGGACAGGCCTAGCCCTTCATGTGCCATTATTGAAATACTCTCTCCAGTTGTCGTATAAGAAAGATTTTCGCCATGCAATTGATCCCTCGTCCAGAAGAGGTCGTAGGCTTTGTCCCTTAATTTCTATGGCTTTGCTAGCGCTAATAGGGGAGACCAAGAGGAATACAAGATAGCCCAGAACAATGCCAGCCAGGCCAAACAAGGTAAAGCTGGCTGCAGTAGCCATTAGGCGCAACAGGTAGAAATCACTTCGTCTTGTTAGCATTGACTGTCCAATTGCCACTGACTGCGGGGCTCACCGATCACGCAGGAAGCTTGCTTTCCTTGCAGAAGCGCTAACAGTTCCAAAGGGCTCTCCCACGCGGGTGAACTCTCATCCAAAGTCTGCTGCTGTAGATCGAGCCTTATGGTGCACTCCTGGGCCGCTTCCCCGGGGCATACTAGTTTCACCGCCAGTGCGTAGGGGGCATCGGGCCCCTTAATGTATAGGTCGTAAAAGGCCGGGGAATCCTCATCATAGTAAACCACCGTAACGGCCTCGTAGCTGCCCTGGGCTAACAGCCCCGCCGCTTCAATTAAGGCCGCCATCGGGCTGCCAGCAACAGGTGCTAGCGCCAGCATGGGTGCTTTAATACTGCGGATGAGGGACCACAGCCCCCCTATAGAATCGTGTACAGACAAACTAAAGGCTGCCGGTGACACGGGCTCGGCACTGGCAATCGTCTCCAGTATTCCCTGAGTGCGCTTAATTTCACCCATCACCTAGCTGAACACCACCGGCTCTTGGGCGTTGTCATCGGAGCAGAAAACCAGCATGTGGAATGCGATTCTCGCGAGTTTACTGAGGCGCCTTTTTTGCATAGGAGGCTCGTTGGCTAGCTCGGGTTTTTCGTAGGTGACAGAGCTGTACTAGCCGTTTCTGAAGAACAGACTAGTAGAGGGCCCATCGACCTGAGAAGGCCAGACACACCAGCTTTAAATGGCTAGGTTCAAGGTAATTTTCCGTGGCTACGAGCAGGCGTGAAAGACGCCAGAGTATAACCGAAATCAGAGACTACAAAAAGTGAAGCGGCGCTCTGGATTGGACTCTGCTGGATAACTAAACCGGTGCCCGCACATCAGTCAGCCGGCCAGATCGTCCTATTGAATATGCTACAGTTGCAGGCTCACAAAACATAAGGATCACGGGGCTTGCCGCACTCCGCACTAGCGCTTGGTGAGTTGGGCCAGGGGGAAATCGCCCTGTGCACGCACAACTTCACCCAGTTTTCAGCCTCGCAGATAGATGATTGTCGTGGTTCGATGAGCACTGCAGAGCTGGCACGCAATGCCAGTTTTCGACAAGAAGCGCACCGCGATCGGGACGCTGTTTGCCGAGGGCTGCTGCGGCAGTATCTGGCGCAGTTGCTGGGCACTCCAGCAGAGCACATCGAGCTCATAAAAAATGAAAACGGCAAACCCATGCTGGCCGACAGCAGCAGCCAACTGTATTTCAATTACAGCCACAGTGGCGACCATGTCGCATTGGCCTTTTGCCGAGATACTGCCGTGGGGGTGGATATTGAGTTCGCAAAACGCCGCACCAATCTAATGGGCGTGGCCAGGCATTTTTTTGCGCCCGCAGAACTCGCCTCTCTCGAAGCGCTACCCTCGGAGCTACAGCGTGATCGATTTTTTCGCTACTGGACTCTCAAGGAAGCCTACCTAAAGGCTAGAGGTGAAGGTATTTTCCTGGGGTTGGACAAATTCAGCTTCGAACTTGATGCTGAAGATGCGCGGAGCATTGGCATCAGTTTCAGTTCCAAGGATTTTGACAATCCTGTTGGTTGGCAATTTCACCAACTGATGCCAGTGCTGGACTATCCTGTCGCCATCGCTCTGTGTGATAGCGCGAGAACGTTTAATGTCCAGTTGCATCAGTAAGCTCAGCTTTACTCGGGCGCGCCCACAATTCCAGCCGCACAAAGATCAGCCGCTGCGCCTTCATCCCAACCAAACTCTTGCAGAATACCCAGACTGTGTTCACCGACTTCCGGTGCCCGGCGTGGTATACACTTTTTTTCACCAGACACATACAGCGGGCTATCCACCGTGCGTGAGCCACTTCCATCGTCGAAGTTGGTAATCATTCCGGCGGCCAGCGCCTGCTCATCCTCGCCATGATCCGCCGATTTGGCGATGCGCCCGCAAGTGATCCCGCGCTTCTCAAAAAGATCTCGCCAACTACTCCAATCCTGTTGCTCAAAGGCACCTCTCAATAAGTCTGTCAGTACCGCATTATTTTTCTTGCGCATAGCAATGTCGAGAAAACGTCCATCCTCTGCCCATTCCGAATGCCCCAGACATCGCGCCAGCTCAGGCCACATAACTTCTTGCACTTGCGGCAATAAGGTCAGCATGAACCAACGGTCGTCCCGACAGCGGTATATTTGCGTAAAGGCACTGAGATTTTCGCTGCTCATACGAACACTTAAATCAGCCCCATCCAATGCACCCTGCACATACAGAGCATTCGACCACAGGCCGTTTGCCATAAGGGATGTCCCTACTGCACTGCCCTGTCCTGTGCGCTCGCGCTTATACAGTGCGGTTGCGATCGCCCCGTACAGTGTATTGGCAGACATGTGGTCACCCATACCCGGTACAGACATTGCAGGCGGAGAATCCTTAGTCGCTCGTATACTATCCATCAGACCGGAGCGCGCCCACCAGGCCGTCGCATCGTACCCAGTGTGACCCGCCTCGGGGCCACTCTCACCATAGGGCGTAAGCGACGCATAAATAGCCCTCGGATTCACTGCTCGAATGTCATCATAGTTAATCTTCAGGCGATCGCGAACACCCAGTGGGTAGTTGGTGATAAACACATCGGCTTTTTCAAGAAGCCTATCCAAAACAGCCCTGCCCTGAGGCTGCTTTAAATCCAAAGCAAGGCTCTCCTTATTTCGATTGGTCACTTTCCAGGGGTAGTTACCGCCACCCCTAGGCATCCCGGGCAAGTGTTGCAGCTGCCGGTAGCCGTCGCCGATCCCAGGAGGCTCCACTTTTATTACCCTGGCACCGTAGTCCGCCAGGATAGTAGCCGCTGCAGGACCAGCGACAAAACTGGCGCAATCAATCACTAGAAGATCACTGAATAGAGCGTCTGACTTCATAAATACAATCCTTTGCTAGTTCTTATTCGGTCGAGGAAAAAGGTGTATCTGATGATTGCAGATCACCCGGCGGTCTAGCGCTAGTCGCTGCCGTGCCATTGTCTCGGGTCTAGCTGATAGTACTGGCTCAGCTCATCGTACAACTCGGGGCGCCTTTTATAGAGCTCGTTAGGCTTTTCAAAAAATGTTTCTGTAGCAACCGCGAAAAATTCAGCCGGGTTGGTGGTGCCGTAAGAATCCATCACACTCTTTTTTTTCTGTAGCGTGCGGGTGCGTAAGTCTTCAAAGTTCTCTGAAAAAATTATCGCCCATGATTGATAACTATTGTCTCTCAGAAAAGGCGCGCCATTGGTTGAGCCGGAGGCTGAATCCAACTGGTGAGCGAACTCATGCAAGGCCACATTATGGCCATCGCTGAAATTACGGACCCCCTTCTCAACATCGTCCCAGGATAGTATTACCTTGCCGTTGCTCCAGGATTCCCCTGAGAGGTGGTGTCCGGCGTGCGCCACGGTGCCGTCTTCATTGTGCTGATCTCGTACTACCCGAAACGCAGCGGGATAGATCAGCACTGACTTTAACTCTGGATACACTGCGCCATTCTGATTGACCAACAATAGGCAAGCTTGCGAAGCGACCGTAACGCGGACTTCGTCAGTAATGACCAGCCCTTCACAGCCATAAAACCGTTTGCGAGCGATAAACAGCTGAATTAGCTTACGCAGTCGGGTTTGCTCCGCCTCAGATAGAGCTTCGTATATCGGTAACCCAGCGTTCAGATAAGGCAACCAATGGGCAGGGAACGGCTTGCGCTGCACCCAGTCATCCCGCCGCTGCCTATAGAAGAAATAGCAACAGAATGCTATTGCGACCAGTACGAGAGGTACGAGCGCTGTCATCGCACCACTCCAGATAGCTGCGCCGACAACCTCAAGAATAATAACTCTGGATTTGCGCTGGATCCTCCAAGCTCGGAAAGTGATCAGTGCCTGCAGTTTCAATAATCGTCACTGCCTCACGCTGCCCCGCACTGTTGATCATCGCACTGCGAGAGAGCACGTGGTCGCGTTCTCCAACAAATAAAGTAACTCGCTTAAAGTTGTCATAACTTTCATAACCGGTACCAGCCTGCCACGCAATAATATTACTGGAGTTAACAACAGCCGTGGAATATTGGCGCGGCGTAAACGGAATAGTGGCGACAATTCTATTTTTTGTAGCGTTGGTCACCCACATCATCGGTGACTGCAACCGCGTTGATTCGGGCAGAACTCGCATTAGCGAGAAGACAAAGGGAAACAAAAAGAAACCCACCGGCTGCAACTTCTTTTCCCCATCATTGAACAGTCGCCCCTGCGGTACCACTGCAGCCTCCAGAATGGCCTCAACGCTGGCCGCTCGTTCTGGCTGCTGATTACCCGTTTCCAGCACAACAGCCCCTCCGCGAGAATGCCCGTGGAGCACCACCCGCTCAGGGCCCGTCAGATGCTCAAGCACTTGATTCACACAATAGGCATCGTGTGCAATGGTACCCAGTGGGTGAGGGTTGGACGTAAACCAATCAGGAGCCGGCTCAACTTCTACCTTAAAGGGGTTTTGGTAATTGGCGTTGTTCACCAATATGAGCTGCGCCGGCACATCGTGATAAACTTCCAGAAAGTAGCGCATATCCTCAACGAAGCCGGGAAAGCACACCACCGTAGTTTGCGCTACCAAGTCAGCATCTAAATGGGAGCGATCCGGGAAAGCCACCAAGTTTTCTCCCAGGCGCAGCATGGTGCCCTCAAAAGCCTCCGCGGGAGGCGCCGGCCATTCCTTATCTGCCAGCATGCGCCTTAAAAAAACCACGGCGACCACAATGAGGAGTAAGGTAATTAGTATATTCATATCAAATCCAGCCCGGGGTCACTAACAGAAAAACTAGCCTTGCCCGCTTTCGCAGCGACTGCAAAAGCGTAAGCTTCGACGTACTCAAGTGTAGCAAGAATGTCAGAGGGTGACCTTTCCCGGCAGGCATGCAGCGGAGCGACGCGACTAGAGAAGTGAATCCACTAGATTTTCTATCAACGCAGCCCCGGCCCATGTTAGAGGTGGAATAATCAAGTACAGGGAGAACCGTGTGATATTGCCGATATCGAAAGGCCATGTTGAGGAACTCGCGATTTCCCGTCTGTAGCTGAGCAGAGGTGCCAGCCTCTCCAGATAGGCAGTATCTGGGCCTTCCTGGGTCCTGCTTGCAATGCAGGTCTGGATTTTCTCATTCATTACCGCCAACTCTGAGTCCTTTTGCGCTAACAGTCGCTGGTGTACTGGCCAAACGGGAATGACCAACATAATCACCAAGGGCACGAGTGCAGCTATAGCGCCGGGGAGGCTCTCTGCAAGATGGAATTCTCCTTCAAAACCGATTAACGGGAACAGCGCCAACGCACCGATAATAGCCAAGCTGGTGCTGATAGAAACCCTCGCAAAAGGCGCCAGCGCTCCCCTGTTCAGCAGGGACACTCTAACGTGCTTCGCTCCCAAACGACTAAACTGTATGCTCTGCTGCGTAAGGGTCGTAATGACCGTAGTCATAACCATCCAAACAGCAACCGCCCCCATGGCGGTAAGCAGCCCGGACAACCCACTTACCGCAGCTAGCGCAGCAGCCTCCAGAGAGCCGCGAAGAAAACTAATGTGCGCAACCCCACCCAGGAAGCCCAATGACAACCGGATGACAGTCTGTCTGGTAGTGGAGGAATAAAGCCAGTGCTTGGCCTCCTCAAATTCACTTTCACTTAATTCCAGCTGCGGCCGCAACTCCTCCAGAGCTTCCTTCGACCGCGCGGTGATGAATCCGAATACAGGGATAATATAGGCGAGAATGAGGCTGAAAAATAACGCTGGAATAGTCTGGTAGTCCCCGTTTCCTTGACTAAAGTGCAGCACAGGCCACAAAGTCAAAAATAGCGCTACGCCCGTCAGTAGCCGACCATACTTGCCGGGGAATTTTAGGTGTAGAAGCCAGATAGTACGTCTAGGCAATGTTTTTCTCTTCGCTAGGGACGGTAGCACCACCTAAAACTCCTGATGGTGACGCTTCTATGATATACCCAATTTCGTTGGAAGCTGCCACAAAAATCTGAAAATGGTATTCTCTCGTCGCGGCGGCACACCCGCTGCACTAAAATGCTTCAAATATTTAGATCCTTTCAGAACCAAATACTGAACAAGCTCTCCAACAAGACAAGGGACCCCACTATGCAGCGCCTTATTGCAGCCAGCCTTCTCCTGATCGCCGCCAGTGCCACCGCGGCAGACAAGCAACTACTGTGGGGAGACACGCACCTGCACACCACCTACTCCTCGGACGCCTATGCCAACAACAACCTGACAGCAGCACCGGACACTGCATACCGCTACGCTCGGGGCATGCCCGTGGTGCACCCTTACCATAAAGCTCGCGTACAAATCGGCACGCCGCTGGATTTTTTAGTGGTTTCCGACCATGCAGAGTTTCTAGGAGAGATTCGCAACATCCATCGCAATGGTGTCGACACCTCTGATATTGGAATCATTGCTTCGATCAAGGCCAGTGTTGCCGCTTTCATCCTCAATCGCGCTATCGACAGTGGTGATGGGCGCAGCCTGTTCGTTTCCATACTGCCCGACCCTAACCTTACGCCACTGCAAGATGCTGAAGCTTCGACGATAGAGTCAAGTGACCTCAGTCTGTTGCCCATGCCCAAGCAGATCGAAATCGATACTTGGAAAATCATTACTGACGCCGCAGAAGACTACAACGAACCCGGTGTTTTCACCGCACTGATTGGCTGGGAGTGGAGTGCTATTCCCGCAGGAGCAAACCTGCACAGAGTCGTAGTCACCGATAGTAATGCGGCTATTGCCCAGCAGTACGACCCGTTTGGTCTGGACGACAGCCCCTTCCCCGAAGACTTGTGGGCCTGGCTGGAGAAAACCAGCGCCAGCACTGGTGCGGACTTCGTGGCAATCCCGCACAACTCCAATATCTCCAAAGGCTATATGTTTTCCCAAAAGAGCCTGCGTGGGGCGGAAATGACGCCGGATTACGCAGCCCGACGCATGCGCTGGGAACGCATTGCAGAAATCACACAGATAAAGGGAGATTCCGAAACCCACTCCGTCTTTTCTCCGAATGATGAGTTCGCCGATTTCGAAAATTACCCCTATTACATTCAAAAGGAGTGGTCCGAGTACCAGCCACAACCCGGCGACTTTATTCGTCAGGCCTTAAAACTAGGCCTGCAGATGGAACAAACACTAGGCCAAAACCCCTATCAGTTTGGCGTAATCGGCTCTACCGATTCACACACTTCCCTGTCCTCTGCGGAGGAAAATAACTTCCATGGCAAGCTGGCAACCGACTCCGTCCCAGCCAACAAGCAAGGCAAGTTTAACGATGAAGGCCCCAGCTCCAGTGGTTGGGCAATGTCCGCATCAGGGCTTGCGGCCGTCTGGTCTGCAGAAAACACGCGGGAGGCGATTCTTGCCGCCATGCGTCGCCGAGAAGTCTATGCCACCAGCGGTCCGCGTATTGCCGTGCAATTTTTTGGCGGCTACGGCTTCACAGAAGCTGATCTGGCAGAGGCTGACCTCTACAGCCACGCCACAGCTAGCGGCGTCCCCATGGGCGGCGAGCTGACCAACGCTCAGGGCTCTCCAACATTTCTAGTGGTGGCAGCGAAAGATCCAGTCGACGCCAATCTCGATCGTATCCAGATCGTAAAAGGCTGGCTTGATGATGCGGGTGAGCAACACGAACAAGTATTCAATGTCGCTTGGTCGGACGAAAGAGAACTGGGCGAAGACGGTAAACTGCCTCCAGTGGGGAATACCGTTGACCTTAAATCCGGAAAGGTTGAGAACAGCATTGGCGCAGCCCAACTCAGCGCCATGTGGCAAGACCCGAGTTTCAACCCAGACCAAGCCGCGTTCTATTACACCCGAGTCCTGCAAATCCCCACCGCCAGGCATTCATTGCTGGACGCGCTAGCGCTAGGGATGGAACACGCCAAAGATCAACCTGACACGATTGCAGAGCGCGCCTACACCTCTTCTATTTGGTATACACCTTAGGCGCAAGCGCGGCTTTAACGACAGGTAAATAACAATGGCAGCCGAAACCGCTGCAGTGCGCCACGCCATTTACCTTTCTTTTGTAATGATTGTTCTGGCCAGCACCGCAGCAGCCACCACCAAATATGCATCTGGTAGGGCCTCCACCGAAGCTATCGTGACGGTGCAGTACCTAATCTGCATGATCATGGTGCTGCCTAGAATTCTCAGGCACGGTCTTCGTAATCAGCGTACTGAACGCTTGGGACTACATGTGTTTCGAGGTGTTGTAGGTGTGGGTGGCTTCTACCTGTTTTACGCTTCACTCAACAACATCCCAATGGTAGACGCCATGCTGCTACGCCAAAGCGCACCGCTTGGTGTGCCGCTGGTACTGTGGCTATGGAGTAGAGAAAAAGTACCTGCCCGAGGATGGCTACCCCTCATTATTGGATTTGCGGGCATTTTCATTATTCTGCGGCCAAGCCCCCAAGGGCTTAGTTGGTGGCACGCTGCGGGTTTCCTATCTGCCCTCAGCCTGGCGATCTCGATGATTGCAACAGCCCGCTTATCCACAACGGAACCTACCTCTCGCATCCTCTTCTATTACGTGGTGATATCTCTAATCTGCGTCGCCCCTTTTAGCATTGGGGATTTTTTCGGTCTCAACTGGTTAGACTGGGCCGCAATGTTATATGTGGGATTCGCCATCTACTGGGTACTCGAATTGTATACCCGCGCCTACGGTATGGCGCCCGCCTCTGCCATTGCTCCCATCAACTATTTCGCAGTCCCTCTAGCAGGGCTATGGGGCTGGCTGTTCTGGGAACAACTGCCCGACATCTGGTCGACGATAGGCGGTTTGTTAGTAGTTGCTGGAGGCCTGCTGACAATCTATCTCGCTAGAGATTGAGCGTGTGAAAGCCGGTCGCCCGCATCCGGAAGCCAGCAGAACATTAGCGCAGGGTTTTACTTAGAAGCAGTCGCGCCGCTTTCGTAGATGCCGCGTTTTTCAGCGTTATAGTCGAGGCCACTTTTTCGGGTATCTTCCTCGCTGCGCCAAGTCTTCTTTGGTCCAGCACCGACATATTTGCTGCCAGAATCCAGATTGGTCGCATCAACCCGAACTTCTTCACGCAAATCACCCGTTGTACAGGCTTTATCCGTAAAGCTGGCGACACCTGTCGCTGGATCAACACACATATAGACTCGCGCCATCGCCACCTGTGGCAGCAGTAGTACAATACTAATCACAATAAACTTTTTCATTTTGTTTTCACGTCCCTTTTAAATACGGGTCTTAGCCCACTACAGTCAAGCTTAGGGAGTGCACTGAAAGGGCACCACTAAAAGGTGCAGTTATCTCCAGTTAAGCGGTTTACGCCTTTACATAGCATATATGGAGTTTATATCGCTATTATTTATAAGTTATTGGGTTATTTTCTCCACTTTCGAACCTATTCACCCTGTGACTGTCTACTAAACAAGTCAATTTTCCGGAGTAAAACCAGTCATGCTACGAAAAGCGCTTCTATTTGCCGTATTTATAGGATTAGCCCCTGCTGCATCGGCAGAATCCAGCACCGCAACTGCCCTCTTCGCCGGGGGTTGTTTCTGGTGTACGGAATCTGATTTCGAAAAACAGGAGGGGGTTAACCAGGTAGTGTCAGGCTTCACCGGTGGGACCCTGAAGAACCCCACCTACTCCGGTAATCACGAAGGGCATTTTGAAGCCATTGAGGTGACTTACGATCCAAATATCGTGAGCTATAGAGAGTTAGTAGATTTATTCTGGCTCAACGTAGACCCATTCGACAATCGAGGACAGTTTTGCGACAAGGGTTTTAGTTATCGCAGCGGAATCTTTGCCGGCACGGAAGAGGAGTTGACCCTGGCTAAAAATTCGAAGGACGCAATACAGCTTCGGTTTCCCGACGACACTGTCCATACTGAAATCAGAACAGCAAACACCTTCTGGCCGGTAGAGGAGTACCACCAGGACTACTATCTAAAGAACCCCCTACGCTACAAATACTATCGCTGGAATTGCGGGCGCGACCAACGCCTGGAAGCATTGTGGGGTGAAAGAGAACATTGATGCACCTCGAGGCACCGAAAAAGGCGTCCACTCAACAAACAGAGCTGAAAAAGACAAGTGATGACAGCGGTTGCGAAAGTTACCGCATACAAAAACTGGAAGTGTCGATGGCAAGAGTGTCGCTAGGGCGAAAATCTCAGACCATCAGGTTTTAACGGTTGCCAACAAGGCCAAAGCCTCATCACACCAAGCAAGAAAGTGTTCACCTTGGCTGATCCCCGAAGCGAGCGCCAGATAAACGCCTTTGCGCCGAGTTGGCAACGTTTTAGGGTTTTCATAATGGCGTAAACGGATTTTTTCGAATAGATACAAAAGACGCATCATCTCTTCTCGGCGCGCGATAACCTCCGTCGTCAGATGAGGCGCATTCTCCTCCGCCAGGTTATACAGCTTTACCAGTAACTCATCCTTGGCTGCCTGATTTTTAGAACTGCTGTAGACCCAACTAGCGAGTTCTTTGCGACCCGACTTAGTCAGCCCGTAGACAATTTTATTGGGGCGACCACTTTGGCTAACTTCACGTTTGTTCAGCCATTGTTTGTCAGACAGTTTATGGAGTTCTTGATAGATTTGCTGATGCGAGGCTCGCCAGAAAAAGCCAAGGGAAGATTCGAAATCCTTGGCTAATTCATAGCCGGACAGATCATCGTCAATCAATGCAGTCATGATTGCCTGAGCAAGCGCCATACCGTCACCCCCTTCCTTCATTTGGATTCTCGAAACACCCAAACAATGGTTATTTATAATCAGGCCGTATCCGTCAGCTACAGCATACTCCTGGCAATAATTCCCCGCAAAGCCTTTGACCTCAATTTTGAAAGTTTTTGCAGCCTTGGGCGCCACTAAGGGGAGGAGTCGAGCTACCCGCTGAAAGGCAGCTTTCTAAATTCTACTGTGTGCGCAAAAATGTCGTGGAAGCATCGCCATAGTAGGTGGCCTCCCCAATGCCTATCACTAGATAGATCCTGTCATCAGCCGCGGGTTGTGAGGAAATTGAAAGTGCCCACGGTTGGCCCTCGTCGGTAGGGGGCTGCATCGGCAGGGGCCGAGAATCTTTGCCCGGACTAGCGACGCTCATAACGGCACCATCCAAAGCATGTGATGAGCGCAATTCCAGATGAGCCGCCGAACCACCCTCTACATAGCGCAGTGTCAGCTGGAGATCTTCATTCTCCAGCTGACAGTCTCCACCACTATAACGGCAGCCGCTTTTTTCCAGCAGAGGATAGGACTGACCTGGCTGGGCTGGTGCCGGTGTTTCAGCCGTTAGCTGGCCCACTCCAATCCAAGCCAGTACCGATAGTATCGGCCCGACTATCACAGCGGCCAAGATATGTTTATTGCTCAGCATTAGCCGCCACTAGAGGCGCTCACCGGGGCCTATATCTTCAACGTCGTGTGCTGCGGGGGCATCGCCCGGGGTGCGGATTGTATCGATCAAGACCAGCACACGAGCCGGTGGCGCGCTTGAGAAGCGCGAGACGGTGAAGGCTGTAGCAAAATTTACAATAGCACCCACCGCGCCAAATGCATTGGGCTCTATACCGAGAAACCAGTTGGCCGGCGTATCACCGAGAAATGCCGTTCCCGGAATAAACATAATACCCTTGTGCTGAAACACGTAAAAAAGCGTGACGCCAATACCGCTGACCATCCCTGCAATAGCACCTTCTTTAGTAACGCGCTTGGAAAAAATACCCATCATCAACACGGGAAAGATAGAAGAGGCTGCCAACCCAAAAGCCAGCGCAACCGTACCTGCAGCGAAGCCCGGCGGATTCAAGCCTAGGTAGCCAGCGCCCACAACAGCAAACCCCATCGCGATTCGACTAGCCAACAGCTCCTGCTTTTCACTAATACCGGGGCGTATCATGCCCTTCAACAAGTCGTGGGAAATGGCGGAGGCAATTGCCAGCAACAAACCAGCTGCAGTTGAGAGGGCTGCCGCTAACCCGCCCGCCGCCACCAACGCGATAACCCAGTTGGGCAGCTGCGCAATTTCAGGATTGGCCAGTACCATGATGTCCTGGTCGACCTTGGTCATCTCATTGGTCTCTTCGTCGGCGCTGTACTGAATTCGCCCGTCATTATTTTTGTCTTCAAAGGCCAGTAGACCCGTCTTCTCCCAGTTGCGGAACCATTGGGGCCTCTTCTCGATCTCCAGATACTGTCCCGGCAACGGCTCCAGTGTTTCCATCAAGTTGAGGCGTGCCATACCTGCTACAGCAGGAGCCGTGGTGTAAAGAATCGCGATGAAAACCAACGCCCAACCCGCCGAGGTTCGCGCGTCTCTCACCTTCGGTACGGTGAAGAAGCGGATGATGACGTGTGGCAGACCGGCAGTACCAATCATCAGCGACAGTGTGTAGGCAAACATGTTGAGTCCGCTCAGGCGTACATCCGTGGTGTATTCCTTGAAGCCTAGCTCCGTCACTACCTGATCGAGACGATCGAGCAGATAAACATCGGTGCCCACCATGGTGCTTCCCAGGCCGAGTTGAGGGATGGGGTTGCCGGTGAGTTGTAAACTAATGAAAATGGCCGGAATGGTGTACGCCAAAATCAACACACAATACTGTGCGATCTGCGTGTACGTGATGCCTTTCATGCCACCTAGCACAGCGTAGAAAAAAACAATAATCATTCCTATGTAGAGACCGGTGTCGTAGTCCACTTCCAAAAAGCGCGAAAAGGCCACTCCTATCCCTTTCATCTGGCCGATGACATAAGTCACGGAACAGATGATGAGGCACATAACTGCCACGCCCCTGGCAGCCTTGGAATAGTAACGATCACCAATAAATTCAGGCACCGTGTACTTGCCGTATTTACGTAAATAGGGCGCCAGCAACATTGCGAGAAGAACGAAGCCGCCAGTCCAGCCCATCAAAAATACGCTGCCGCCATAACCCATAAAAGCGATGAGGCCGGCCATCGAAATAAACGACGCGGCACTCATCCAGTCTGCAGCCGTCGCCATGCCATTGGCGATGGGATGTATTCCGCCACCCGCAACGTAAAATTCAGAAGTGCTGCCTGCTCGAGCCCAGAAAGCGATGCCAATGTAGAGGGCAAAGGTGGCCCCCACGACGATATAAGTCAGAGTCTGAAGATCCATTTTTTCTTCTACTCCTCGTCCACGCCGAATTCACGATCCAGAGCCGCCATCTTTTTGGCGTAGTAGAAGATCAGCACAACAAAGACATAAATAGCGCCCTGCTGCGCAAACCAGAAGCCCAGCTTGTAGCCACCCAGTTGTATCTGGTTCAGCACGTCGAATAGTAAAATGCCGCAGCCGTAGCTGACCACAAACCAAACCACCAACAACTTCCCCATCAGGGAAAGATTGCGACGCCAGTATTCTTTGGCTCTTTGTTCGTTTAGTTGTGGCACGGCGCGCCTCCGGTAGTGTTGTTTTTATAAGTTGGAATAGCTGTGGCTACTATAAGCTGAATCCAGCGGTATGGCATCCCTCTACCAAGGGTATGCCCCAGGCCGGCGGCCTGCGAAAGAGAGTGTACTTCTAGGAAGTAAAGCTTAATGCGTGGTTGTCAGTCCACCAATAGTGAGCCTCGACACGCGGTGAATGTTCCAGATGATATGGCGGGACACGGTGTGTCCTGAAAGCGTAGTTCGCCCGGAGTGGGCGGCCTACTGAGCACCAGCAGAAAATCTACAACTCCGGAATAAGCTTGGAAAACTCTTCAATCATCGGCATAACAATATCCGGCTTATCCCAGTTCTCCATGCCCACACCGATATTGCATCGATCAACACCCATATCCCGGTAAGACTTCAGTAAGTCTGCAGTGACAGGCGCCATGACAACCATGGTGATGTCTACATCGTCAGGATTGCGATCGTTGTCCCGCACCAGTTGCTTGAAGTTTATGATGTCTTGCTTGATGTCCTGCATGGCTACATCCACAGGCATCCACCCGTCTGCCCATTGGGCGGCGTGCTTGATACCCAGCGGCCCCATTGCGCCGAAGGTAACGGGAGGCCCACCTGGACGCATGGCTTTTGGCTCGAACCATACTGGGTCAAAGTCTATAAGTTCCCCGTGGAATTCGGGTTCGGCATCAGTGAGCAATGCACGTTGCGCCAGCACCGTCTCTTTAAGAGCAAGGTAGCGCCTATCAAACGGCAAGCTGGTCGCGTTTTCAAACTCTTCCTGATTCCACCCTACCCCGCAGCCAATCACGACTCGGCCATTTGAGAGCCTATCCAGCGTGGCGATTGTTTTGGTTTGGGAGAACAGTTCGCGCTCCATTAGCAACGCAATACCGGTACCAAATTTGAGCGTAGAGGTGACACCGGCAGCCGCCATGAGAGAAATATAGGGATCCATCATCTTCTTGTAGGGATCAGGCATTTCACCGCCTGGAGGATAAGGCGTGGTTCGCGCCACAGGTATGTGGCTGTGTTCTCCATACCATAAGGATTCGAAACCCGCTTCTTCGAGCGTAGTGGCCAGCAATTGCGGCGCGGGATCATCCGCCGTATTCATCGAACTGAATCCAAGGTGCATAAAGATTTCCTCTACGTCGTTTCTCTAAAAATTTGCGCCAAGCGAAGCGGGAGACGGTTCAAACATATTTCAAGGCGAGTTATTAGCCGCGCCTATTTCGCACTGCCTGCGCTAACGCTTTAAGTAACACTTCAGTATCTTTCCAGCCCATGCAGGCATCGGTGATGCTCTGCCCGTAGGTAAGCGGCTGATCCTTGACCACGTTCTGCCTGCCTTCTACCAAGTTACTTTCCAGCATCACACCAAAAATGCTTTGGCTGCCGCGTGTGACTTGTGTGGCTACATCGTTGGCCACGTCAATCTGACGTGCAGGCTGTTTACGGCTATTGGCATGACTCGCGTCTATCATAATGCGCGATGGTAGCCCGGCTTTATTAAGCATGGCTTCAGCATCTTCAACCGAAAACATATCGTAATTGGGCTGTTTACCGCCGCGCAGAATGATATGGCAATCCTCGTTTCCCGTGGTCTGGAAAATCGCGGAGTGGCCCTGCTTGGTGACTGATAGAAAATGGTGTGGCTGCGAAGCTGACTTGATCGCGTCAATGGCAACCTGGATATCACCGTCTGTCGCATTTTTGAAACCCACGGGGCAGGACAGACCAGATGACAACTCTCGGTGCGTCTGGCTTTCAGTGGTACGCGCGCCAATTGCCCCCCAGGACACCAAATCTGCGTAGAACTGCGGGCTGATAAGGTCCAGGTACTCAGTGCCCGTGGGCAAGCCCAGCTCTGCCAAATCCAGAAGCAACTGACGGGCAAGCCGCAAGCCTTTGTTAATCTGGAAGGTGTTGTTGAGGTCGGGGTCGTTGATCAACCCTTTCCAGCCCACGGTGGTGCGTGGTTTCTCAAAGTAAACACGCATCACCACCACAATATCTTCAGCAATGGCATCCGCTACAGGCTTAAGCAGGCGTGCGTAGTCCATCGCTGCGACGGGATCGTGTATAGAGCAAGGCCCGACAATAACAAGCAGCCTATCGTCTTCGCCTGCCAAAATTGAGTGAATGGTGCCGCGCGCCTTGGCAACCGCTGCGGCGGCTTCCGCGCTGACAGGTATTTCTCCGATCAGCTTTTCCGGCGCTACCAGTTCATTGGTCGCCTGAATGCGGAGATCATCGGTATTCGCTGTCATCTTGTTGTCTTACCTGTTGCTATGGGGGCCAAAAGCCCCCCGAAAGAAGGCGCACAATATACCACAGGGCCCCGCTTACTTGGGACCCCACCCGGCGGGTTGCTTATGATCTGAATGGGGCAGTATGATGGAGTAGACCTCAATACTTCTCTCAAATCGCACAGGCTTCGGCACGGCGACTAATTTATATAAAAAGGGATTCCCAGCAATGCCAAAATACCTCGCTCGTCTTGCCCTAGCTGCCGGCCTGATCAATGGACTGGTCGCCTGCTCCGACAACAATGACCAGAACAGCGCGATTAACCCGTGCGCCGGAATTGAAGCCGAGGTGGTGCGCCTGTTTCTGCAGCAGTTAACCGACTCTAGCGTGATCGTCAAATGGCGCGGTGATGCATCCGCAGCCTGTTTTGGCAACGCCCAAGACAGCTTAAATACCTATGTGGAGGCTACTTCCACAGATGGCGATCATAAAGAAGCTTACATAAACGGGCTGAATCCGGAGACGATGTACTACTACTCCGTTGGCGGGGCTCCCACCGCGCCTGCAGATCAATATTTCACAACATCGCCCACAACCGGCAACTTGCCTGCAGACGGCACCACCAGAATCTGGCTGATCGGCGACTCAGGCACTGGCGGCGATGACGAGCGCGAAGACCATGAGGGTGAAGCGCTTGAGGTGCTTGCAGGCATGCAAAGCTATATCGCCGACGATGGGCAGGATATTGATCTGTTCCTGATGCTGGGAGACAACGCCTACACTGTAGGCAGTGATTTCAATTACCAACAGGCAGTGTTCGAGACCTATCCGGAGCTACTGAAAAACTTCTCCGTATGGCCAACAATCGGCAACCACGAGATGGGCTTTTTTGGCGTCTCCAGCTCCCCTGATCCCGAGAGTTATATTCAGCAACCTGGTGATGAACCCAGCGGGATGCCTTATCTGGATATCTTCACTCTCCCTACCGACGGTGAAACAGGCGGCGTTGCCAGCGGCACTGAGCAGTTCTATTCATTCGATTATGGCAACGTGCATATCGTGAGCCTGGACTCCCAGTTATCTGCCAGAGACGACTCACAGCGCGCAGCCATGCGCAGCTGGGTGATTGACGACTTATCCGCCAATACCTCGGACTGGACCGTTGTCATCTTCCACCACCCTCCTTATTCCAAGGGTTCGAATCATGATTCCGATACTACGGAGACGCGCGGTACTATCGATGTGCCCCAGCGGCTTATGCGAGAGGAATTTGTCAGCGTGTTCGACGACTACGGCGTTGACGTAGTGTACGGCGGACATTCCCATTCCTATGAGCGAAGCTATTACCTCTCCGGGCACACCGGCAAATCGGACACCTTTTCCCCCGCCGAACACGCTGAGCTTATAGACGGCGAACCTGCATCCGGACGAGACGGTGAAGGCTATGCACAGCTTAGCCCCACCAGCGGCGGAGTTGATGACCGCGTGGTGTATACCGTGGCGGGTAATGGCGGCAAGGCCGACGAAGATGCCGGCCGCCTTACTAACCCGGCTGTGTGGTTGCGTCACCCTGCTCATATCGAGCAACCGGCGGATACTGCCACGCCTAAGCATCGAGGCGTAAACGTCCTTGGCTCGGTTGTACTGGATGCCTCCGCTGATCGCTTGCAGGCCAACTTCATCAATACGGACGGTGTAGTTCTGGATAGCTTCAGCATTACTCGCTAAGCCTTCCTCAATGCCATTCACTTGCCAGGCACGTGAGCGTCATCGCTCACGTGCGCTGATGACGGGGCTGACGCTCGTTATCTCCCTTGCCGCAATCCGCGTTCCCCACGCCCTGTCTCACCCCGGCGAGCACGAACAAGTGCAGCGCATCACCGCCTCTATTGATCAAGCACCTCAAAATCAAGAGTTGTACATCAGGCGCGGTTCTATCTATAGCCAGGGCGGCCAGTTTGACGCCGCCAAACAAGACCTCGCGCAGGCAGAGAAACTCGGTGAACCCGTGTTCGCCGCCTACGAATGGGGCCTGCTTTATCACCGTATGGAAGAGTTTGAACAGGCCGAAGCGTATTTCAGCCTCTATATAAAGCGGTTTTCCGTGACTGCGGGAGCTTACGAATCCCGAGCACAACTGCGGCGCGACGCGCGAGACTACCCCGGCGCCGTCGCCGACCTTCAGCGTTACTTTGAATTACGTGGCAATCCCCACCCCGGTAATTACATTGCAGCTGCAAGTATGCTGGCGGAGATGGACAAAGTTGAAGAGGCTCTTGCGCTGCTAGATAGCGGCATGGAAAAACTCGGGATGACACCTCAGTTGCAGCGACAGGCAATTACATTGGAGCAGCAACGCGGGGAACTCTCGCTGGCCATCAAGCGCCTTGAAACCCTGCGGCTACCATTGAAGGAAAATGCCGGCTGGCAGCTAGAAATGGCAGGGCTACTTACGCTGGACGGGCGCCCGCAAGAAGCAATATCCCTGTTAGAAAAACTCGATAGTGACTTGGAAGATGTTCGTGCCACCCCTGCGCGACAAGACTTACAACGCAGAGCGAATGCACTGCGTTCCAGCCTCGAAAAGCCCTCACCTATCCTGTAGCTGCCACCACTGGTCCAACATAGTTCCTATGGTATTTGCTGCAACAAGGTGGGCGCCGTACCAAGTGTGCAAACAGCGAATACGGCTGAAATCACCGATACCCCCTATCCCTTTGGTAGCCATTACTGAGCCGTAATTGAGCGTTTTCAATTTTTGTTCAATCTCGACTGACATGTAAGTCTGCCGCTGCTGGATGTGTTTCTGATGATCTTCTCGCATCGCTTTCTGGAGCTCGGTGCCCTCATCGACACGCTGCTGAAACGCCTTGATCAACCCACCCGCCTCGGCCTGATCGATGCGGTAACAAATATCCGGGTCTATCAGCCAATACAGGGTAGGAAACGGCTTGTCGTCCACCAGGCTGGCGACACGAATCACCATGGGCTGGCCATCAGCGCGCGCTACAGCAATCTCTTCAAGGCCGCGAGGCTGCCTGCCGAGTAAAACCGCGACTTGTTGTACTAGTTCAGGAGATAGCGCCAAAGGATCGTCTAGTGAGTTCAGAAAACCCAATTCTAACTCAAGAACAGGGCCAGATTGCGCTCTTTTATCGCTAAGCAAATTTCATTTCAAACATTTGACAAACCCCCACTACCTCTCTAGAGTCTCGGCCTGTATCAGGTGCCCGCCGCGAGAACGTTTTGATTGTTCACTCTGGGTGGGTTAAATGGGAAGTGTGGTATGACCTTGAGTCACATCCACCGCTGCCCCCGCAACGGTATGCAGTCTTTGACTGTGAGCCCGACACCTGCCTGATCATGCGCAACGATGGAGCGGAGGGCTTCATACACGGTTGCTCAGCGCTTGCGTTGTGTTCCCAGATCCCCTCCCTCATTCGCCAACTATATTTTTTTATGGCTATTGAGGACTACAAATGAACAAGCTATCTCTTATTACCGCTGTTATTACTGCAGTCGGGGCATCCGCCACTGTATCAACCCAGGCACTGGCACAGAACACTGAGCCCGCTGCATCCAAACTCGAAGAAATGGTTGTCACTTCTTCTCGCATACCAACACCACTGCGTCAGATAGGCACATCTGTGTCTGTCATTAGCCAGGAAGAGATCGAGCTGCGGGGCTTCAATTCCCTGACAGACATCCTGCGCAGCCAGCCCGGTGTCGGTGTTAGCAATCAGGGCGGCGCAGGTGGCGTCAGCTCCCTGCGTATTCGCGGCGAAGAAAACTTCCGCACCAAAATCTTCCTGGATGACATCGATATCTCAGACACCTCTTCGCCGCAGACAACACCGCGGGTAGAACAGCTGCTGAGCTCGGGTATCGAGCGGGTGGAGATTTTGCGCGGGCCACAAGGTCTTTTGTACGGCGCAGATGCAGGTGGTGTAATCAACATTACAACCATCAGCGCTAAGGAAGGTCTAGGCGGACAAGTCTCCGCAGAGGGTGGCAAATACGGCACTCAGCAATTTGCCGGGAATGTGAATGGCGGTAACGAAACTGTCGATTTCAGCCTATCTGCTACTGACTATGAAACTGATGGCTTCAACGCCACTACTACGGACACCGACCTGGGCGACGACGATGGCTATGAGAACACCACACTGCACGGACGCTTTGGCTGGAACGTTACCGAGGATCTGCGCCTAAGCCTGGTAGCCCGGGAAGTGCAGGGCGAGAACAAATACGACGGCTGCCTCAACTCTGATTTCGCAAACAGTAATGGCTGTAGTGATGAGTATGAGCAACAAGCGTGGCGTACGGCCGTAGATTTCGCCATAGGGCGCTTTAATCATGAAGTGTCCTACAGCAACAGCGAAATACAGAGGGACTTTTCCTCTGAAGGCGCTCTCAGTTTTTACCTCGACGGAGAGCTGGAACGATCTGGCTACCTGGGAAGTTTCAAAGGCGGCGAGAACCTGACTCTAGTGTTCGGTGTCGATCTGGAAACCCAATCTATAGACGATGGCTTTACGGCGGTCGATCGTGATCAGACTGGCTACTACCTGGAATACCAGGGCGGCTTTTCAGATCAGCTCTACGTTACAGCCGGCGTGCGCTACGATGATAACGACGACTTCGGTACCCACACCTCCTATCGTTTGAGCGGTGCCTATTTGATTCCTGTCAGCGACGGCGAAATCAAACTTAGAGCAACTTACGGAACAGGCTTTAGGGCACCCAGCCTGAACGAAATCGCACTGAATCAAAGCCCCTATACTGGCCCGCCAGCATTCGGTCTCGAGCTGTCTGAAGAAAATAGTGAAGGCTTCGATCTAGGCGTTTCCTATGTGGCTGATTCAGGGCTGTATCTGGAAGCAGTGTACTTCGATCAAACCATCACTGATGAGATCTTCTACGACTTCAACTCCTATGGGTATCTACAGTCGGACGGTGACAGCGATTCGACCGGTATTGAATTGATCGGCGAATTACCGCTGCTGGAAGAGCTGTTCCTCACCGCAAACTACACCTATACCGATTCCCAGACGCTGACTGGTGAGCAACGTCCTCGCCGCCCTGAGCATACTGCGAACGCTGGCCTGAAGGTCGTGGCTTTCAACGACACTCTGGTACTTGCGGTCAACCTGCGTATGTCACGGGATGCGGTAGATGTAGATGGCACAGAGTTGGACAACTACGAAGTCGTGGACTTTGACGCTAGCTACACGGTCACTGAGGGCCTGGATGTATATGGCCGCGTGGAAAACCTATTCGATGAAGACTATGAAGAGATTCCCACCTACAATACCAGTGGAGCTGCAGGCTATGTCGGCCTGAGGTATTCCTTCTAGTAAAAGGTAACGGAATGAGCGACACCAGCGCACAAGACAAAAAGGACGCCAAGCACAAGGCGGCCATGGAAAAACAGAAGACCAGCGTCGATGCCAGCATAGACGCTGCCAGTATTGAGCGCGGTGTCGCCCTACTCCTTACCGGTGACGGTAAGGGTAAATCCAGTTCTGCATTCGGTATGGTGATGCGGGCTCTGGGTTACGGCCAGAAAGTTGGCGTAGTGCAATTTATCAAAGGAGTGCAACTCTCCGGCGAGGAAATCTACGTCAAAGAGCAGTGCCCTGAGGTGGATTTTCACCAGATGGGTACCGGCTTTACCTGGGACACACAGGACCGCAGCGGCGACATTGCCGCTGCAATCAGTACCTGGGCTATTGCCAAGCCCATGCTGCAGGACGACAGCTACAACCTGGTAGTGTTGGACGAACTAACCTACATGATCGCCTTTAACTATCTTCAAGAAGACGAAATCATTCATGCTATTGCGGAACGCCCCCCCGGACAAAGTGTTGTTGTCACCGGGCGCGGAGGTGGCAAAGCCCTGCAGAAAGTGATGGATACAGTGTCCGAAGTGAAGGAAATCAAACACGCTTACAAAGCCGGCATCATGGCGCGCAAAGGCGTCGACTATTAAGGGGCAGCGTGAAATACGTGCCACGCGCCTGATCCTTTTTCTCAGTTTACTTCTTCCCTGTGCAATTCTTCTGGGTCTGGCCAGCGGCGCCGTCCCACTTTCTGCCGCGGATGTTTTCGGCGGCTTACGCGATACATTTTTGGGAGAGAGCAACTCTCAGGCAGCCGTGATTATCGGCCAGATTCGCATGCCTAGAGTTCTACTGGCTGCTGTAATGGGGGCCACTCTCGCGATGAGCGGCGCTGCCATGCAGGGGCTTTTTCGGAATCCACTGGCAGACCCATCATTGATTGGTGTGGTATCGGGAGCCTCTCTGGGGGCTGCACTGGTCATTGTCGCTGGCGGAGAATTTTTACAGGGTTATCTTGGACTCACATTGGTTTCCGCAGGAGCCTTCATTGGCGGTGTGATCGCCGTACTATTTGTTTACCATCTTGCTACCTCAGCCAACGGAACTTCAGTAGCGACCATGTTACTGGCGGGTATAGCCATCACCGCTCTTTCCGGCGCGCTGGGTAGTCTGCTCGAGTTTTTCGCCGACAACGATATGCTGCGGCGCATCAGCCTGTGGAAGATGGGCGGTCTCGATGGCGCCAACTATCCGCGCCTGATACTGGCATCCATTGTCAGCGGTGCCCTGCTCTTCGTTTTACCTCGCTATTCAGCTGCGCTAAATGCTCTTCTTCTGGGTGAATCTGAGGCACGCCATCTCGGCGTACAAGTGAGCAGCGTTAAGGTGACATTAATCGTTTGGGTAGCAGTGGGCGTAGGTACCTCTGTCGCTATGGTGGGTACCATCGCTTTTGTCGGCCTGGTGGTGCCCCACATCGTACGCATGATCTCTGGCCCTGATCATCGCACTCTGCTGCCCGCCTCCGCTCTGGCGGGCGCTCTGCTACTGGTAGTGGCCGATATTCTGGCACGTATTGTGGTTGCCCCTACTGAGCTGCCGGTGGGTGTCATAACGGCCCTGGTAGGCGTGCCATTTTTCATCTCATTACTGCGCAACCGCCACCAATACGGCATGCAGTCATGATTACGCTGCAGCTGGAACAGATCAGCGCAGCACCCTGGGGAGATCCCTTACTACAGGATATCTCAATCGTTTTGGAGCCCGGTAATATTCTGGCGCTGGCAGGGCCAAATGGCGCAGGGAAATCCAGTCTGCTTAAATTGATGGCAGGCGACATTGAACCTAGCAATGGAACAATCACTCTGTGCGACCGCCCCTTGCAAGACTGGGCGCCACAGGAACGTGCCCTGCATATGGCTTTTCTGCCGCAAATGTCCCTACTCAACTTTCCCTATACGGTGGAGGAAGTCGTGCTGCTGGGACGCACGCCGCATGACACCGGCCGAGAGCGGGACCTGGAAATACTGGAAGAGGTACTACATCTCACAGACATGACATCTTTCCGCGAGAAACTCTATACACAGCTGTCCGGCGGCGAAAAGCAACGCACACAATTAGCTCGAGTATTTGCTCAGATTTGGGATGACACCACCCTGAGTGGCAAGCTGTTACTGCTGGACGAACCCAACTCGGCACTGGATTTAGCGCACCAGCAACAAATACTCAGCGCTGTGCACATGCTAGCCGAGCGCGGCTGCGCAGTGGTGTTGGTCATACACGATCTCAATCTAGCAGCTACCGTGGCAGACAGAGTACTGGTTCTGGACAATGGCAAATCGGCCGCACTGGGAACACCAGAAGATATATTTACGCCGGAGCTATTTCAAGAGGTGTTTCACGTTGCTGTGACCATCACCAATCACCCACAACAAAATACGCCGCTGATCATTCCTGAGCGACCGGGATTTCGATGAAGAAATTTCTATTCCTGCTACTGGCCTACACCGTCGTGATGAAGACGCAAGCGATCACAGTGGAAGACTTTGCCGGGAGACAAGTTACCCTGGACAAGCCCGCTGAACGTATTGTGGCACTGGCTCCACACATTGTAGAAAACCTGTATAGCGCCGGTGCTGGTAGCCGGCTGGTAGGCGTGGTCAGCTATAGCAATTTTCCGGAGGCGGCTACCCTGATACCCGAAGTGGGAACCTACAATGCATTCAGTCTGGAGCAAATTGTAGCGCTGCAGCCAGACCTGGTGGTTATGTGGGGTTCCGGCAACGGCATGCAAACGCTACCTGCGCTGGAAAACCTGGGCATCCCTGTGTATGTCAGCGAGTTACGTCACCTGTCAGAGATCCCACAAAGCATCCATCGTCTAAGCCTGCTGGCAGGAACAGACAACATTGGCATCAAGGAAGCGGCCCGCATTGAAGGCGAGCTACAGAAGCTGCGCAAGGTTTATGGGCAGGAAAAAGCCGTCAGTGTGTTCTACCAGATATGGAATGAACCCCTGCAAACAGTGAACGGGGATCACTTAATCAGTGAGCTTATCACCCTCTGCGGAGGCCGCAATATCTTCACAGAGGCAGCCTCGCTAGCGCCTAGAATAAGTATTGAATCTGTTTTGCTACACGACCCCCAAGCCATTGTTGCAAGCGGCATGGGCGAAGCGCGCCCGGAATGGCTGGACCAATGGCGCAGCTATCCCCATCTAACGGCTGTTTCCCAGGACGCCCTCTTTTTTATCAACCCCAATCACGTACAGCGGCCTACTTCGCGTATTCTTAAAGGCGCACAGCGCTTGTGCGAACAACTCGAAGACATTCGCTAAGTTTTACTGCCGCCAGAAAGACGAAACTCTCTTAGGCTAGGGCCTTCGAAATTGCTTGCCAGCCCCCCAGCCTTTGCTAAGCTCTGAGCGTCCACAAAATACTGACGACATCCATCTGAAAAGGAGTTCCCTATGAAACCCGAAACCATCGCACTACACGCCGGCTACAACGGCGACCCGGCCACCAATGCGGCCACTACGCCCATATACCAAACCACCTCTTACACTTTCGACAACACTCAACACGGTGCCGATCTGTTTGACCTAGCCGTCCCGGGAAATATCTACAGCCGCATCATGAACCCCACCAATGCAGTACTTGAGCAGCGCCTCACTGAGCTGGAAGGCGGCGTTGGAGCGCTGGCGGTAGCATCCGGTATGGCTGCCATACGCTACTCTATTGAAGCCATTGCGGAAGTTGGCAGCAATATCGTAAGTACCTCCCAGCTGTATGGCGGTACCTACAATCTCTTTGCCCACACGTTCCCGCGACAAGGCATCGAAACACGCTTCACAGACGCGGATGATTTCGACAAAGTTGCCGCGTCCATCGATGAGAATACAAAGGCCCTGTTCTGTGAATCTATAGGCAACCCCGCTGGCAATATTGTGGACATCCGGCGTTGGGCTGATATCGCTCACGCAGCCGGTGTACCGCTCATCGTAGACAACACAGTTGCTACACCTCTACTGTGTCGCGTTTTTGACCATGGCGCCGATATCTCCGTGCATTCACTGACTAAATATATCGGTGGGCATGGCACCACCATAGGCGGCGCTATCGTCGACTCCGGAAAGTTCGATTGGGCTGCGCACAAAGAACGCTTTCCCATCATGAACACGCCCGACCCCTCCTATCACGGTGTGGTCTTTACCGAAGCTATGGGCGAGGCCGCGTACATTGGCCGCTGCAGGGTGGTCCCACTGCGCAATACTGGCGCAGCGTTGTCTGCCAGCAGTTCATTCCAAATCATGCAGGGCCTGGAGACCCTGAGCCTGCGCATGGAGCGTCATTGTGAGAACGCACAGAAGGTAGCCATGCACCTGCAAGCGCATCCCCAGGTGAAATGGGTGAACTACGCTGGCCTTGAAAACAGCCCTTACCGAGAGAACAGTGAAAAGTTCTGTAGCGGTAAAGCAGCTGGCATTCTCAGCTTTGGTATTGAAGGTGGCATAGCGTCTGGTACAAAGTTTATCGACGCTTTGCAGCTGATCCTGAGGCTAGTCAACATTGGTGACGCCAAGTCATTGGCCTGCCATCCAGCCAGCACAACGCACCGCCAGCTTAACCCTGAGGAACTGGCATCAGCAGGCGTTTCCGAAGAGATGGTCAGATTGTCTGTCGGCATTGAGCATATCGATGACATTCTGGAGGATGTTGATCAGGCGTTGGCCGCGGCAAAATAACCCGCGAGTGAAAGAGGCGGTACAGCCCTTGTGGCTGCGACCACGCCTCCATAAAAAAAGCCCGGTAAATACCGGGCTTTTTTGTTAATCCGGGCGTAGCCCGGTCTTCAAACCTTAGAAGCTAGCAGAAACTCTGGCGTACCAGAATGCACCGTTAAATCCATAAGGTGAAGTTACGGCGTACTTGGCTCCGAGGAAACCCAGTGTACCGTCCTGCTCCTCATCGGGGTATTCATCGAATACGTTCTCACCACCGATTGCCACTGTATAGTGCTCAGCAAAGGTATAACGAGCTTCGATATCAACCAGATACGATTCGTCATAAGTTGCCGGTTCCGGGATACTCTGGTCAGCAGAAAAGAGCCCTGGAGTCGTGGACCACTCATCGTAATAGTTAACGCGAGTCAACAGAGATAAACCGCCGAGGTCGTAGTTGAACGACAGCACTGCGCTATTCTCAGGTACCTGATTCTCAAGATCATAAACACGCGATGCGGTTATAGCATTCGCTTTAAAGTCTGTAATCTCCTGTTCGTTATGGTTGTAAGAGAAGTCGGAAGTCAACACACCGCCGCCAAGATCACACCAGGCGCTAGCGGAGAAGTCGATACCGGTAACTTCTGTATCAAAACCATTTACGAAATAGTTCGCGTTACTATCCAGCAGTAAGTTTGCATTCTCAAAGCCCTGTGAATTGAGCGCATTAACGTTTGCCTGGGTTACCGTGTTGGACGACAAGGCCAGACGATCGTCTATCTCGATGCTGTAGTAATCAACTGTGATCTCATAGTTATCACCGGGCGTCCAGACCAGACCCACTGTATAACTGGTAGATTCCTCTACCTCTAGATCAACTGCACCCAGTACCTGAGATACAGGGTGATCTACAGGGTAAGTACCACTGGGAATCAGGTTGCCACTGGAGTCAGCCGTAGTGGTTACGTTGTCTGTGTTGACCTGTCCAGGTGATGGTGCACGAAAGCCAGTGTTGGTTGTTGCACGCAAAGCAAAGGATTCAGTGAAGTCATAACGCGCCGAGAACTTGTAATCCAGATTGGCGCCAAACTCCTCATAATCTTCGTAACGCATGGCAACGCCCAGAGTTAAGCTATCGGTGGCATCTGCTTCGACGTCGACGTAAGCTGCCCAGCTATCACTATCCCATTCGCCGGCTGATTCCGGTGCAAATCCTGCAAAGCCATCAGAACCTTTGCCAAACTGGGCAGTAGTGGGCCCAACTGCATTTGACGCCTCGTCACCAGCCTCAATTTCATAGGTCTCACGACGCCACTCGCCACCGAAGGCCACGTTAAGTGGGGCATCTTCGAAAGCCTTTACAAAGTCCAGGTTCACGCCCGTTTCTTCCTGCGTGAGTGTGCCTGGATTGAAGCTAGTAGGACTCAAGCGACCCAAACTAGGGTTGATGCTCTGATTCAGAACATAGTCAACTTCATTTGAGCCGTAGCGCGCGCTAAGGTCCCAGGTCATACCGTCTGCCAACTCGCCTCTAGCACCACCCAGGAAAGCCATATCTGTGATTTCAGCGCCAAAAGTCGGGCCATAACCACCGGGAAACAGTGTGTGAATAGGGTTCTGCAGAACATAGCCACTGGGGCTAGCACCATCGGCTACGAGGTAGTCAGCAGGATCCAGACCTTGTCCCATAATATCGGCCACGAGGCTGGCATCCGCAAAATCGGGCTGTCCATCGCCATCGTTGTCCGTCTGTAGTGTGGTACGCGCAGGGTTATCGATATTGCCATCACCAGGCAGAACCGGTCCGCGGTAGAAAAATCCACCTTCGGTCTCGCTTTCAACGTAGCTGGCATTGCCGTACAGCTGCAAAGTGTCGCTCACATTAAAGCCTGTGTTGGCAAAGAATTTTAAAGCTTCAACATCGGGATCGCCCCAGCGTTGACCGAAACCGTTGTAGGGCACTGCACTGGCACCCACTATGTCAGCAACAGCCGCTGCATCTGGCCGTGCATTGCCGCGACTAGTAATATCGGACTCTGCAAATTCGGCGGTCAAGTTCAGGAAACCTTCGTCACCCAATGCCAAGCCTGCGTTCGCACTGATTGTCATGCGCTCGCCATCTCCTTCGTCGTATTCGCCATACTGGGCGGAAACGTTAAAGCCTTCGCTGGCATCCTTGAGGATAACGTTAACCACGCCGGCAATAGCATCAGAGCCATACTGAGCCGAAGCACCATCGCGCAGTACTTCCACTCGCTTGATAGCGGCTGAGGGGAACATGGCGAAATCGACACCCTGTGAACCCTGGTTGACGGTACCCAGAGGTGCCAACTGCAAGTTAACCAGAGCCGAACGATGACGGCGGCTGCCGTTTACCAATACCAGAGTATGGTCGGGCGACAAGTTACGCAGCGTTACCGGACGTACAAAAGCAGTACCGTCGGCAATTGGAAAGCGCTGAGTGTTCAGGGCTGGCGACACTTTGGTCAATGAATCGGTAAGGTCGAAAGAAGGTTGGTTGGTCAGAACGCTGCCACTGATGACATCAGTGGGCGACAGTGTCTCTGACGGAGCCAGTCCTTCTTTACGTGTACCAGTGACAACCACTTCTTCCGTGATGTTCACTGGCTCTTCCGCCAGAACCAGCGGGGCGTAAAGTATCGGCATTAAAGCCAGTACAGATGAGGCGAGTATTGTTTTCTTGAATTGCATTGCGGTGCTCCCAAGCGAGTGTGCTTATGATTGTTTGAAAAATTACTGATGGATCTGTTTTTATTATCAGTTGCAGTCTAACCCTTCGGGCGGAAAGGTTAAGCAGCGTGATTGTTACTATTTCATAGAAAAAATAGCGTGCGAAAATAACGGCGGTATGTCTGTACCGGCCTCCCCCGCCGCCTCCATTTCCGCCACGACAGCCAGCAAAGCCGGCCCCAGCTGTGGTTTGACCTCCTGCGGCCTGAGAGGGTCACCACATTCGCTGCAGGTCAGGGTTGGCTTCACCCGGTGCCCGCATTTCTGGTGGACGTATTCCAGCGGTGCTCCAGCGCCCTTATCCATCCAGTCATCACCCCAACGGGCTAGGCTCATCATAACGGGGTAGAGGCCAAGCCCCTTGCGGGTCAGACGGTATTCATAGCGCAAGGGACGCTCATGATAGGGCACTTTAACCAACACCCCATGATCCACCAGCTTTCCCAAGCGCTCTGAGAGGCGATGGCGTGTAATACCCAGATTGCGCTGAAACTGGTCAAATCGGCGCGTTCCCAGAAAGGCATCGCGTAGAATCAGCATGGTCCAACGCTCGCCTACAACGGACAATGCCCTAGCCACGGAGCACACCTGTTGATCGATATCATCCCATCGCATTGTCTTTTCTCACCTCAGGCCAGTAGTTCTTATTGTTACCGCAAAATGTAACATATTGATTCCTATTTGGAACCCTCTAAACGAGAACAAAAAGACGAGCACAAAAAAAAGGGCGGATACAATCCGCCCTCTCTTCAAGCCTTGCCGCTAAAAGTCGTAAGCAACGCCAGCGTACCAATAGGCTCCATTAAAGCCGAAAGGTGCAGAACGGCGTGAGTAGGTGAATACCCCAGGGCTATCAACGAACACATTACCGCCGGGCGCATCTTCCAGTGTGCCACCTCGACTGTTGCCGATATCGTTCGTATCTGGATACTCGTCGAAGATATTGTTGCCCCCAATATTGAAGCTGAGGCCATTATCAAACGCATAAGTTGCATTGAGATCGGTCACGTAGACTTCACCATAGGTTTGACGACCGCCATCTTCCACTGTGTATTCGCCGAAGCGATTAACGACCAGGTTCACCCGAATATTGTCACGAGAGTACATCGCCGAGAGGTTGATGCGATCTTCTGGCTGCCACTCCTCAATAATCGAGATATCCTGACTGCTAAACACCGTAGAGGGATCAACACCTGCCAAACCGCCGGAGGTGTAGATATCAACTACATCAGTCTCGGTACTGTTGGCCGCCAGCGTAATATCCAGATTACCAGCGCCCAGCTCAATACCTGAGTAGGTGGCTACAAGATCAAAGCCCTCGGTTTCCGTGTCTGCCCCGTTGAGGAAGAACTGACCGGCTGAAGCACCAACAGCTTCCAGCGCAGCACCGAGATTACCAGTCGGGTCATCATCCGCGTCCAGGCGATTACTGACCACAATCCGATCATCGATATTGATCACGTAGTAATCGAAGGTAATACTCAACTGATCCGTAGGCGTTACGATGATGCCCGCACTGTAGTTCTCGGAGGTCTCTTCCTTCAGCTGCGGAATGCCAATGGCTTTGGCCAGTGCACTATCGTTCCTGAAGGTGCCGACTTGAGCGGCAATTTGAGGCCCATCGGGATCGTCCGGATTGGTGACGAACTGGGTACCAATATTATTGAAATACTGCTGCTGCATGGAAGGTGCCCGGAAGCCCGTGCTCACTGCAGCGCGCAGGCGAATCATGTCAGTGACAGCCCAGTTTGCCGCGACTTTGAAGTTAGTGGTGTCACCAAAATCTTCATAGTCATCGTAACGCGCGGCACCACTCACCAGCAGGTCATCGGTTAGCTGGTATTCCCCATCAACATAGAACGAGTAGACATCCCTGCTCTCATCAGCTGCCGATACAGGTGCAATACCAGGGAAGCCCTGTATGCCACCGCCAGCATCCTGCGGATAAAGCGCGGTACCACCGGAAGAATCGAAATCGCTATAAGCATAGGCTTCGCCCGGATTAATGACGTAGTCGTCTATGCGGAACTCGCCACCAAATGCCAGCGAGAGATCACCCACATTCTGGGTAAAGTCCAGGTTAAATGTTTGCAAGCTCAACTCCAAACCGTAGGCCTCAGCGGATCTTGGAATACTGGAGCGAATCTCACTGTCACTCAGGCCCTCACCAAAACGCAGCTGGTTTACAAAGGAATAATTAATCGAGTTGCGCGTTTCGTAGTCGATGGTGTTGCGCCCGCGTGTGTAGGAAATATCCATCCCCACCCCGCTATCGAAGTCCGCGCGGTAACCAACATCCAATGAGTAATCGTCTATCTGCGAGTGAATTCTGGGAAGAAAGCCATCCGGAATAACGTTGTCGCCGTCCACCAGATACGACGAGCTACCAGAACTGGGGTTGCGATAAAACGCAGCTGATTCATTCTCACGCTCGGAATAAGTAATGAAACCGTACAGCTCACCTGAGCCTATATCTAAGGCACCGTTTATTACCAGGCCGATCTGCTCAGAATCTGCATCGCCTATACGGAACACATTTCTGTCAAAGGTCAGCTCGCGGGGATCGGCAATTTCGTCAATGCCGTTGCCATCTGTGTCGGAACAGCCGCCGTAGGCACAGGAACCTGTGACACCTGCCCTATCCGTAAACCCGCGATCGCGGTAATTGAAGGTAGCGTTAATGTAACCATTATCGCCCAAAGCAAAACCTGTATTGAGATCAACGTTAGTGGTTTCACCGTCGCCTTCATCGTATTCGCCATAGGTTACGGCGGCACGACCGCCTTCATCAGCGTCCTTCAGAACAATGTTAATCACACCCGCGATGGCGTCAGAACCGTACTGCGCAGCAGCACCGTCACGCAGCACTTCAATACGCTTGATGGACGCGGCCGGGATAGCATTCAAATCCGTTCCCGCGGTACCGCGGCCTACAGAAGTATTAATGTGAATCAACGATGCCTGATGGCGCCGTTTGCCGTTGATCAAGACAAGAGTTTGATCTGGTCCAAGGCCACGCAAGGTAGCGGGTCTCAGCGCATCGGTACCATCTGAAATACTGGAACTGGAGAAGTTGAACGATGGCGCGATGCTCTGCAGCATGCGGCCCACCTCGGTATGGCCGGTATCAGCCAAATCCTGCGCGCTCAACACATCAACGGGAACTGGCAAGTCCTCCGCTGAGCGGCCCGGTGCACGGGTACCAGTAACTACAACTTCTTCTAGGGTCGGTTCTCCTTGCGCAAATGTTTGCGTAGAAAGTGAAAGGGATGCGAGTGCGGCACTAACGGCCAGGAACATTGGGGTATATTTGATTCTCATGCGGATGAGCCTCCAGAGTAATATTTTTTACTTATTTCGGGCTTTCGGTGTCACACAAGGCCAGGACCATCCATGTTTTCGCACAGAGGATGTGTGCTTGGCTCTGCATATTCCACCTCCATTCACACTAGCACGATTGTCCGGGGAGGCCTTGGCCGCCCGGGAAGAAATGTAACTATTTCACAATTATGACCAGAAATAAGAAGAGGCTACGATGATGCATACATTAGCCCTACTCACCAGCCGGCATCCTCTTTGTTGCCACGCACTACTCACAAGCACGCCCCAGCAGAGGCAGTTTCATTTCTTTCAGGCATAAAAAAGGGCGGGATAGTCCCGCCCTTTTTGCAATCGGTAGCAATGGGGCTACCTGAGCGCACTCATGAATCAGCCAAACTGGTTCATGGTGTTGTCTCCGCCGCCAGCCTTGAGGGCTGCCTCACCGGCGAAGTACTCCTTGTGGTCATCTCCCATATCAGAACCGGCCATGTTCTGGTGCTTAACGCAGGCAATACCCTGACGGATTTCCTTACGCTGAACGCCCTTCACGTAACCAAGCATGCCCTGCTCGCCAAAGTACTCCTTGGCCAGGTTGTCTGTAGACAGTGCTGCAGTGTGATAGGTCGGCAATGTGATGAGATGGTGGAAGATGCCAGCTTCACGGGCAGAATCTGCCTGGAAAGTGCGAATCCACTCGTCAGCTTCTGTAGCGAGATCGGTGCTGTCGTAATCGACACTCATCAGACCATCGCGATCATAGGCTGAAACGTCTTTACCGGCTTCGCTCCATGCATCGAACACCTGCTGACGGAAGTTCAGCGTCCAGTTGAACGACGGGGAGTTGTTGTAAACCAGCTTGGCATTGGGAATTACTTCGCGGATACGGTTAACCATGCCACCGATCTGGCCAATGTGTGGCTTCTCAGTTTCGATCCACAAAAGATCTGCGCCGTTTTGCAGGCTGGTAATACTGTCCATCACGCAGCGATCTTCGCCAGTACCTTGACGAAACTGGTACAGGTTAGAAGGCAAACGCTTTGGACGTACCAACTTGTCGCCCTGCTTGATGAGCACGTCACCGTGGCTCATCTCTTCTACAGACAGCTCTTCACAATCGAGGAAGCTGTTGTACTGATCACCTAAGTCACCGGGCGAATGCGTAACGGCGATTTGCTTAGTGAGGCCTGCACCCAAAGAGTCGGTCCTGGCAACGATCACGCCGTCGTCTACACCCAGCTCAAGAAACGCGTAACGCACTGCACGAATCTTCGCGAGGAAGTCTTCATGGGGAACAGTTACTTTACCGTCCTGGTGACCACACTGCTTCTCGTCAGATACCTGGTTTTCAATTTGGATCGCACAGGCGCCAGCTTCAATCATCTGCTTGGCCAGCAGGTAGGTAGCTTCTGCATTACCGAAGCCCGCGTCGATGTCCGCAATAATAGGTACAACGTGAGTCTGGAAGTTGTCGATCTGATTCTGTACAGATTGAGCAGCAGTTTCGTCACCGGCTGTACGAGCAGTATCCAGCGCACGGAACAAACCGCCCAGTTCACGGGCATCCGCCTGACGCAGGAAGGTGTACAACTCTTCGATCAAACCCGATACAGATGTTTTCTCGTGCATGGACTGATCGGGCAGAGGACCGAAGTCAGAACGCAGAGCGGCAATCATCCAACCTGAAAGGTAAAGGTAGCGCCTATCCGTGCTATCAAAGTGCTTCTTGATTGAGATCATCTTTTGCTGGCCGATAAAGCCGTGCCAGCAACCCAGAGACTGGGTGTATTGGCTGCTGTCAGCATCGTAAGCTGCCATGTCTTTGCGCATGATCGCCGCAGTGTACTTGGCGATATCAATACCGGTCTTAAAACGGTTTTGCGCCTTCATGCGGGCGGCGTATTCTGGGTTTATCTCATCCCAGGAACTGCCGTGTTGAGCCCGCAGGCCGGCAACAGCGTCTATATCTTGCTGGAAGTTTGACATGGTGTGATCCCTCTCTGCTCGGTGGTAAATGGAGAACGACGCTACGCCACGATCATTTAAATCGTAGCGCTACATCAGTTGCCGAGCAGTTTAGTGACGACGGGGCCATAAATGAAATAAATGGGAAATATTTTTACTATTCATAGCATCGATATTGAACGAGAGACCCACAGGGCCCAATGGTGGGCGTTAGGCCTCTATTCCCGGCTGATTCAGCACCGTTTCCTTCAATTCCCGTTTCAGCACCTTATTGGTGGCATTGCGAGGTAGCGCCTGCTCCCAGAGGATCACCTTTGCAGGCACCTTATACGCCGCAAGATGCGCCTTGGCATAAGCGATTATTTCTTCCTCAGTGACTGGGGCCTGTGTGCATACGACAACAGCGACTTCTTCACCCAGCCGCTCATCGGGTATCCCAATAGCCGCTACTTCCCTTACCGCCTCGTGCTCAATCAACACGTTCTCAATTTCCACGGGATAGATATTTTCGCCACCACGAATGATCATATCCTTGGCTCTGTCCGCCAGATACAAGAAGCCGTCGCTATCCAAATAGCCTATATCGCCTGTTCTCAACCAACCATCGCGAAATTCTTCGGCATTGGCGTCAGGACGATTCCAGTACTCCCTTATATTGGTGCAGCCGCGCACACATATTTCACCCGCCTCACCCTGAAGCAGTTGGGCACCTTCTTCATCGCAAATGCGAAAATCCATGATGGGATGCGGAAACCCTGAGCTTCCCACTTTGGCTTCGAATGCCTTGCCTGTAAGAGAGGAGCCTTGAGCGTTAGTCTCTGTCATCCCCCACCCCGTGCCGCTAAAATTTTGTGGCATCTTTTTGCGCAGCAATTTGCCAACCTTGGGTGGCGTAGCTGCGCCACCTAGACCCAGTGAGAATAAACTGCTGGTATCCGCGGCATCGAATAGCGGTGAATCCAAAAGATCGAGAATCATAGAAGGAGCAGCTGCTACCGTGGTGACGCGTTCTTCTTTCACGTATTGCAGTGCGCGTTCAACATCCCATTTGTACATCATCACGATACGTCTACCGCCGCGCAGGTTTGACAAAAACTGTGCATGGCAACCACTCACGTGAAACAGGGGTACTGCCAGCAAGGAGGTGGGCTCAAATCCACGCTCCAACATAGCGCCTATAGTTTCCCCATTGGTCATGGCTGCAGCAATCGCGAAACACTCCATATTGTAAACCGCCTGGCACAGTGCACGATGTGTCGATGCAGCGCCTTTTGGTTTACCACTGGTACCTGATGTGTACATGATCATCACGAGATCTTCGGTCTGTATATTCACCGGGGCCACTTGTTTGCCTTGATGACCCTTAAGAAATGCGGGCAGACCTTGAGGATCTTCAACTTGGGTCGGGCGCGCAATCACCGCTTGGATGCCCTTCTCTGCAAAAATCTCTGCCACGCCGTTGTAGCGTTGCTGATCACAAAAAACGAGTTTCGCTCCTGCATCCTCAACGGTGTAGGCAATATCTGCAGGCTGCCCCCAACTGTTTAAAGGCACAATCACAGCACCTATGGCCGTTACTGCCAGAAATATCGCCATCCATTCAGGGTAGTTGCGCATTGCCAGTGCAACACGTTCGCCTTTTGCTACCCCGTGGGCTTGCAGCGCAGCAGCGATCGTGTCGGCCTCGTTCATCACATCATTAAAGGTACGGCGTTCACCTTCATAAATAAGGAACTCCCTATCGCCGTGATCTCTGGCCACTGCCAACGCTTCTGGAAGTGTGGCAGGTGCATTCAGGTAGTATCGGCCACTCTGGTCATCACCGCCAAGCGCGTAGGGCGACTCGGCTGACGTCAGCTGGGCGATTACCGCGTCAAACTCCTGTTTAAGGTCAGACATTTTCCTACTCCATTTGATGTGCGGGTTTCCCGCAGATGCCAAGCCACGAAACTACGGTGACAGCAATCGAAAACGACAAGCCGGCCTCTGACCCGAAGCGGCAAGTAAACTCTGTGGGGCGAATTTTGCACCAGCGGCAGTCGTTTCCCAACCAGTGGGAACAACTACTCTTACAGTGGTACAGGAGTTTATCCAATACCTTAGTCGAGCTGGGTTGAAACGCCCGCTAAGACTGTAGAAGAAGGTGCCTAAATTCGGTTCACAACCGCAACAAGCAATCCCTAGTTTTGTGTAGAAAACTCATCGCTAATAGCCTGGGTATGCTGCCCAAGTGCGGGCACAGGCCTAAGCTCGAGAGACTCGCCATCTGTGAGTACCGGTGGCGCAACAAGATCAACACTGCCAGAGGGCGTTTTGACGGTAGTACGACGCAATTGAGGATGCGCTGACAAGTCCGCGACGGAGTTCACTGCGCCAAAGGCAACCCGGGCATCTTTAAGCCGCTGCACCACAGCGTCCCGCGGCAGCAAGGAAAACACTGCATTAATTTTTACATCCAATGCTGGGCGATTACGGCAGCGATCAACATTGTCACAGTAGTCATTTGCCGCTACAAGCTCGGGCTGCTCCAGTACCTGCTCACAAAAACTTTGCCACTCGCGATCATTTTGAATAGAGATCACAACCTGAAGTCCATCTGCGCAATCGTAGGCGCCGTAAGGGGCAATGGAAGGGTGGTGCAGACCAACCCGCGGTGGCGGGCTTCCGGTACCCTCCTGATGCAGCAGGGGTACCGTCATCCATTCTGCCAAGGCATCAAACAGGGAAACCGAGAGTCCCCTGCCCTTACCTGTTTGCTCTCTTTGGAGCAGTGCTTCCAACACCGCTGCATGAGCGTACATACCACAGGCAATATCGCATAGAGAAACACCTACTCGGCCCGGCTGTTCCGGCGCTCCGGTGATGGAGGCAAGACCCGTTTCACATTGCACCAATAAGTCGTAGGCCTTCATATCGCGGTAGGGGCCGGACTCGCCGTAGCCTGAAATATCCAGTGTTATTAGCCTGGGGTTAGCCTCGCGTAACTGCGTTGAATCAAAACCACTGCGTGCGGCAGCACCTGGAGCCAGGTTCTGAATAAACACATCCGCATCGGCCAGCATAAGCTGCAGTAGTTGGGCGTCTCGCGTGTCCTTGATATTCAAACAAATAGATTCTTTGCCCCGGTTGAGCCACACGAAATAGGCGCTCTCGCCGTCAGCGACATGATCGTAGCTACGCGCGAAATCGCCCTCCTTGCGCTCCACTTTAATAACGCGGGCACCGGCGTCTGCGAGACGAGAACTACAAAAGGGCGCCGCTACTGCCTGCTCCAGCGCAACAACCAACAAACCCTCAAGTGGCTGGGCCACTAAAACGACCTCGGTAAGGCTAGCTCACGGGTGGCTATGTGCGACAGAATTAAGTTGGTGGAGATGGGAGCAACCTGATAAAGACGGGTTTCGCGAAACTTACGTTCCACATCGTACTCTGTGGCAAATCCATAACCGCCCAGGGTTTGTACGCAGGTGTCGCCGGCAGCCCAGGAGGCTTCAGACGCCAATAACTTAGCCATATTTGCCTGCGCTCCAGCCGGCTCACCGGCGTCGTACAGATCGGCTGCCTGCTGCACCATAAGAGCCGCTGCTTCAGTTTGAATATGCGCTCTAGCAATAGGAAATTGTACTCCCTGATTTTCGCCAATGGCGCGATCGAATACATTGCGCTCGCGGGCGTAGTCTGCGGCTTTTTGAATAAACCAGCGCGCATCACCAATGCACTCCGCGGCAATCAGTATGCGTTCGGCATTCATTCCGTCGATAATGCACTTGAAGCCCTTCCCCTCCTCGCCGATCAGGTTCTCTACAGGCACTTTTAGATCATCAAAAAACAGCTGGGTGGTTGCGTGATTCATCATGGTTGAGATCGGCTTTATTGTTAAGCCATTGCCCAGTGCCTCGCGCATATCAACCAGTAAAACGGACATGCCGTCAGTGTGCTTTTCACTTTCTTCTCGCGCAGCCGTGCGTACCAATAGCACCATCAAGTCCGAATGTTCAGCCCGTGAAATAAACACCTTCGAGCCATTTACGATGTAGTTATCTCCATCTCTCACTGCACGAGTGCTGATGCGAGAGGTATCCGTTCCGCTGCCAGGTTCGGTAACTCCAAAAGCCTGTAGGCGCAGGCTGCCATCCGCAATCCCGGGCAAATAACCATTCTTTTGTAACTCACTCCCGTGCCGCAATACCGTCCCCATAGTGTACATCTGGGCATGGCAGGCCGCGCCGTTCCCGCCGCTGCGATGCACTTCCTCTAACACGGCACACGCTGCGCTCAAGGGCAGACCACTGCCACCGTATTCCTCGGGTATCAGTGACGCCAAATAGCCCGCGTCGCTGAGCGCCTTAACAAAGTTTGTCGGGTAGGCTTTCTTTGCATCGAGGTCGCGCCAATATTCCCCTGGGAATTTCGCGCACAGAGCAGTAACCGATGCCCGAATATCGGGGTAGGTCTTTTCAATAGACACTTAGTGTTTTCTCCGGGCAAGCGCTACTAAACTTGAAAGAAGAATGAGGGCCACTTACAGGAACCATGAGCCTCCATCGACCATATGAGTTTGACCGGTGACAAAAGAACTTGCATCGGAGGCCAAGTAAATTATGGTTCCGGTCAAATCTTCTGTCTGCAAATTGCGCTGTATCAGCTGCCCTGAAGCAATAACCGTCTTGGCTTTTTCAAATTTTTCGCCGAAGAATTCCTCGGTACCCTCAGTCATAACCGCGGAGGGTGCCACCGCGTTGACGCGAATAGAGGCGCTGCCTAGCTCTCGTGCCATCCCACGGGTCATGCCAATGACGGCCGCTTTTGAGGCAACATAGTCCAAGCCATAAGGAAGGCCATAGACGGCTGCAAGCGATGCGATATTGATGATTGACCCGCCCCCCGCAGCCCGCATTGGATCTACTACGGCCTTGCAGCTCTGCCATAAACCTTTCACGTTTACATTCATCACAGCATCCCACTGTGCCTCGTCCAGCAATTCAAACCGTGCACCCTTTAGCCCACCATAGAGCGCCGCGTTGTTTACCAATATATCAATTTTCCCGAAAGCACTTACAGTTTCAGCCGCCATTCGTTGGCAACTGGCCATGTCGGTGATGTCGGTTTCCACGGAGACTACTTTCCCGCCTGCCGCTTCGATCGCTGCAACTGTCTCGTCGCAAGAATTCACATCCGAGACGAGTAAACTGGCACCCTCGGCGGCCATCGCCTCCGCATATGCTCGACCTAAACCGCGTGCGGCGCCAGTCACGATTGCAACTTTGTCGTCTAGTTGTCCCATAGTTCTTTCCCTGAGCGATTAGCTCTATTACACATTTTTCAATAAAACCGCGGAATAAACTCTGATAGCAGCGGCATCAAACGTTCGTTACTTTCGAATTCCAATCAATTTTTAACGTTCAACATGTACTCGGCGACGGCGAGACGTGTCTCCTCATCAAGATAATCCTGCGGAGGCATCTCTGGATAGTCATCCCGCTTTTTGCTTGGATTAGCGATGTATTGGGCTAGGCCTGCAGGATTATCGAGATACAACGCCTGAATGATCTGCACCGGCGGACCAATCATGCGGCCTGTATAGGTATGGCAACCGGCGCAAATTCCCAGGTAGGCGATCTTGCCTCTATCTTCACTTTTAATCACCCTAGGTGGCACCGGTGGCAGCAGGTAGTTGGCAATTGTTGCCGTATTGGTGACGTCACACTCAGCGAAATCATCAATACCGGCGGTGACATAACGATGCCGATTGATTATACAGCTATCGACAGAGGGCCCTACCCGCACAATGTCAGGAAAGCCAGTTTTAAGCTCGGTCAGCATAAACGCCTTGATAAGATCTATCGCTTCATAGCCATTGTTGATCATCGTATTGTTGAGAATTTTTACTCGATCAGGGTTGGGCTCGGACTCCGGGTCGACAGTGATATTCGCCGCACTAGCGTGATCGTTGATAAGAATGCCCGTGTTCTTATTGTCGGTGATGATATTGCCTTCAACGACAACATCGTCCGCCGCCATAATCAGAATACCGGTACCTGCGGGAATACCGGCCACGGTAGACCCTGGGGCGCCGAAATTGACATGGTTATTCCCGATCACAAAGTTGTTACGGATAATGACATCGAAGGTGGTTTTTATGGGCAGGCCGGGAGTGATAAAGGCGAGAATACCGCCCGTATTGTTGTGCACATAATTCCCTTCTACAATTGCATGACGACTGTTTTCTATTTCGATGCCCGCCACACTGTCAAATACTTCGTTGTAAGCAACGTGAACATTGTCACTCATGCCAACATAAATGGCGGCGTCCTCAATCCCTGAAACGACGTTGTGTTCGATCACACCATTCTGACCGAGCTGGGGAAAAATACCGTATACACCGGTATCGATAATGATGTTGTTGCGAATTTCCCAGTTGTTCCCGGCCTGGCTCATAATGCCATTGCCCTTGTAGCCAGTGATGGTGAAATTCTCTACCACGATGTTGTTGCCGGAATAGAGAATGGCATCATTCAGAATGCCTCCTCCGTCAAGAACGGCGCGCCTGCCCTCCTCGATAACACCAATCAATCGAATGCCATCTTTATCAATGTAAACAGTTTCCTCATAGGTACCGGGCATGACTTGAATAGTGGTGCCTCGCGCAGCGGCCAATACAGCTTCCTGAATAGACTCACCATCTCTAACTGTAACGACCACATCTGTCATCGGGGGACCCGCGACAGACTTGCTATTACCACTCATAGAGAGCGTATTGTTCTCGGTTTTCACACCGCCGTCGTAGCTCGCCCCAGCACTGCCAGAAGTGATGACCGGTGTAACGTCCTGGCGCAGGCCGCTGATACGACCGCCTGTATATGCAGCGAGAGCAACAACAACTAGTACAATCAGTGCAATGATTCTTCCAACGCTCATAGGGGTTCTCCAATAATTGTGGGGCGAATTACAAGCTGTTCTTTTACATTATGGCCTATAGGGGTCAAGCCTGAGGGCACGCGATCAGGGATCTGCGGCTTCAAGCTTTCGTCGGTCAGAGTCTGTAGGAAATCAGTCAGTCTATCCAACTCATAGTCTGTCAGGTTCGGGGAAGAAATATGCCAATGCAATTGCAGATCAACACCCTGGGGAACCGCGTGCCCTCTACCCCCATTGTAAAATGCCGTCGTATCACGGAGGTTATCGAACAAACCCGAATGCATGTATGGCGCAGTTTCGCCAATATTGCGCAACGTGGGCACTTTAAAACCCGCTTTTAACTTGGGCGCATTGAACGTCTTTTGCGCACCGATATCAATGGCCCGACCTTCAGGCTCTGGCGCGCCAATGACAGCAATCTGTTGGTTGGTAAACAATGGGGGGGTATGACACTCAGCGCAACGGGACACAAACGATCGAAAAACATTCAGCCCCTCGATTTCCGGCTTGGTCAACGCTGCATGATACCCATGTGCATAGCGGTCGTAACGGCTGTTTAGTGAAATCAACGAGGTCTCAAATGCGGTTATCGCGATGTACACCTGCGCTAAAGCTATCCCCTCAGCCTCGTTCTCGCCAAAAGCTTCCTGAAACAACTGAATATACACCGGCACATCATTCAGGCTCGCCAGTAAGTTTTCAGGGGAATTCCCCATTTCATTGGCGGCGTACAGAGGCCCCGTAGCCTGGTCTTCCAATGAGTCTGACCGCGCATCCCAGAAAAAACTGTTTAGAAACGCCACGTTCCATAGTGTCGGGGCGGCGCGCGCCACCTCCTGCCCGCCAATGCCTATTGAGCGAGCGTGTCCGTCGCTGAAACCTTTATCCGGGTGATGACAACTAGCACAGGACACAGTGTTATCGCCCGATAGAATAGGATCAAAAAAAAGGTATCTTCCCAGATCGATCTGTTGCGGTGTGAAGCCATCACGATGATCCGGGAGGGAAGTTTGAGTGCCGCCAAGGCCGCGCCCCTGCACCGAATCGTAGAACTCATAGAGAGTACGAAGTTTACAAATGCCCTGCGGCGTTTTTTCAAAACTCGGTGGGCACATATTACTGAGAGTGAAAACTTCAGGCGCTGCAGCATTGGCAGTAAGCCAAAAAATAAGCGACGTGATCGCCAGCAGGGCTGACAAACATCTGATCATTGCTTAGTCTGCCTATAACACATTTACTGCCCGCCCAGAGACTGAATAAAAGCGAGCACATCGGTCAGATCTTTGTCTGTTGGTAGTGTCGTGGACATCATTTTCATTTGCAGCCCGTAGCGATCCTTTGGGTCTGAACCCCGCAATCCCTTTTGAAAATCCTCCATCTGTCTTGTCAAATAGTCGCCATCCAGAATCGCCAGATTGGGGGAATTCAACCCACTATTACCCTGGGCCTTACCGCCATGGCAGGCGCCACAACTGGACTGATAATAGTTACTGCCATTGCGCATATCACCGTCCGCGGTAGTCGCCGTGGAGGCGTCGGGAAGCCCGGCAAGATAGCTGGCAAGGATGGGAATGTCAGCATCAGAAACGGCGCTGGACATAGCCTTCATCTGCGCGCCGGGCCCATCGTTGCTATCGCCGCCCCGCCGTCCCTCCTTGAAGTTCTCCAGCTGTCGCTGCAGGTAGCTCGCATCCTGCCCTGCCAGCGCTGGCGCTCCCAGCGGCACGCTACCCTCTCCCGCCGCACCATGGCATGCAATACAGGACTGGTACGCCGCAGGCACTGGCTCGCCGGCGAGTACCGAAGGGAGAAAAACCAGGGTGGCTGACCACACCAGAAGTGCAGTGAGTGCTCTCATCGCGCTATTACTCCTCGCTAGTTATCACCGGAACCTGTAATGATACCCACTACCGGCTCTCTGGCGACAGTGTCTCTTAAAGCGAACCTTTCAACAAAGTAGGGCCAAGGTTACGCCGGTAAACTGCTCTGCATATTGGCTGCAATGGAGGTGGCAATTCGCTTCGCCCGTTCCGCTCGCTCGCCGCAAAAATATTCATCTACGGTTGCGACAAACAACGCCAGCCAACGCTCAAAGTCTGTTTTTTGCAGAGCACGTTTACCATGAAGTTGACGATGGATGTTCATGGTGTGCCGCTGATACTGCTTTTCACCAAGCAGCAGCTTGCACCAATAATCTTTAATGTGGGGAAGATGAACAGACAAATCGATTTCCGCAACATCAACAAAAATAGGCGCTAACAATTCATCCGCAAGCATACGCTCATAAAAATAATCCACGAAAATTTCTATGCTTTCGCGAGAGTCCATATCTGGCCTGTGGGCGCCAGCAGACATCGCCTACTTCTTTTTACTCTTGGGTTTCTTGGGGTAAGTCGAGAGGCGCCTCTTGCGCTGTACTTGACGTTCAGTAAGCTTGCCGCGCTTTACTGCAAAAGGGTTCTCGCTGGTTTTAAACTCAATGCGCACCGGCGTACCCGCCAACTTCAGCTCACGGCGGAAAACCTTTTCAAGGTAGCGTATGTAGCTATTTGGCACCTTGCCGGTCTGGTTGCCATGGATGATGATCAGGGGCGGATTCTGCCCTCCGGCGTGAGCGTAGCGTAATTTTATACGGCGCCCATTAATCATCGGTGGTGCGTGTTCAAACACCGCACCTTCAAGAACTTGAGTAAGTGCATTGGTATTAAGCTTGCGCGTAGCAGAGTCGTAGGCGGCCCCCACTGACTTGTAAAGGTGCCCCACCCCAGTGCCATGCAGCGCGGAGATAGTATGGGTATCAGCATAATCAGCAAAACGTAGTCTGCGATCTAGCTCAGTTTTGATCCAGGCGCGTTGGTCGGCATCAATGCCATCCCATTTATTAACTGCCAGCACTAAACCTCTACCAGCGTCGACACAGTGTCCGATCAAATGCATGTCCTGATCGACAATGCCCTCGTGCGCATCCATTACAAGAATAACCACATGAGCGTCGGCGACAGCTTTCAGCGTCTTTACAATAGAGAATTTCTCGACCACCAACCTCACGTTCTTACGCCGGCGCACACCTGCCGTGTCTATCAGTGTGTATTTTTGGCCATCACGCTCGAAGTCAATATAGATACTGTCGCGAGTCGTTCCCGGTTCATCAAAAACCACAACCCGCTCTTCGCCCAATAAGCGATTAACCAATGTCGATTTCCCAACATTGGGACGCCCGACAATAGCGACGCGGATACTATTGGGGTACCGCTCCAGCTCTGAATGCTCTTCAGGCTCAGGGAATGTCTCTAAAATGGCTTCGACCATGGCGGTAACACCACGTCCATGGGAGGCCGCAATGGCATACATGGTTTCAACGCCCAGAGAATAAAAATCGCTAGTGGCTATGTCTTCATTGAGACCATCAATTTTATTAACGACCAAGTGAAACGCTTTGTTGCGTTGGCGCAAGTGTGTAGCAACTGCTTGATCCGTGGCGTTCAAGCCCTCTCGGGCATCCACAATAAATAGAACAGCATCGGCTTCTTCAATTGCCATTAGCGACTGCTCAGCCATTGGCGAGTCGATACCGAAATCTTCTCCGGTTATGCCACCTGTGTCGATAACTACGAAGGGGCGACTGCCGATTCGGGCTGCGCCGTATTTACGGTCTCGCGTTAAACCGGGAAAGTCGGCTACCAGAGCATCGCGGCTGCGCGTCAACTGGTTGAACAACGTGGACTTGCCGACATTGGGGCGCCCGACCAGGGCGATAACAGGTAGCATCAGTTCTTCGCAGTAATCTCATAGGCAACAAGATTGCCGCTATTGCCATAGACATAAAGCACGTTACCTTCACTGCTCATATCGGCGCGTGCGCCATCGCCGTCGACCTTAACGCGCCCCACAAACTCGCCGTCCACTTGGGATATTAAGTGCACAATACCTTCAAAATCTGCCACAGCTACGTAGCTGCTCACCGGGGTTGGCCGGGATAATTCACGGTAACCCAACGCACCCTGTACCCAGCGAACACCTCTACTGCCGCGCAGGAAAGCGTTTAGCGTACCGTCTTCGTCCGCGACATAAACATTACCGAAGCCCTGAGAAACACCTGAAAACGACGACACATCTTCTTGCCACAGTTTGCGCCCATTAGCGACATCGATGGCCACCAATTTTCCTTGATAACTGGCCGCGTAGAGTTCATTGCCCATCAACTCCATCGTGCCGTCCACATCCACAATCCGTTCAATTTCTGAACGGCCCTGCGAGATTGCCACGCGAACTTCCCAGACGATAGCCCCTGTCTGCACTTTGAAAGCCAGTACACGGCCATTGGCGAAACCGACATAGACCTTATCACCATCAATGATCGGCACACTGGTTCCACGTATGGTGAGAACGGGAACGTTACTGTCGTATGTCCAGAGCAGCTCCCCCGTTTGAAAATCCAAGCCCTGTAACTTCCCGTCATAGGTCTGTGCGATAACAACTTTGCCGTTGCTCTGGGGCGGCGACAATACTTCACCGCGAAGCTGCGTAGCCCACAGCTCTTCGCCCGTATTTGCATCGAGCTTGAGCACAGAGCCTTCACTGCTGCCCAGCAGCAGAGCATCTTCATAGACACCTACTCCGCCTGACAAAGCTCTATCGAGACCTGCTTTCCAAACAGTCTTGCCGCTATCGCGCTGCAGTGCTTTTACTCGACCTTCAGCCGAAGCTGCGTAAATAATGTCTCCACTGATAGCCGGCCGCAATTTCTGCAAACCCTTGCCCTGACCATCGCCAATCCCAGTGGACCACAGTTTTTTGATCTTGACGGTTGTTTCAATATCGGTAAGTTCAACCGGCGCCTTTGGATCTTCATCATCAGATGAAAACCAATCGGAAATTGTACTGCAGCTAGTTACCGTCAGGACAACAAGTAGAAGAAGTGAGCGTCGTAATATCAGGCCCATGCGTTCAACCCTCATCCGCATCGATTTCAGTCTCAGTCATGGGCTCTGGCGCGGCGAGTGCTTCGGACCCGATCATGGGCTCGGGCTCAACCGTATCAACAATCTCAACTGGAACTTCAGCAGAACCTACTGCGGCAACTGGCGTCAGGCTTTGAATCTTCTGCTGCAGAGCTGGCAAATTAGTGCCTGCTCCATCCGTCAAAGCGATAGCCATGGCCTGATTGTAGGCTGCGCGCGCCTCATCGTCGCGCCCAGCGGTGTACAGAATATCGCCCTGCGCAATCGCGTAGGACGCTCCGTAAGAGCCTCCCTGTGCATCTGCAATAATCGCCAGAGCTTGATCAGTATCACCACCAGCCGCCAGTACGCGGGCCAAACGCAGTTGAGCTACCTGCGCATTGTCGCTGCCCTTATCTGCCTTCCCCAACACCCAGCGCAGTTGCGCTTCCGCCTCCGGCAACTGCCCTTCCCTTACCGCCATGGCAGCCAAATGCAGCGCGGCATATTGTGCGTAAGCAGTGCTACTAAAGCCGCTTTTCAATTGCTCAGCCATCTCTAGTGCCAACCCTTCCTCTCGCGCCTGGCCGGGCTGAGGATTCGAAGCTTTCAACATTGCCTGATAAATATCTGAGGCCTGCTCCTGCTCCAGCACCTGATTTTCGGTCCAGGTTTTCCAACCGAAACCAGAGGCCAACGCTACAACTATAGCCATAATGGTGGTAGTGCCATTCTCTTTCCACCAGCGACGCAGTGCCTGTACCTGTTCTTCTTCTGTACCGTATTGATCCACTTCAATCGTTCCTCTTTATCAGTCTCAAAGCTCGAGCACTTTAACCAGTGTCGACCCCAATTCATCAAGTAATACCGTTTGCTGTTCAGATTTTTCACCTGAACCCTTAGTGTCCCGCAGCGATTTTACAGTGACTGTTTTCGCTGCCACTTCGTTATCTCCCCAGATCAGGGCGAGGCGCGCGCCACTCTTGTCTGCCTTTTTCATCTGACTTTTAAAACTTCCACCACCCGCGTGCACAACAATGCGCAGCTGTGGGTGATTCTCCCGAATGCTCTCTGTCGCTACCAATGCCGTGCACTGAGCCTCTTCACCAGCAGCCACGATGTAGATATCCACCTCAGTGACTGGCACTGCCACCGCATTTTCAATCAGTAGTAGAACCAACCGCTCCATACCCATGGCAAAGCCAATGGCAGGCGTAGACTTGCCACCCAGTTGTTCTACCAAACTATCGTAGCGCCCACCTCCACATACCGTACCCTGAGCCCCGAGCCGGGTTGTCACCCACTCAAAAACGGTTTTGTTGTAATAGTCCAGGCCACGCACAAGACGATTATTGAGTGTATAAGGAATACCGGCTGCGTTAAGTAACTCACACAGGCGCGAAAAATCCGCCTGCGACTCTTCGTCGAGATATTCTGTCAGCGTCGGCGCTCCATCCAACAGAGCCTGCGTTTGCTCGTTTTTACTGTCGAGAATACGCAGAGGGTTGGTATCCAAACGACGGAGGCTGTCTTCATCCAACGCTGCAACATGCAGCTTCAAGTAATCCACCAGCGCTGCTCGATAATTTTTTCGGGACTCCAGACTACCAATGGTATTGAGCTGAAGATCAACACAACCTGCGATCCCCAATTGTCGCCACAGTCGAGCACACAAAAGGATCATCTCTGCGTCCATGTCAGGGCTGGCGATGCCAAAAGACTCCGCCCCGATCTGATGGAACTGCCGCTGCCGACCTTTTTGCGGGCGTTCATAGCGAAACATAGGGCCGCTGTACCAGAGCCGGCGCGGAACACTGAGCAGGCTTTGCTGTATAGCGGCGCGAACACAGCCCGCAGTGCCTTCAGGGCGCAATGTCATGCCATCGCCATTGCGGTCTTCAAAGGAATACATTTCCTTTTCGACGATGTCAGTTACTTCGCCAATCGAACGATTGAACAAGGCAGTTTTCTCTGCAATCGGCAGTCTTATCTCGCTATAGCCATAGCCAGACAGCAGGCCAGCGACTGTCTGCTCCAGAAACTGCCAATAGGGTGTCTCATCCGGAAGAATGTCATTCATCCCCCGTATGGCTCTTAACTCGCTCACATATTCTCCAGTGTCTATCGCCGCGGATCAGGTCGTTTTGGCGATCAGTTTTTCCGCTTCCAGCGCCCGGGATTTCTCAAGATCAGTTGCACGCTGGCGTATTACTTGTTCCAAATGATCTACAAAGTCTGTGTTGCTAACTTTGTGGTCAGGCTCGCCGGCCACATAGATTAGATTGCTGGGGCTGGCGCCAGTGAGTCCTACGTCTGCCTCCCGAGCCTCCCCTGGACCATTAACAATGCAGCCGATCACAGCTACATCCATTGGTGTACGAATATCCTCCAAACGCTGCTCAAGAATATTCATGGTAGCAACAACATCAAAATTCTGACGCGAACAGCTGGGGCAGGCAATGAAGTTAATACCGTTGGCGCGTAGATTCAGGCTCTTTAGAATATCAAAACCCACCTTCACCTCTTCCACAGGGTCTGCAGCCAAAGAGATGCGCAATGTGTCGCCAATTCCGTCTCGCAGCAGCATACCAAGTCCTACCGCAGATTTTACCGTGCCACCTCTTAAACCACCTGCTTCGGTAATACCCAAATGCAGAGGCTGATCAATCTCTTTTGCCAACAAGCGGTAAGCTTCCACCGCCATAAATACGCCTGATGCTTTGACGCTAACTTTAAACTCCGGGTAATTAAACTTATCCAGAATATCAACATGATGCATGGCCGATTCCACTAACGCCGCAGGCGTTGGCTCACCGTACTTGCGTTGTAACTCTTTACTTAACGAACCGGCGTTCACACCAATTCGAATAGGAATACCTTTGTCTCGCGCGGAATTTATAACCTCGCGCACCTTGTCATCTCGCCCGATATTGCCAGGATTAATACGTAAACAATCAACACCGTATTCGGCAACCTTCAATGCAATTTTGTGGTCGAAATGGATATCCGCCACCAGTGGCACGGTGACCTGAGCGCGAATTTTCTTAAAAGCTTCCGCTGCATCCATATCTGGTACAGAAATTCGCACAATATCAGCGCCCGCGTCTGCAATGGCCTGCACCTGAGCGACGGTTGCCGCCACATCGCAGGTATCTGTATTGGTCATACTCTGAACGCTGATGGGTGCATCACCGCCAACCGCAACATCGCCTACAAAAATCTGTCGGGATTTGCGGCGCTTAATGGGTGATTCTGCGTTCATTTTTCAACTCCCACAAACTGATGCATTTTTTCCAAAGTCTCGGTGACTCCATCTGGCTCTGCGACGGTTTCTTTTTGACCGCCCTGCTGCCACCACAGCACTATTACGAGTAGCACTAAAATACCAAGGCCAATAATCACGCCCGCACCTGTGCGCTGCAACTGCAATGGCTGGGTTTCTATTCGCCTGTTCGGCTGCCCGGGCTGGCTGCTCATCAATTCCTCGAAAAGCTCCATTAAATGCTTTTCATCCAGTTCCAACAGCCTGCCATAAGCTTTGACGTAGCCCCGTGCAAACGACGGACTGCGCAATGCCTCGTAGTCATCCCGCTCAAGAATGCCCACGTAATCCGGCATCAGATTTAGCTGGTCCGCCGCATCTCGCTCAGACAAGCCACAAGCTTCCCTAGCAGCCTTCAACACCAACCCTGGAGTGCTAAAAGCATCAATCTGCTTAAGTGCTCCGTCAGCCACCCTGCTGCGCCTTCTTGTAGAGTTTGTATTGTTCAGAATCGGGGAAGCGATTTCTCAACGCCAGACCAAAACTGGCTTCGGCATCTACGTCGCCCTTTTCTTGTGCGAGCCGAATGCCAAGGAACAATCCTCGAGCTGACTGCTGCCTGGCGACACGGTGATAAATATCATAGAACTTATTCGCCTCCACCAGATCATCTGCGTCGTAACGCATCTGGGCCATTTCCAACAGGGCAATTTGATTGGTCCGCTCCATTGCGAGCGCCCTGGAAAAGGCCTGCTCGGCACCCTCAATATTCTCCAGTCTTTTCCGACACAATCCCAAATTTACAAACGCGCGCGCTCTGCCGGTGTATAGCGAGTCTGCAACCACCAACTCCAACTGCGACTCGGCCTTTTCATATTCGCCCTGGCTATAGAGGAATGCAGCATAGTTGTTGCGACAGCGTGAACAACCTCGATCTAACCTGATGGACTTTTCGAAATTTTCTTCCGCAAGCTCGAACTCGCCTGTTCTTTGGTAAAGCAATGCAAAAACTTCATGGACCTGCGCATCGTCAGGGTCAATTTCATAAGCCATCAGCAGATTGCGCTTGGCATAGTCCCAGTTGCCTTCGCCAATATACTGGCGCGCCAGGGAGACCCTTCTCTCAAGTGCTTTCTCGGGAGAGGCTTTCTCTGTGAAGCCTCCTTCAGTCGTCGTTACGCATGCGCCCAACAACGAGCTAAGCATTACAATGATAACGAATGGAACCAGTTTATTGACGCTCATAGGTAGTCTTAGTTCCACTTCATTGCACCTCGATTTTTCGGGTCTCGGCAGCTGCGCGATGGCGCTCGCTACGGCCGGTGCGATCCACTACATCTCCCACCAACTGACCACAGGCAGCGTCAATATCATCGCCGCGAGTAGTCCTGACGGTAACAATATAGCCCGCATCGACTAACACTTGCCAGAAGCGAGACACCGCATTTCCGCTGGGCCGGACATATTCAGACTGAGCGAAACTATTGAAGGGGATCAGGTTGATTTTACAGGGCACATCCCGCAGTAATTCAGCCAGTTCTCGCGCCTGATCAACCTGGTCATTAACGCCCGCTATCAGTGTGTACTCGATAGTCACCACGCGGCTTTTGTCACTTTGTGCTGCCATGTAGTTGCGGCAACTTTCCAGCAGCACCGCAATGGGATACTTCCGGTTGATGGGCACCAGCTGACTGCGCAATTCATCGTTGGGAGCATGCAATGACACTGCCAGCGACACCTCGCTCACCTTAGCCAGTTTATCCAAAGCGGGAACGACACCTGAGGTACTCAGCGTAACCCGGCGTTTGGATAAGCCATACGCCAGATCTTCCAGCATCAAATCCATGGCCGACACCACATTGTCAAAATTCAGTAGCGGCTCTCCCATACCCATCATTACCACGTTGGTAACTATGCGTCCGTTGCCAGGCTGGAAAGCATCATAAGATTTAATCGCCAACCACACCTGACCGATAATTTCTGCGGCCGTTAGATCCCGCTGAAAACCCTGCTTACCCGTAGAGCAAAAACTGCAATCAAGGCTACAGCCGACCTGTGAAGAAACGCACAGAGTAGCGCGCTTACCTGCAGGGATCAGAACTGTCTCTACCAGCCCTCCTCCTTCAACGCGAACAACCCATTTGCGTGTGCCATCGCTGGAATCATGCTGCGTAACAATCTCTGGCGGGCGAACCTCGGCAATGTCCGCGAGCTTTTCTCGCAGGACCTTACCCAGATTTGTCATCTCCTCGATCTCAAGAACGCCCGCGTGGTGAATCCATTTGAGCACTTGCTGTGCCCGAAACTTCTTCTCCCCCAACTCAAGGAAATATTCTTCCATCTGCAACCGAGACAATCCCATAAGGTTAACTTTCGTCACCTTTGATTTCGGGTCGGCCGATTCCATCTGGGCCGGGCTATTGGCTAGAGCAGTCATTGGTCAGAGACGGGCGCTTTTAACTAGCGCTCGCAGAGTTCACTTGCTTCAAAGAAATAGGCGATTTCACGCGCGGCAGATTCGGGGGAATCAGAACCGTGTACCGCATTAGCATCAATAGATGATGCGAAATCCGCGCGAATAGTGCCTTCAGCAGCTTCGGCCGGGTTAGTAGCACCCATCAATTCGCGGTTTTTGGCGATAGCACCCTCGCCTTCGAGCACCTGAACGACCACTGGGCCGGATGTCATAAACTCGATCAAGGCTCCAAAGAACGGCCGACCTTCGTGTTCAGCGTAAAAACCACCTGCAACTTCGTTACTCAGGCGCACCATCTTGGATGCCACAATTTGCAAACCATTGGTCTCAAAGCGGGAATAAATTTTGCCAACAATGTTCTTGGCAACAGCGTCTGGCTTGATAATCGACAGGGTACGTTCAACGGCCATGGTGATCTCCATAATGGGTAGATATAAGAAGCGCGCAATTATACGGATTTTGGCCCACTCTTTCACCTGCAATGGCAACCAGAGGCGAGTTTCTTTTTCTTTCAAATCAGATAGTTATAAGCCGGTACCGCAATTGGGCAAATTTCCGCCAGATTCGGTCCATGAAGAAGGGGATTAGCAGGTTAAACCTGACCCGCTGGAGGGGCTCTATGGTGTTATTGGGCCAGATACCCGGGCTTGGAATCCTCGGCTTGAGCCTCAATAAAGACCCCGGCCGCGCACAGAAGGCGCCGAAGCAGGGAATGACTAGTCGAGTTCCTCTATCCAGCCTGCCTGAATAGCCTCTAAAATCTTCTCGCCGCAGTGGTCGGGATCATCGTCGAAGTCTGGCAGTGCCAACACCCAGTTGCGCAAATTGACAAAGTTCAATGACAAAGGGTCCACGTCCGGATGGGCCTCCATCAATTCGATGGCTATATCGTTAATATCTGTCCAGCGCATGAGAGTGCTCTCCTAGTGTTGCTCTGAAACTATTTAATGCTGCTCTGAAACCATATTGATTGTGTAGCGAGGTATTTCGACCACTAAGTCTTCATCAGCTACTATCGCCTGGCAGCTGAGCCGAGAATCCGGTTCTAAACCCCAGGCCATGTCCAGATAATCGTCTTCCAGCTCATCGGGGTCGGCCAAAGAATTATAGCCCTCGCGAACGACAACATGGCAAGTTGTACACGCGCAGGACAACTCACAGGCATGCTCTATTTCAATGTCATTGCGCAGCAAGGCGCGGCAGACACTCTCCCCCGGCTCGGCTTCAATCACTGCACCCTCGGGGCACAGGTTCTCATTGGGTAGCACTACAATCCGGGTCATTCCATTACCTCATTAGTCAGCGAATCTAGCGACCTTCCTGCCAGTGCCTCGCGGATACTCTTGTCCATACGCTTAGAGGCAAACGCCTCGCTCTCCCTGCCAAGGGCATCCGTATTCTGGCGAATGGCATCAACATCATCACTTTCAAGCAGTGCCTGCAGCTGCCCCATTTTTGATGCTATTGCGTCCTGTTCAGCTGGCTCCAGCAACGCTTCACCATCAGCTAAAAGTGCAGCATTCAATCCGTCCAGCAGTTGCCAGGCAGCAACCCTGTGCTCTGCCAATTGTCGCGCCAGCTTGTCTTCCCCAGCGTGGCTGAAAGAGGCCAGTAACATTTCTGCTATTTCATCGTCATCGAGCCCGAAGGACGGCTTAACCGTGATGTTAGCTTCCGCACCCGTACTCTCTTCTTTGGCGGTGACATTGAGGAGTCCGTCAGCATCCACCTGGAAAATCACTTGAATGCGAGCGGCGCCTGCCACCATAGAAGGGATGCCTCGCAGCTCGAAACGTGCCAGCGAACGAGTATCGCTCACCAGCTCTCGCTCGCCCTGTAAAATATGGACGGCAAGCGCTGTCTGCCCATCCTTGTAGGTTGTGAATTCCTGCGCGCGACTGACAGGAATAGTTGTATTGCGCGGCACTATTTTTTCGACTAAGCCACCCATCGTTTCAATGCCAAGGGACAGAGGTATGACATCCAGCAGTAGCAGATCGCCCTCTGGTCGATTGCCCACCAGAATATCTGCCTGTATCGCAGCTCCAATCGCCACAACTTCATCAGGGTCAATATCGACTAGAGGCTGTTTTTCGAAGAATTCCGCCACCGCCTCACGCACCAGCGGAACACGGGTGGACCCACCTACCATGACAATGTTATCTATACTCTCATCCAGCTCAGCATCGCGTAAACAGCGACGGCAGGCTCGCAGGGTTTGCTTTACCAGAGGTTGAATCAAGTTTTCGAAGTCGGAACGAGTCAGTGTAATCACTCCGCCGCCCGGCAGAATTTCGGACAGGTCGATCTCAACCGAGACTACATCTGACAGCCTTTCTTTAGCCGCTCTAGCGGCAGCCTGTAGTTTGCGATGAGCGCCTGCCTCAAGGTCTACTGCTCCAGACGCCTGCAACAACCAGTCTGCCACTGCCGCATCAAAATCGTCACCACCCAATGCGGTATCACCACCGGTGGCCAGCACTTCGAAAACCCCGCGGTGCAGACGCAAGATAGAAATATCGAAAGTGCCACCACCGAGGTCATAAACAGCGATCACGCCCTGCTCTGCCGAGTCCAATCCGTAAGCAACTGCGGCTGCCGTCGGCTCGTTGAGCAAGCGCAAAACGTTTATGCCAGCAATGGTCGCTGCATCTTTCGTTGCCTGACGCTGGGCTTCATCAAAATAGGCCGGCACAGTAATAACAGCACCATCAATATCACCCCCAAGCGTGGACACAGCTCGCGCGTGTAGGGTACGAAGAATTTCTGCAGAGGCTTCAACCGGGCTTATTTCACCGCCGCTGGTAAGGAAACGCACCATACCTTCATCGCCTGCGGCGAGTTGGTAATGAGAGCGTTCAGCATCTGCCACCACATCGGCTTTGCCGCGGCCCATGAAACGTTTTACTGAGACCAGAGTATCCGCCGGAGCAGTCGCCGCTAGCTCCATGGCTTTTACACCTACCAGTGGAGAACGTGAATCGCTGTAATTGATCACCGAGGGAAGCATCGCAGCACCACCTTCATCAGGCAGGACTGACGCCCTGCCCCCGCGTACAGTCGCGACCAGCGAATTGGTTGTCCCGAGATCAATTCCCACAGCACGTTTTACCTGGTGCGGCAGAGGAGATTGCCCTGGTTCGGCGATTTGCAGTAATGCCATACGAGCTGCGGCCTATTTTTCCATTAAATCTGATTCGATCTGTTCAGCTTCGAACAATAATTTATCCAGGTATTGCATCTTGACGCCGGTTACTGCTGCCGCGGATATATCATTACTAGCGTAGGTCTCAGAGAACTGGGTTTGCAGCTGCTTAATGTCATCTCGAATTTCAACGACCAAATGATCCAGTGCAGTATCCGGATCGACCATGCCGGGAATAGCTTCCAGCTTCTCTCGCAATTCTATTTGTAACATCAAAAAACCGCCATCTATCTGTTGGCGAGAGATTTCTTCATCGCTCAGGCCCGCCAATCGCAGGAGGTAAAGCGCTCTATCAAGCGGCTTGCGCAGCGTTGCATAGGCTTCATTCACAAGAGCCGAGTATTGCACCGCTATTCTTTGTTCTTGAGCCGAGCCATTAGCGTATCGATCAGGGTGCAATTCACCCTGCAACTGCCGGTACCGAGCACCGAGATGTGCCTGATCCACTGCAAAGCCCAGCGGCAGGTCAAATAACGCGTAGTAGTTTTGTTGGAAGTCTGGAGAAGGCATGGCCGAGGGGGATTGCACCGCCGCAGCTACACGGTGAAGCTTTCCCCACAACCGCATTCGGCGGAAACGTTGGGGTTGCGGAACTGCAGGCCTTCATTCAAGCCCTCGCGCACGAAGTCCAGCTCCGTACCCTCGAGATAGACCATGCTCTTGGGATCGATATACACTTTTACACCAAATCCTTCGAACATTTCGTCCTCTGCTTTCTCCTCATCGACAAATTCCAGCACGTAAGCCATACCGGAACAGCCTGAAGTGGTAACTCCCAAACGGATACCCAGGCCCTTGCCGCGGGAAGCTAACTGCCCCGCCACATGGCTGGCTGCGGATTCGGTGAGAGAAACACCCATCCTAGCTCTCTCCTCGCTTATCACGCAGATCTTTTACAGCTGCTTTGATAGCGTCTTCGGCGAGTACCGAGCAGTGAATCTTAACGGGCGGCAACGCCAGCTCTTCAGCAATTTCTGTGTTGCGAATCGCTGCTGCTTCATCAAGGCTCTTGCCCTTAACCCATTCGGTTAAAAGAGAGCTCGAAGCAATGGCTGAACCGCAGCCATAGGTTTTGAACTTGGCATCTTCAATGACACCATCGTCATTCACTTTAATTTGCAGACGCATCACGTCGCCGCAAGCAGGTGCACCAACCATACCGGTGCCGACACTTTCGTCATCGGCATCCATCTTGCCTACGTTGCGTGGGTTTTCGTAGTGGTCCAGTACTTTGTCACTGTATGCCATGTCTTCTTCCTCCAGTTATTTCTAGTGAGCTGCCCATTCGATACTGTCCAGATCAATTCCATCCTGGTACATATCCCACAGGGGAGACAGCTCTCGCAGTTTTACTACCGCTTCTCGTAATTGTTCTACTGCTCTATCAACATCTTCAACCGTAGTAAAACGACCAAAGCTAAATCTTAGTGAGCTGTGAGCCAACTCATCATTCAATCCCAGCGCTCTGAGAACATAAGAGGGCTCCAGACTTGCTGATGTACACGCCGAGCCACTGGACACCGCCAGATCTTTAAGCGACATGATCAGAGACTCACCTTCAACGAAGGCAATACTCACGTTAATTGCGCCAGGCAGGTGCTTATCAACATCACCGTTGATGTGAACCTCTTCGATGTCCTTAATGCCATCCCAGAAGTGCTGTCGCAAAGCTGACACGTGGATCGCCTCATCGGCCATGCCTTCTTTGGCAACGTGCGCAGCCTCGCCCATTCCAACAATTTGGTGCGTAGCCAGTGTGCCTGAACGCATACCACGCTCATGGCCACCGCCATGCATTTGCGCTTCTAAACGCACACGCGGCTTGCGGCGCACAAACAGCACGCCAATTCCTTTAGGACCGTACATCTTATGGCCAGACATCGACAACAAATCTACTTTCATTGTCTCCATGTCGATTTCTACTTTGCCTGCACTCTGTGCAGCGTCCACATGAAACAACACACCTGCATTGCGCGTCACTTCACCAATACCCGCGATATCGTTGACGGTACCAATCTCATTATTAGCATGCATGATGCTAACCAAAATCGTGTCTTCACGCAGCGCGCCTGCAACAGCCTCTGGACTGACCAGACCGTTACTGGCGGGGTCAAGATATGTCACCTCAAAACCCTCGCGCTCCAAATGGCGACAAGTATCCAATACAGCCTTGTGCTCTATCTTGGAGGTGATGATGTGCTTGCCCTTTTTCTGATAGAAATGGGCCACCCCTTTTATTGCAAGGTTATCTGACTCAGTAGCGCCTGAGGTCCAAACGATTTCCCGTGGGTCCGCATTGATTAAATCGGCAATCTGGCCGCGGGCTTTTTCCACAGCCTCTTCAGCCTTCCACCCATACAGGTGAGAACGGGAAGCGGGATTACCAAAATTCCCTTCCATCGAAAGGCAGTGAATCATCTTCTCTGCCACACGAGGGTCGACCGGAGTGGTCGCTAAATAGTCAAAATAAATCGGTTTTTCCATGCTTCGTAATGCTCCGCTTAGTCGCTCGTCAACCGGCTAAATTTCGGTCAGGGCCAGTGGCACGACCTCTTGACCGCGCGCATCCTGGCGCGCTGATATGCTTTGTACTTCCCGTCGCTCTACCAGATTAGACAAACTGATTCCGCTGAGGAAGTTATGTATCTGATCGCTCAGGTCACTCCACAAGTGATGTGTCAGGCAGACTTCGCCCTGCTGACAGTCTGCAGTACCGCCACAACCGGTGGCATCTACTGTTTCATTGACTGCGTCGATGATCTGCGCCACGAATATTTCATGTCCACCTCGGCTGAGACGATATCCACCGCCTGGCCCGCGAACACTGCTCACCAGATCATTGCGGCGCAATTTGGAAAATAGCTGTTCCAGATAGGACAAGGAGATGTCTTGTCGCCCGGATATATCCGCGAGACTGACAGGACGATCCGACCCATGCAGGGCTAGATCCAGCATCGCGGTAACCGCATACCTTCCTTTTGTCGTAAGTCGCACAGCTCACCTCCGGCTTATACAGGTTTTTAGTATGCAATAACCTAGTAATTTGGTCAACTATAAAACCTACTAAAATAGTCGGGTATAGCCTCTTCTAATTACCTTTTTTTAGCCCCTTTTTGACCCATTTCTGGGTCTCAGTGAGGACTCCCCGTAGAATATTGAGTTCCATCTCATCCAGCCGAACCCTGCCGTACAAGCGGCGTAGACGGGACATCAGCTGTCGCGGAGCGGCAGGATCCAGGAACTCTATATCAATCAGGGTTTCCTCAAGGTGAGTATAGAAGCGCTCCATATTTTCGCGAGTACTGGGAGGTGCGTCCCATTCCTGATCCTCCAAAACAGGGAGGTCATTTATGGCCAACACCATCTGTAGCTCGTAACAGACAATCTGTACCGCCATCGCCAGATTGAGAGAACTGTATGCCTGGGCAGTGGGCACGGTGAGGTGCAAATTACACACTTTTAACTCGTCGTTGGTGAGCCCCCTGTCCTCCCGGCCAAATAACACGGCCACTTGTTCATTGGTGGACGAACGGGCTATGCGCTGCGCGCACTTTCGCGGATCCAGCTGCGGCCATGGAATACGCCGCTCCCTTGCACTGGTGCCCACTACAAACTGGCAATCACTTATCGCCTCCTCTAGTGTTGAGCTGATGATTGCATTTTCCAGAATATCGCCCGCAGATGCTGCTCGCCAGTCGGCCTGTTCATCCGGGTATTGCTTCGGCTCAACCAGGTACAACCGCGTAAGACCCATATTTTTCATGGCTCTAGCGACACCACCGATATTGCCGGGGTGGCTGGTGTTTACCAGTACGATGCGAATATTGTCGAGGTTCATAGGAGGTAGCACTAGGCGAGGAGAATTAAAGGTGTGTACATTTGCGCGCCCGTTTAGCTCAGTTCGCGCGGTTATTTACCTGTCACTTTTTCAATGACCTTGTTTCAACAAGGTACCTAACCATCCTCAGGAGGCCAAGCTTAAGTGACAAAAAGGCCCTTAAGCCAGTAGCGGCTTAACAGCCTGCAATACCGCCTTGAAACATTTGGGGCTACCGCAAACAATGTTGCCTGACGCGAGGAAGTTATCCGAAGCATCTATATCTGACACAAGGCCACCGGCTTCGCGAATTAACAGAGCACCTGCCGCGATATCCCACTGGGCCAGGCCAATTTCCCAAAAAGCATCCAAACGACCCGCAGCCACGTAAGCCAAGTCAAGAGAAGCTGCCCCAGCACGACGTATTCCGGCGCTCTGCGAGGCCAATACTTCAATCGACTTGCTATAGGCTTCTAATTTGTCATCGCAATGATTCTTAAACGGTATGCCGGTGCCCAATAGTGCCCCATCGAGGCTGGGGAGGCTGCTCACACGTATTCTGTGGCCGTTGAGCTGTGCACCGCGACCGCGAGAGGCTGTAAATTCTTCGCGTCGAACCGGGTCAACAATAACGGCGTGCTCCAACTTTCCCCTGTACGTACAGGCTATCGAAACGGCGTAGTGCGGAATACCCCGAATAAAGTTGGTAGTGCCGTCCAGAGGGTCAACAATCCAGCAATATTCTGCGTCTTCACTACCGGTAAGGCCTGATTCTTCGCCCAGTATGGCGTGGTCGGGATAGGCTTTCTGCAAATGATAGATGATTTCCTGCTCGGCATTAATATCAACTTCAGTCACAAAGTTGTTAACACCCTTCGCCTTTACCTCAAAGCGATGAAGATCATCAGAGGCGCGCACAATGTTCTCACCGGCCTTGCGGGCGGCGCGCAGCGCTATGTTGATCATCGGTTCCATGTGGTATTCCTGAGCGGTAGCCGTGGGGCGCGCGATTATAGCAGCATCTATTGAAAAGAGTTACAGGATTGGGCTAGCCAACAAAAGGGGTTATACCAGCCAACGCTAGGGCGTCAAATCTTCTTGCTCGGCTCCTTCCTTGAGAGGGATGAGCAAATCTTCCTTGCTCACACCCATCATCAGCATGGCATTGGCCGCCACGTAAATCGAAGAATAGGTTCCAATAGCCACCCCGACGATCAGTGCAACTGCGAAACCGTTAATAATTTCGCCACCCAAGAGGGCCAGCGCACCTAGCACCAATAATGTAGTAAATGAGGTTACCAAGGTTCTACCGAGAGTTTCGGTAAGCGAAATGTTGACCACCTCGATGGGGTCTGAACGCCTGATCTTGCGGAAGTTCTCGCGAATACGGTCTGACACAACAATCGTGTCATTGAGAGAGTAACCAATCACCGCCAGTAGCGCTGCCAACACGGTCAGATCAAACTCCATCCCCAAAATTGAAAAGAAACCCAGAACGATGATCACGTCGTGCACCAGTGCGATGACAGCGCCCACCGCAAACTTGAACTGAAAACGGAAGGCGATATAGAGCATCACCAAACCCAGCGCCAGTAACATCGCCAAGCCACCCTGCTCTCGCAGCTCATCGCCGACTTGCGGCCCTACAAATTCGTTGCGGCGCAACTCCACTTTGCCATCGTAGGCTCCCTGGAGAATACCCATCAACTCATTGCCCTGCTGATCAGAATAGCCTTTCGGCAAACGGATCAGCACATCCTTGTCGCTACCAAAGCTGACTACGCTAGCACCGCCGTAGCCCTCACTCTCCAGCGTTGCGCGAACGGCCTTGAGATTAGCGCTCTCGCTGTAATGAACTTCCACCAGTGTGCCACCGGTAAAGTCCAGTCCCCAATTAAGTTGACTGGTCGTCAGTGACCCGATAGATGCTATCAATAACACCGCTGAAAACAGCAGCGCAAGCTTGCGCTGACCCATAAAATTTATCGTTTTCATGATCTGTATCCTGTTGAGCGCGATTGCATTAGGAAGCAGCTTCGCTGGGAGGCTTGCGCCCGCCTATGGAAAGGCTCTTCACCCGACGACCACCGTAGGTCAAATTAACCAGAGCTCTGGTACCCACAATCGCGGTGAACATGGAAGTCACAATGCCCACTGACAGCGTCACTGCGAAGCCTTTGATCGGCCCCGTGCCCACTGCATAAAGAATAAGTGCGACAATTAGAGTGGTGAAGTTAGCGTCCAAAATGGTCGCCACCGCCCTCTCAAACCCTGAGTGAATCGCCATTTGCGGCGCTAGGCCATTGGCGACCTCCTCTCGTATTCGGGAGAAAATAAGCACGTTGGCATCTACCGCCATCCCCACCGTGAGTACGATTCCGGCAATCCCCGGCAGGGTCAGCGTCGCGCCCAGGATCGACATCACAGAGATCAACAGAATAAGGTTACAACTCAAGGCGATTACGGCAGTGATACCAAACACCCTGTAGTAAAGCACCATAAACAGTGCCACCAGCGCCAAGCCATACAGCACCGACTTAACACCCAGACGAATGTTTTCCGCGCCAAGGGAGGGACCAACCGTGCGCTCTTCAACAAAACTGATAGGCGCAGCCAATGCACCGGCGCGCAGCATCAATGCCAGTTCCGATGCTTCCAGCTGATTATCGAGACCTGTGATGGAAAACTCCGAAGCCAGAGCAGATTGAATTACCGGTGCCGTCAGCAGTTTTTTCTCATCGTAGGGGACCTTAACGACAACTTCCGAGCCGTCCTCGGCGGTTTCATACCGCGTACGATATTTACGTTCGATAAAGAGCACGCCCATGCGTCTCTTAATATTGTTGCGGGTGGCTTTGGACATTAAAACGCCACCTTCGCTGTCCAGACTGATGTTTACGTTGGGCCTGCCATTTTGATCGAAATTGGCACGCGCATTGGAAACCCGCTCTCCCGTAATGATGACAGAACGCTCCAACCATTCGCTGGAACCCACACGATCGGGGCTGCGATAATCATAGCGCTGCTTCTCTGAAGCCACTGCATCAAGGCCCGCGACTAGCCTGAACTCCAGGTTGGCAACTTTACCCAGTATGCGTTTGGCCTCGGCTGTATCCTGAATACCTGGTAGCTCTATCACAATCCGGTTCTGACCCTGCCGTTGCACCAGAGGCTCCGATACACCTAGCTCATTCACGCGATTGCGCAGGGTTGTCAGGTTTTGACTGACCGCATAATCAGCAATCTCTTTGCGCGTCGCTTGTGCCATGGCGGCCGTGAAGTTCCAACTATCCGCCTCATCGATGCGATTGAGCACCAACTCCGAGTGATTGTCCGAAACCAGTTTGCGCGCCTGTTCCCGCTGTTCTTCGGTTTTGAATTTTGCCTCAACTTTGTCCTGCTCATTGACCCAGACAAAACCACGAACACGTTCTTCGCGCAGCAATCGCTTGGTAGAGTTGAAGTAGTACTCCATACGCCGCTCTATGGCTGCTTCGACGTCCACCTCAAGTTTGAAATGCACCCCACCGCTCAAATCCAGACCCAGTTTCATTGGCTGTGCGCCATAGTCACTCAACCACGACGGCGTTGTCGGTGCCAAATTCAGCGCCACAATATAGGCATCGCCCAGAGCCCGGGACACCCTCGCCTGCGCCACTAGCTGTTGCTCAGCATCTTTGAGCCGAATCAGACCGTTGCGACCACGTTCATCAATGGTTTCGCCAAAGTGCTCGATTCCCTCATCCTTCAAAGCGCCCATTGCCCGATTGAGGGTTTTTTCGTCGATCAGCTGTGAACTGTTTTCTCCGGTAATCTGCAGAGCTGGGTCAGGTGCGTAGAGATTGGGAGCCGCATAAAACAGGCCAACCAACAGCACGAGGAGCACAAGCAGGTATTTCCAGAGTGGGTACTTATTCAGCATAGTGTTGCTCTAGGTTGCAAAATAGATTGCGAAGCACTACCGGCTCCGCTCGAAAAGTGCGCCATTATAAATTAACGACGGGCTGCTACAAGGGGGCTGTGGCCGGTTCATCCCAACCACTGCCTTGCATTGCGAAACAGTCGTATCCAGCCGCCATCCTCACCCCATTCCCGGGGGGCCCAGGAATTTTGCACGGTGCGATATACGCGTTCAGGATGAGGCATCATGACCGTGGCGCGACCGTCCTCGCTGGACACCCCCGCAATAGCAGCCGCTGAGCCATTGGGGTTGGCCGGGTAGTTCGCAGCGACAGACAGATCATTTTCCAGATACCGCAGAACCACGGTACCGCTGGCCTCGCAGGCTGCCTGTGCCTTCTCGCTGTCAAAGTAGGCGCGCCCTTCCCCGTGTGCCACAGCGATAGGCAGGTGTGAACCGGACATCTCAGACAGCAATATCGACGGGCTATCCTCCACTCCAACCAGTGTGAAGCGCGCCTCAAACTGCTCGGAGTGATTGCGCACGAAGCTTGGCCAATGCCCTGCACCGGGAATCAGGTCTTTCAGGGTCGACACCATCTGGCAGCCGTTGCAGACACCCAGGGTGAAGGTATCCGGACGCTCGAAGAATGCACTGAAGCGGGTGCGGACCTCCTCATTGAACAAAATAGTTTTAGCCCAGCCTTCACCAGCGCCAAGTACATCGCCGTAGGAAAAGCCTCCGCAGGCCACCAGGCCACGGAACTGCGCGAGATCGACCTGTCCGCTGAGAATGTCGCTCATATGCACATCAAACGGCGCAAATCCGGCCCGATGAAAAGCAGCGGCCATTTCCATATGACCATTAACGCCTTGCTCTCGAAGGATGGCCACCCAGGGACGCGCGTCCTTGGCAATGTAAGGCGCAGAAATATCATTAGCGGGATCAAAAGTAAGCTTGACCGAGAGACCTGGATCTTCAGCTGTGTGCCGACGGTACTCCTGCTCGGCACACTCGGGGTTGTCTCTGCGCGCTTGAATCTCGTAGCTGGTACGCGACCAGAGTTGTTGCAAGCGAGCGCGGCTATCACTGAGCACAGTGTCTGCGCCATCAATGATTTGCACATCATCACCAGCGGCTGCGCTGCCTATTACATGAAGGCAGTCTGCCAGCCCGAGTTTTGTGGCATGTTCCACCATCCCATCCAGTCGAGAACGTTCGATTTGCAGAACAGCGCCGACTTCCTCATTGAACAGCTTCCCTATGGCGTTCCCCGGTACTGACGATACGTCGACCTGTATTGAACAGCGGCCTGCAAATGCCATCTCGAGCAAGGTTGTCATCAGGCCACCGTCAGAGCGATCGTGATAAGCCAGCACACTGCCCTGCGCCAGCAAACCCTGCACCAGTGTGAAGAACGCCTTCAGGTCTGTAGCACTATCGAGATCTGGAACCGAATTACCCAGCTGCCCACTGGCTTGTGCCAGCGCCGAAACACCAAGTCGATTGGCACCGCGACCGAGGTCCAGCAGTACCAGAACGGCCTCCGCTGCAGGGTCCAACTGAGGGGTGACTGTTGCCCGCGCATCTATAACGGGGCTAAACGCCGTCACAATAAGCGACATCGGAGCAGTGACAGACTTATCTTCCTCGCCATCGCGCCATGTGGTGCGCATAGACATGGAATCCTTGCCCACCGGAATGGTAATCCCAAGTTCAGGACACAGCTCCATACCCACTGCACGTACGGTATCGTAAAGCGCCTCGTCTTCAGTGCCATGACCCGCAGCGCACATCCAGTTGGCAGACAATTTTATATCGCTCAACTGCGCTATCGAGGTGGCGCAGATATTGGTAATTGCTTCGGCAACCGCCATGCGACCAGACGCGGGGCCATCCACCAGTGCCAGCGGCGTACGCTCGCCAATGGCCATAGCCTCACCCGCGAAGGAATCGTATGACACAGTAGTGACGGCACAATCTGCGACAGGCACCTGCCAGGGCCCCACCATTTGATCGCGGGCCACCATTCCTGTGACGGTGCGATCGCCAATGGTAATCAGAAAACTCTTACTTGCAACACTGGGCATCTGCAGTACCAACTCAGTAGCTGCGGCTACTGAAACATCCAGCTGCAGTGTTTTTTGTTCTACACTGCGACGTTTGATCTCGCGGCTCATGCGCGGTGCCTTACCAAACAAAATCGACATCGGCAGATCAATGGGAGCGTTATCAAATTCGCTGTCCGTCAATTGCAGGTGCATAGCCTCGGTCGCTTCACCTACCACGGCAAAGGGGCAACGCTCGCGCTGGCAAATTTCTTCAAAGCGAGCAAGGTGTTCAGGCTCTACCGCCATCACATAGCGCTCCTGAGACTCGTTGCACCAAATCTCTAGCGGTGACATTCCGGGCTCATCATTGGGCACATTGCGCAGCTCAAAGACGCCACCACGGCCACCGTCTTTCACCAACTCTGGAAAAGCGTTAGATAAACCGCCCGCGCCTACGTCATGAATAAAGGCAATGGGATTGTCTTCACCCAGCTGCCAGCAGGAATCGATCACCTCCTGACAGCGGCGCTCCATTTCCGGGTTCTGGCGCTGCACAGAGGCAAAATCCAGATCTTCATGGCTCTGCCCGCTGGACATGGAAGAGGCTGCGCCGCCACCAAGACCAATCAACATGGCCGGGCCACCCAGTGCGATGAGTTTTGCACCGGGGCGATAATCACCTTTTTCAATATGCTCTTCACGCACATTACCGTAGCCACCCGCAAGCATGATCGGCTTGTGATAGCCGCGCATCTGAGGACCCTCTGCGCCTTGCGCTTCCGCCTCAAAGCTGCGGAAGTAGCCACACAGGTTGGGGCGACCGAATTCATTGTTGAAGGCCGCCGCGCCAATAGGGCCCTCCACCATGATGTCCAGAGCAGAAACAATTCTGCCGGGCTTGCCGTAATCGGACTCCCAGGGCTGTACATAGCCGGGAATATTCAGGTTCGAAACGGAAAACCCTGCCAGGCCCACTTTAGGTTTCGAGCCTCTTCCCACAGCGCCCTCATCGCGAATCTCTCCACCAGCACCTGTGCCCGCGCCGGGATAGGGAGCGATTGCTGTTGGATGATTATGCGTCTCCACCTTCATCAACAGGTGGATGTTTTCCTGAGAAAAGCCGTACTCGCCAGACTCTGGATCGGGGTAAAAACGCCCCGCCTTGTGCCCCGCGACCACCGCCGCGTTATCTGAATAGGCCGACAACACATTCTCGCCACCCACTTCGTTGGTATTACGAATCATTTTGAACAGGGAGTGCGATTGCGCTTCGCCGTCTATGGTCCAGTCGGCATTGAATATCTTGTGCCGACAGTGCTCAGAATTGGCCTGCGCGAACATCATCAGCTCGATGTCATTGGGATTGCGTCCCAGCGCTACAAAACTTTCCACGAGATAATCAATTTCATCGTCTGCCAGCGCGAGGCCAAGGGTCTTATCTGCATCGATCAGAGCCTGTCGCCCACCTCCCAAAACATCCACCGTAGATAAAGCCCGTGGCGCAGCACGTTCAAACAGGCATTGCGCTTCATTTAAGTCGGCAAGTAGCGATTCCGTCATTCGATCGTGCAGCAGGACACGCAGTGCTGTCATGTCGGGCTCAGGCAAGCCTTCCGGCAGCTTCAAATACCAGGCCTGGCCACGTTCCAGCCGAGTTATGCCGTGCAATCCGCAGTTGTGGGCGATATCTGTGGCCTTACTGGACCAAGGAGAAATAGTCCCGGGCCGAGGCACCACGAGCAACAGCGTTGCGTTCTTCGGGAGTGGCGATTCAGAGCCAGTAGGCTGCGAATCCGGGCCGTAAGCCAACAAACTGCTCAGGATTTTTTCACTCTCGGCAGTAAGCGCCTCTGCGAGCTCGGCAAAATGAACGTATTCGGTATGGAGGAGGTCGATGTCTGGATGGATATCGGAAATTTTTTGCGCCAACTTGTCCAGTCGAAAGGCGGACAGGGCAGGAGCGCCACGCAGGGTCAACATACTGTGAAGAACTCCACAAAATGGGGTATTTTAAAGAGGCGGTATTGTACTGTATTTGATGTTGCACAGTGAATCGAAAATGCGTCCAATTGGTATCACAGTGAGCCAATTTTCTGACTTAATTTGCCGCACAACTGCTGGACCCTTGCAATGAAGTTTCGCGCAACACTATTCGTCCTGACCTTGTCCCTGCTGCTGGGGGCCTGCGAGCAGCAAGACTCCCTCGATGCGATTCAGTCATCGGGTGAATTGGTGGTGGTGAGTCGCAACAGCCCAACCACGTACCACCTCGGTAAAAATGGCCCCAGCGGATTTGAATTTGCCTTAACTGGGCTACTGGCGAAGGAATTGGGGGTGAATTTGGTGATTGAGCCTGCCTTCAGTCTGCAGGGTATCTTCACTCAGCTGGAGCGGGGCGAGGCCAATCTGGCCGCAGCAGGGCTCACTCTGACACAGCAACGCGCCGCAGTTTTCCCCCACTCCCAAGCCTATTACAAGCTGATTCCACAGGTCGTCTACGTTGCCGGAACCTACCGTCCGCGCAGCCTCGAAGACCTGCTAGGCATGAGCATCGTCGTCCTGGCCAGCTCCAGCCACGCAGAAGCGCTGCAGACACTCAAGCAGCAAGAGCTTCCCGATTTGGTGTGGCAGGAAATCAACCAGGTAGACACCATGGAGCTACTGGAGCTGGTCAACGTCGGCAAAGCCCAGCTCGCCATCATCGATTCCAACGAATTCGAGATACAACAAAGCCTCTACCCCAGACTCAAGGTCGCCCTCGACCTCGGTGAAGAGCAGGACATGGTCTGGTACCTGCCGCCTGATCTGGACAACGCAAGGCTGATCACCCGCATCAATACCTTCATCGAGCGTTTGCAGCGAGACGGCACTTTGGACAGGCAGCGTGAATTACACTTTGGACATACCGAAGGTATCTCCCGCATCAGCTCACATACCTTCACCCAGCAAATGCGCAAAGCCTTGCCGCCCTATGAACCACTCATCAAACAGGTGGCCAACGAGTACCAGATGGACTGGCACCTACTGGCCGCCGTTGCGTATCAGGAATCCCACTGGGATCCCAAAGCGGCCTCTCCCACTGGCGTACGAGGCATGATGATGCTGACGTTACCCACTGCGAGAGAAATGGGTGTAGACAATAGGCTGGACGCCGCGCAAAGCCTGCGTGGCGGCGCACGCTATCTAAAGAACATGAAACGTCGCCTGCCGGATGACATCTTCGAGCCCGACCGCACCTGGATGGCACTGGCGGCCTACAACATCGGCCTGGGGCACCTGGAAGATGCCCGCAAACTCACCGATGCCCAGGATGGTGACCCACACCTATGGCGCGAAGTCATGGACCGCCTGCCGCTGCTACAAAAAAGCAAATACTACAAAAAAACCCGCTACGGCTTCGCCCGTGGTCTGGAAGCCGTCACCTACGTGCAGAACATTCGCCACTATTACAGCATTCTCGCGTGGCAGGAAATCCCCAACAACAAAGCCCTCCCCCCTCTCAAAATGGACGAGTACCTCCCAGACGCCATCAAAGAAATTGGACTGTTATCACTCTAGAAACGAAGCTCAGCAGCGGCAGCTCGTATGCAAGCAGACAAAGTATCGACCATGTTGCGAAGTAGAATATAGCAGGATAGTAGATCTCACTATGAGAACACTCCCGCATTGATTTGGGAGGGGGAGTGATTTTGCGGATTTGAAGGGAGTCGGCGCAAATGTCTCTCTCTTACTGGCGCCGTCAGCAAACCGCGTTAATAATGAGGGCTAGAAAAACAGAGGGAAATGCCATCAAGCGCTACCCAACTCTAACAGAGATGGAATCGAGACTTACCGCAAGAAGAAACCCCAACCAGCGCCGCAAGCTCCCGTAATGGAGCAAAAACACTACGCCATCCAAAGCAATGCAGCGACCGCAAGGTCGCCCCCGCTAAACCCAAAAGCCCCTACCGGCGAGCCGCAAAAAAAGTCCGCAACCGGGAACTACTGTCGTCAGCCAAAACACCCCCCTGCCAACGCACCTTATGGTTGTGCCAGGGCTCATCCAACATGCTGCAAGAACTACACACCACCCCAGCCTTTGGCTCTGGCGCCGCAAAAATCAGCTCGTCAATCCGCGCATGAACCAAAGCGCCAGCACACATGGTGCAAGGCTCAAGGGTCACATACAAAGTAGTACCGGGAAGACGATAGTTGCCAAGGGCCCTAGCTGCGTCACGCAAGGCTACGATCTCAGCATGGGCAGTAGGATCCTGAAACGCGATCACCGAATTCCAGCCCTCGCCTATCAGTTCCCCATCGCGCACCAGAACAGCACCCACTGGCACTTCACCCTCATTGCCGGCGCGATCAGCCAACGCCAGAGCGCGGCGCATCCATTGTTCGTGGTCCTCAAGCTCAGCCAAGAGAGCTACTCCCACTCAATCGTGGCAGGAGGCTTGCTACTGATATCATAAGTGACACGTGATACACCGGATATCTCGTTAATGATGCGGTTGGAAACACGCTCTAGTAAATCATAGGGCAGGTGCGCCCAACGAGCTGTCATGAAATCAACTGTTTCAACAGCACGCAGCGCTATCACGTACTCGTAGCGACGCGCATCCCCGACCACACCCACCGACTTTACCGGCAGGAACACGGCAAAAGCCTGGCTGGTTTTTTGATAAAAATCTGCGCGGTGTAATTCTTCCAGGAAAATAGCATCTGCGAGGCGCAGAAGATCTGCGTATTCCTTTTTCACTTCACCCAGAATACGAACGCCCAAGCCGGGCCCCGGGAAGGGGTGACGGTAAACCATGTCATAGGGCAGACCCAACTCCAGGCCAACCTTACGCACCTCGTCCTTAAACAACTCGCGCAGCGGCTCTACTAACTCAAAGCTCATGTCATCGGGCAAACCGCCTACATTGTGGTGCGATTTAATATTGTGCGCCTTGCCTGTTTTCCCTCCGGCAGATTCAATGACGTCCGGGTATATAGTGCCTTGTGCCAGCCACTTCACGTTAGTTAGCTTAGCCGCTTCCATATCAAACACGTCGATGAATGTATTTCCGATGACCTTGCGCTTGTCCTCTGGATCATTCACGCCCACCAGTTTGCCGAGAAACAAATCAGCCTGGTCACTGCGTATAACCTTCACCCCCATATTGCGGGCAAACATCTCCATGACCTGATCGCCTTCATTGAGACGCAACAAGCCATTGTCTACAAAAACACAGGTGAGTTTGTCGCCAATCGCGCGGTGTAACAGGGCGGCTACCACAGAAGAATCAACGCCGCCTGAAAGACCCAACAACACTTTGTCTTCGCCGACTGTGGCCTTTACCCGTTGAATGGCGTCTTCTACGATCTGCGCCGGTGTCCACACCACTTCGCAGGCGCACTGCTCCAATACAAAATGCTCAAAAATGCGCACACCCTGCAAAGTGTGGGTCACTTCAGGGTGAAACTGTATGCCATAAAAAGGCTTTTCTTTGTGCTTCATTCCCGCAATCGGGCAACTTTCGGTCTGGGCCATCAATTCGAATTCAGGTGGCAGTTGCACCACCTTATCGCCGTGGCTCATCCACACATCCAGCAAGCCCACGCCCTGCTCGTCAATGTGATCGCGGATATCATGTAGCAGGCCGCCCTCTCCCACCTGCGTAATCTGAGCATAGCCAAATTCGCTGATATCCGAGCCCTCTACAGCACCGCCAAACTGGTGCGCCATAGTCTGCATGCCGTAGCAAATGCCCAACACCGGCACGCCCAACTCAAACACACACTGTGGCGCTCTAGGGGAACCCGCGGCCACCACCGATTCGGGGCCACCTGAGAGGATCACACCATTAGGATTGAAAGCGCGGATATCCGCTTCGCTTACATCGAAAGCGCGTATCTCACTGTACACACCTACTTCCCGCACACGGCGTGCAATCAGCTGCGTGTACTGGGAGCCAAAATCCAGAATAAGAATTTTCTGGGCGTGAATATCTGCGCTCATGTGTTGTCCTGAATGAAATGTCTTTTGAACAAGCCCGGACATTGTCCGGGCGAAGGTTTACCGCACTGGATAGTTCGGCGCTTCCTTGGTGATTGATACGTCGTGTACATGGCTTTCGGTCATCCCGGCACTGGTGACGCGCACGAACTCTGGATTGGTACGCATGGTTTCCAGATCGGGACTACCGGTATAGCCCATGGCGGACCGAACCCCACCCATCAGCTGATGTACGATCGCAGAAACCGGTCCTTTGTAGGGAACACGCCCTTCAATACCTTCTGGCACCAACTTCTCTGTGCCCGAGCTGGCATCTTGAAAGTAGCGGTCAGAAGAGCCCTGGGTCTTAGACATGGCACCCAATGAGCCCATGCCTCGATAGGCCTTGTATGTGCGGCCCTGATACAACTCGACTTCGCCAGGCGCCTCTTCGGTGCCGGCAAACATACTGCCCAGCATGACCGAATGCGCACCCGCTACGATCGCTTTGGCAACATCTCCAGAAAAACGGATACCGCCATCAGCGATCAATGGAATACCGGTGCCTTTGAGAGCTTCATTAACATTGGCTATGGCAGTAATTTGCGGCACCCCGGTACCCGTTACAATTCGAGTGGTGCAGATCGAACCTGGCCCGATACCTACTTTAACGCCATCTGCACCTGCTTCAGCCAGTGCAGTGGCCGCAGCCGCAGTGGCGATATTACCGCCAATCACCTGCATGGAGGGATACGCGTTCTTGATCATTTTGACCCGCTCGATGACATTGCGGGAGTGCCCGTGAGCAGTATCCACCACTAGCACGTCCACACCAGCCGCAATAAGCGCTTCGACCCGTTCATCGGTATCAGCACTGGTACCTACCGAAGCACCAACACGCAACTGACCGTATGAATCCTTGGATGCGGAGGGGAAACTCTCTGCCTTATCGAAGTCTTTTACGGTGATCATGCCACACAGGTCAAATTTGTCGTTAACCACCAGTACTTTCTCAATCCGGTGCTCGTGCAGCAGTGTCTGTACTTCGTTGAGATCCGCGCCTTCTATCACCGTGACCAGTTTCTCTCTCGGGGTCATGATCGCTGAAACAAGCTTTTGTGGATTAGACTCAAAACGGACATCACGCTTAGTGACGATTCCCACCAGATCCTGGCCGTTGAGTACTGGCACACCGGAAATACCATGGGCACCCGTCAGTTCGATGAGTTCAGAAATAGTGGCAGACTGCTGGATGGTAATAGGGTCCTTGACCATCCCGCTTTCAAACTTCTTGACCTTGCGAACCTGCTCCGCCTGCTCTGCGATGGTCATGCTCTTGTGGACGATACCGATACCGCCCTCCTGTGCCATGGCTATGGCCAGGCGGTATTCCGTGACGGTGTCCATCGCCGCTGACACCAGAGGAATGTTCAGCTCTATTTCGCGAGTCAGTTTGGTGCGCAGAGAGACGTCGGTAGCAATCACCTCAGAGTAACCGGGACTCAGTAAAACATCGTCAAAAGTGAGCGCTTCCTGAGCAATACGCAACATAGACTTGATCTCCCTCTGGCGGAACTGAGTTAAACGATAAATTATAAATCCATTGCCGAGCCAGCACAATTCTTGGAGAGAATTTAGGCCATCCAATGCGCTATTAATTTCTATGCTTTACACTATCTGGGTACAATCTGCACTCAACCTTTAACCCATTACCCTTTCTTCACACTTTCTGGAAACCAACTGGCCCCCCATTGAGCAATCCTTTCTCAAATGAAGAACCGCCTGCACTGCTAAGTGTCAGCCAGCTCAATCGGCAGGCAAAGGGCTTGCTGGAGGGTCATTTCGGTTTCGTCTGGGTGGAGGGCGAAATCAGCAATTTCGCCAGCCCATCTTCTGGCCATTGGTATTTCTCGCTCAAGGATGGCAGCGCTCAGGTGCGCTGCGCCATGTTTCGCAATCGCAACCAGCGGATGCGGGTCACCCCGGGAAACGGCGATGCCATAAAGCTGCGCGCGCGAGTGTCCCTGTTCGAAGGCCGCGGGGAGTTCCAGTTAATCGTCGAGCATTTGGAGCTGGCGGGCGCCGGAGCACTGCAGGCTGCCTTTGAAAAGCTCAAAGCCAAGCTTCATCAAGAGGGTCTGTTCGACTCTCAGCGCAAGCAAGCATTACCAGAAATGCCTACACACCTGGGGGTTATCACGTCCCCCACGGGCGCTGCCCTACAAGACATTCTTACCGTGTTGCGCAGACGCTGCCCCTCAATTGCCGTATCGGTGTTGCCTGTGGCTGTACAGGGTGATGGCGCTGCGGGGCAAGTCGTCGCTGCAATAGAGCGGGCGAATCAGTGGCACAAGGCAGGCAAGGTGCATTTGGATGCCCTCATAATAGGCCGTGGAGGTGGCTCTCTTGAAGACCTCTGGGCCTTCAATGAAGAAATCGTCGCCAGGGCCATCGCCGCCAGTGAGCTACCCATTGTCAGCGCTGTTGGCCATGAGGTGGACTTCAGTATCGCTGATTTAGCAGCTGACGAACGAGCCCCTACGCCATCCGCAGCCGCGGAAATGCTTAGCCCTGACCAGCAGCACTGGCAACAGCGTCTGGTTTCAGCACGTAGCGATCTATTGCGCCTCATTCAGAGCAAACTGACCGATGCCAGTGGCGAACTCACTTACTTGCGCCTGCGCCTGAAACACCCCGGAGCCCAATTGCGGGAACAGGCCCAGCGCCTGGATGATCTGGAGCAACGTTTGTGGCAGGCCCAGAAAAACACGCTGCTGCGGCATCACAATCGGGTCGTATTACTCGAAAGCCAACTGCAGGCGCAATCACCAAAGCCACGCTTGCGACAGTTGCAGAGCGAGCTACTGACCCTCAGACAGCGACTAGACTTCGCTATCAACCTCCGCTTGCAGCAATCCAGAGAACAAATGGGCCACATGGCGCAACTTCTCGATTCAGTCAGCCCCCTGGCGACGCTGGCACGAGGTTACGCCATCATGACGGACAGCGAAGGTCAGGTAGTGAGCGATTCAAGTTCCGTAGCCATTGGCGACAAGGTACAAGCCCGGCTATCGGGTGGGACGCTGGGTCTCAAGGTAACGAAAGTAGATTAGGCTGGGAGTGGCCGTGGGTAATCTAGTTAATGTACCCAGCTCTGGAGCCAGAGCTGGGTCAAGAAAGGCTTTCGGGTTCTGCTAGTACTTCGCAGGAAGCCGAGTATTGATGATGATATGCCGGCCTTCAAAGCGGATGTACTCACCAATAGTGAGGTCTTTCAGTATGCGCGCCACCATTTCTCGTGAAGCACCTACTCGATCCGCTATATCCTGTTGCGTGAGCTTCTCAGGAATATAGAGAGTGCCATCGCCGCGCTCTTCAGATAGATCCATGAGCACATTGGCAACACGCCCATAGACGTCCTGCAAAGCAAGGCTTTTGACGTCAGCTGTCAGCTTGCGGACTCTTTGAGCAAGGTTGCGTACCAGCTGGCGCCCAATGTTCGGGTGCTCATCAAGGACACGGTTAAAATCTTCCTTATAGATGATGCAGAAGCTGGATTTCTCCACCGTACGCACGGAGGCGGACCGGGTAGAATCATCCAACAGGGCTAATTCACCGAAATAATCTCCGGCGCCCTGTGTGTTCATAATGAACTCTTTACCGTTTTTGTCGCTGCAATACACTTTGACCTTGCCGCTCTCAATCACAAACAGAGAGTCAGCCGGGTCGTTCTCGTGGATCACGACGGTGTTTTTTGGAAAGGAGCGACTGGTACTACTTGCTGCCAGTGCATCCAGCTCTTCGGTCGCTAGACCTTGGAATATCTCTACTTGCTGCAACATCTGTACGCTCGACTCCTTATATGCCCAAACAAATCAGCCACTGTTAAGAATAGTAACCCAAACTTTTATGAAAGCGCACCTCTGTAGACAAATTTGCAGTGACTGATTCGTCCCAATTAGCCAATTCCGTCTTTGGAGAGTTCCGCGCACCTCGTTATACTCCAGATACGCGGAAAATTGAATGGGGCGTGAAACTTTGATTACCCTAGTCACACGATCGCGCCAAAGAGGCGCCCTCAATGATCCTGCCCTTAGGCCAAATAAATGACCCAGAGAAGCGAAGTGATCAGGTGCAAAAACCGATGACCACCAGTAGCAACCAGGCTGCAACCGAGTGGAGCGACCACCTAGTGCGAGAGATAGGTGTGCTGCAGGAGGCATTTTTGGGCCTGCAAGAGCAGCTCGACCCCCAGACCGTGGGTGACTTCAACCATTTGTTCGAGGCCGGCAACCGTTTGGAACAGGCGTTGAACCAAGACGGTGAGGCAATCGACAACCACGAACTCATGAATATCCTCACTGCTATTCGCGGTTACACAGAAATGCTGCGCGAAGACGAGGGGGCCTCCCTACCCGGTCTGGATGCCTCACTTGTCTCACTTTTACACACGATCCAAACAGCGCCGGGTGACAGCGCCGATCCCCCGGTAGACGAGCGACGAGTGATCGAGTCAGAACCCGGGTTTATTTTGGCGGTGGACGACAGAAAAGAAAACCGCGAGCTGGTGGCAAGAAACCTGACCCGCAACGGCCATTTTGTGGTTACCGCCGCCAGTGGCGAAGAAGCGCTGCGCGCTCTGGAACAAAGTGACGTCGATGTAGTACTACTGGATCTGATAATGCCTGGAATGGACGGTCGTGAGGTATTGCACCGGATCAAGGAGCATCCTGTATGGCGCGCGACCCCCGTTATCGTCATCTCCGGCAGCCAGGATATGGACGGCATTATCGAGTGCATTGAAGCTGGAGCGGACGACTATTTATTCAAACCCTTTAATCCCGTGTTACTACAGGCGCGCATAAAGGCTGGCATAGAACGCAAGCGGTGGCACGACCGGGAAGAACAGTATCGGCAACAATTGGAACGCAATGAGAAATTTATACGCGCCACGTTTGGCCGTTATCTCTCGGACGAGATTGTTACCCAGATTCTGGAGCGCCCAGAGGGGCTTGAGCTGGGTGGGGACTTGCGCAGAGTTAGCATTATGTTCTCTGACATCCGTGGTTTTACCACTATCAGTGAGCATTTGGAGCCGGCGCAGGTCGTTACCATACTCAACCGCTACCTGGGCGCCATGACGGATATCATCATGGAGCATCAGGGCACTATTGATGAATTTATCGGCGATGCCATCCTTGCCGTCTTCGGGGCCCCACTGTCAGGGGACGACGACGCCGATAGAGCGGTGCGCTGCGCTCAGGCGATGCAGGCTGCTCTTGGCGAGATTAATAGGCAAAACGAGGCGGAAGGTCTACCTGCTATCAACACCGGTATTGCGATCAATACCGGTGACGTTATCGCCGGCAATATTGGTTCTGAGCGACGCAGCAAGTATGGTTTTGTCGGACACCCCATGAATGTCACCTCCAGAATTGAAGATGTCACCGCCGCTGGAGAGATCTTAATTTCCGACAGCACTCTTAAGAGTCTGCAGGGTGATTTTGTTGTAGGTCGCAGCCAGGAAATCAATGTGAAAGGCATTGAAGAGACCATACGCATCCACCAGATTCTGGAGGAGAAGACATGAGTCAGGCCACCAAAATCCTGCTGGTTGAAGACAACGAACTCAATCGGGACATGATGATACGCCGACTTAAACGCGCCGGGCTGGAGGTTGTTGCCGCCGGCGATGGCGAGCAGGCCCTAAGTATAATGCGCGAAGAGCTGCCCGCTGTGGTGTTGATGGATATGAACCTCCCTGTACTCGATGGCTGGTCAGCAAGCCGGCAGGCAAAGAGCGATGCCGATATAAAACACATACCGATTATTGCACTCACCGCCCACGCTATGGAAGCCGACCGCTTGAACGCGCTGGAAGCCGGCTGCGATGACTATGCAACCAAACCGGTAGATTTCCCCGGCCTGCTCATAAAAATAGGGAAATTAACCCGCGTATGAGCTTACGCCGTCGACTCACGCTTTCACTGATTACCATTCTCATACTGTTCGCCGTTAACGTGGGCACGCATTTCTGGGGCAGTTTCGCCAGGAACGAGAGTATGGACGCCTACCGCAGCTCCGTGACAGCGGCACAGCTGTCCACGGAAGTGGAACAACTGTTGGACGATCAACGACAACAGATTCTGGTGCTCGCCACATTGCGAGATACAACGGAAGACCAATTGGATGAGGCAGAGCTGCAACAGGCGGAAGACGCCATCGTCGAAATTATCGGAAAAATTCAAAAACTCGGAAAGCTGAGCCACAGCGTTACCGAGTTGCACTACGAGCAACTATGGGAAAGCAGCAGTGCGCTGCTAGAGGACTGGCTGGCATTTTATCGTGGCTACAATGATCCAGCCTTCAATATGGACGTGGATGACCCTCTAGCCTTCCTGGAGGCGAGTCAGCGCCTAAAAGAATTGGAGCAGCAGCAAGCCTTCATCGCGGTACAGCGAGCCACCATTATTGACCGAACCATTGCGCTTACCGATCGCATTACCGTTATCGGCTTTTTCTCCTCCATCTTCCTGACCGCTACACTCGGCACTTTCCTGGTGCGCTATACCAACACTTCTCTTAAGCGCTTGAAAAAAGGAACTGAGCGCTTCGGTAGCGGCGACCTCAACTACCGAATCGACGCTATTGACGACAAAGGCGAATTAGGAGATTTGGCGGGGGCCTTCAACGATATGTCGGATAAGTTGCGCAACGCCATATACGATGTGCGCAGTGCGCGAGACTCCGCCGATAATGCAAACGCCGCCAAAAGTACGTTCTTGGCCAATGTGAGCCACGAACTGCGCACGCCGCTGAACGCAATCATCGGCTACAGCGAGATGCTGCAGGACGAACTGCAGGACGAATCGGAAGTGAACAGGGAGCAGTTTCAGAGCGACCTTGGGAAAATCATCAAGTCCGGGCGACAGTTACTCACACTTATCAATGACATTCTGGATCTATCAAAAATAGAGACAGGAAAAATGTCCCTGCACTGCGAAACGTTTCAACCCATCGACCTGATTCAGCAAGCCTGCGACGGACTCTCTCCCCTGCTGCGTGACAGTGGCAATGAGCTACAGGTAGCTGAGTTAGGAGATCTACCAACCCTCTACAACGATCAGGCAAAATTTCGCCAGATTTTTACCAACCTGTTGAGCAATGCCAACAAATTTACGCGCCAGGGTTTTATCTCTATCTATGGCAGCGAGGTTGCTGGCAGGCCCGGCTGGATCGAACTCTCGGTTCGCGATACCGGTATTGGCATGAATGATGAGCAACAGGCGAAGGTCTTCGAAGCTTTTGTTCAGGCTACCACGTCCACCAGCGCCAATTTTGGCGGCACCGGCTTGGGGCTGGCAATCTGTCGGGAGTATTGTGAATTGATGGGAGGGAGCATCAGAGTTGAAAGCGAAGTAGACGTTGGGGCTACCTTTATCGTGCTGCTTCCTACTGACCCAGAGTTAGCTCTCGAAGCCGTTTAAGCGCTTCTTCGCGCTTCTTTAGGTCCTCTGCCAGCATACTATTTCTGCGCTCAAGGTCCAAATTCTGCTGCGTCATCGTGGCGAGTGTCGCCAAGGAACTTTGCATCATCAGAACCTTTTCATGAAACTGCACACCCGTAGGCTTTTGCTTTTCAAGACGAAGATAGGATTTAGCGGCAGCCTGTGGGCTGTATATCGGGCTCTGGGGCAACATGCTGTCATAGGCGATGGCGATACCAGATTCCCAAGCCGCTACTGCGCTAGACTCCAAACGATTGTAGCTTTGAAAATAGCGTACGGCCTCAATATGATCGCCGGCAATCTGGGCCCTGAAACCTTTGTCCAGGAATGTGTAATCGGCACCGGGCTGCCCGATACAGGGGCCACGTGATTGATCAGTAAGGTTTAACGTCAGTTCGGGAACAGGCTCATCGCCTGTCGACCCAGACGAATTCTGAGGTGAGCCTGCGCAAGCAGATAACAACACCGCGGCGCTTAATAAAAATAAAAATGAAAGTTTTGGCACGAAAAAAAAGACATCCCTAAAAACGATATTACGCCGAGTGTAGCGCATTCAATTCCAAGTGGCACCCTACCCCAATGAGGTTGTACAAAGGGGTGGGGAAGCAGAGCTTTTTGCTGCCTACTCTGGGCGCATGTGCGGGAACAGAAGAACATCTCTAATCGAGGGAGAGTCGGTAAACAACATCACCAAACGATCAATGCCTATACCCTCACCCGCGGTGGGAGGCAAACCGTATTCCAGGGCACGAATATAATCGTGATCGTAGTGCATTGCTTCCTCGTCGCCGGAATCCTTTTCCGCAACCTGAGCCAGAAAGCGCTCGGCTTGATCTTCCGCATCGTTGAGCTCAGAAAAGCCATTGGCCAACTCGCGGCCGCCCACAAAAAACTCGAAACGGTCCGTGACGAAAGGATCATTGTCACTACGCCGTGCCAGTGGTGAAACCTCTGTAGGATAAGCCGTGATGAATGTGGGTTGATCCAGCTGGTGTTCCACGGTTTTTTCGAACACCTCTATCTGCACTTTGCCCAGACCCCAGCTGTCCTTAAGTTCAATGTGAAGTCCTTTGGCAATCTCGCGAGCGCCCGCTTCATCCGCAAGCTGCTGCGCATCGATATCAGGGTTGTACTGAAGGATAGAATCGAAGACAGAGATCCGCGTGAAAGGTTGAGAGAAGTCGTAGCTACTGCCCTGATACTCGACAATGGTTGAACCCAATACCGTTTCAGTGAGCTTGCGCAACATATCTTCAGTGAGGTTCATTGCGTCTTCATAGGCAGCGTAAGCCCAGTAAAACTCGAGCATAGTGAACTCGGGGTTATGTCGCGTGGACAGCCCCTCATTGCGAAAGCTACGATTGATTTCAAACACACGCTCAAAGCCACCCACAACCAGCCGCTTCAAATACAGCTCAGGCGCTATGCGCAGGTACATATCCATACCCAGCGCATTGTGGTGAGTAACAAAGGGTTTGGCTGCGGCGCCACCGGGGATCACCTGCATCATAGGCGTCTCAACTTCCATGAAGTCCAGCTCGCTCATGTATTGGCGAATGAATTCAATTATCTTTGAGCGCGTGCGAAATACCTGCCGGGATTCAGCGCTGACAATCAAATCAACATAGCGCTGCCTATACCGCAGCTCCTGATCCGCCAGCCCATGGTACTTGTCGGGCAGTGGCCGCAGAGCTTTAGTCAGCAGACGCGCCTCTTCCATGTTGATATACAGATCGCCTTTGCCGGACTTATTGATTGCACCTTTGGCACTCACAATATCACCCAGATCCCACGTTTTAATATGCGCCAGAGTGTCTTCATCCAGACCTTTACGATTCAGGTACAACTGAATCTCAGAATGGCCATCTTGTATCAGCAGAAAAGCACCCCGATTACGAATAAGCCTGCCTGCCACGCAATAAATACGATTTGCCTCTTCCAGGTCTTCCTTGGAAGACTCGTCGTACTTATCGTGCAATTCCAGCGCCATCGCAGTACGTCGGAAATCATTGGGAAAAGCATTGCCCTGCTCGCGCAGTCGATCCAGCTTTGAGCGTCGCTCGGCGATTAACTTATTCTCATCCTGCGGCTGTTCAGTTTTTTTGTTGTCGTCACTCATAATTTCACTCACTTACAGGCCGCTTTTCAACGAAGCCTCTATAAACTGGTCAATATCACCATCGAGTACCGCCTGGGTGTTACTGGTTTCCACGCCGGTACGCAAATCTTTGATCCTGGAAGCATCCAATACGTAGGAGCGAATCTGACTGCCCCAACCAATGTCTGCCTTACTGTCTTCCATAGCCTGTTTTTCTTCATTGCGCTTGAGTACTTCCAGCTCATACAACTTGGCGCGCATCAATTTCATCGCATTGTCGCGGTTTTGGTGCTGCGACCGCTCCGTCTGGCATTGCACCACAGTACCCGTCGGGTTGTGGGTCAATCGAACTGCCGAATCGGTTTTGTTAACGTGCTGGCCACCAGCGCCACTGGCACGGTAGGTATCCACTCGCAGATCAGCCGGATTAAGCTCAATTTCTATATTGTCGTCGATTTCAGGGGATACGAATACCGAGGCAAAAGAAGTATGTCGGCGGCTCCCTGAATCAAAAGGTGATTTCCGCACCAGCCTGTGCACACCGGTTTCCGTGCGCAACCAACCAAAGGCGTAATCGCCTTCGAATTTAATGGTGGCGCTCTTAATCCCTGCCACTTCCCCGCCTGATGCTTCGATCAACTCAGTCTTGAAGCCCTTGCTTTCACCCCAACGCAAGAACATGCGCAGCAGCATTTCAGCCCAGTCCTGCGCTTCAGTGCCACCGGAGCCTGATTGAATATCGAGATAGGCATTGTTGGCGTCCATCTCGCCATCGAACATACGGCGAAATTCCAGCTGTTCGAGCAACTTCACTAAGGCGACAATTTCGGATTCTATTTCTGCGGCAGTGGCTTCATCATCTTCAACCGCTGCCATTTCCAACAAATCGCCAGCGTCAGTGGTGCTGCCTTCAAGCTTTTCTATGGTGTGGACAATCCCTTCCAGGGAGGATTGTTCGCGACCGAGTGCCTGGGCGCGCTCAGGATCGTCCCAAACGCTAGGCTCGGCCAGTTCCAGCTCTACTTCAGCGAGGCGCTCTTTACGGTGGTCGAAGTCAAAGGTACCCCCTAAGCACGGCGGTGCGCGCATCGATATCTTTGAGTTGCGTCAGGAGAGGATTTATTTCGAGCATGTCTCTAACCAGTCTTGTACAAAGGCGGGCATTCTACCGCAGGGACAATGGCGGCAACAGACTAAATTCTACCGCTGCAAGGTAAATAGCCGCCTACGGGAAGGTGTTGAGTACTGCGCCAATCAACATCACCTGTGGCACCGTGATCAGTGGCAGGAACAGGGCGATACGCCAGGAGCGTGTAGTATCCCTAATCGACATCACTTCGGTGTAGTCCGTGGCGACGCCCGCCATCAGAAAGGTAAAGCTATTACCCGGCGCTCCAGCCCGGTTCATCAAGTCAGCAGCGATTGGCGCCGATCCCTCGGAGCAGACTTCAATTACGGTGGCTGCCAGTAAGGTCAACCACAGCCCGGCCATCGATGCACCAAACCAGGTCGCGAATGCCTCCTCTGGTACCAATGCTCGAATGAGTGCCGCCAGCACCAATCCAAAGAGTGCCCACCTGATAACAACGCGAGAGCCAGTAAACCCTTCCCGCAGGATATCGAGGCTACCGGCGACAGAGAATCGAATACTCTGGCGAAACTCCGCCCACATGACAGGCAACGGCCGCTCTTCTTCTAATTGCTCTTGCCATGGGTTACCGGGCAATCGGCCGCTGTGTACCAGCTTGTCAAAGATGAAGCCGGTAATCACGCCAATCACCACAGACAAAGCTATAAACAGCAGCGTCCACTGCACGCCTATCAAGCCGATTAAGATCAGCGTGAGGGAAAGGGAATTCCAGGGACTGGCAAGCAAGAAAGCCATTACCTGACCGATATTGGCTCCACGTTCATAAAGCTTCATGCCCACGGCGAGAATTCCGTGGCTGCACAGATCAAGAAGTACACCCGCTAAGGTTGCTCGAAACAAACCAACAACACCGGCATCGCGACCCAAAATCCCCATGACCAATTCACGTGGTACGCGGCTAAGCACGCCAACAAAAAAGATACCTACCGCTATCCCCCACCACATGCGATTGGCAAACTCGAAAACACCGCCGGTAAAAACGGACAACACAGTGGTGTGATCGTGTGGTTGCATCGCGCCAATGGGATAAGCGACAGCAATGCATAGCAAGCTGACCCAGAACATGTAATCGCGGCTTGCGGGAGTCTTGCTGCAGCTGTCTGTACCTCTATCCTCATGGGAATGGCAGGACCCTTGATCGGCGCCTGCTGCAGCCAATACTGCTTCGTCCTGAGTTGAAGGCGTCATTTGGCCTCCTCCGCGACACCGGCGAGATCTTCCAAAATGGCACAATCGGGCCCTTCATCGCCCTTGCAGCGGCTGGCCATAGTCTCCAATACCTCCTGCATGGCCTGTAACTGCTCAATCCGCTCTTGCAAGCGCTGGCTCTTCTCCAGGACCAGCTCACGGGCATGGCGACTATGACGCGAGGTATCGCGTTGTAAATCCATCAACTGGCGGCATTCCTGCAGGTCAAAACCCACTTCCCGGGCTCTAGCGAGGAAATGCAGCTCCTCCACTGAACTGGCTTCGTACTGTCTATAGCCGTTCTCACCCCGTATGGCGGGTGCAATCAGCTCAATTTCCTCGTAATACCGGATAGTCTTACTACTCAGGCCGCTACGGCGGGCTGCTTCGGAGATATTCATAGGCGCCTCTCATCGTTCATGGTGCCAATGTAAACCTTCCTGCCACTGGAAGGTCAAGGGGGTATTTTTGGTTTTGAGAGGGCTTTGTGGGTGGGCTCACATTCTGGGTGGGCACGCGGGCTTCGAGTGGGTGTCCCGATTGCGGTGTCCCGATTGCGGTGTTAGCGGGAAGCGGATTGGTGGTGGCAGCCTTTCGGCCGCTGCGTCGCTAGGCACGGCCAAGTACCTTTTACTCCATTGCGGGCGCATGCGATGCGCGGACTCTTTCCT
>JBLFWP010000004.1:0-144036 GCA_047611225.1 Halioglobus sp.
AGAAAAGCCCAACTCAAGCAAATCTCTCGCGACTATGACTGCTCCGGGCTTGTCCACATCACGCACGCTGATCAGTGCGGTGCCGCTAGTGGGTGCTGCACTTCCTGCGCCCAATTGCGCCTTGGCAAAAGCGCCTGCAAACGTATCCCCGGTACCCATTACCTCACCGGTAGATTTCATTTCCGGCCCGAGGATTGGATCAACACCCGGAAACTTATTAAAGGGCAATACAGCCTCTTTCACACTGAAGTAAGGCGGCACAATTTCCTTAGTAAAATTTTGCTCTTGCAAGGTTTGCCCGGCCATACACCTGGCCGCTATTTTGGCGAGCGAAGTACCAATGCACTTAGACACAAAAGGCACAGTTCGCGATGCTCGCGGGTTGACCTCAATGACATAAATTTCGTCGTCCTGCCACGCCAACTGAACATTCATCAAGCCCTTAACACCCAACTCCAGTGCCATCTGCTTAACCTGATCGCGCATTTCGTCCTGTAGCTTCGGGGCTAGACTATAAGGCGGCAATGCGCAGGCAGAGTCGCCTGAGTGCACGCCAGCCTGTTCAATATGCTGCATGATTGCACCGATGACGACTTCCTTGCCGTCACTCACTGCATCTATATCAACTTCTATTGCGGCAGACAGGAAAGAGTCCAATAGCACGGGTGCATCCTCAGAGGCCTGCACGGCATTGCGCATATAGCGCAGTAAATCTTCTTCGCGGTAGACGATTTCCATGGCTCGACCACCCAGTACATAAGAGGGCCGCACAACCAATGGGTAGCCAATCTTAGACGCAGCTGCCACCGCCTCTTCAGTACTGCGCACCGTGGTGTTATTCGGCTGCTTCAGACCCAGCTTCTGGATCATTTTTTGAAAGCGCTCTCTGTCCTCTGCGCGATCAATCGCATCTGGTGTAGTACCGATAATCGGCACACCCTCAGCCTCAAGTGCCCGCGCCAGCTTCAATGGCGTTTGGCCGCCAAACTGTACGATAACACCCTTGGGCTTTTCCAGATCAACGATCGCTAGAACATCCTCCAGTGTCACCGGCTCGAAGTAGAGCCTATCAGAGGTGTCATAATCCGTGGATACTGTTTCCGGATTGCAATTGACCATGATGGCCTCGTAGCCATCCTCGCGCATCGCCAGTGCCGCATGTACACAGCAATAGTCAAACTCAATACCCTGGCCAATACGGTTTGGACCTCCGCCCAATACCAGGATTTTGTCCCTGTCCGTGGGCAGCGCCTCGCATTCCTCCTCGTAAGTGGAGTACATGTAAGCCGTGGCAGAGGCGAACTCGGCTGCACAGGTATCTACCCGCTTGTACACCGGGCGTATGTTCAAGCCATGCCTGTGAAGACGAACTTCTTTTTCGGTGGCAGCCAGCAGCACAGCTAGGCGCTCGTCAGAGAAACCTTTGCGCTTGAGGGCATACATTTGTGCATACGCCATTTCGCTCAGGTTTACCGACTTCAATCCGTTTTCAGTATCAATGAGGTCTTTTATCTGCGCCAGGAACCACGGGTCTACACCTGAGTAGTTGTAGATCTCATCAATGGTCAACCCAGCACGGAAGCCGTCACCGATATACCAGATGCGATCGGGGCCGGGGTTGGTTAATTCAGAGATCATCACTACGCGGTCATCAGGATCGTCGACATCGATCATGTGCTCAAAGCCCGAAGAGCCCACTTCGAGGCCGCGCAGTGCTTTTTGCAGCGACTCCTGAAACGTGCGGCCGATTGCCATGACTTCGCCCACAGATTTCATCTGCGTAGTCAGGCCCTTGTCCGCACCCGGGAATTTTTCAAAGGCGAAACGTGGAATCTTGGTGACGACATAGTCAATGGAAGGCTCAAAGGACGCCGGTGTCGCGCCACCGGTAATATCGTTCTGCAACTCATCGAGGGTATAACCGATGGCAAGCTTTGCTGCGACTCTGGCAATAGGGAAGCCTGTCGCCTTGGAGGCCAGCGCTGAAGAGCGCGACACGCGCGGGTTCATCTCAATGATGACCATGCGGCCTGTTTTAGGGTCCTGTCCAAACTGTACGTTGGAGCCGCCCGTCTCCACGCCGATCTCACGCAGTACCGCCAGAGAGGCGTTACGCATGATTTGGTATTCCTTATCGGTGAGGGTCTGAGCTGGGGCTACGGTAATTGAATCGCCCGTGTGTACGCCCATGGCGTCAAAGTTTTCGATGGCGCAGATGATGATGCAGTTGTCATTTTTGTCACGCACAACCTCCATCTCGAACTCTTTCCAACCAATCAGGGATTCGTCTATCAACAGCTCGGTGGTGGGCGACAAATCCAGGCCGCGCGTACAAATCTCTTCAAATTCACCGCGGTTGTAAGCGATGCCGCCACCGGAACCACCCATGGTGAATGAAGGCCGGATAATGCAGGGAAAGCCAATGGAATCGAGCACCTGCAGGGCCTCTTCCATACTGTGGGCAATCGCTGAACGAGGTGTGTCCAGGCCAATGCTTTTCATGGCCTTGTCGAATAGCTGCCTGTCTTCCGCTTTATCGATAGCCTCTTTGGTAGCGCCAATCATTTCCACGCCGTGCTTTTCGAGTACACCTTCGCGGGCCAGGTCCAGGGCACAGTTAAGGGCCGTCTGACCTCCCATGGTGGGCAGCAATACATCGGGCTTTTCAGCTTCGATAATGCGCTCCACGGTGCGCCATTCGATAGGCTCTATATAAGTAGCATCGGCCATTGAAGGGTCGGTCATGATCGTGGCCGGGTTGGAGTTCACCAGAATTACCCGGTACCCCTCTTCCCTCAGTGCCTTACACGCCTGTGCGCCGGAATAATCAAACTCGCAGGCCTGGCCAATGATGATAGGGCCAGCCCCGAGGATCAGTATGCTTTGTATGTCAGTACGCTTTGGCATGGCGGTTTAAGTCTTCTCGGCCCGAATGGCAATCAATTCAATAAAATGGTCGAACAGCGGTGCGGCATCGTGTGGACCCGGGCTGGCCTCGGGGTGCCCCTGAAAGCTGAAGGCGTCTTTGTCCGTTCGATGAATGCCCTGCAGGCTGCCATCAAACAGGGACTTATGCGTCAGCCGCAAAGTGTCGGGCAATGTTTCTTCATCAACCGCGAAACCGTGGTTTTGACTGGTGATTAGCACCGTGCCGTCATCAAGATTCTGCACCGGGTGGTTGGCGCCATGGTGGCCAAATTTCATCTTCACGGTGCTGGCACCACTGGCCAGGCCAAGCAACTGGTGGCCCAGACAGATACCGAATACGGGAATGTCAGTTTCAAGAATGGCCTGAATCGCTTCGACGGCATAGGTGCAGGGCTCGGGATCGCCCGGTCCGTTGGAGAGAAAGATGCCATCCGGGTTCAAGGCCAGTACATCAGCAGCTGGAGTCTGGGCCGGCACAACAGTCAGCCGACAACCACGATCAACCAGCATACGCAGGATGTTACGCTTCACACCAAAATCGTAGGCCACCACATGCCACGGCAGCTCTGATTCGGGCCGTTGCTGGTATCCCTCCTCCAGATCCCAGCTACCCTCATGCCAGGAGTACGCCTTGTCGACAGTGACTTCTTTGGCAAGGTCCATGCCTTTGAGTCCGGCAAAAGCCTGCGCCTGAGCCAAAGCATCTGCTTCATCAATATCGTCGCCTGCCATCAGACAGCCGTTTTGAGCGCCCTTCTCCCGCAGAATTCGGGTCAGGCGCCGTGTATCGATTTCGGCAATGCCGACGATATTGCGGCTGCTTAAATAGTCGGAAAGGCTCTGCTCATTGCGATAGTTACTCGCAAGCAGCGGCAAATCCCTGATAACCAGGCCCGTTGCCCAAATGCCTGTGGACTCTTCGTCCTCAGAGTTGGTTCCCGTATTGCCGATATGGGGGTAGGTCAAGGTGACGATCTGCCTAGCGTAGGAGGGATCTGTCAGGATTTCCTGGTAGCCAGTCATGGCTGTATTGAAAACAACCTCGCCGACCGAGGTGCCAGTCGCACCTATTGCCAAGCCTTTGAAAACACTACCATCTTCAAGGACTAATAGGGCCGGAATGGTCAAACAAACCTCCAAAAATCAATGGCTATAAGTCAGCCGTGCGCGCTCACAAAAAAGCGAGATGGGAAACCTCATCTCGCCCTTTCAACATAATAAGAACTCTGTTTGAACGCTGTTTAACTCTTACTAAATACAGTGACACACTGCACTCGATGCACGTTCCGAGCGGGTGAAATCTGGCGAAAGATTGTATGGGATAGGCTGCGCACTGTCCATACCGAGAGGGGTGGAATCTCGCTGTAGAGCACTCATTTCGTCAAATTATCCTGTTGCAGAATGAAACCGGCGAAAGCATGGACCAGCGTTTTCCCGGGGCCATAATAAAGCAATTGCTTTAAATCTCAAAAAGCCTATGATAATGCGCTCGATTTCACCAATGATCGCCCCGCGATCAAGCCTCGGAAGATGTCATGGCATATGTGCAAGACAAGATTGCTGTAGTAACAGGCGCAGGCTCCGGCATTGGGAGAGCACTGGCACAGCAGCTCAATGCTCAGGGTTGCAGGCTGTTTCTAAGCGATATCAACCCACAGAGCCTGGATGAGACAATCAGCAGCCTGTCGCGCAAAGACATATCAGCCGATGGCCAGGTGCTGGATGTAGCCGATAAAGCCGGTGTTCATGCCTGGGCAGAGCGAATCGAAGCGGCCCAAGGCCATGTAGACATTGTGATCAACAATGCCGGGGTCGCTCTGATATCTTCTGTTGAAGATCACCGGTACGAGGATTTCGAATGGCTGATGGGCATTAATTTCTGGGGTGTCGTCTATGGCACTCAAGCATTTCTGCCTTTGTTGCGAAAATCGCAGCAGGGCCACCTGGTAAATATCTCCTCAATCTTTGGCATATTTTCGGTACCCACCCAATCTGCTTACAACGCCGCAAAGTTTGCTGTGCGTGGCTACACAGAATCTCTGCGTCAGGAAATGGTTGGCACAAATGTACACGTCTGCTGCGTTCACCCCGGCGGCATCAAGACCAATATCGCCAAAGCCGCTCGCACGGAGGATTCGCAATTCAGCGCTGATCAACGGGGCGATGAATTTCAGAAGCTTGCCAGCACCACGCCAGAATCGGCGGCGGCACAAATCATCACGGCGGTGGAAAAACGTAAAAAGCGGCTACTGATTGGCTGGGATGCACGCCTTACCTCCCTGCTCACGCGGTTATTCCCGGTCGCCTATACATGGTTTGTTGCGCGCATGGGCAAACGCGAAGGCCCGGTCAGCATATGAGCACTGCCGCCCAGAGCATGCCGGACAAGAATACGGATACACGTGAACGGCTGCTCCTCACCGCCCTGCACCTATACGCTGTGGAAGGCCTCCACGCAGTTTCACTACGGCGTATCAGCAGTGAAGCGGGCTCAAAAAATTCCGCCGCCATGCATTATCATTTCGAGAACAAAATGGGCGTGATCAAAGCGCTGATGAAATTGGTTACCGGAGAATTAGTCCGAATTGATGCTTCCCTGCGGGCGCAGCGCAATTTACCAGGCGCAATAAAAACCGATGCTCAACGCTCTCTGCGAGAGGCTACCCGCGATACAATACAACCACTCATTCAACTGCCAACAGAACAGGTATGGGGAATGGATGCGGTACATTTTCTATCGCGATTGGTGAGTGAGAACGACAAAGACATCGCCGACATGGTGAACACCCTTTCCGCGCCTTTCTGGCAGCGCATAGACAAAGCGCTGGCGACACAATTAACCGAACTACCCAAACCATTGCGCAGACTGCGCGTTATGTTTATGACCACCAATGTATTACACGGCGTGGCCGAAGTGGACTGGCTCAGGCATACACCGCTGGGTGATATCAGTCACTTTGACGACGACACATTACTGGATCATCTGGTGGACTATTTAATCGGCGGCTTGCAGGCACCCAGCCCCGTTGTAGCCAACCCTTAATACCAGCAACACAAGAGAGAGAGAAATGACCGATACAGCCGAAGACCTGTTGTTCGACCTGACCCTTACGGACGATCAGCGCATGAACCGCGACACCATGGTGCGTTTCGCAGGAGCCGAAATCCGATCGCTGGCAAAATCTGTTGATACGGGCGAAAGCTCGGCGATGGATTTCTACCCGAAGACGGCAGAGCTGGGGCTGACCCTTCTGCCCATTCCCGAAGCACTGGGCGGCGCAGGTGTTGATCGCTCACCCGTTTCCAATGCTCTCATTTTTGAAGACCTGGCCCATGGCGACCTCGCAATAGCGCTTGGTTCAGTTGCACCACTGGGCTTCGTCAACACGCTGATCGATCAGGGCACCGATGCACAGCGGGAGCAATTTTTACCGCAGTTTTGTACCGGCGAATTCGTCGCTGCAACCACTGCCCTACTGGAGCCGCGCGCCACCTTCGAGCCCAGTGAGCCGGCTACTAACGCCACTAGCAATGCCGATGGCTATAGCCTGTCGGGCACCAAGGCCATGGTTGCTCTGGGCATCGACTCTACTCTTACCCTGGTAATCGCGCAATTGGATGGCGAAGGCCACGGCGCTTTTATCGTAGAGGGCACGCCGGACGGTATGACCCGCACTGCAGAAGACAACATGGGATTGCGCGGTGCACAGCTGGCCACAATCGTATTCGATAACGTGCAATTGCCGGCCACTGCTTTACTGGGCGAAGGAAACTTTGACCTGCAACGTTTCATTGATCTATCCCGCCTCGGCTTGTGTGCTCTAGCAGTAGGCACCTGCCAAGCGGTACTCGATTACGTAATACCTTATTGCAACGAACGTGTAGCCTTTGGTGAAGCCATAACAAACAGACAATCTGTTGCCTTCATGATTGCCGACATGGCGATCGAGCTGGAAGCCATGCGCCTTATGACATGGCGCGCTGCCTCCCTTGCTGAGCGCGGCGAAGATTTTCACGAGCAGGCATACCTCGCCAAACAATTTTGCTCAAAGCACGCAATGAAGATAGGCACCGACGGCGTACAGCTGCTAGGCGGCCACGGCTTCTGCTGCGAGCACCCGGTAGAACTCTGGTATCGCTGCCTGCGCGCCATCGACACACTCGAAGGACTGGCCAGCGTTTAAGCAATCCACCAAAGAATTCAGGAAATAAAACAATGATCAATTTAGAGCTAGGAAAAAAGCACCAGGAAACATTCGAACAGACCATGATGCTGGCAGAGCACATGATGCGGCCCTACTCGCGCAAGTATGACAAGGAAGAGCACGCCTATCCCAAGGAGATGGAACAAGCGGCCGAACTCATAGGCGGAGGGCGCTCCGATGCCATGAGTGGATCGAAAGAAGCAGCCCCGGAAGGGACTATTGCCAACGGCAGGAATATGGGCGCCGTCGTTGGTCTGTTCGGTTTGTGCTGGGGCGATGTAGGCTTGTTTCTAGCCATGCCTGGCAGCGGTCTCGGCAATGCAGCAATCTCTGCCGTAGGCACACCGGAGCAAGTCAAAAAATTCGGCAAGAGCTATGCCGCCATGTGCATTACAGAACCCGGCACAGGATCTGACTCCGCCAATGTTTCCACCACTGCTGTCGCCGACGGTGACGAATGGGTACTGAACGGCGAAAAGATTTTTGTCACTGATGGTGACCGCGCCGACACCTTGGTAGTTTGGGCGACGCTGGATAAGTCTTTGGGCAAAGCCGCAATCAAATCCTTTATTGTCGAAAAAGGCACGCCCGGTTGTGAAGTGACGCGACTGGAGCACAAGCTCGGTATCCGCGCCTCAGACACCGCTGCCATTACGTTTGCTGACTGTCGCATTCCAAAGGACAACATCCTCGGCAGCGCCGAAGTTGCCACTGACGCTGAAGGCCGCAAAAAGGCCTTTGGTGGCGTGATGCAAACCTTCGACAACACCCGCCCACCTGTTGCCGCTATGGCCATCGGTACCGGCCGAGCTGCGCTGGATATGACCCGTGAAATATTGGCGGAAGAAGGCATTGAGCTTAAGTTCGATAAAAAAGCGATCAACCTAAGCGCCATAGAAGCAGAGCTTGTGGATCTGGAAGCAGAGTGGAGCGCGGCCCGGCTGCTGGTACTGAAGGCAGCCTGGATGGCAGACAACAAAATTGCCAACTCCATGGAAGCTTCAATGTGTAAGGCGAAAGCCGGACGTGTTGGCAACAACATCACCCTGCGCTGCGTTGCACTGTGCCAGAGTATTGGCTACAGCGAAAATATCCTGCTGGAGAAATTTGCACGTGACTCAAAAATTCTCGATATCTTCGAGGGCACGCAACAAATCCAGCAATTGATTGTAGCGCGCCGAGTACTGGGTAAGTCCTCCTCTGAACTCAAGTAACTGCCAGCGGGCGGCCCTGTCTTGCCACAACAGCTGAGCCGCCAGCAACTCACCGTTCTCATCCTTGCGCTGATGACGACGGGGATGGGGCAATCATTAGTATTTGCCATCCTCGCCCCGCTGGGGCGAGAGGTGCAACTAAACGAACTGCAAATCACTTCGGTGATCGCCATTTCAGCATTGATCTTCGGCCTCGCCGCTCCACGCTGGGGTCGCTTCAGCGATCGTGTCGGACGCAAACCCATAATAATTACCGGCCTTATTGGCTATACGGTTGGAACCGTGCTTTTTACCAGCGCTTTCTACGCCGGTCTGGCAGGCATGCTCAGTGGAACAATGCTTTACCTGGTCTTATTGCTGGCGCGGTGTAGCCAGTCGCTCATTATGTCGGCCACCGGCCCAGCGGCCGCAGCCTATGCCGCCGATCACACCAGCCGAGAGCTGCGCACCAAAACAATGGCGCGCATCGGCACAGCCAATAGCATGGGTACGATTCTTGGCCCTGCTGTAAGCGGTGCGCTGGCAATCTTCGGCCTGTTGGCGCCTTTATATTTTGCCGCCTCACTGGCTGCAATGGCTGCACTACTTGTCTGGTGGAAACTGCCTATCACACCTGCGCAAAATCTCACCCAGCGCACCCCCACCAAGCGCCTGCGCTACACCGACCCACGCATCGCCCTGCTGCTAGCGACTGCTGTTGGGCTGTTTGTGGGCTTCTCAGGCATACAACAGACACTGGGCTTCCAGTTGCAAGACAAGCTCAATCTAACGGGTATTGAAACGGCGCAAATGGCCGGTGCGGCACTAATGGTATCGGCTGCCTTTACCTTTCTGATTCAGGTCACGGTGTTGCAACGGGTAAAACTCAAGCCGACGCAGTTTATTCGCATGGGGCTGGTGTCGTTACTAATTGGGGCCCTGATAGTATCGGTCTTTGAAACGTTCGCCGTACTTGCCGTCGGCATGGCATTCCTCGGAACAGGATTGGCGCTTTGTATGCCGGCTATTTCGGCGGGCGCTTCTCTGGCGGTTGCACCTGAGGAACAAGGGGCGGCGGCCGGTCTCGTGAGCTCGTGCCCCGCTATCGGTTTTGTTGTGGGACCCATCAGTGCTGGCGCTCTGTACCAAATTGATGGGTCACTGGCCCCGATGTTCAGCGCCGCCGTTTTCTTTGTGGTGTTGATAATCCTTGTGATAAAGGATCGCTAAACTGCAGTGACCTCTACGCCGCCACGCTACTAACCCCGCAACAAGATCCGCAATAGACCCAACGGTAGAAGCGTTCTACTATATGCGCGAAATGCAAAAACCAGCTGCCACGGGACTACCTGAGATGCGGTGCGTGCCCCAGTGGCGCCGCGCAATGATCTACAAACAACTCTGCAAGGCGGGCATGGTCTTCGCCCATTTGATACAAGGTATTAAAGGAGAACCAAGAGTGAAAAAAATTGTCGTTGTGTTGGCTGTCGTTGCAGGTGCATATTTCCTTCTTCGACCGGATGCCCCGGCTGCGCCACAGGTGGCAGCACAAAGCTTGCGCACCATCGCGGCGGGCGAGCTGGTAGGCTTACAAGACACCGAAAACACCTACGCCTGGCTGGGAATTCCGTTTGCGGCCTCAACTGCTGGAGAGGGACGTTGGCGCAAACCTGCGCCTGCGCCAGCATGGCAGGGCATCCATGAAGCACTTAGCTATTTTCCACCCTGCCCCCAACCCTGGAGCGTTTTTGGTGGAGTGGAAGGAGAGGCAGGTCAGGTCTCAGGCTCTGAAGACTGCCTCGGCCTGAATATCTGGGCGCCTGATACCGCAACTGAATCCGGCGAAGCTCTACCCGTGATGGTATGGATTCACGGTGGCAGTAATACTGTAGGCACAGCTGCAAGATACCCCTCTGCAGAGCTGGCAGGACGCGAAAACGTCATCGTAGTGACCATCAATTACAGGCTAGGCCTACTGGGCTGGTTCCGCCACGGCGCCCTTCGCGCAAGTGCCGATAACGCGATGGACCTCTCTGGAAATTTCGGCACGCTGGATACCATCGCCGCTCTTGAATGGGTGCGCGATAATATAGCAGCCTTCGGCGGCAACCCAGAAAACGTCACGGTCTTTGGAGAATCAGCGGGTGGCCGCAATGTCTACATGCTGCTGGTGTCGCCATTGGCTAAAGGGTTGTTTCACCGTGCCATCGTACAAAGCGGCTCGATGGGCAGCATGCCGGTAGCGTATGGAGAAAATTATACTGACGAGGAAAATCCGGGCATCGTAAACAGCTCCGCTGAAACAGTGCTGCGCTTATTGCAACAAGCTGAACTGGCTTCTGATCGGGATACTGCGAAATCCCTGGCTGCGGGCATGAGCAGCAGGGAACTTGAAGACTTCTTGCGCTCTCGCAGCATTCAACAATTGCTTGGAGACCGCGGCGGTAGCACTGGTACCTATTCCGCACCCCAGACCTTTCAGGACGGATATGTGATTCCACGAATCGCCCTCTCGAGACTTCTTACGGACCCGACCGCCTATAACAGCGTGCCAATTATAACCGGCAGCAACCGCGACGAACAAAAACTGTTTATGGCGTTGAACCCCAAATACTCTGACCTCTACTTCGGTCTTATTCCGCGCATTAAGGATCAGTCTGCTTTTGACAACGAGGCTTCCTATTACAGTGATCGCTGGCGCTATGCCGCAGTGGACGCGCCGGCAGACATCATCAGTAGCAACAACGGGGAGCCTGTATACGCCTATCGCTTCGATTGGGATGAAGGTGGCAGCCTTGGCATCGTGGATTGGAGCACCGCGCTAGGCGCCGCACACGGTCTGGAGATTCCGTTTGTGTTGGGAGGCTTTGATACCTTCGCCCCCATTCCACGGCTTTTCACCAAGGGAAACAGCGCAGCCAGACACACGCTTTCTAGCGGCATGATGCGTTACTGGGCACAGTTCGCACGCAATGGTGATCCCGGCAAAGGCAGCCGAGGAGATCTGCCGCAGTGGCCCGCCTCCAGTGCAGGTGTGGGCGGGACCATGATTCTTGATACAGCCGCGGACGGGGGCATACGGTTTTCAACTGAGCGATTACAGCTCAAAGATTTCCGAACTCGCTTGCAGCAAGATACGCTGATTTCTGAACCTTCCCAGCGCTGCGCCTTGTACACAGAGCTCTTCAACTCACCACGCAAGGGCAAGGAGTTTTTCGACGCAGGAGAATACGCCCTGCTCGGCTGTGAAAGCCTTTGAACCTCCAAAGACGCTCGCTGCTGACTCAAATCGAACGTACTTAAGCATGCCCGCATGCCTGTGCCATACTGAATAGCTAGCCGCTACACCACAACTGACAATCAGGGGACATCCTTATGAAATTGATCACCATGTTGTACGGGTTTACCAGCTACTCTCTCTCGATGGCCGCACTGGTCCTGTTTATGCTGTTCGCCAACAACCACGTTGGGCTACTCGGCATGGACTCTCTAAATGCCCTGAATATTGACCAGGCCAACGGCTCCCCAATAGCAATGCCACTGCTAGTGAATATCGCTCTACTGCTTTTGTTTGGCATTCAGCACAGCGTGATGGCCAGACCTGGCTTCAAGTCGGCCTTGACCAGTGTGCTACCTCAGAGCTGGGAGCGCAGCACCTACGTATTAGCCACTGCAATCGTGTTGGGAGTAATGGTCTGGTACTGGCAGCCCATGGCAGGAACAATCTGGCTGGTTGAAAACGAAACACTGCGCTCGGTGATAGCAGCAGTCTACTGGAGCGGCTGGCTGGTCACCGTGCTGGCAACTTTCATGCTGAATCATTTTCACTTATTCGGGTTGCAGCAGTCTTTTCTCTCTGAAGATCCTGATTCGGGCACAAAGGAATTCAAGACGCCTTTTTTCTATCGATTTGTGCGCCACCCAATCCAAACGGGGGTCGTGATCGCAATGCTCGCTACGCCGGACATGACCGTTACGCGCCTGGTGCTGGCAGTAGGCATGTTGATCTATATAGCAATTGGATTGCGCTATGAGGAGCGTGACCTACTGGAAATGTTTGGCGATACTTATAGAGACTATAAGCGCCGGGTGCCCGCTGTGGTGCCCTTCATTGGTGGTGGCAAGTAGTCGTCAGACTAACGCCACTACTCCGTTTATTGTGGCTGGTCAGTAAGATCTGCCGACCCGGCCACTAACTCACGCTTGAATCTTTTCCAGTGCCGAACGAAGGTTGTCTGGAATAGGCACAGAACGGTTCTCCGCCCTCTCCACAAACACATGAACAAAATGCCCATGCGCAGCGGCCTGCTCTTCCCCTTCTTTAAAGATGGCGATGCCGTACTGCACTGAGCTGTTGCCCAGCTTATCTACACGCACGCCCGCTTCTATCGTTTCCGGGTAAGTAATAGGCGCGTGATACTCACAGCCTGAATTCACCACGTAACCGACAATTCTGCCATCGGCGATATCCATACCACCGACCTCGATGAGATAGCGATTGGCGACAGTGTCAAAGTAGGAGTAATACACCACGTTATTAACATGACCGTAAACATCATTGTCAGACCAGCGCGTTGAAACCGGATAAAAGACTTTGTAGTCCGCTCGGCTAGGCGGAGCCGGTTTAATCATGCCGCATCTCCATAGGCTGCGCGGTAAATCGCCAGCGCGTCATCATAGTCAACGTCGCGGGGATTATTGATGAGCAGGCGCTGTTGCAACATTGCATCCTTGGCCAACATTTCGAGATCGCTCTCTTTAACCTTGGCATCGCGCAGTGTCGCGGGTAGCGCCACATCGTCTATCAACTGACGCAGTGCTTGTACTAACGCAGCTGTCTTCGCCTCATCGCTGCCAGCTACAGGCGCACCAATGACCACCTCAGCCAGTTCCGCGTAAAGCGATTGCGCTTCGGGCGCATTGAATTCCATTACCGAAGGCAGAACCAGGGAATTACTGAGTCCATGCGGAATATGATAATGGCCACCCAGGGGATAGGCCAAGGCGTGTACCGCACCTACCGGCGCGTTAGCAAAGGCCTGCCCGGCGAGGCAGGCGCCCAGCAACATATTTTCGCGGGCCTGCGCATTCCTGCCATCATGCACGGCTGTGCGGATGTTTTTCGCAAGCAGTATCAACGCCTGAACGGCGAAGTTGTCAGACAGTGGGTTCTTTTTATGCTTGGAGGTATAGGCCTCAATGGCATGCACCATTGCATCAACGCCGGTCATCGCAGTCACAGGCGCAGGTAAGCCAAGCGTAAGACCAGCATCCAGTACGGCAACATCTGGCAGCAACACCGGTGAAGAAACACCCGCCTTGGTCGTCTCGCCAGTAGTGATCACAGCAACCGGAGTCACTTCAGAACCAGTGCCTGCTGTAGTGGGAACCAATATCAATGGTAGACGCAAACCAGTGACCTGCCCTACTCCGTAGAGATCAGGTAAAGCTTGCTCGCCTCCCAACAAAACAGCAACGACCTTAGCCACGTCCATGGAGCTGCCACCGCCAACCGCGATAACGCCGTCAACAACCCGCTCTCGCGCCAATTCTGCAGCAGCGAGCACCGTGGCCTCCGGCGGATCTTCCTTTACCTGATCAAAGACCACACAGGGAACGCCCGCTACCGCGAGGGCTTCCAAAACAGGCTGCACCAGACCGATAGCCATCAAGCCTGGGTCCGTTACCAGAAGAGGCCGCGTCACGCCGAGCTGTTGGCACTGTGCCGCAAGTGCTAGCGAGCTATCCAGACCATTGATGATTCGGCCTACAGTATTGAATTCGAAACCCTGCATAACGACTGCCTTTACATGGTGAGTATGACTTTGCCCCGCGCGCGGCGCTCCATCATACAATTGAATGCCTCTTCATACTGCTCCAGCGGGAAACTGTCGGTTACTACTGGGCTTATTTTACCGCTGGCAAACAGCTCCCAAAGCTCTTCAACGTTCTTCAGATTAACTTCAGGCTCTTCGCCAACAAAACGACCCCAGAATACGCCGACGATTGAGCAGCCTTTTAGCAGTGCAAGATTGAGTGGGATTTTGGGAATAGGCCCACTGGCGAAGCCGATGACCAGATAACGCCCGTTCCAGCCCATGCTGCGCAGAGCGGGTTCTGAAAAGTCGCCGCCAACTGGATCGTATACAACGTCAACACCCTTGCCACCGGTCATTTCTTTGACGGCATCCTTAACGCTTGTCTCGCTATAGTTGATCACTTCATCAGCGCCCAGCTTCTTGCACAGTTCCAGTTTTTCATCGGTACTGGCTGCAGCGATCACTTTCGCACCCATCAGTTTTCCCAACTCAATTGCGGTTGTGCCAACACCACCGGCCGCTCCCAACACCAACATTGTTTCGCCTGGCTGGATATTGGCGCGCTGCTTCAGTGCGTAGTACGAAGTGAAGTAAGTAATGCAAACACCAGCGGCCTGCTCGTAGCTCAAGCCTTCAGGCATAGGGAAGGCGCCAAACTCATGTACTGCAATACGCTGACAGAAAGCACCCGAACCACCGGCTGATATAACTTTGTCGCCCACCTTATAGCGCGTGACCTTATCGCCCACGGCAATAACATCACCGGCACACTCGCCACCGGGGATAAAAGGCATATCGGGTTGCATTTGGTACTTGCCCTGAATCATCAACACGTCAGGAAAGTTGAGTCCAGCTGCTTTCACATCAATCAAGATTTCACTTTCACCGACTTCAGGCTCTGCCCAGTCAGTTACCATTTCCAACTTCTCTGGCAGGCCATGTTCTTTGCAAATCACTGCTTTCATTTTTTTTCCTCAGATCATCAATCAATAGATGTAAACCTAAAACAAGAACGGCGCCCTCAGGCGCCGTTTTCGTCTAGTTGCTATTACGCAACTTCGAACAAGCCAGCAGCACCCATACCGCCGCCAACACACATAGTAACAACCACATACTTAACACCGCGGCGCTTACCTTCAATCAGCGCGTGGCCGATCATACGTGAGCCACTCATGCCGTAAGGGTGACCGATGGAAATCGCTCCACCGTTAACGTTGAGCTTGTCGTTATCGATACCCAGCTGGTCGCGGCAGTAAATTACCTGCACTGCGAACGCTTCGTTCAGTTCCCACAGACCGATGTCGCCAACTGACAAACCGTGTTGCTTGAGCAATTTGGGCACTGCTAATACGGGACCAATTCCCATTTCGTCAGGGTTACAGCCGGCAACCGCGATACCGCGGTATATCCCCAAAGGCTCGAGGCCCTCCTGCTCAGCAACCTTGGAATCCATTACCACTTGCGCAGACGATCCATCTGACAACTGTGATGCGTTGCCCGCAGTGATCGTGCCGCCTTCAACAACAGTCTTCAGGCCAGCAAGAGCTTCGGGAGTAGTCGCACGTAAACCTTCGTCTTTCGATACAGTCCCTTCTACTTCAGAGGAGTCGCCGGTCGCCTTGTCCCAAACTGTGCGCTTGCACGTCACATCAACCAACTCGTCGTCGTACTTTCCAGCTTCATAGGCAGCGGCTGTGCGAGCCTGTGACTGCGCACCATACTCGTCCATCGCCTCGCGGGAAATGCCGTAGCGGTCAGCAACAATTTCAGCTGTCTGCAGCATTGGAACAAACATGTTGGGCTCAATAGCCAACAGCTCTTCGTCAACCATGCGGTGCAGGTTCATGTGCTCATTTTGTACCAGGGAGATAGACTCCAGGCCGCCACCCACCACACAATCCATACCGTCGTACATCACTTGCTTAGCGGCAGTTGCCACAGCCATCAGGCCAGATGAACACTGACGATCCAGTGTCATACCCGAAGTGGTGTTAGGCAGGCCAGCGCGTAAAGCGATTTGGCGAGCAATGTTAGAACCGGTTGCACCCTGCTGCAGAGCACTACCCATGATCACATCTTCAATGCGTGAAGGGTCAATGCCGGCACGCCTAACTGCTTCTGCAACAGAGGCTGCGCCCAGTGTGGCACCTGCCAGGTTGTTGAAACCACCGCGAAAGGCTTTGCCGATCGGAGTGCGCGCTGTTGATACGATTACTGCTTCTTTCATTTTACTATCTCCAGTGGTGGAGCATGCCAGGCACGCTCCAAAATAGGTTATTCCCTGTTCTTTATTACTTGGTCAGACCAAGACCTTCCATTGCCTTGCCTGTCATCTTCACAGTCTGCTCAAAACCAGCCTGTGGCTGAATTTCGCCCTCGGGTGAGGAAATAGCATCCCAGTTGGCAGCAATGCCTTCGGGTGTTTGATCTTCAGGGGCCAACCAGGCTCCGTCAGTCTCAATGATTTTCGCCACTGAGTAGGCACCTGCTCCGGCACAGATAATTGTCTTGGTAGGAGCGTCTTCACTCACCATGTACAACACTGCGGGTGTAACAGTCTCAGGTGTAAGCAGGGCAAACGCTTCTTCAGGTATCAGGCCTTCAGTCATGCGAGTTCCGGCAGTAGGCGCCAGTGCATTGATGCGGATGTCGTACTTCGCGCCTTCCTGAGACAGAGTATTCATCATACCGATGACGCCCATCTTGGCACTGCCGTAGTTGGCTTGGCCGAAGTTGCCATACAGGCCAGAGGAGGATGTTGTTACTACAATACGGCCGTAAGCCTGTTCGCGCATAATGTTCCAGCACGCCTTGGTGCAGTTCACCGAGCCCATCAGGTGTACATCCAAAACCAGTTTGAAGTCTTCCAAAGTGCCTTTGGCGAAACTCTTGTCGCGCAGGATACCGGCGTTGTTAACCAGGATGTCGATACGGCCCCACTTGTCCATGGCCTGTTTTACCATCGCTTCAACTTCGTCGAACTTGGCAACGTTTGCGCCATTGGCGATAGCTTCACCGCCAGCTGCTTCAATTTCTGCAACAACAGCTAGAGCTGCTGCTGAAGAACCACCTGAACCATCAACACCACCACCCAGATCATTAACTACAACCTTGGCGCCGCGCTTGGCAAGTTCGATAGCGTGACTGCGACCCAAACCCTGGCCAGAGCCAGTAACAATGGCAACTTTGTCGTCATAACGAATAGACATTACTAAAATCCTCTACAAAAAAATTGAATGCGGGCCGATCAGCCTGCAACTACCATAGTTAACCACTCCGCGATCAGGGCTGGTTTTTCTTCGCCCTCAATCTCTACAGAGATGGCCATCTTTACCAGAAAACGGCTGCCGTCCTTGGTGGTGATGTCCGAAACTTCTGAATGCGCACGTACACGCTTCCCGGATGCAACCGGCGCCAAAAAACGCACCTTGTCAAAGCCATAGTTGAGGCCCATAACAACGTTCTCAGGTACAACGCCGTTGCCTTCAGCCATTTTCGCAAGCAGAGACAGAGTCAGGAAACCGTGGGCGATAGTCGTGCCAAAGGGGGTGTTTTTCGCAGCTTCCACATCCACGTGGATGAACTGGTGATCCTCTGTGCAATCTGCAAAAGTATTGATGCGCTCTTGCGTCACTTCGATCCACTCACCTGGCTCGAATTTTGTGCCAATTGCGTCCAACATTTCTTCTTTGGGTACGACTTTTACTGCCATGGTCTGATCCTCATTGTTTAGGCTTCATCGAAGCTATCAAGTGTAGACGAGTTGCGGTATTTCACCTTACGAATGAACGCGCAAAGCACCTTGAATAGGGCGCGGGGCGGGACACAAACCGGGGAGATATCGACTCAAAAACGGGATTTGAACATACAGTATGTATTTAGTCCATTCAAGTATTTTTTGGCGTTCCCGGACTGCTATCCTTAGGCCCCAAGCAGCTCAATTTACATCCCTATCAACAGCTCCAACTCCAGCCCGGCTCAGAACGGAGATGAAAGCACCATGACACAATCAGCACCTGTCACCCTGGTACAGAAACTCGTGGATCGCATGACTGGCAAGGGCTCTGGGCCTGCAGCCTGCAGCCGGCGAGTACCTGTTTCGGCCTATACTGATCCCCAGCGTTGCGAGGAAGAGCGCCAGCGGCTGTTTTTACGCAGACCCCTGATCATCGGCCACGAAACCCAGATTCCCGAGCCCGGTGACACCTTGGTGCACGACTGGCTGGGTCTGCCTCTACTCACTATACGCGACAAAACAGGCGCTATTGGCACCTTTATGAATGTATGCCGCCACCGCGGTATGCGCCTTGTGCAGGATGAAGGCCAAACCCAGCTGCGCTCTCTGGTATGCCCCTATCACAATTGGACTTACGGGCTGGACGGGGCTTTGCGAAACATTCCCCGCGCTGAAAGTTTCGACGATATCGATATAGCCGAGATGGGGTTGGTACGGGTTCCCACCGTTGTGCAGCACGGGCTCATCTGGATGCAGGCGGAAGGCTCTGCAATGGACCTGCAAGGTCACCTGGCGGGGCTGGGCACTGATCTGGATGTATTCCAGATGCAAGACCTACACTTCTGCCAGCAAAACGTACGCACCGTGAACTGTAACTGGAAACTGATTCAGGACGCTTTTCTCGACGGCTACCATGTCACCCGCCTGCATAAAAACACAGTGGGCTCCTTCTTCCCGGATTCCGTCGCAGAATCAGATACGCTGGGAGACCATATTCGCAATGCAATCGCACGTAATGAAATTGCGGAGGCCGTTGGGCTGCCCGCTGAAGAATTGGACCTGCGCCACTACGCCACTTTCTCCTATACGGTTTTCCCCAATGCGGTCCTAATATTCCACCCTGACTACACCAGCATCATCAGCCTCTTCCCTCTAAGCGCCGACCAGACGGTGTTCGCGCACACAATGCTCACACCAAAGCCTGCGCAATCAGAAGAAGAGCTAGATCACTTTTCACGATCTTTTGACTTGATTGATCAGGGGGTATTTCAGGCTGAAGATATTTTCGTATCAGAAGGTGCCCAGAAAGGCATGCGCTCTGGCGCAAACAGCAATTTGCTTTTCGGCGGCCTGGAAGAGGCCGCCATCAGGTTTCACGATATTCTCGACAGAGAATTGGCCTAACTTCAGCCATTCTCGCCCGGTTTGAAACGCTAGAAGTTATAGGACACATTGACACTGTACAGACGCGGCGCACCAAGCGTGGTCGTAGGATTTTGTGTCACAGTACCGGGACACGAGCTTCCCAAATTTGCACGATCACCCGAGAGATTTCTCACGAATAACTGCACTTCCCACTCTTTCTCAGCGGTAGCTGCAGTAAGGCGAGCATCCCATTGACCCCAATCACCCCCCCATCGTAGTCAGGATTGTTAAGCACAGCTAACCATGATTCCCCACGAGAAAAAATAACTGGTAGTCGCTGTCCAATTCAGGTCCATCATGTCCCAGAAATACGTGAGGTGTACAGACGCAGCCTCGTCTGGTTTGAGAGGGGATTCATTGCCGGAGAGGTCCCGCTCTTCCAGACACAAGCGGCCCTGCTCTCAGCCCGGTGCCAATAGCCCGAGGGTACAAGCATTGACATCCTTAGTGAAAAATTCTTCGTCCGCGTAAGAGCGGTTCTCGTGTGATGAAACTGCGAGTCAGAAGTTGTACTGCGCAGTGAATCCATAGATTCTGGGGTTAGTAAGTTGGGTCTGCGCATTTTGCGTCACGGTACTGGGACGACCTCTCCCGATGGTCGCCCGGTCGTCGCTAATATTTCTGACGAAGGCAGTAAGCTGCCACTCCTGTTCCTCGGAGATTGCTGTCACGCGAACATCCACCTGACTCCAGTCATCAACTCGATCGTACTCGTCATTGTTAAACTCGGTGGACCATTGATCACCACGATAGAGATAACTGGCAGTAGCACTCCAATCCCACGCCAACATACCCCACAAATAGGTAAGGTTGAGCGATGCGGAGTGATCAGGCGTCAGCGCGAATTCATTGCCCTTTAAATCCAGCTCATCCTGGCACAATGGATCCGACCCGTTGTTGTCAGCCACTGGCCCCAGGGTACAGGCATTGGCATCCTTGCTGAAAAAATCCTCAAACTCGGTGTCATTGTAGGAATAGGTGCCGCTGAGCAACCAATGATCACGCAGCAACGCCTGCCACTCCAGTTCCACACCAAACGCGTTAGCCTGCTCGGCATTCGAAAAAGTATTCACGCCAATGCCATTCACCACATCCTGCTTGAGAATTTGTAAGTCTTCATAATCGTAGTAGTAAGCGGAGATACCCACGTTTACACGGTTGTCCATTAGAGAGCCTTTATAACCGATCTCGTAGGACAGCAAGTGCTCTGGCTGCACGACGTCGACGTCGGTGCTAGAGGTGGGTTTCAGGAAATTGAAGCCCCCCGAACGATAGCCTGTGGCAACAAAACCATAGAAAAAGTGCTCGTCTGTGAGCATATGCTCAATACCGACGCGCCACGTTGGCTCATCCCAAGTATCCTCTTCCTCTCTAAATACGACTGGGTCGTCAGCATCACCTACAAACTGGACGAAGGTATTGTCGCCACCTTTCTTCTCATCGTAGGAATAACGCAGGCCAAACGTTAGCTCTGTCTTCTCGGTCCAATCCCAGGTCACCTGCCCGAACGCCGCGTAGGAACGCGTGTCGACTTTGCCCACGCCTCTATAGAGGAAATTATCATCACTTACCGGGGCAGCGCCCGCAGGTACAAACGGCCCGAAGAAGGCATAAACTGCCATCAGGTCATCATTGAGCTCTCTAAAATCCACCACCTGGTCTTCATCACTGTGGTAGTAATAGAGTCCTGTGATAAGGCCAAAATCGCCCTCCCAATCACTCAGAAATTGTATTTCATGGGAGTCATAGCGGGCAGTCTGATTTACAGAGGTCGTCATATTCGAAGGCGTTAACCCAAACCCGGTCAAGGTGGCGACATTCAAACCCAGGAAGGTGTAATTATTCCAATCGATTCCGGAATCTGCGGAGACAGAATGATCGGCATCAGAAATGGTGTCATACCAGAGCCTGGAATAGCTGCCGGTGTATTTGATGGTGAAGGTGTCGGCGGCATACTCACTGTTCAAAAATACCGATGCCCGCTGAATGTCGGCCACTGGATCAGTATCGACCTTGACCTTATCGACATCATCCAACGCCGGATTAGTGATCTTTAAACCCTGGCGCATATTCACAAACGCATTGCCGGGAAAGATACCTGGAAAAGTGTTGGGCAATCCGGTGTCCGGGTTAATTCCCGGCTGTACCAGTTCGCGACTAAAGGGCTCCAAAATATAGCCTGCACTTTGATGGAAATTCGCATCCGCCCCAATCAGCTTGAGGTTAGTATTCCAGCGATCATTTGCCTGGTACTCAAAGGCGAGAGTCGCATACTGTTGATCCTGCTGCTGATAGTCATTGCCGTTAAAGATATTTTCCTGAAAGCCGTCCCGTCTTAAACTCGACACAGCGGCCAGGATACCGAGCTTATCGGTGACAGGCCCACTCACCAGCCCCTGTAATACGCGACCGTCATAGTTGGCGACCTCGCCTACAACTTTACCGCTCCACTCTGCCGTAGGGCGCTGGCTATAAAAGCTAATCGCGCCGCCAATCGAGTTACGTCCGTAGAGCGTACCCTGTGGTCCACGTAGTACTTCAACCCGTTCGATATCCATATAACGGGAAAAGTTAAACACGTCATTATCGGTGGTGTAGACGCCGTCCCAGTACAAGCCAATGCCAGGCTCCGACCCCACGGCGAGATTGGGACGCCCGACACCTCTTATCGCTACTCTGAAAGTGGTAATGGTAAGCGACGGTGTTCTCACGGCGAGATCGGCGCCGGTTTCAATACCCAATAGATCCATGGTGTCGCCGTCATAGGCTGAGAGAGAGCCCGCGGTTTCCATCAGCGTGGTTTCGCGCTTGTTAGCGGTAACGATAACCTCCTCCAACGACGCTCCAGCGGCAAAAGAATGGGGGGACGCTACAGATCCAAGGGCTGCTAAAAATAGAACATAACCAGTGCGGAAGGTATTCATTGAAGCTCTCCTGGAATTTTTTAGGCTTATGCCTAGAACGCTAACCTAATTCGAGGAATATTAAAAGAGGGGATACGGGGTAATGGCGAGGCGGCGAAGAACTACCCGCCTCGTCTATAGAAATGGACCTTACAAGAGATTGAAGCGCAGGCCTAATGATGCCCTCTTCAATCCCTTACTTTGATCATGGTCTTATTAGCCGTCGCGGAAAGTAGCATTGACTTCCGTTTTTGCGGGTATGTATTTTTTAAGCTCATTGCGACCCACTACCATGCGATGCACAGCATCGGGTCCATCAGCCAGGCGCAAAGTGCGCTGAGCCATGTACATCCCGGCAAGCGGAGTGTCCTGTGAGATACCCAAAGCACCAAACATCTGTATCGCCTCATCAACAATGCGAATCGAGATATTGGGAACCGCTGTTTTGATCATGGAGATCCATATACGGGCTTCCTTCGCGTCAACATTGTCCATCATCCAGGCTGTTTTGAGCGTCAGTAGACGCGCTTGCTCGATGTCCATACGGGCATTGGCGATAATATCGATATTGCCACCCAGGCGCGCCAACGGCTTGCCAAAAGCGGTACGAGATAAAGAGCGCTCACACAGTAATTCCAGCGCTTTCTCAGCTGCCCCAATCGCGCGCATACAATGGTGAATACGGCCGGGTCCAAGGCGACCCTGCGAAATTTCGAAACCGCGACCCGACCCTAGAATGATGTTGTCTTTGGGTACTCGAACGTTTGTGAACTTCTGATGCATGTGGCCGTGCGGCGCATCGTCCATGGAAAACACATTCATCGCGCGCAAATTTTCAAACCCAGGTGCATCAATAGGCACAAGTATCTGCGACTGCTGTGAATGAAGGGGAGCATCAGGCTCAGTCTTGACCATCACGATCATTACTTTGCAACGTGGATCGCCGGCGCCAGAAACATAGTGCTTTTCACCATTGATTACCCATTCATCGCCTTCCAACACTGCGGAAGTTGAAATATTCGTTGCATCAGAAGACGCTACGCCAGGCTCAGTCATAGCAAAGGCAGAACGAATGTCGCCGTTCATCAATGGATCCAACCATTGCTTTTTCTGTGCCTCGGTACCGTACTTGTGCAGCACTTCCATGTTGCCGGTATCGGGAGCCGCGCAGTTAAAGATCTCTGCTGCCAAGTGCGACGTACCCATTTCCTCAGCAAGATAAGCGTACTCAACAGTGTTAAGACCAGAGCCGGAATCACCATCGGTTAAGAAGAAATTCCACAAGCCTTTTGCTTTCGCTTTCGCTTTGAGACCTTCTCGAATCTCCGTTTGGCGATCCGTGTACTGCCAGCGATCACCTACGTCAATTTCGCTGTAGAACTCCAATTCAACCGGCCGAATCTCTGTATCGATAAACTGTTTTACTTCTGCCAACAGTGGCGCCACATTTGCGCTGAGTCCCAAATCCATTCTCTACTCCCTTTTCTATCTATTGATGTTTTTTACGTTTGTCTTTACGTTCTTTTCTAGCGGCTGCTCTTCAGGCAGCTACAAATTCAGCGGCGTAATCACTCTTTAGCTGACGCTTGAAGATTTTTCCCGATGCGATGCGCGGCAGCTGTTCCGTTCTGAACCATATTTGAGCGGGTATTTTAAACGACGCCAAATGAGTCTTTAGGAAATCGCGTAGCTCCCCATCCGTTAGCGTGGCACCTTCGCGCAGTACAATTGCGGCACCGACAACTTCACCCAGGCGCTCATCGGGAAGGCCGAATACCGCCACCTCCAAAATCGCAGCGTGCCGATAAATTGCCGCCTCCACTTCCGGGCAACTGATGTTCTCTCCACCGCGAATAATAATTTCCTTAATACGGTCAACGATATAAACGTAGTCGTCCTCAGCTATATAAGCAACGTCGCCGGTATGGAACCAGCCATCTACGAAAGCCTCGGCAGTCGCATCCGGCTTATTCCAATAGCCGAGTATGTTGGCGGGTGATTTCATACAGAGCTCGCCGCGCTCACCCGCAGGTAACGCCCTGCCCTCCTCATCCATCACGCAAAATTCAGTTACCGCCGGCACGGGGCGACCTGCGCTATTGGGATTAGCCTCATAGGACGCTCCGGCATTGACGGTACCCAGTGCATTGGTCTCGGTCAGACCATAGCCGATTCCCGGTGAGGATTTTTTGAAGGTTTTAGTGATTTTTTTGACTTGCTCCGGCGGCCGGGCAGCTCCGCCAGCCATGATTTCATTGAGGGAAGATATATCACGGTCCGTAGTTTCTGCCGCAGCTTGTAGCTCGGCAGACATGGTTGGCACACCATTGAACCAGGTTATTTTTTCAGCCTCAATTAGGCGCAGTGCTTCCTCTGCATCCCACTTATGCATGATCACCATCTTGCGCCCTACTACCAGGGACAGCAGAAATGCCGAGTGGCTGCCTGTGCAGTGAAACAGAGGGATGGTCACCAGCGCCGAGGGAGGCAATTTTTCTTCGTCCACCGTATCGGCCGCCATCTTCGTCGCAACACCCATGGTCATCCAACTATACAGTGCCGAAAGTACACCGCGATGCGATGACAACGCACCCTTGGGATAACCGGTAGAGCCGGAGGTGTACATAATAGTAGCGTGATCGTCGACGGCTACATCTACCCTCGGCATCTCTGCACCGGAATAGGCTTGCAGCAGTTCCTGGAACGGTGTGTGCTCTATGTCCAGTGTGCCGCAATCATCTATAGAGATAATTTTCAGGCCATGTTTCTTGGCAATAGGAAGCAGGCGTTCAATGCGAGCGCGGTCTGCGATTACAATCTTCGCCCCGCTGTCTTCAAACCCGTAATCCAATTCCTCAGTCGTCCACCAACCATTCATCGGTACAGCCACACCACCCACAGAGGTGATGCCAATAAATGACATCATCCATTGGGGATTGTTGCGGCTCAGTATGGCGACACGATCTCCCTTGGCCAGACCGTAACGATCAAGCAGCGCTGCAGCAAACTCGGCACTGTGCTGATAGCCCTGGGCAAAGGTGTATCGTTCATTGAGATAAACCGCGAAGTCTTTGTGCCCATGCTGCAACATCACAAGATAGTATTGAGCAAGATTGGCCGGCAGTGTGGCGAAGTTGCGGTATTCCACTCCGGCTAGAGTCACTGTATTGGTTTCGAACGCTTGCCCTGCCTGAGTGAGGCTTGCCACCGCATCATCAAAACGCTTTAGTGCTGGATTCATTCTTGAATTTACTCTGTGTCTGTTTTTGTGTCTATTTCTACAGTGGAATTTATTCTAGAAGCCGCTAAGTTGGGCAAAGCGATCCAGATGATAGTTATAGTCGCCATAGGTGTGCTGCGCCACTCTGGCTCGCTTCAGATAAAAGCCTATTTCGTGCTCATCTGTCATGCCTATACCACCGTGCATTTGCACCGCTTCATTGGTAACCCTTTGAGTTACCTCACACAGTTTGGCCTTAGCCGCACTGGCCAGCAGAGGTAGGTTTTCGTCACCACTGTCGATCGCCTGCAACGCTTGCAGGACGATCGATCTAGCAAGTTCAAGTTCAGCATACATTTCAGCTGCGCGATGCTGTAAACCCTGGAAGGTGCCAATCACGCGACCAAACTGTTTACGCTCCTGTAGATAGGCGACTGTTCGCTCAAAGGATTCCGAGGACATCCCAAGCATCTGGGAGGCCAAGCCGATATTGGCGATATCCAGAGTGCGACTGAGTCCAGCCCAGGCCTGCCCTTCGCTTCCCAACAAACTTGACGCGGGTACACGCACCGCATCCAGCACGACTGCCCCGGCATTACGCGAATCAACCAGGCTGCGCTGATCGACACTCAGGCCAGCGGTAGCTGCATCTACGATAAAGGCACTCATACCAGTTTCATCGCCGGCCGCACCAGAGCTGCGCGCGATAACGACGAAAGCATCCGCAGAACTCGCGTCCAGAACCAGCACCTTACTACCACTGAGAAGGTAGTCGTCGCCTTCAGCGGTTGCGCTTAACGTGCATTGGGTAGGTGCATGATGCGCGCCTTCCTGTAAGGCGAGGCTAACCTTCTTTTCTCCGGAGGCTATGGCTGCAAGCAACTGTTCTTTTTGCTCGCTACTGCCCAGCTCGGCTATCAATGTTGCGGCAACAAGAACAGTAGATTCCAGGGGGGACGCACTGAGATTGCGACCGGCCTGCTCGAGCACAATACCAAGCCCGGTATAGCCATAACCGAGGCCTCCAAACTCTTCTGCAATGGCGATACCCGCCCAGCCCATCTGCGCCATCTCTTGCCAGACTTTTTCGCTGAAACCGTGTTCATCATTGCTGTCTCTCAGCGCCCTGAGGTGTTCCACTGTTGCGTTTTCTTTTAGAAACCCTGCGGCGGAATCCCTGAGCATTACCTGCTCTTCACTCAATACCAATGCCATAATCTGTCTTCCTCTTTTAAGCCCAACCGTTAAGCCCGACTATGCGTCTGGCAATCCCAGTACGCGCTTGGAAATAATGTTTAGTTGCACTTCGGTAGTACCACCTTCAATGGAGTTACCCTTGGAGCGCAGCCAATCCCGGCTCACCATGCCGTCGCCGTACTCTTCGCCTTCCCAGCCTAGTGCCGATTCACCACCCACCGCCATATTCAATTCGTTACGGCGCTTATTGAGCTCAGTACCGTAGTATTTGAAGATTGATGATGCAGCGCCCAGACCCTGTCCTGCTTTCGCTTCATCGCCAATCCTGGCCATGGTCGCGCCAAAGACTGCCGTGTCCAGCTGGTATTGGGCTATGTTCTGTCTCAAAACTGAATTGGAAAGCCGCCCGGAAGCGTCAGCGCCGAAAGTCTCTAACGCGTATTCACCGACTGATTTTTTCGGTGCAGCACCAAAGGCAGAAATCATTTCACGTTCGTGAGTAAGCAGGTATTTGGCGATGGTCCAGCCGTTACCCTCTTCCCCGATCAAATTATTCTTCTCGGCCTTTGCATCATCAAAAAAAGTTTCGCAAAAAGGCGAGCTGCCACTGATCAGTTTAATCGGCCTGGCGGTTACTCCGGGTTGATCCATATCAAACAATACGAAGCTGATGCCTTCGTGCTTGGTGCCACTGTTATCGGTGCGCACCAGGCAGAATATCCAATCGGCCTTGTCAGCGTAGGAGGTCCAGACTTTCTGGCCATTGATCAAGTAGTGATCACCCTTATCTTCAGCTTTTGTTGCAAGGCTAGCCAAATCAGAGCCTGCATTAGGCTCGGAATACCCCTGACACCAACGAATTTCTCCACGAACGATTTTTGGCAGATGCTCCAGTTTCTGCTCCTGTGTACCAAAGTGCAGCAGAGCCGGCCCGAGCATGGAAATACCGAAGCTATCCAATGCTCGGCGAGCGCCTATCGCTCCCATCTCCTGAGCAAGGACTTTGCACTCGTCCTTATCGAGGCCACCACCACCGTATTCTTTTGGCCAATGGGGCACGGTCCAACCTCTCTCAGCCATGCGGTCACTCCAGACCTTCTGGTCAGGATCCTTCATTTCCGGGACACGCCCGCCGTTATACAAGTCTTCGAAGCCCTTTATGGGCGTGCGCATGGACTGTGGACAATTTTCCTCAAGCCAAGCTCGGGTGTCCTGACGGAATTGCTCTAGATCGCTCACGATGTACCTCAACTGTTGTTCGGGCCACTGCTGATAAAGACCGCAATGGCGGGGAAAATGCGGATTGAATCGCTAATAAAGGAGCGCCGAAAAGTAGTACGACGCGCTAAAAATCGGATTTGAACATACAGTATGTTTTGCGAGCGTTCAAGTATCTTTCCAAGGAACGAGGTATCCCCCTGCCGATCTGCAGGCATAAATCTAAAGCAAAAAAAAGGCCCGCCAACTGGCAAGCCCTTCTTCGATATTGGCATTCAAGCCAACGGTAGATTTAGAACTCCAAGCGAAGCTCTCCACCCCATGTCAAAGGCTCCAAGTAAGTAGAAGCAGTAGAACCAATCAGATAGTTGGCTGAATCCTCGTCAGTAAGGTTTCTGCCAAACACGGCGAACTGCCAGTTGCCGCCGAACATTTCAACGTCGGCCAGACTGATGCGACCATTCAGCAAGCCGTACGCATCCACGCCCACTTCACCGAATTCAGTGTTTGCCAAAGCGAGTTGGTCGTCCTGCCATGAGTAGTCGAGGTGGAACAACAAGGCACCGACATTCAATGGCATGCTGTAGTCCGCTGTTACCGCATAGGCGTTTTCAGGCGCCCAAACCAGCTCAGTGGTGTCGGTACGGTCAGAGCCGTCAGGGAAGATGACGTCTTTCATGTCATAGTCCAGATAGGCGTAACTGAAGCCAAGCATGAAGTTCTCGGTGACTGACGCTTGCACATCAATCTCAAGGCCGGTGATTTCCGCATCGCCGGAGTTGAATGACTCAACCAACTGCGGTGTGTTGATGGGGTCGGGAAGGAAATCGAGAATAATATCGCTCACTTCCATATAGAAAATTGCACCGTTCAAACGCACGCGTTGATCGGCGAATTCTGATTTCCAACCCAGCTCAACAGAAACCAAATCCTCATTGCCGAAAGGCTTGCTGAAATCGGCACCGTTACGACTGGAGCCTCCCGAGCGGAAGCCGGTTGAAACCTTGGCGTAAGTAGAAATGTCATCGGTGATGCTGTAGTCGGCGATCGCCGTGTAATCTACCTTCTCCTTTTGCGAGGAGGTTGCACCAGGGCCGAATGAGTTAAAGGGCCAAGCATCATAAGTCCGCTGGGCGCTACGATCATCATCGGTATAACGCAGGCCTACAGTCAGGTCGAGCTTGTCATCAAGAATAGCCGGCGTGTAAGTTGCCTGGCCAAATGCCGCCCAGGACTCCACATCCGTTTCAACAGCATACTCGCCCAGGAAGTTAGGAAAGGTAGCGGCGAAAAAATCAGTACAAATCGGCGCACCGTCACGACCATCACTACAAGGAGCCATGGTGACAAAATCAAAGGCGAGAACACCGAACTCGTCGACTGAAGCTCTATCCAAATATTGCCGCTCTCTCTGAGTGCCCTGTTCCTCGAAATAGTACAAGCCTGCTACGTATTGCAGCCTATCCGCATCGCCAATCAACTGTAGTTCCTGAGAAAACTGCTCGTGATCGGTGAGGGTATTCGTTTCCAGAGTGCCCGCTCCACCAAAGGACTGTGAGAAGTTCTGCGACGCATCGTCATCGAACTCGCGGTAGCCGGTAATGGATTTCAGGGACAGGTTTTCGTTTATTTCCCAGTTTACCGTCAGGTTGTGGCCTTCTACTTCAGTCTTAGACTCGGGTAAATAGTAGGCATGCTGGCCGCCACCAAAGGGAGTGTGGGTGTTCTCCAGACGCTGGGTAAAACTGTCTGTCACAGTTGTTCCGGCTGGCGTTGTAATTCCAACAGACCCGCCGTACTGAAAGTAGCCGGGAGTAGAAGTAACGTCGGAGTAGTCATAGCTGTAATCAACAACAAGGTTATCAATACCATCGAAACGCAGGGCAATGCGATAGCCTTCAGTTTCTTTGGCGTTGTAATCGTTATAGGGCTGACCCTCTACCTCGTTCGGCCCCTCATTCTCAACCCAACCATCACGGTCCGAAAACGTTGCAGTGAACTTAGCTTTGAACCCGCCTAGGTCCCCTGTATTGACGTGTGTCACGGAACGCCAGCTGTCATAGTTGCCTGCGCTCAGTATCTGTTTCACACCAAACTCGTCCGCGGGCTTGGCGTTAATGAAATTAACCGCACCGGATGTTGTGTTGCGGCCATAGAGTGTGCCCTGCGGGCCTCGTAAAACCTCCACTCGCTCAAGGTCAGACAAATCCGCCAGCAAGCCAGTAGAACGAGCGGCATACACGCCGTCGTAGTAAATGCCAACGGTTGGATCCTTGGTTATAACGATGGAATCCGCATTACCGATGCCGCGAATAAACAGCGCGAGGTTATTATTAGAAAATGGATAGGCTGGCATCTGCAGGGAGGGTGACGCAGCACCGATGTCCTTGGCGTTGATGAGGCCCATGGCCTCAATGGCATCAGCGTTGTAAGCCGTTATCGCTATTGGCACATCTTGCAGTGACTCGGTGCGTTTCTGCGCAGAAACCAGCACTTCTTCCAGCGCCATGGTGTTGCCTGCGACAAGCGCAGACCCCAGCAGCACGGCAAGCGATGCCTTCTTGCGGGTAAATCTATTGCGGGTGAATGTCTTCAACATGGTTTTGCCCCATTTATTGACGAATTGCGAGCTACTCAGACTGGGCGGCCAAAGGCAACCCAAAAGTCTCTTGGCACAATATATGAAATTAGCAGTCACATTTGGAGTGAACTAATTACGAATATCGTCTTAGAGCGTTAATTTAAGTTAATTTTTTCAACAGCTTATATTCATCATCCGGCCCCTACTATCCGGCTCCCTATTAATGGTTTTCCGGTAAGGCCTAAGCGCACAACTGACGCCTAGCGCGGGTGCGACAACATGCCACAGGCCTGGCAGGCACGCTGCCGATATAATCTGCCCCGCTTTGACCCCACCTTCTGGAGCAAGAAATGCAAAACATCACTCGCGCAGCTGCCCTGTCTTTACTCCCAGCCGCCTTTCTCACCACTTTGCCCGCGCGGGCTGACCACCTCGAAGAGCTAGTCATTACTGCCACGCACGACACGCGCACCATCGACGTCACCAGCGCCCTGATGATTTCTCCGGATGTCGCTCAATTATTGAAAATGGCACCAGGCGTCACTGTGAATAGCAATGGCCCGCTCACAGGCATACCTCAATACCGGGGAATGTATGGCCCGCGCATTTCGACCTCTCTGGACGGAGCGCAGCTGGCACCCTCCGGGCCAAACTGGATGGACCCCCCGCTGTCCTATGCGGCCGGTGGCCAACTGGAATCCCTGGAAATTTATCGCGGCATTGTGCCGGTGAGCGTAGCTCAGGAGTCCATTGGCGGCGCTATCGCGGCAAAAACACAGCACGGAGAGTTCACTACCACTGATGCGTGGTCATTGAATGGCAAAGTCATTGCCAGTGCGCAATCGATCAACGACGGATATCACCTGAACACTGCAGTGTTTGCCAGTAATAACCAGTACCGCTTTAAACTTGCGGCGATGACCGAGAGCGGCAACGATGCCGAAATTCCCGGCGGCGAGATCAGGCCTTCACAATATCAACGGGAACGCTACGACTTTGGTTACGGCTGGCGCAGTGGCAATCACACCCTGCAATTTGACTACGGCTATAATGATACTGGCGACAGCGGCACTGCAGTATTGCCAATGGATATCGAAACCATCAAGGGCAAGCTATACAACTTAAGCTACAACTATAACCTCGATTCATCCATGCACATCGCAGCCTCGTTTTACGGCAGTGATTTAGAGCACAGTATGAGTAACTACCATCTGCGCAGCACTCCCCCGCCAGCTCGATTGCGCCGCAATGATGTAGAAGGTGACAACGTCGGGTTCAAACTGAGCACCACGTTAATCGATAGTGATGGCGCATGGGTGTTTGGGCTAGACGGTTTTTCTGAAGCACACGATTCTGATATCAGCAATCCCAACAACCCTATGTTCTTCGTCACCAATTTCAACAATGCTGAACGCGAGATACTAGGCGCTTTTGTGGAGCGCCAGCACAATTTCAGTAGCCACTGGCGCGGTGAAGTCGGTGTGCGATTTAATTCAGTGGCGATGGACGCCGATACCGTAGACGGCACTCCTGCAATGATGATGCCGCCAGCAATGCAGCTGCGCGATGCGTTCAACAGCGCCGACAGAACGCAAACGGACAACAATCTCGACCTTGTGATAAAGGCCTGGTACGACGCGGGCGACAACACCAGCTGGTACGCAGGCGTGTCTCAAAAGTATCGCTCACCCAGTTATCAAGAGCGGTATCTATGGCTGCCGCTGGAAGCAACCGGGGGGCTTGCCGACGGTTTTACCTACACAGGGAATATCAATCTCAATCCCGAACGCGCCAGAGAAATTGAATTTGGTTTTGATTACGGCGATTCCCGCCTGACCTTGTCACCGCGAATTTTCTATCGCAACGTCGATGATTATATTGAGGGCACCCCCTCATCCATAGCACCCGCTGTCATGTTCGTGCGCATGATGAATGCCATGAGCGGCACCAGTAACCCAGACCCATTGCAGTTCAACAACGTTGATGCAGAACTTTATGGCTTCGATATGGATTGGGCTCTGCAGCTGAGCCAAGCATGGTCGTTATCAGGAATCGTCAACTATGTGCGCGGTAAGCGCAGCGACGACAGCAACGACAATCTCTATCGTATCGCTCCCCTCAATGGGACATTTAGACTCGGCTATGCAGCTTCCAATTGGGCCACACAACTGGAGGGCGTTGTGTATGCCGAGCAGGATGAAGTGAGCGCCATCAATGCAGAGCAGGAATCCTCTGGCTACGGCATCGTGAATTGGAACGCGACCTTGCAGGCAAGCGCTTCCCTACAGCTGGCAATAGGCGTGGACAACCTTTTTGATCGAGAATACAGAGACCATCTCTCGGGATACAACCGCGCAAGTAATCCAGACATTGAGAGGGGTACGCGTCTGCCCGGCTACGGCAGGAATGTGTTCGCTAGAGTGCTTTACGAATTCTAGGAGCGCAGGAAATGCGTGCCTTACCAGATTGTGTCAGGGCGCGAATTGAACAGTTTACTTAGTGCCGGAGAAACAATGGCACGGGTTCCAGCGGCACTACAGACACCGGGTCGATGTGAATAATAATCTCAGCACCCGGAAGAGTTTCCTGTAAACGCCATTCAACCTCGTCGGAAATTTTGTGGGCCTGCATCAGGGTCAAGTGGTCATCCAGCTCTAGGTGCAGTTGAACAAAAATAGAGGTCCCTGCCTGCCTCGAACGCAAATCGTGCATGCCCCTCACATCTTCATGCGCTTCGACAATAGCGGCTATCTGCTCCCGCTCAGCATCGGGTAATTCCCTGTCCATCAAATGATCCAGTGACTGTCGGACAATCTCCCATGCGCTGTACAAAATATAAGCAGCTATGCCCAGCGCGAACAGCGCGTCAAAACCGGCCCAGCCCTGCACCGACAGCCAAAGTGCCAAGATCACACTGCCGTTTACCAATAGATCGGTGCGATAGTGCAAAGCATCTGCCTTGATGGCAGTAGACCCTGTCTGCCGTATGACATGGTTTTGAAAAGCCAGCAGCAACAGGGTGGCTACAATGGAAATCACCATTACCACCATGCCCAGACCATAGGATTGCACCGGGACAGGGTCGAGTAGCCTGCGACCCGACTCCAATACAAGAAAACCGGCCGAACCGGCTATGAAAGCAGCCTGACCTAGCCCTGCCAGCGCCTCAGCCTTGCCGTGACCAAAGCGGTGCTCTTTGTCCGCAGGAGAGAGTGCGTGTCGCACGGCCAACAAATTGAGCAGGGAAGCCAATACATCCAGCGTCGAATCAATCAACGTGGCCAGCAAGCTCACGGAATCGGAAACTGCCCATGCAAAAGTTTTGGCCAGCACCAACATCAGCGCAACCGACAGTGACGCGTAGGTGGCCAGACGCATTAATCGCGCATTGTTTTGAGGAGAATATTGCGCCGCTTGGGCAGTGCTTGTTTTCATGGTGCGGGCTTGAAATAACGAATTGGCAACAGCTTAACAAACTTGCGCGCAATTAGCCCTGACTTGCACAAAACAGCTACTGGATATGATTCAATGGTGCCGGCTCAAAAGCAGGGGTTTCGGCACTTTTACACGACAATAAATAGACTACTTGGTCATTTCGGGTATTTTCGGTTGCACCACAGCAGCGCCCTTGTAATCCTAGGTTATTAGGGTTTTCGATAACAAATGGGACACATGGCATCGCACGTGATACGCCAACTGATAGCACTTATTATTTCTGTAGCTTTCCTAGCGGGGACTAATCTCTGTCGCGCCGTGGATTCCAGTTACTATCTGGCAGGCCTAGGCCTGCACCAGGAAACATCTCGAGATATTTACTTAGGCGGCATTTACCTCCCCGGCGACACCTCCAGGCCAGAAAATTTTGAGCTGATGTCCGACCCCCGTGTCATGGAATACCGAATAGTTGCCCGCCGCACCAGTATTCGCAGCTTGCTCGGCGGCATGTTGCTGCAAAGTGAAGTCGCCACCGGTGAAGCCCCCAGCGAAGCAACCACGGAGTTTGCCGATAACATCCTGTCGCAGGTAAAAAGCAGCCTGTACGCTGGCGATTCCCTGGAAATTAGCCTGAACAGCAGTGGCGAGACCAGTGTTTTCCTCAACGGGCATGCATTGACCAAAATTGAAGATACCGAGGTGGCGAATTATCTATTGGCTGGCTGGGTGAGTGCGAACGGGCCTTCCACTACCTTCCGCGACGCCCTGATGACAGCGGAAATCAATCCGGGCTTGCTGGCTTTGAGGCAGGCCAACCTCTATTCATCAGAACGCGAAGATGAGGTGGCATTATGGATCACTAGGCGCGATGAGGCCGCTATAGCAGTTGCCACGGCTACTGGTGCCGCTGCGCTGCCTGAGGATGGCACGCAAAACGGTGCTCTGGTTGCGCAAAGTGTTGCCTTTGATGGTGAAGTCGCTGAATTGCAGCTGGAAGAAGCCATCTTGGCCGATGTAACGGAGCCTGCGGCGGCCACACAATTGGTCTTACAACCTGGCGATATTGAAATGAATCTGGACGCCATCCCACGCGATGGAGAGACTCTGCAACTGGCAGCACTGCTACCTACTGCGGGAAACTTACACAGCGTATTCATAGACCCAGAAGTTCTGTCGTTGGGTGTTCAGGAATACTCGCAGCGCCTCTCGGAATTTCACGGGGGGTTGGTTGCCATGGTATACAGCAAGATTCGCTATCCCAATCGGGCTATTAGAAGAAATCTGCAAGGCAGGTTGGAGCTGGATGTTACGCTTCGCGAAAGCGGCGAGCTGGTGGCAGTCAGTATTGCTCAATCGTCGGGCCAAAAAATGCTCGATGCCGCTGCGGTAAAAGCAGCGGAGGACGCGCTATCGTCCGGCGCTTTGTCTTCAATTGATGCTGTAGCAAAAGCAGAGTTTGGCAGTGAGGTCGATCGAATCACCGTACCTGTGCCCGTTCTATTCAAGCTGACCGAGTAAGTTACCCAACCGCGGCAGGCGCCATGCCTGCCAGAGAGAAATACAGCTAGAAGCTAATCGTCAGCGGGCCGGCGGCCACTCTCTAGCGACTTCACCATACGGACTGTTCTCTGACAAGTATCCAGCCACTGTACTATGGTGTCCGTTTTCAGAGCGCGAACATAGCCCCGCTCGGTAAGGCAGGCAATGCTGGTTTTATTCGGTGTCCAATCGCCTTCCTTAGGACGCGGCTTGCGCGTGCTGTAATACCAAAGCCCGCGTCTATCCTGCATCACGTACTTTGCCTCGGCAGGTAGAAATACTTTCTTACCTTCGATTACGGCGAAAACTTCTGGCCCCTCTACTGGGACATTATCCAATACTGCGGTCGGCGTTATTGTCATCATGGCTGCGTACCCCACTGAACTATTGTCAGTCTTGTTAATGGCTACGGGGCAAATATGCTTTTTGACGAATTGTTTGAGCAGTGATTCGCTTTCCCGGGCCGCTACGTCTTACGCAGCGACATGCCAGTTATAAGGCGGGGGGGGAGTTGCAGCAATAGCTAAAATGCCTTTTTTTTGTCTATGTTGAATTTATGGGCTTTTTCAGGTCTTTTTTTTACATTTATACAGAATTATATGGTCATTTATTTATATAAATGCCATTTTTTTCACTTTAAAGCTGTTTTATTTGGCTTTGTCGATGAATATATGCAGGGAAATGGGGCGTATAACTGGGCGCCCTAACGCCCTAACGGGGCACCAACTTGATATTGGGACGCTCAGCCGGACGAGGCTGCAAAGGGGTCAGCGCTTCCACCTGGCCATTCACTGGCAATAGGTCAATCGCTTCATCCACCGAGCACATCAGCATGTGTAAGGCGAGCGCAGAACGTCCCTCCTCCGAAGCAAGCTGCACTGCAAAGGCGGCAAGTCCACCCTCGGTAATCACTCCTAGAAGAACAGCATTGGCGAGATAGTCCCGGATGATCTGGCGATTAACCTGATCCTGCAGGTACCGCTGGTAACCCTCTCCGGCAAAAAGTTGCGCGAGAGCCTCTAGGTCTGCCTCGTCTACCGCGGGACGACCGGTACCAAAGGCACCGTCAATCCACTCTATAATTTCATTGATCTGCAATTGTGAATCCTCCAATGGCTTTAGGCGACGCGTTGTTCGACCGCTATTCGTTTTTGCAGGCTGTCCAGATCTGGAACCTGGTACAAGACCCCCTTCAAATGAAATGCTGCCGCTGCATGCTGCAGCTTCGCTTCCGGAGCATCCTCTACGTCCTCAGGCAAAATCTTCGCCGCGGCTAGACTGTCTCCACGTACGGCCACCCCCCAATATTTGCAAGCTTCTCCCTCAAGTCCTAAAAAAATCGCAACCAAACCCGAGGCACGACTGGACTTACACCAGACTGAGCCGTCGTCTTCACCCATATCCAAAATGGGTACGATGCGGTCGCGCCAGGTGACCTGACCCGGGGGCTTATTCATAGCTGCAGGCAGCATCAGTATCTCTGCCAGGCAAATCTGCGGTACTGCCCATGTCTCTGTATTAGAGCAGGGGATCAATACGCACCTACGTGCTGTGTCTTCCGTCATTTGAATTCCTTAGGACAACTCTAGTTCGTGACCAGTCAGATCGTTGATCTGCTCTATCAAGGCCGGGAAATTAAAGGGCTTACCCATGTAGGCATTGCAACCCGCATCTTTGGCAAGGGCCCGGTGCTTGGCACCGGTACGCGATGTCACCATAATCACAGGCAAGTGCCCGTAGCGACGGGAACTGCGGATTTCCCGTAGAGTTTCAATGCCATCCTTGACCGGCATTTCCACATCCAAGAGCACTACATCGGGGAGGCGGTGGGTAGTATTGAGCAAATCAATCGCAACCTGGCCATTCTCTGCAGTGACCGTTTCAACACCCACCTGGTCAAGCTGATTAGTTGCAACCATGCGCTGCGTTCTGGAGTCATCGACCACCAGAGCGAGCAAGTTTGTATTTTCTGCTTTGCTGACCGCTTCTACCGAAACGATGCCGCCTGTGCCAACACTGTTGACCAGTAAGTTGAGATCGAGCGCAACTATCGCCACTCCATCGGTGGTGGTCGCTGCGCCCGCTACACCGGGAACTGTAGAGAATTGACTGCCCAGCGAACGTACTACTAGCTCCAGCGCCTCTTCCACGTGGTCGATTGCTATCGCCATTTGATGGCCGTCTGAGCCGGCGATAATGACTGGCACAAAAGCGTCCCAGAAATTGCGATCAGGAAGCGGTACACCCTGGCACAATGTGCCGAGATAGGCAGGCTCACATTCGCTATCAAACAAGGTCAGAGACCGCCCCTCGCCTGCTGCGTTAAAAAAATCATCCACTGGCACCTGCTCTACTGCGATCAAGCCATTCAATGGAATCGCATAGGACTCATCGGCCGCCGCAACTAGCAAGGCACCGTTAACAGATACATTGCTGGGAACGCGAATCTCAAAGGACGTTCCTAGCCCGACTACAGATTGGATTTGAATATCGCCACCGATCTGTTGCAGTTCGTTTAGAACAATATCCATGCCTACACCTCGCCCAGAAATTTCGCTGAGAGAGCTGGCAGTAGAAAAACCTTTGTGGAAAATTAGTCGAATTGCTTCTTCATCAGTGAGCTCATCAGCATCAACGTCAAGGCCTTTTTCATAAGCGGACTCACGAATCGCATCGGCATCAATACCTTTGCCATCATCGGACAACTTAATCAGGTAGTCGCCTCCGGCCTTGCGCACATCGATGGTAATACGCCCGCCCGGCGGCTTACCTGCCATCAGGCGGTCGTCTGCTGATTCGATACCGTGGTCCAAGGCGTTGCGCACCATATGCTCAAGCACAATCTGCAGCCTGGCGTAGTGATCCCTGTCCAGCGCACCCGTCTCGTTGAGCACTTTGAAAGTAACTGCCTTTCCAAGATCAGTGCTCACGGTACGTACAATGCGTCGCAGGCCTGGCATCAGGCGCGATACCGGCACTACCCTGGCACTTTGAATCGATGAAGAAATACTGGAAATAACAGAAGACTGTTGATTCATCAGCGCTTCTATCTGCGCATTCTGGCGACTCACTACGTCAACCAGATCGGATAAATCTTCAACACCTTCGCGCAGAATACTGGCCGCCTCCTGCAACTCGGAGTACTGGTCCATCTCCAGCGCGTCCATATCCGCATTGGCAGCGCTGCCCCGTGCGTTCACATTCATCAACGCCCTGTCTGCGATCTTTCCAATATGGGTACGAACAGAAGTCAGTCGACCTTGCAGTTCCGCTGAAGAGCGCTTGCTGCGTGTAGTATTCTGAGACGCTCTCACGCCCAACTGCTGGGCCTGGCTTGCGAGGTTAAGCAGCAAGTCCAATTTTTCGGAGGTCATTCTTACAGATTGCTGTGCCGCTAGTACTTTTGCGCCATCATCAGCCAATTCCTTGTCACGCTTCTTCTCAAGCGCAGACAATACTGTAGGCGCAACGGGCTCAATCGTATCAGTCCCCGCCATTTCATTCTTCGCGTCCGACTGGCTAACATCTTCGGCAACGGTAGCCTCTGCACCAGTTTCCGCAGCTGTCGATTCAACCACTTTTCTAGCCGCCGCAAGCTCGCTTGTATGCACAGGCAGTTCGCTACTCACATCTTCGCGCTTGTCTGTTACATACTCGATACCACGTACCAAAGCATCCAGCCATGCGTTTACGACACGAAAATACAATTGCTCTTCGGCCTGTGTAGGTCGCGGCAGCGTATCAAGTAAAGTTTCGTAGTTGTGTACCAGCGTTCCTAAACGCTGCAAGCCTACACCTTTGGCTATACCTTTCATGTTATGCAGTGTGCGTAAGACCTCGGAAAAATGCGCCTCGTTGCCTGCATCCTTTTCCCACTCACTGATTGTGCTCTCAAGTTTTTCAAGCTCGGCAGAGCCTTCTTCGATGAACATGTCGAGGAAGTCAGCAAATATTTCCGCGTTACTCTGACTGGTGTAACTGAAAGTTATGGACTTGGGGATGCACCAGGCCATGCTGCTACCAACCATCTCGGCCTCGTCCACAAAAACAGCAAGTCCGACTGCCGGAGCTGAAGGTGCAGGCTCCGAGATCAATTCTATCTCTGCCTCTGGCTGAACTTCAGCTTCTACAACGGCATCTTCCTGAGCGGCGGCGGTCTCCATTTCGTCAATAGGGAATGCATCGAGCTCATCTTCACTGTGTGCAGATAAAACTTCAAAATCATCAAGGTCGAAATCATCAAGGTCGAAATCATCTATGGTAGGTGCTTCGACCTCTTGCTCGGCGTGAACCTCTTGGACTCCTTTAACCCCTTGAACCTCTGCGAGTTCTTCGACTTCCATTGGTTCATCGAGATTTGAAAATGCCGCTTCAATATCATCGATCACCGTACCAAAATCGGCGTCTAAGTCCGCTTCGAAATCGTCGCCAAAATCGGCTCCAAAAATATCGTCTATGGAGCCGGCTTCTAAGTCCTCATTCGGCACAGAATCCTGTTCGATCTCCAGAGACTCTTCTATCTCTGCTGTCTCATTAGTAGCAGAACCCGCACTGTGGAAGTCGGAAGCGAATAGCTCGTTCCAATTTTCGCCACTCTCAATCTCCTGCAACTTCATATACAAAGCGTCTCGCTGGCGTGCCTCAAGCGCTTGCATCGGCTCTGGCAACACAGGAATGATTGCTGACACAGGCTGAAAACCCTGTGCGTAACATTCTTTGATCGATTCTTCATCGGCGCCCAGCATTACTTCTACTGAAACTGTACCTGCGGCAAGCTTGAGCTCCTCGCAACGTGTTTCAACGCAGCGCGTAAGCTCCTGCATTGCCGGCGCAATCACACTGGTTATATCTCCCAGTGCTGCTTCAGAAAAACCTTCCATGGCCCTGAAATCTTCATGATAGTCGATAACAAACCCTGCACTTGGGTCAACCGACTCATGACCTTCTTCACTGTCAATAGTTAGCGACTCTGGGTCCACATCGCCGTGTTCGAGATGCTCGCCGCCGAGTAGAAAATTGTCAAAGGCTTCGTCACAGTCGCCCTGGGGCATACTGGCAACATAGCCGGCCACATCTTTCGCCTGAGGAACTGTAATTTCCTCGGGCATCGGACCCTCATTCGCTACAGCGTCGACGGACGGGTCTGCCACTCGTGTGGGCACTGGCGCGCCGGTCATTTTTGTTGAGGGAAGTGTACTGGCATCAACGGTGCAGTTTCCCTGTTCCGCCACAATTTTTTCGTCTGCAGAAGCAGATGCATTCAAGCTAGATCCTGGTTTGTCCTTTTTCGATACGCTTTGTTGTATATTCGCTTGCTTTGCTTCGCTTGACTTGACCCGCTTGATCGACAGGAATTTCTCTCCCATATCGTCATCGCTGGCCAGACCCAGGATATCCGTGCCTTCATCTACCGTAGATGAGACAACGACATCAATAGTTCCACGCCCCAGCGAATAGTCAATCGCCATAACCTCGTCTTGCTCACTCTCTTGTGACGACTCTTCCTGGAGAATCTCGTTCGCGGCATAAATGTCACTGCGCTCACTTTCAGAGGAGATAACGATTTCTTCGGCGACATAATTTTCCAAGTTATCACTGCCGGTGTTGCCTCGCACTAGCGGCCGACCTGCGACCTCTGTTTCAAACGCGGACAAACCTTCATCCTGATAGTCATTGCCAGAAACTGTGAACAACTTTTCTTCGGGCTCCGAGAGATCCATTTCCAGTAGCCATTGCAGGCCCTCTTCCTGGTTCTCGTCTTCGAAGTCTGTGGCCCCGTCCATTCCCAATTTGCTCAGATCATTGTCTGTCTGCACGATTAATCTCCCTATGCGATATTAGCTAAGCGCCAGCTACTCAATGCGTTGATATTTTTCTGACTGGAGGCACTTCTGCCAGCCGCGCTGCTGCACCAATATTCCCTGAAACTATTGGCTGAGCCTGTTCTTCTTGACCGCCACCGCTCGCCATTGCGAAGCAGGCTGCCGTCAATTGTCGAATACTGTCGATATCTGACTCGGTCGAGTCTTTATAGGACTCTACGAGCGCAGGAAGAGCAGCTACCACATCGTTTACCAGTTCTTTCAAGCGCTCGCTGGCAGCCATTTCAATATCGAGGGTTCTGTCCAACATATCCTGTGCCGCCCAACCGAGTTCACCCAGAATGTTTGCTCCTACCGCACGGCCATTACCCTTGAAGGTATGGAAGTGGCGGCGAATATTGCGCAGCACTGCGTTATCTTCAGGTTCGAGCAGCCAGGCCGCAGTGAGCTCGACCAATTCAGTGGCGATCTCCTCAGATTCCTCAATAAATATGTCACGGAATTCCGGGGGCATTTCTGCATCCTGGACTAATACTTTTTCTTGCTCTTCCAGTTCTGCACAGGTCTGAGGAACCGCTGCGGTAGCTCGGCCCGGTGACAGATTCTGCATATACTTATGCAACTCAGTGGCGCGTTGCTCTGCAAACTCCACCATGTGAGAAGTGTCTTCCTGAGGATCTACCAACGACCGCTGCAGGTGCATTTCAATCTGAGCAAAAGCGTCCGCGAAACAGCGGAAGGGCTCATCTTCGTGCACGCTTCCTGCATCACTAGCGGCAGCCAACCAATCATGGCACTGCTCAATCACTAGCCCTTCGCGCTGCATGTTCGAGAAGATCAACGCATCGGCAATATTCTGAAGAAGCTCCAGTGATTTATCGATGCCCTCGCTATCAGGCATGGTCTCAATTTCGTTCTGGTACTCGCGAGCAAGGCGGTACAACACATCAACATCTGCATTGCCATCATTCGCATCTCGAATCGCCTGACGCAACTCATCGTGCCCTTGATCTGATTTGTTAAGATGGCGTTGCAGAGCCGTGGTTAGGCGCAGCACACTCATTTCATCTTCTGGCTTCTTATCAAGTGCGTTCTTCAAAGCCTTGCGACGCAGAATCTGGTGCAGGTGGTTTTCGACAATACCCATCTGCTTGAAAGTTGCATTGGCCACAGTCTCGCGCAGCTCGAAATCCTTACCCGAGTAAGAACTGTGAAGCCCGTAATTGAGCTTGTGCTCAACATCAAGCTTTACTGTCATCAGGCCATTGGTAATGGAGCTAACGGTTTCGGCCATCTTGGCTGCCGCAGGTGCAATCACCCCACCAAAAAATTGCTTCAGCTGGCGTTGAACAGCCATCAAAGTATCAGCGTGTTGAATTTGACCTGCTGCAATCAGGCGGTGCTCTGCAGCCTCTATGGACTCCAGCGCAGTGGTATCCTGATCTTCCGGCTTCAGCGCAGCAACATCGGATAGATCGTGTGCTTCGATATATGCCACAACCTTATTGATATGATCCAGAGCACCATTTAGAGCGATAATCAAGGCGTCGCTGTGAACCAGTGGCCGATTGGCATCACTGATAGTGTTTTCGTCAATTTCGAACGCTTCTTTCACGTTGGAAATATGTACCGGGCTGGATTTGCAGCTCGCGATATAGAACAACATCTGCTGCGTATAGCTGTCGTAATCGGTCTTGGCTTCTATGAGACCGCCATTTTCCCTGGCGAACTTGATGGAGAAGGCCCCGGCTTTGAATATTTGCGCGATGCATTCGTCTGGCTGAATCAGATCACCGGCAGTGCCTTCACACAGTCCAATCATGGTGAACCAGAAACGCTCGGCGTCAGTACCTGCCAAAAGCATCTGCATCTTGCGAGCAATACGCGCAACGTTCTTCATACTTTCTGCTGTATTGCGTTTTCTCAGGCCTTGTTTGGCCATCTCAAGATAAAGCGCAAGCATGACGTTTGCCCGGCTCATAATTTCTTCGTCGGAGGCAGTTTGTGCCCCTACAGTGATACCCGCGTTTTCAGGAATATCCATGTGGAAGAAGAACGCTTTAGGGCGAGGTCGCTCGCCGACAAAACGGCGAAGGTCATTCACGTACTGTCCCAGACCGCAGCCAGTATCAATACGAATACTCTCCGTAAGTTCGAGATATGCAGGAATCACTTTGAGTGCCTGCATCAGGCCACCCATGGCCAGCTTGCTGCGCTCAGGATCAACCTTATCCTTGTACAAATAGTTCAAGGCTCGCTCCATTTCCATGGTCAGCATTTCTGCTTTGGCCATGCCCAATGTCTTGAGGGTGGAGGTGATCTGATGCACAGCCCACATGCAGCGCAGTAGCGCCTGCTTTTGGCTCTGATCATTGCCGTACTCGACGAGGGCAACTTCTGCCTTCTCAGCCTGCTTGATCATCAAGCTGAGAACCCATTTTAGCGCTACGATATCTGGTTTATTATTCACGGGATTAACCTCCAATCTTCTTATAGGCACACACACCAGGCCATTCCAGCCTGTGTGCATTTTTGTTCAACCAACCTGCGTCTTCCCCTGCCCCGAGGATCAGCAAACCACCGATCCGCAACCGGTTGAGCAATTGATCCATAATCGTGCGCTGTCTTTCACGTGCAAAATAGATCAAAACGTTTTGACAAGAAATAATATTGAAATCTGAAAAAGGTGCCGCATCAACGTGCAGCAGATTACTGTGGAACAAATGCGTTCTTGCCCGAATGTCTTCACACACTTTCACTCGAGCGCCAAGTTTTTCATCCATGCAACTGTGACGATAGGTTCGCGGAATCGATTCCAATGACTCTTCGTCATACACTCCGCGCTGGGCGTGGTTTATCGCTTCGAAACTGATATCAGATCCAATGCCATGCCATTCCAGCCAAGGCTTGTGCTGACCAACTATGCTTTCCACAACCATCGCCATCGAGAACAATTCCTGCCCCGTAGAGCAGCCTGCGCTCCAAAAAGACAGCTCGTGGGGTGCTGGACCACATGTCAATAATTCTTCTACATACGCAGCCAGACATTTGAAAACTTCAGGCTGACGAAAGAAACGTGTCTCTTTCACCGTGAGCAGATTGACCAATGCCAACCACTCAGCCCTCGCGTTCATGCTGTCATCGAATACCGTCAGATAAGACTTCACATCCTTGACGCCCAGGTAATTCATTCGCTCCTTAAGACAATGAGCAATGGCGTTACCTGTTCTATCAAGTGTGATGCCTGTTTGAGAATGCAGCTGACGCGTAAGCATAGCCAGGTGCTCACTCTCAAGGACGGGCGCTCGATTGGTGGCTGCAAGGCTCATATCGTAGCCCTGGTCTCAGTAGCTTCTTCGAGTGCGAGCATCTCTTCTTCGTCGTACACTTTGGCAGCGCTATTGATCTGCCTCAGGTCTTCGACTGCAGCAAGACTGAGCTCACCCGCGCCCGCTGCACCACCGTCAATCTTGAACCGGCTCAAGCTGTCAGCCACATCGCGCATAGAGACCTTAAGACTGCTCACGCCCACCTGGGTCGATTCGCTGTACTCACCGATGTCCAGGTTTCGCTCTCGGATTTGATCCATGGCGTTGTTCATGTGCCGCGCGGTGTTAGCCGACTGGCCTGCCGCATCGTCCACAGAGTTAATGATTGCACTGATAGCAGACGATCCTGCGTTGATCTCCTCCAGTGAAGTGTCGAGGCGATCGATGTACTCAAGGATGGTTACAACCGTGCCCACTGTGGTCTCCATACTGGCCAGGTTGTCTGCAGACAAGTTCTGCAACATCCGCACCTCGGAGATAATTTTTCGACCTTCTTCTTCCGCTTCGCGCAGCAAGTCGCCAATCGCCTCAGCAATTCCCAGGAAGGGCCTGCCGTGTTCGCCAGCTTTCTCAGCCTCGATCCTAGTGTTGATCGCAACAACCGATATCTTGGTATTCAAGGCCTGAATGTATTCCGCTGCCGCCGTTACCGACTGGATCAACTCACTCTGACGCTTCGCAGATTTGGATGTTTCCTGTACTGCTTCACGAACGTCCACTGATGCTTTGGACATGTCCTTGGTAAGTTCATAACCCTGAGCAACACGCTGACGGTTGCTCTCGGATGTACGGGCCGCTTCAGCAGTAGACTTCTTAATCTCTTCACTGGTGCGTACCATTTCGGTAGTAGCTGCCGTTGATTCAACAACCGATCGCGTCAGCTCACGTCCCTTCTCCACCTGACCTTCAGCGGTATAACCAATCTTGGTGATGCCGTCGGAGGAGATCTTAAAGGGTGTCTTAATATTGCGTATCAGCTCTCGCTGACGCTGGGTAGATGCGTTAATTTCTTTGGCAATTTCGCGCGTCACAGTATTTTGCTCTGGTACGTGTACTGTCAGATCACCTTCCGCAATCTTCACCAGGGCACCATTAATTTCCGCTACACCCTGCTCCGTGTAAACCACTCGGCGACGCTGACCTCGATACAAAACAACCAACAGGCAAATGGCGAGAATACCCGGAGCACCAAACAGCGCCATGAGCGTTCCGCGGTCATATAAGCGTGCCACTGTCATCTTCTCAATCGCTGGAACCAACGCTGAAATTGAGTCGGCTAGAGCATCTGACTCCGTTGTAATGGCGTCCCGCGCTTTGGCTGCTTCGCGCAACTCACCCGATGCGCCGGCAATCTGGTCAATAGAGGTAGATACAACCGCGAACAGTGCAGAAGCATTCTTGACCGATGCAATGGCATCTGCTTCTTTCAGCTTCTGTACACCCATTACACGGCTACCCTTGTTCAGGGCTTCAACAATGCGCATGAAATCGACTGCATCAGTGCGGAACTCATCAGCCGCAACCTGATTTTCTTCACCACCAGCGAGAATCTTCTCGATATTGCGTGCTATGCGCTCCGTCAGCCACAGTGTTTTCTGGGCCGCGACAATGGTTTCAGACGAGACTGATTCATCGCGCAGGATATCGACAACACCCGCGAATTCGCTCTGTATTGGTTTGATATTTTTCTCAAGCTCGGTTGATACCGAACGCAGGAATACGATGCGTGATCCGGCTTCCGCCAGAGTCCTGGCTGCGCCCAATACTGGCTGCCACCGTTCTCCAATAACGTCAACTTCATCACTGAAGCCAACTACAGGGCCCAATTGGCCTAGCTCGACAGTGAAACTACCTATGTTGGTTTTGATATCCTTAAAGGTTGACGCATCGCCGCGCATAGACTCCCGCGCATTGGCAGTCAGCTGCTGCGACAACAGGCGCAATCTATCGGCAGAGTAGCGATACTCACCTTCCTGCCCTGCTTCCTTTTGGATCATAAAAAAGGTGTAGCCAACACCCCCCAGACACCCAAGAATTCCAAGGGTCATTACGGCCACCCAGAAACTGGACGCTCCACTCTTCAATACTTTACTCATCGTACTTACCCCTACTTATAGATACTTTTGTCGCGGATGCGTCAGCGAAGCTTTCGTCCGCTACCAATTTATTGATATCGAGAATGGCCAGAAATTTGTCATCGTCTATGAAGCCGCCTGCCGTAAACTCAGCGAAGTCAGGATGAACGTCATGCTCGGTAATACACTCGTCTAGCGGAAATTGCATATCACGTTGCACACTGCTCAAAGTAATCCCAAAACGCATTCCGGGACGATCTATGACCATGCAGTAATCGCGCACGCGACCGGTATAGGTTTTTTTGCGAAACAGAACGTCGCCGCTGATAATGGGCAGTAGTCCGCCTTTGAAAGCTGCAACGCCCATTGCCCAGGACTTGGTGCCGGGAATAGTGGTTACATCAGGTGTATCAATTATTTCCTGCATCTCGCCCGACTTAACCAAAAATGGCTGGCCAGCGATTGTCAGTAGGGTGCCTACCCAGCGGGGGATTTCTTCCCCAACATCGGGAACCGAGACGCTGTCATAGGCATGCAAGCGCTCAATCAGCTCCAGCGACTGAAGTGCTGAAATATTCATGGCTAAGCCGCAACCTGCTTGGCAGTGTGGTTGTGTATCAACTCACGAAGCACATTCTCTGGTGGGATCTTGGTGACATGGGCGGTCGCGCCGCGAGCCAGCCCTTTGGCAATATCAAATATGCCATCTGAGGAAGAGAGCATCACCACGGGGGTGTTTCTAGTAGCCTCAGCATTTCGAATCAGGGTACAGGTTTGATACCCGTCCAATTCTGGCATCGTAATGTCCAGGAAAATCAAATCGGGCTTGAACCGCCTCAACATGCCGAGGGCTTTGTAGCCATCTTCAGCACATTCAACTTCACAACCCATACCTTTGAGTGTGTGAGACATCATCATGCGGATCGTTTTCGCATCGTCTATCACTGCGATCTTCACGCCGCGTAGATCGAACTCTTCACCGTTGTTAATCATTGTCGTCCTCGTTCTCTTGCGAGATATGCCATAACGTTATGTCTTTGAAGTATTGATATATCACCTCGAAGGGACAAGTAAAAACTCGACTTTTCTAGAGAAACTCTACTTTTTTATTTGTGAACTGGCGCACAAAAAGGAGGTTAAAAAACGATATCTATATGATATATAACGTTTTTATATTAAATGTAACAAATCGCGAAAGTCGAGTATTTCGGAGTGCGAAAAGCTTGACTCCGGTGGGAAAGAGGAAGTTCAGTTTTTTCAGAGGAGCCCAAAAGGGCTAAAATCGCGGTTTTTGGCCATATCTGATGCCAAGTTTGACCAGCCCTATTCTGCCGGAAACATGTAGTTTTTGAAGGGCTCAAGATGGCCCGATTGGAAGTCCCTAAGCTCATAAATATTGAACTTATGCATCAGGGTCAGGCAGCGCTGGAAGACCTGGTCCGCCTCATAGGCCGACGGAGGAATACCGTACTCATCGGTGATCTGGGCGAAGATGGTGGAGGCAATTTCGCGACGGGTTTGATCTTCTCGGTACATGGTGGGATTGACTGGCGAGGAGACAATGGGCGAGCCATATAGAAGAAATGCCTCCCAGCGACGCTCGTCCTGCCCCTCATCCAGCTGCGCCACCAAAAACCTCACGATATTGTGTAGATCCAGACGCGGGGGCAGTGTGTCTTTTTGCAGCCATTTACGTACGTCGGACTCACGCCAGTCGCGGTTAATCCCCAACACACCCAGTACACGGCCCTCGATCTGCGGCGGTGCGGCGCCGGCTAAATCCCACAGCATATTCAGACGTGCCGAAAAACCCAGGCTCACCGGCAACTCAGCGTCCATTTGCTGCTCAAATTCCTCGGCATATTCTTCCACAGTCTTCACCCGGTGCATGGGGTTGCCGGACTTACCCGTTGCTCGCTTTGCCATGGCTTTCCTATTCCTCTGCGCGGACAAACCGCGCGATTAGCTATCGTCCAGCTCGCGCAAGCGCTTCACATAAGTGGGAGTGGACACCCCCATGATACGAGCTCGCTTCGCTGCACTAAGCGCCCCGCCCTGTCGGGTCAGGTGCGCCATCAGTTTATCCTGCATTGTAAGTAACGGTGATTCATCAATCTGGGCTGATTCGCGCACCCACTCGCTAACCAAACGTCGGGGAATCTGCCACAAAGAACTATTGCCGCGCTCTTCCTCCCGCGACTGGATTTTCGGGAGCCAGCGGTTGATATTGCGGGGTTTGGTATGCAAGAAGCCCGCAGCGCGGGTTACATCGTTGCGATACCTGTCCAGCGCTGCCGCTACCAAATCATCTTCCAACCATGTCCCCAGCGGCTTGATCAGGTCCAGTTCGAGCATATTGTGAATTGCCTCGCCCAATGCAACGTCCAGAGATTCCGCTGTAGACGGAATATAGCCTTGCGGTGCACTCTCTGTTGATTCAATGGCCACAAGAAACGCTGTAGATTCTGGCGTCACCGGCGCGCCCTCCGGATCAATGCCCTTGAACAGCCCAAGATCAACAGGCGTAAGCCAATCTTTATCAGTTTTTTCCAGTGCTTCATAAATACACCGGCGCATCTCACTGATGTTTCCCGGCCAGTCGTACACCAGCATGGCGCGCTCGGCATCGGGGGTAAAACCCTTCATATGGCGATCTCTGGCTGCACCCTCCTGACCCAGTACCTTGTGCGCCCAGCGCAGTACCGCCTGCTTGCGATCGCGAATGGGAGGTACCGTAATCGGATAACCGGAAAAGGCGCTGGCTAGCGGCGCGGTGAGCTCACCCTTGCGCATCAGCATCTCCATGGAGTCCGGGAACAGTGCAATCAACTTCAATTTCGGCAGATATTGCGGCGGACTGACATCAGCCAATTGACGCGAGCTGACTTGCTTAGCCAGCTTCAACTGAGCCTCTGAGTTCATCAGATGCGGCGATTTAAAGACCAGTGTCTTGCCCAGGCCCTGCGCCAGCTCCTTGGCAATGCGTGTGTTGGCACTGCTACGACTGCGAAACTCTCGACAATCGATGGAGACCAGCATGTCCGGCGCACCACCTGATTCATCGTGAATCACCTTCGCCACATACATCTTACCGGTGCCCGCCGGCCCAATAATCGCCACCGGCACATCCAGCTTGGCCATAAAGACGGCCTGATCAACAGCCCCCTCCATATTGTCGACCACATAACCGTCAATATTGGTTTCAATAGGGGCTATTGGCGGCGCTTCCCTCTCCAGTGGCGCTGCAGACACCTGCGTTGATTGCTCGGATGCGGCTGACACTGGCGATTCAGGGTGATCACTAAACGCGCCGGACGCATTCATCAGGTGGCCTATGGCCAGAGCGGCATCGCCCTTTTGGGCAACACGAACGTGCTCGGCCCCGGAACTCAAACGTGCCTGCAACAGCGCGTTGTTCGCCGCCAGCAGTGTGGTCAATGTGCGGACACTCGCTTCCATACGTGCTAAACCGATGCAAATTCGCACCTGCTGCCCAGGCGTGCCCTTGCGAGTGTGCACATTATGCAGGTGTGATAGCAGGGCCCTACTGATATTTTCGGCACCCTCAATATCCACATCGCGCAATAGAACAACGATGGTGGTACCCATGATCTCGCCAACACTGTCTTGTGAACGCACTATTTCCAACAGGCTGCTATGAAATTGCCGCATTAAGTGCGCAGCCTCGTTTGCGCCAAAGCTGGCATCGTAGCGCAAACGATCCACACCCAGAACGACGAGGGTATCTGAGTGATGCACCGTTCCCAGGCTTTGTAAGTCGCCGCTTGAGAGCAATGGCCACAATAACAATCTGCTGGTGTCTCCGGCAGGAATCAACAAACCCCCTACCGCCAGCTCCAGACCATCGCTATGTGAGATTACAAAAGAAGGTAGCGAAACGCGTTGGCCGGCCTGCAGCGCATGTTTGAGCATACCGGAGGAGTCATCGTCACAACCCAGCGCTGCGAGGTCCTTTGCTCCCAGCAATTGCACCGATTTTCGCCCTAGTAGAATCTCGGCGGCATCATTACATTTCAAAATTTCACCACTGCGAGCATCAATGGTCAGACAGGCTTCTGTCATTTCATCGAAGTGCAGATTCTGGTCGCCAGGTTCAACCATTGTTAAAGGGCACCTTGGCGGTAGCAGGATGTTCGGCTGACAGGCTCTGGCGTACTCCGCGCTTTCGCGCTGTGGCGGATGACAAAATCAGAAGCAGACAGCGGGAACCAGTACGTCTCATAGGAATCCAGTTATGCAGGGTATCGTGCTGGCTTAAGCACCGTAAGTTGATCAACTCTATCGGGCAGGACGAGGAATGTAAATTACCGCGCGCAGTTGGCCGCCGAAGCCACTCTCAATCCACCTGGGTAGTCTGACTCCAAAGCAGCGTGAACTGGCGATTCAGAATTCGCCAGCCCTGTGGAAGGCGACGCAAGGCGTCGTTGTAGACTATCCCCATGTCAATTTTCATCTCTAGTCCTGCATCCTCAAAAATATGGGAGGCCAGACAATAGGTTTCACCCTGGGCTGAGTCACCTTCCACCTCATAGAACACGTTTGTTACCTGATGCAGGGTGCGCGAGTATTTTTCCAGCGCAAGCATCATGTCTTGTATAGCCGCAAGAGGAGTCACAGGCTCGCCCCTGTATCCAAACACGGCATCCTCGCAAAATACATCGGCAAAACCTGCATAGTCTTTGTGGTCGGCACAATGTGCGTAAGCGTACATCAAGCGCTGTATCGCTATATAATCCTCCACGGATATAGACATTTCTTATTGGCTCCCTGCTAAAATTTGCGGCGAGAAGCGCCTTGAAATGCTATTGCAGATCAAAGAGCTGCTCTTTTTCGAAAGCACGCATTTCGCTAAGCTCACCTGCCTTTACACGATTCGCCCAATCGGGATTGGCGATCATAGCCCGACCCACCGCCACCAGATCAAACTCATCTCGCGCCATCCGCTCTTCCAGAACATCCAGATTGGCGGGCTCAGCCTCTCGGAAAGTGGCTTCGCCCGGCAGCGGAATGAAATCAGCGTCCAATCCCACACTCCCCACCGTGATCGTAGGCTTGCCAGTGATTTTTTTGGTCCAGCCTGCGAGGTTGAGATCACTGCCTTCAAATTCGGGTTCCCAGAAACGGCGAGTTGAGCAGTGAAAAATATCGACTCCCGCTTCGCTCAGCGGCATCAAAAACTCTTCCAGTTCCTCAGGTGTCAACGCCAGCCTGGCCGTGTACTCCTGTTGCTTCCACTGGGAGAAACGCAGAATGATGGGGAAATCACTTCCAACCTGCTCGCGTACGGCTGCAATAATTTCTTTACCGAAACGGCCGCGATTCTCCATGCTGCCGCCGTATTTGTCGTCCCTGATGTTAGTGCCGGCCCAAAAAAATTGGTCAATGATGTAGCCGTGAGCGCCATGTATTTCCACAGCATCAAAACCCAGGGCCCTGGCGGTGGCCGCTGCTCTAGCAAATGACTGAATAACCTCCTGAATATCTGAATCCGACATTACGTGCCGAGACACCTTGCCCGGTACGTTCATTCCGCTGGGGCTATAACCGTTAACATCACCTTCCGGGGGCGTGCCCGCTTTGCGCATAGCGCCTACGTGCCATAACTGGGCTGCAATCTTGCTGCCCTCTTCATGTACAGCATCTACCACCCGCTGCCACCCAGCCAATGCCTCGGCACCATGAAAGTAGGGAACATCCGGATAGCCACTGGCAGCGATATGATCGATGCACGTCCCCTCGGTAATAATGAGACCTGTACCGCCGGCCGCCCTGCGCCGGTAATACTCCACCACATTGTCGCCGGGAATATTTCCCGGTGAGGCGTTGCGTGTCATTGGCGCCATTACAATTCGGTTGTTGAGTGTCAGGGGGCCCAGAGAAAAAGGGCGGAAAAGCGTGGCAGCTGCAGTCATCGTGTATGTCCTGTGATCTTATTAAGTAAGAGGATTGTGGTTGTTGCGTTCACGCAGTAAAAACTCAGGAGACTGCAACATTTTCTTGAGCGTGAATTTTATTCAGGATGCGCACAAAAGTCTCGGCCTCCTGCGCACCTGGCACGACATATTGTTCCTGCAAAAGGAATGTAGGCACAGCGTGAACTTCCTGATCAAGCCACTGTTGCTGTTCTTCTCTCACGGCCTGCGCGTAGCGCGCGTCCGACAGTACTTTCATGGCCTCACCCTCTTCCAGGCCGACCCTGCCCGCCACTGCGCAAAGTAATTCGAGATCACTGACATCTTCCCGCTTACTAAAAAACGCCTCGAACAATGCCAGTTTAAGTTCAGTTTGCTTCCCTTGTGTGCCGCCCCAGTGCAGCAGTTGATGAGCTGCGAAGGTATTCACCATGCGCATGCCCTCGAAGTAGTCGAAGGTAAAACCCAGCGAGTCACCCAAGTCCGTTAGACGCGTGCGTGCGCCCGCGCTACCCGAAGGAGATGTACCGTACTTCTGCATAATATGTTCTCGCAGCTCCTGACCTTCGGCAGGCATTTGCGGATTGAGCTCAAAGGGATGCCAATAAAGGGTTGTATCAAATTGCCCCGGCAGAGATGCCAACGCTTTCTGCAATTGCTTGTAGCCAATAATGCACCAGGGGCAGACCACGTCAGAAACGATATCTACTCGCAGTGGGGTGGCTTGCGCAACGTCCGCCATAGGTAATTCCTCAGTGTAATTGGAGGTGCTCATAATAGAATCAATTTGAGCCGGTTGCGAGACACAAGGCCCTCTTGGGGCTAACGAAACTGAGGTAGCCACTGGAAAACTCTCCACCAGTTGCCAAAAAGGTGACGTTCACGCCCAATAATTAACTCTACTTTTCTCACTTTTTCCTTTTGAAATTCTCACAACGCCTGTTAAACCTAGATTCTACAAGGTATTACCGCTGTCAGAACAAGTGTTCCAAATGGCGGTTTCCTACCGATTGGCGGCAACTTATGCCTTAGGAGATAGAAGCATGAACATAATCGAATATGACGGCCAGGGTGCCACTCTTCATCTGGACCAGCGGGAATTGCTGATGGTAATGGCCTTGGTTCAGGAAGGCCGAGACGCCTTTGAGTGTAAAGGCCTGACAGGTCAAGCGCTTGATCAACTCTTTTCCACTGCCAATCTATTGGTGGAAGAAGCAAGGCGTGAAGATCTGACGAAGAATATGCAGCAACAGAGGATGACTATCGTAGCGCCACCAGAATCTGGGTGTGATCTGAAGAAGAAAGCCACTCTGGGCTAGCGCATTATTGGGGCAAATGGCTTGCGAGTGCTAACACCGCATAGCGACTAACAATCAACCCAATGTCAGTGTCTTTGGAAACGAGAGCGTATTTTCAATACCCTGCTCTGGATAAGCCGCCCTTTGCCTGCCACATGCCCCAAAGAGCGCTTATCAAATTGTGCGCAAAAGGTTCGGCATCATACAAACTGGATTTCGCAACCTGCTGACGAAGGCCACTGCGCAACTGTGCCAGCGCATCAGTATTCTCCGTTCGTTCAATTGCCTGTTGAATATAGGCATCCCTAGACGTCGTAACCCAGCTCGAGAGCCCAGCCGCGGTTAACAGGCTCGCTCCCTGTCGTGACAATAAGGTATTCCCTGCAAGAGTCACTGTTGGCACTCCCATCCACAGCGCTTCGCAAGTGGTAGTGCCGCCGGGAAACCCAAATGTATCAAGTAGTATGTCGACGTCAGCGTGATTCTCAAGATATTCAGAGCGAGAGACCGGCGGGTAAACATCAAGTCGTAATGCAGGAATTCCACAGCTTTGAGCACGCTCCGAAAAATCTACCCTGCTTTCTTCGCTTGCAAGGCCCATAGACTGAACACGCAGGCGAGCTGAAGGACAGGAGCCCAAAATTTCGGCCCAGGCTTCCAGTAGGTCGTCAGTTATTTTCGGCAGATTTTGAAAACACGCGAAGGTCACGTGCTCCCGTGATAGCGCCGGCAATTCACTGACCTGGGGCGCGTCGACTGGCGCTGTAAAACAAAGTCGACAATCCGGCAGACTCCACACCGCTTCAGTAAACTGCACGTGCTGCTCAGGCCCAACACTGACCGGATCTGCGATAAAGTAATCCATCTCAGCCAAACCTGTGGTGGCGAAATAGCCCAACCAGCTTACCTGCACCGGTGCCGGGCGGTATGCGAATGCCGGCAACAAGGTCTGCCCGGAGTGGCCATCCAGATCGATAAGTACATGCACGCCATCTGCTTGAATTTTTTCAGCACAGTCTCGGGCGTTCATACCCGCCAGCACTGTCCACTGAGCCACATGTCCTTTCAACCTCTGGGCAACGGCATCATTTACCGTCTGCGTTGGGTAGGCAATCCATTCCACCCGCGAACGATCGCTTTGAGCCAGCACATTTTCGAGAAAGAAACCGACCGGGTGTTCACGCAAGTCTGAGGAGACCAACCCTACACGCAGCTTCGGCGGCGCCGAGTCACATAGCCATTGCTTGAAAGGCTTCGCCCTCGCCGCGGCATGCCGGCCATAAACCCTTGCCTCATCGCGCATGGCCTCGCCCGATAGTGCGCCTGAATAATTGCAACAGAACAGCCAGTTTGAGCGTGTGGCGAGATCATCCGGGCGTAGCTTTAACCCTTTAGCAAAGGACTCTGCCGCTTCTTGCACGCGGCCTGTGCGTAGATATGCAGCGCCAAGATCACGATGCGCAGGGAAGTATTTCGGTGCCGCACTGATCATTTTTAGACACAATGCAATCAGATCCGTTTCTCTTTTGTACTCGTGTAATAGCTTGCCGAGCGCGAGGTAGGCCTCAACATTATCCGGCTCGCTTTCCAGCGCTTGCTGAAAACTCACCAACGCCTCTTCATCCCGACCTTGCGCTTGCAGGGCTTTGCCCATGTAATACAACGACTTCACCGAGGAAGAATCGGCTGCCAGCACCTTACGGCAGATAGCCTCCGCTTCAGACGGGCGATAGAGCTTCAGCAAAACTCGCGCCAATGCAGGCGCCGCCCCGGGGAACTCCGGCGTGACAGATAGCGACTGGGAGAACGCTTTTTCTGCCTCGCCAAACAGGCCGTTGCTGGACAGGGAGTCACCAAATTCAAACCAGGTTTCAGCGTCATCTGCCCCAAGCTGCACAGATTTTTTGAAGGAGGCCAATGCATCGCGATCTTTGCCCTGCACTTTTAGCGCAAGGCCATACGCTTTCCACGGTAGAACCTGATCGGGGTATCGCTCGCAAAGATTACTAGCGTTCTTTTCGGCCTTCTTAAAATTACTTTTTTTCAGTAACTGTAGGATGCGCGAATACTGTGGGCCAAGATCTGCCGCAGGCTCACCCGCTCCAGAAGAAACTGCTGGTGACGATACCGTATGGGAGCTGGCTGGCGTCTGCTCGGGATCGGGTCCCTGCAAGCCACGATTACGACCGTCCGCGTATACTTTTTTTGCGGATGGTAAGTCACCCACTTGAGCGAGTGCTCTTAGGTAACTCAACCAGTGTTGATGATGAGAAGGGTCGGCCTGCCAGGCTTTCCGGAAGTACGGTATCGCTATGCTCATACCCTTACCGGTCTGCATCGCTAGTACTGCGATATTGTGATTCGCCTCAGGGTTGGCGGCCTGGGTTTCGAGCACGCGCAGATACAACTGCTCTGCGTCCGCCAAACGCCCAGCTTGATGATGGGTGGCAGCCTCGTAAAGACTTTGCCGAAGTTGTTCACCGTCCACTTATTTTGGCTCGAGCTATAGAAAGATAGATAGCATATAACAGATTTGACGAAGAGTTTGACCTACTAGAGAAACAGGGGCCCATTCTTCGCTAGTCCTGGCAGGTAATTACAGTCGCCCCCTTCACAAATGCGCAATATACTGTCCGCACAATGCCGCAAGTACCAAAGGGCTCAGTAAATGAAAAGAATTGGGTGACCGGGCCTGCCGAACAAAGTGAATGGATTCCATGAAGTGGATTAAACGAAGCCTGCTCGCTCTAGTGTTACTCGCCGCCCTCGCCTGCTCGTTAGCTATAGGCGGTCTTCTCTACACATTCCATTACATCAGCACACCGCCAATCGGTGACCCGGAACGCACCCTGCTCTCATGGCCGGCGGCACCAGGAATTAATGCACCCACGCAGCAAACTTGGTCGATAGCAGCACGCGCGCACCAGCACAGCCCTCTCAATGTTGACGATTTTGTTTCCCCACCCCTGTACTTCGGCCCTTGGACACGCTGGTGGTGGCCCGGCAATCTCGTCAACACAACAGAGCTAGAGCGGGAAATGCAGTTGTTCGCCGATGTCGGTCTCGCCGGTGTCGAGATACAACCCTTCGCCATCACTGTATCGGGCACAGACTTAGAATCCCCACAGTGGCAGCAATCAGGATGGGACTCCCCCGCGTATTATCAGAACGTGCATACCGTCCTCGAGGCCGCGCGTCGACTTAACATGGAGGTAGATCTCAACAACGGTTCCGGCTGGCCTACGGGAGGGCCGCATGTGGGCCTGCAGGACGGACTGCGGCAACTGCTGCACAGTGAACTTATTGTCAGCGGACCGCAGCGTATTAACGTGTCACTGCCAGCACCTTCGATGCCCGCAGCAACTTTTGGCGCAGGGCTACTTGGCATGCTAGGAGACATACCCATGCAGACCTTCGTACCCGAGGAACGGCAACTGGTGGAGGTTGTTGCCGCCAAAATTTTAGACAACAAACGAACGGCAACAACCTGGGACTTTCTCGACCAGATCACACTGCAGCCTGAATCAATTCAGGTGATAAGCGACGCTGTGCAAGGCGATGACCTTATCTGGGACGTACCCGCCGGCGATTGGGCTATTACTGCACTTTGGCAATTGCCCGGAGGCGAACTGGTTTCTGGTGGGCACGCCCATCCAAGGCCCGGCTATGTGGTGGACCATCTCGATGCCGAGCGTATGCGCGCCAACCAAAACTATTTGTTCCGCGAAGAAACGGGCCTGGCACCCTACTTCGGCAACCCACTACGCGGATTCTTCAATGACAGCCTCGAATTCAGACAGGAACGCCACTGGGCTCGTGGCCATCTACAGGAATTTGAATCCCGAATGGGTTACGACCCGCGCCCCTGGCTAGGCGCACTGATCGAACCTGGCAAAGATCAAATGCCCTTCCACGCCGCCAATATTTCTACCGCTCCTATCTATGATCTTGGTGAACAGGGCGAGCGCTTTCTGGAAGATTGGGACATGGTCACCTCTGACCTTTTCCGTGAACGTTATTTCCACACTCTGCAAGACTGGGGCAACAAGCGCGGCCTGGCGCATCGTTTACAGGCCTATGGCGGCCCTATGGATATTATTCGTGCAGCGGGTGAATCTGATATTCCTGAATCGGAACAGCTGTATGCCGGCGGCTCCGAAATGTTTTTGAAAGCTGTTTCTTCGGGCGGCCATATTGCCGGGAAGCCGATAATTTCTGCGGAGTCATTCATATTTATCGGTCGCGCTTTTATGACAACTCCCCTCAAGTTGAAAGCGCTTGCAGACAAGGCCTTCGCCGCTGGCATCAATCAGTTGGTGTATCACGGTACGGCCTATCGCGTAGAGGACCACGCCGAACGCGGCTATCCGGAGCAGGACGGGTGGTACCCATGGCAACTTGGCATGATCTCAACTGACTATAGTGAAAACTGGTCCTATTGGGAGCACGCTGGTGTTATCAATCGCTACATTGCTCGCAACCAATATTTACTGCGCAAGGGTAAGCCCGACGTGGATGTACTGGTACTTTATCCCGGCCTCGGCTTTCCTCAGGGCTATGGCAATTCTGAAGAACCTTTTGATCAAGGTCGCTTCGAAGGCGAGGAGCCCCTGGCGACAGACGACACGGCACCGGCGATTAATCGAGGTGCGCAGCGCATGCGCGATATATGGGCTGAAACACGTAAACTTGAGCAACAAGGCCTGACCTGGGAATGGGTGAATGAGCATGCTTTGCGCGAGGCCAGTTTCGCAAACGGCGTACTACGTGTGGGAAGCCTGCACGCACGAGGACTGAGATTGCATGCAATTGATGCCATTGCACCAGAGGCGGCACAACGTATAGAGGCATTAAACATCGCGGGGATGCCCCTTCAGGTCACTGGCACTATGCCCCAGCGTCAACACGGACTAACGCAATGGCAAACAGGTGATGAAAAGGTAGCTAAGGCATTCTCTAACCTGCAAAGCACCGATAGATTCCTACCGGGGCCAACGAAATTTAAAAACACACAGCTAAAATCCTTGCGACGGCGCCTTGATAACGGCGACCTTCTGCAGTTCTTCAGTAACCCCTGGTCCCAGCCCACCACACTGGAGTTGCGCTCAACGATGAAGTATCAACAGGCACTTTGGCTAGACGCCTGGAACGGCAGCATTGAGGCTGCCCCGATGCAAGAGGAGGGTAGCCTCAAGCGAGAAATTCCCGCTTACGGCTCTATTGTATTGTGGCTGCGAGCCGCCGCCGCCGAACTGCATACTTCTTCAACAAGGGCCATCGTGAAAACTACGGCACTGAGCGATTGGTCATTGTCGGTGTCTGAAGTGACTATCCAAAGTGGAGGCTCCTTACCGGGTGATTGGCTGCAAATACCACAGCTACAAAAAAGTGGTGGCCCCGGACTCTACGCCACCAGCTTCGAGATGCCAGAGGATATCGCTTTGCGCGTGAACCAAGGGCATAGCTTCCATTTTCAGGCTGGCAGTTTATTCGGAGCTGCCACAGTACAACTCAATGGCAAAGATGTTGGCGCCGCCTTGGTCCCGCCGTACGCCGTTGATATAACAGCGGCAATCCAGCCGGGTGACAACACGCTGGAATTGTCACTAACGCCTGCGCGCAAAAATAGATTAGTAGAAGCCATTGAGAACAATGAACCGGGTTGGAACTCTCCGGATCTTCTGGGTACAAGTGCCAGGGTATCTGCCGGCCTGATGGGGCCTACCCAGATCATTGAAAGAGTAGAGTCCTTACAACAGCTTCAGTAGGAAGCAGGTTGTGCCCTGCCCTGCCGCCAACGACCGCTAGGCTTGACTCCCGTGACCCTTGGGTTATCTTCAAAGATGACAACGGAGAATATCATGCAGGATTTTTTGAACGAGGTTTTTACACAGACCTCTGGCGCCGCCGGAGTTTTGTTTCTGGCATACCTTTCTTTATTGCTGAGCTGGCCTTTCTTCCTCCTGCTTGAGCGCCTGACTCCGGTTCAAAAAAACACGCCCCGCGCCAACTACTGGCTGAACTGGCGTATTACTCTTAGCAATCTTTTTCTTGCACCGATATTTGCAGCACTGGTCAGCCTGTTCACTATCTACGTTGCCAGCGCCATCGGCTCTCCCAGCCTTGAAGTGACGCCCAGCAAAGTTTCCATAGGCATCCCGTTTGTTGATGTGCTTATGCAAGGCACTATTATTTTTCTTACTGCTGCCTTCCTGGGAGACTTTGCCTACTACTGGTGGCACCGCCTGCAACACACTGTTCCCTTTTTCTGGGAGGTGCACAAACTACACCACAGCGATGAGAACCTGAATGCCACCACCATCTACCGATCCCACTTTTTGGAACCCGCAGGTCAAGGCCTGGTCAGGGGTCTAACTATAGGCTTAATTTTTAATACCAATGCCATGCCGGAATCGGTGTTGGCAGCCGTCGCTGGCAGCCTGTTTTTGGGCCTGTGGGATTACTTTATACATGCCAACGTTAGAATAGATGCGCTGCATAAGATGTTGCCGTTTTTTTCCAACCCGCAATACCACTGGATTCATCACTCTAAACTGCCGGAACATCAGGACAAGAACTATTCCATCTGGCTACCCATGTTCGATATCGCTTTCGGTACCTACTACCACCCCCGCGTGGATGAATATCCGCCTACAGGTTTATCGACTGGAGAAAAAATAGAAACGGTGTGGAAAGGTCAAACAGCACCGCTAGTGGCCTGGGCGCGTATGTTCAAAAATTTGTTTTCCCGCAGAGAGACCTCGCCACCAAATTAGAACGCGATATTCCTATCGCGCTTTTCATAGTCAGCTTTACTGCTCGGCCATGGCAAGCAACTCACCAACTGTCACAAATGAATATCCCTGAGACTTCAGTGTCTCAATAATCACGCCCGTGGCAATCACGGACGCTGCGCGGCTGTTCTGAGTTTTGGGGTCATCGATATCACCGTGGCCGTCGTGTAGCAGTATGATGCCGCCGGGCTCTATTTTTTCCAGCACCAGACCGGCAATCTCTTGCGCCTGGGTCTTCTCCCAATCTAGCCCACTAGTACTCATCAGAATTGAGGTCATCTCTAGTTCATCGATGAGCCCCTTCAGATAGGGCCCTTGTCCACCATAGGGAGGGCGAAACAATACCGGCTCAAAACCCTGTATGGCTGCAATCAAGGCATTGGTTTTTAACAATTCTTCACGTGTTTCATCACTCCCCATAAAAGCCATAAACTGATGAGAATAACTGTGGTTTCCAACTTCATGACCCGCAGCCACAATGGCCTCCAAACCCTCGGGAAAGGCCTCAACGTTGCGGCCTTTGACAAAAAAAGTCGCCTTCACGTCATGCAATTCCAGCATATTGAGCATCGCTTGCGTATGCGGTGGGTTGGGGCCGTCGTCGTAGGTCAAGGCCAGTACTTTGTCGGCCATCGGCACCGTCACCACTGCGCCGCGGTATGACCAATAGCCCGTTAGGCCCATAACAATGACCGCCAGAACCAAAAGGCCAAATATCTTGCGAATCATGTCTACTTTCCCTAATCTTTTGGTGGTTTAAGCTGTCAACCGGCCGATATAGCCATAACTAACAGATGTCGTATACTTAGTCCACTGGATAGGTCTAGCTTGAACACCGGCAGAGGCCTTGCCCCAAAAACGTAATGGATGGGCCCATCCCAGAGAAAGGAGATCACCTATGTCACGCAAAGACAGACTACAAGCAGCCACCACAAGAACTGACGCGAAGTCTCTAGCAGCGGCAGTCGTCGACGCCAAGAAGGGCAACTCGGAAGGCAAAATCACATTGGCTGGCGCAATGGCCTGGGCTGCTTTTTCCTGCCCGGATGCCTGCGGCGCAGTCTGTGACAACATTGCCTCGGCGTGGTTGGGCAAGGGCCCTACTCCGGAAATCCCCCTGGATCTGCCAGAAGCACCGCTGGAGGACAGTTTCTGGGAAGCATTTTGGAAGGTTGTTGACGGGCACGACGAAGGCTACGACGCCATCTCGATAACGGTAGCGGTCGCTTCTCTGGGTCAAGCCCTGCACGAGGACTTCGGTGACATTGCGGACAATCACGCCCGCAATCACTGGGGCGCGAAAAACGCGGTCTCCAATCCCATACCTGATTACACCGATATGAATGCCCTGGCAGATTGCCCAAAGGGTAGCCTGGGGCAATCTCTACACGAGATGATTGTCGAGAACGGTTACGACCCTGAAGTTTTGGAACGCGACTCGATTGGTCTTAGTCAGTTACCGCACTCGCTGCATTATTTGAATGCCCGCATTCTACAAATGCACGACGTCTGGCATTTGGTGGCGGGTTACAAAACCACGTCCTCCAATGAAATTGCTATTTCCTCTTTTCAGTTGGCGCAGTTTGGCCACAACTACTCCTCCATGTTTATTGCCGCCGTCATGGCAATCAGCACCCTCAAGGAACCAAGGGGCTTCATGATTCTAATGCAACTCCACGCAGAAGCCTGGCAGCACGGGCAGAACACGCCTGCGATGATGGATATCGAGTGGGAGAAAGAGTGGAACAACTCTCTGGAAGACATACGCGTTGCGCACAATATACCAACCTACGAAAGTGTCTTCCCGGTGGATATGCTCGAAACTCTGGAAAGCGCCTCGATACTGAAGAAAGCGAAAGTCGGTATCCAGTTGGCGCGTTTTAACATGCGCTTACAAAAAGGCAACCGTCAAGCCGCGACAATGTGATTGCGCTGTAGAGGCGGCGTTTCAATTGCTGCCTCTCACCAACACTCCAACGATCAGGGAAGTCTCTGGAGAATATTCATTAACACACGCTCGACCACTGCCCTTCTCAGTTTCATCCTCCTATGGCTAATAGGGTCAACTCCATCCATCGCCGCTGCACCTGCCGCAGATCAGCCTTTCATCGATATAACTCCAATCCAGCGCGCGCTCGCCAAGCTCGACGCCAACAATCTCGATGAATACTGGCATGTCACCATGGATGTAGAGCAAGACGGCGAACAGCTGGTGATTCAAACAGACCCCCTCGCCCGAAAATATGAAAAACGCCGACTAATCTCGGTAGAAGGAAAAACGCCCGAGAAGAATAGGTTGAAGGAGTTTCGCGAGGCCGAGGAAAAACGCATTGATGAGGAAGATGCCGACGCCAAGGGGTTTGACTACCTTGTTGACCTTAGTACGCTGGCGGTAGCGGAGCGCTCTACCGAGAATATCGACGAAGACAGCACTGCGTTTTTTTTTCTTCCCAAGGTAAAGGCTTTGGAAAAATCTCGCGACAATTTGCACGGCACATTGATACTCAACCATGCCACTGAGACCATCGAGAAAATTGAAATAACCAATATCAAGGAACTCTCTCCAGCCTTTTCAGTAACGGTTCAAAGTTATCGGCTGACATTGTGGTTCCAACCCGAGCAGGGCGAACAACTCCTTCACAAAATGGAATCCCACGCAGTGGGTAAGGCAGGCTTTTTCAAAAGCTTCGAATCCATGGTCAGCATTGCCTTCAGAGATTTTCGACGAGTACAGAAACATGTTATAGGCGATGCCTCTGTAGACCAAAACAATGAAGCAAGCGCGTCCCACTAGCCGTACCTCTGCACCCCACAGGTGCTTCAAAATGGCCGCACCATCATTGCGCTGAGAATGCGCGCGTTGGATAGTGACCGCATGCCACCGCTGCCAAGCGAAATCGTGGATAACAGCGCCGTAAGCGCAGTAGAGAACTGGATAGCATCCCTCTCGAGCTGCGAGTAGCCCTAATGAGTGCCGGACAGTGCCGGTAGCGAAGGAACTTTTATATAGTCCTGATCAATAACACCGGTGAGCGACTCGAAGAACGCCAGCAGGGCCGCGAGCTCGGTATCGGTCATATCGACGGCGTCCTTGATACTGGCTTCACTCATCAGGTAAGCATCCAATCTTTTACCGAGGGTATCTTTCAGCGCCGCGTCTCTGCCGTCATGCAGATAGGGTGCAGTCATAGCAACATTTCGCAAAGGCGCAATTTTAAACTTGTGAGTGTTACCCAAGCGCTTTCTCAACTCCAGCTCTGTTCCCTCTCGGGTGTTGGGGTAGTCTCGAATCAAATGCAAATCCTGGCCGCCCAGCAAAGGGCCAGAGTGGCAGGAAGCACATCCCTCTCTGAGGAACGTTTCCAGCCCAAGTAGCTGTTGCGGTGTTAGCGCTTTATTGTCACCCGCCATGAATTGATCGAACTCGGAGTGTGGCGTCAGCAACCCTCTTTGAAAGGCTCCCAGCGCCGCGCTAATATTTTTAAAGGTCAGTGGCGGATGATCATTCGTAAATGCCTGTGTAAACATTGCACTATACTCAGGCACAGCTGCTACAGCGGCTACTACCGCTTCTTCACTGGGCATAGCCATTTCTTTTTGATCCAGTAAAGGCACCTTAGCCTGCTGCTCAATCGTCTTCACACGGCCATCCCAGAACTGCGAGTCCTGCAATGCAGCATTGAAGACACTGGGAGAATTGCGATTACCCATCTGATCATGAATGCCCGTTGCAACTTTCAAGCCGTCTACCCCAAACTCTTCCAGCACATGGCAGGTACTGCAGCTGACTGTTCCATCTGCGGATAGGCGTGTATCGTGGAACAAGCTGCGGCCTAGCTCAATCCGAACAGTGGCTGCTGCATTGTCATTTTTTTCGGCGAGCGGAAAGGTGCCAAAAATCTGCCTAGATTGTCGCCGCAGTAAATCTATTCTATCGGGCACAGCCGTATCGGCTTCTTTTTGGCCGCCTATTTTTCGAATTTTGTGACCGAAGTACTCTGCTACGTAGAGGTTATTGTTATCGTCAGTAATGACGGAAAACGGACCTTTCAGTTTTTCGCTCAGCGCCAACCCTTGATCACCCGAGTAACCAAATTCTCCCTGGCCAGCGATGGTACTGATAACGCCTGTCTCACTGTCTACGTGTCGAATGCGATGATTTCCCGAATCAGAAATGAAGAGGTCGCCATGCGCATCTGCATAAACGTTATAGGGTCTGTTGAGCTGGGCGGAAACCGCCAGCCCTCCGTCACCGGAAAAACCCCGGGAGCCGGAGCCTGCCACCGTAGAAATCAGGCCGCTTTGTGCATCAATTTTCCGTACCCGGTTGTTGCCGTAGTCGGCTATATAAAGATTGTCGTCCTTATCGAAGCTCAGCCCCAGAGGTGTGGCAAGCCCCGCTTTCGTCGCAATGCCTTCGCCGGTGTACCGTGCCCATCCAATACCCGCTACCGCCTCCATGCGCCCCGACCGTGCATCAATTTTCCGTACCACATGGTGATGCCAATCGGACAAATAGATATTGCCGGCAGAATCGGCAGCAATGTCCAGGGGAACATCTATCTGTGCTTCAACACCTGGCCCCTCGTCGCCTGAATTACCACTGCGACCCGTGCCAGCAATGGTCTCAATTTTCTTCGAGTCTCCATCTATCACACGAATGCGATTGTTGTAGTAATCAGAAAAAATAACCTCACCTGTAGGGCTCAGTGCTATACCGAAGGGCCCATTGAGAACCGAGTCCTTAGCGGCTAGGCCATCGCCATTGAAGCCCTGTTTCGCTGTGCCCGCCAATGGATAAATCTGACCAGAGCTCAAATCAATTCTACGCAGGGTATGGTTAAAATAATCGACAACAATCAAGCCCCCATCTTGCAGCGCCATACCAAAAGGAGCGTTGAAGTGCGCCCACGCTGCAGGCCCATAGTCTCCTCCATGGGCTTGAATTCCATCGCCTGCCAGAGTCGATATCCAGCCTGTAACAACACCTTGGAAGTAGGCTGATGAATCGGCCTTCAACGTTGATCGGGCTGTAACACCGACCGCGCCATATTCAAGCAGCTGTGGTTGAAAGCTGGCAATACCCGCGGCATCAGTCTTAACCCTTGCCTTACTGGGTCGCGTAGAACCCACAATGGTCTCGAAGCTAACTGTTTCATCGGCCAAGGGCCGACCGTCTTCGTCCAACACTTGCACCTGCATGGGTTCAGGGAACGCCGCGTTGATAGCAGCAATCTGACCGTTGCCGTCGTGAATGGTAACTCCACGCTCAGCGTTTACCGTAAAGCTTATTTCGAGCACCTGCTTTCCAGATCTGAAATTCTGACCGGTGAATGCCACTTGTGTCGTGTATTGGCCGGGCGCTAGGTTTTGTGGAGAAAGCCGGAGAGTAATATCTTGTGAGCCGCTACCACGAATTGGGAAATGCTCGAGCCAGGATGCACTGGACCTGGAACTCCAGCGATGGCCAATATCGGCAACGGAAACCTTAAGTTGATGGACTTCTGGGGGGCTATCGATATCTGCTACAAAAGTGAGATTGGTGTCCGACAGCAGAAGTTTACTCGCAGGCTGTGCGTAGACGTTTCCCAGCAGCGCCGCTCCGGACAAAAATACAATGACGATGATTCGCTTAAAACTCATAACCAAACCAGTATACTCTCCAATTAAGGCGCGCAGGACGTACTTCCCCGGGTGATTCGTTCTGCGTTTCACTGCAGCGTCAACGACGAAGTTTTTTCTAATCGAGTGCGACACTATAAGCGTTTAATCGGGCTCACCGGAAATATTCATGGCTCCCGATGCAGCGCGCTTCAAACTCCCCGACATTCTCTGTGCAATTTCCTCGTGCTGGTGAGCCTCCTCTCCCCGACCCAGCTTTGAAAGCGCCTGCCCTACCATGAAGTGATAGGCCCCTGACCGATCGGCAGTAGGCACCTTTTGAAACTCCTGTAGAGCCGCTTCATAATGCTCTTGCCAAATCAGAACCCTGCCTATTACCAGCGCCAGCGAAACGCTCTCTGGTTGAGATTCCTGTTCGAGTCTGTAGGCAGCCAACGCTGTGGCATGCTCGCCATTAATCTCGTAGCAGCGCGCCAAGGCCAGCCCGGTATTACCTGAGCGACCCTCAATGGCCAGAGCGCCGCTCAATGCCTCCACCGCCGCTTCACAGTCTCCTGCTTGCTCCGCCGTTTTCGCCTCTCGGGTCAGTGCGCGCATACTCTTATATTTTTCATAGAAAGCATCGTAGTTCGAGTTACGCCCACTCACTTCACGCATAGCGTCCAGCATCGACGGCAGACTCCAATCGAAATAGCGGAACGCCTCATCAATCTCCTGTAGATTTACGCCCGCTGCGATACGCTTTTTCAACTCCGGCATTCCTCGCTTGCTCACTCTGGCCATTTCAAATGCCAGTACTGGCTTATCCAAGCGATTCAAAGGTGCGCCTTGGGGATTGCGCAGGGCTGCTAGATTTGTAGTTAGCAACTGGTAGGCAATGCCCTGGGGGTCTATTTCGTCACCCTCTCGAAAATAGGCCGCCAGCTGAGTCTGCTCGGCAACCAGCTGAGGTTGGTGCGCAACAATTGGGGCATCCGAACACAGCATCAGCAAATACACCGCAGTGATCTGCGCCAGACCGCAATGCTCGAAAACTTCGGTGACGGATTCGACCATGATATCCGCACCCCTGTCGCCCACGCGCGAGTCCAGCCATGTCATGTACACGCCACCCGGCGCCAATTTATCGCGAACCTGCTCCAGAAAATCCGTGGTATACAGTTTGGAAGAGCTGAAAAACAGTGGCGAAGTAACGGTATTCAGAATCAGCGAGTAATCGCCCTGCGCCACCCGTACAGCGTGAAGTGCGTCATCGTGTATTAATTTGACGTTTGGCATCTCGATAATGCCGAAGTTGTACTCCTTAAGCCTGTGGAGGTTATCCAAAATAACCCCGCTGATCTCCACCGCCTCAACCTCATCAAAAAGCAGTCCTACCGAAGCCGCAGTGGCACCACTGCCAACGCCCAGCACTAGCGCTTTGCGATTGTCTTGTGAGAATACGCCGCCAATGGCGCCCACCAATTTCTCGGAGGGTTTATTCAGCTGAATGCTGATCTTGCCGTTGATGATAAAGAAGGGGACACCATTGCGCCGGCTTATCGACAATACGTCCTGCTCCCCCTTGTAGCGCTCGCTCCAGGTATCCGCGCTCGTCTCCAACTTCGTAAACGCATCGGACTCAAATATCTTGTGCCCCTGATAGAGGAGCTCCTCATTCCACTGCAGCCGTGATCCCACAACCAAAGCAACCAATCCAATCACGACACCCCACCATCGCAAGCCATGGCGCGTAGTGGCAATGCCCTTAACCTCCGACATAACTGCGACTACCACAATACTCATAGCCGAGAATCCTACTACAACTACTATCAGGTCTCCGTAGTCGAGACGTTTGTGTAACACCAGGCACATCAGAAGAAAGCCTGCCGCGTTGGCCAGTGACGCTATGTAGAGCAGGTAACCCGGCGATCGTGCAAGCGCTCGATCGCCTGCTTTAAGATGTACGCTCAGGGTATTGAGCAACGCGGGAATGGTAGCGCCGAACGCGATAGCCGGCCCAAGCGTAAGAGCCGCTATGCAGGCAAAACGCAGTGCCACCAGTTCCCAATAATTTGTTTTTACAAGTGCAAAATATTGCGAGTACTGATGCATTACCCAGTACAAACCACCCATGGTCCAGCAAAGCGCCAAAATACTGAACAGCATTAGCGTGGTGAAACCGATTCGAAGACGATTGACCAACAATGAGCCTATGGCAATACCGAGTAGGACTACGCACAAAACATAGGCGAAGGTTTCGCGGTACGGCCCAAACAATAACTCACCCAGACGCAATGCCGTCAATTGGAAAATTGCGGAGCCAACAGCACTGACAGCCAATGCGACAAGTATGGCCCGCGGAAAGCCAGTACCACCCCCGCTGGTCCGCTCTGTCTCGTTTTGGGACACAGGCCGGAAGAACAGAATCAGAAAAAACGCTACGGCGACATTCAGGGCTGCCATGTAATAAACCGCGTGCGTGATGCCCGTCTGGCGAATCAACCAAAACTCAATGAAGATAACCGTGAGGGCTGCGCCCAGATTGTACAGGCCATAACTTTTGGCGAAGTAACCCTCGCTGGCGCGCAAATGATGCGCATAGGCTGCAAACAGAGGCAGGCTGATACCAATCAAAAATGCCGGCACCGCCAACAATACAATTGCCACCAGCAGTGAGGTCAGGACACTCGTGCCCATGTTGGGTAGTTGTGCGTAGAGAAAAGATTCAACAGCGGGGAGGTTAAGCGCAAACAGCACGGCATAAATGCCTATACCCGCCTCCACCGCGCCCAGATGCCGCCACCAACGGTGTGCATGTAGCGCGCCAAACCCAATACCGAGTAAGAATGTCAGTAATACTGCAGTACTGACAACAAACTGATCGCCAATAATATTTGCTAATAGACGACCGTACAGAATTTCGTATGCAATACCGCACAGGCCAGAGGTAAACAGAAGAACCGAAAGTAAAAGTCGTTGCATCATTGGCGCCAACACGCTCCCGATGCCTGACAGATACCGCTTATAGGCAAGGCTCTATTCATTGATGAACAGCGCCTTCTCGCCCGCGTTCCAGGAGAACTCCACCGCAGGGAAATCATCCGATGCAACGATGTCACTGCGCATGTCGTCGCCCAACGCCTCATACTTACGGCTTGAAGGTATGGTAATTCTGCGTCTTCGATCGTGGCTCTCCAGCTGACGTATCGCCTCCGGCGGTAAGTTCATGCGGCGCGGTGAGCGGCCCTCCAGATCCTCCATCGAAGCCACCACATTGTAGCCATTACTATAGGACTGACTGAAGCGGGAGTGCGGAAAAGCAGCCACCAGTGTGTTCGCAATAATAGCGCGCTCACTACCGAAAACATGCTGAATCATCACACCACCCGGATTCAGATGTTGTTTCACAACTTCATAAAAATCGGTATGGAACAGCGTGGCACCGCCCGGCAAATGAGGGTCGGAGACATTCAAAGTGATGACGTCATATAGCTCGTTCTGACGCGCGAGGAAATGCCGCCCGTCGCCTACCGTAACGCGCACCTTGGGGTTTTTATGGTAGCCAAAGTTATTGGGCATAAATTGATCGGCCGCCACTACCATCGAGGGCAGTAGTTCCACCGCATCTACATGCTCTATCGAATCGTAGAGCGCCAGTGCGCCGGCGGTGATGCCGTAACCGCTACCGATGACCAACGCTTTTTTTGCTTCAGGATTAAAATGCATACCCAGATGGCCCTGCATCTGCTGCACAAAATCTGTAGAAAAAGCACCTAGGTGATAAACCAGTTCCACCTGATTATTGGTTACCCGAAAGTTTCCGCGGGACGTTTCCATCAGCCGAAAAACACCGTGCTCATCTTCTGTTTCCAACACCAGCGTCTCGCCTGCTTCCAACACGGGCGGATAGGACGCAGGGACAAAAAGCAATGCCACCAGCGCAGCCAAAGCAACAATGGGTGGCAAGCGTGGCATCGGGCGGCCCGCTAGAAACAGGGAATAGAGCACAAGGACCAGCAAGAGGGCAATCAGCAGTTTGAACATGCCATAGGAGCCCAGCAGTGTAATACCTACAAACCCCGTGCCCAGAGAACCCAAAACGACACCGACAGCATTAAAGACATAGAAGCGAGCCGCGGTTTTCCCGATATCATCTGAGCAGTGTTTCGACTGTGCAATTGTCAGCGGAAAGAGTGCACCGAGAAACAGTAAGGGCAACGCCAACAGGGAAAACGCTTCAAGGAAGCGGTAGGCAATTATGTACTGCTGCACCTGGGGCAAGCCGGCCTCCATACTGGCCTGATTTTCGATCAACCACCAACCTCCTATAGCCGAGAGCGCAATAGCCAGAGCAGACAGTGCCAGGAGATTGGCAAAAGGACCATAGGGATTGCGATGCTGCTGTCCAAGTGAAGATCGATACAAGCGGGCGGACAGCCATGCACCTGCCGCTAGCAGCGTCAATACAGTAAACATCAAAAGCGTGAAGGCATAGGTTCGATTGCCTAACAGGAAGCCTGCGAACCGCGCCCATATGACCTCAAGTGAGAGTACAACTGCACCGCTGAATCCAGCTAGCAGCAATAAGTAACTTTCCGAAATTGCAGAGACCACTAGGCCAGCCGTAGTCTGTTCACCGTTAGTCTCTTGAGTATTCTCACTGCGCGCATGACGCACCAGTGCAAAGCTCATAATCGCGACCAACAGATTGATACACATTGCCAAATAATAGGACTGGGTGACGCCCAATAAACGAATACTTAAAAACCCACAAGCAAGGGTTCCCGCTGCTGCACCAAACGTATTCCAGCCATAAAAACGGCCCACTATTGAAAGACTGGCATCATTGCGCCGTGCAACGCTTAGCAATATAGGTAAGGTGCCCCCCATCAGCAGGGTCGGTAACAGCACCATCACAACCGCCAATCCAAATGCCAGACCGTAGCGTAGTGCACCATCGCCTAAAGCAGCCCCAATGGCGTCCGCCTGATTGTGGAGAATTAAGCCTGTGGCCACCGCGCTACAGGCGATGCCGATTTCCAATAGAGCGTAGATTTTTAGAGGCTGCTTCAGACGCCCAGACAGGCCGCCAAATAGCCATGCCCCCAATGCCAACCCCGTGAGGAACGCGGCAAACACCAACGAGGCTGCTTGCACCGTTGAGCCGAGAATCAACGCGAAAGCACGTGTCCACAGAATCTCATAGAACAGACTGGCCGCGCCCGACAAAAAGCAGGCGCTAAGTAAAATTCTGTTGATCATGGCCCCTTTCTTACGACGTTCACTATATGCAGCCTGTAATTTCGTATGCGCGTCAACACACTATCCCGTGGCGTAACCCTCAATCCCGGCATCAGCCCCGCTAACCATCTCCCATCAATTCATCCGCAGATAGGCAGCGGGAATGAAGGGGGAGTTTCTTATGGAATTGTCGCTGATTTCTTCAGCCCATAACAGGAAATGCTACCGCTTACTGGCAATATTTCCGTCACCGCTTGGCGCAGGACTCGAGGCTTCAAAATGCTCAGCTAGTAGCCCTGCCCATGGGCGGAGCGGGAGCGGGAGTAAGCTAATAGATAGCCGATGGGGCAGCGAGCGGAGCTCTCTCTATAAAAGATCGCGCAGTCGGTAGTAAAGCATCCCCATTGCCACCATCTGTCCGCCCACTTTCTCACCAAAGGGCAGCTTCAGATGAGGCACCTTGGAAAACACATCCAGACGCTCAAAGGTTCCCGCTATCGAGTCCGCCAGGATTTCACCGCAGACATGGGTCATATTCATTCCGTGGCCACTGTAGCCTAAAGAATAGAACACATTATCTCCGATGCGCCCCATGACGGGGATTCGGTTTAGTACAATGCCGATCTTGCCTCCCCAGGCGTAATCGATACGCTTACTGGCCAGTCGCGGATAAATCTTGCGCAGGCGCGGCGACATGGTTTTTTCAATGCTGGCCGGCTCTCTACCAGAGTAGTTACAGCGCCCACCAAACAGCATCCGTTTGTCTGCCGACAGTCGAAAGTAGTCCAACACCTCGTTTTGATCACATACCGCCAGATCCAGCGGATTTATCTGCGCTACTTCTTCATCCGACAGAGGCTCAGTTGCCAGAATATAAGTTCCTGCCGGGAAGATACGCCCAGAGAGTTTTCCAGGTTCCAGCTGGTTGTAGGCATTGCCCGCCAGCACAACAAAGTTAGCCCTGACACTGCCCTGCGCTGTTCGCACCAACGGCTGCGCACCGTGAACGATATCCGTAACTTCACTGCGTTCATGTATGGCGACTCCCAGAGACGCGGCTGCCCGGGCCTCACCCAGACATAAGTTCAACGGATGAACATGCGCATTGCGATTATTGATCATACCCCCAAGATACTGATCTGTGCCTAGCACACCGGGAAGCTCGCTTGCGCCAACCAAACGCAGCTGGCTCTCCATTCCGCGTTCGCATAGCGCCTCAAACCATTCTTTTTGTTGTACCAAATGTCTAGGCTTCACCGCGACATCGATATACCCATACTTGAGATCACAGTCGATGCCATACTTCGCTACCCGCTGCGCGATAATGTCGTTACCGCGGTAGCCCAGTTCAAACAAGGCATCGGCATGCTGCTCCCCCCAGAACTTATGCAGGGCATCCTCGCCTGCCATGCCTCCTATGATCTGACCGCCGTTGCGCCCCGACGCGCCCCAACCCACTGCGTTCTGCTCCAGAACAGTGACCTTATAACCGCGCTCTACCAGCGTTAGTGCGGTGGCTATACCCGTAAAACCAGCACCAATGACGCACACATCGCAACGCGTCTCACCCTGTAACTTCGGGTACTGTGTGTGGTCATTGCGGGTGGCCGCATAATACGACGGGCAATGCGGCTCAATAGACGCCATCGACAACCTCCTCCACTTTACGATTATGCATAGCCAAACTATACGTCTGTTCAATATTTTGAATGCGTATATAATGCCATTTTGAAAGACCGGTTCCAAGCGCGGGACCGCCACTATCGCAACAGAGGCATGCTCCATGGCCACCGCTAAATCTGGCGCCAATCAAGCCGTACAGGCTGAACGCAGGCGAGCTCTTATCGATGCCACTATCAGCGCCATCTCCACGCATGGCCTGTCACAACTCACCTTAGCCAAGATAGCCGCGGGAGCCGGCCTCACCGCCGGCTCGGTAAACTTCCATTTTGCCAGCAAGCAAGCACTGCTGCTCGAAACATTGGAATTTTTGGCGCGCAAGTTTCAACAGTGCATTGACGCCACCCTGGAAGCCGCCGGGCCGCAACCAGCAGCCCAACTACGCGCCCTCTTTGATGCCTCGCTGGACCCGAAGATCACTAAGCCGGGAGATATGGCTGCTTGGTACGCATTCACGGCTGCAGCGAGAGGTTGCACAGACTATCACCGCATTTGCGGCGCGCGGGACAAAGCCGTTTTCGTGATCATACTTAAACTGTGTGATGAACTGATATGCCAGGGCGGCAAGGGCGACACCATGAATGCCCGCGCGATGGCCAATGCAGTACAGAGTTTAATGGACGAGATCGGACAGGAAACCCTCTACACAGGAGAACAGTACGATCGGAAGGCTGCACACTTTATCGCTCTGTCATTTTTGTCCAGCGTCTTTCCCTGGGCCTATTCACCACCTGAGAACCCTAAACAAAAGACCCCGCAATTATCGGTTAAAGAAAATTCTCTACAGATAGAGCGCGTCGAAAAATCGCAGCTCGCCGATGCCAGCAAACTATTCGACAAGTATAGGCAGTTCTATAGAGAACCGGCAAATGCTGCGCTGGCGAAAAAATTTCTCAGCGAAAATTTTCGTAAGGATCGTTCAGTTATTTTTATGGCACAGGATCAGGAAGACAATGCTTTGGGCTTCGTGCAGCTTTACCTGAGCTGGTGCTCGGTTGCTGCCGCCCCGTACTGGATATTGTACGACCTGTATGTTGACAAAAGCGCACGTAGGCGAGGTGTGGGACAGGCCTTGATGGCAAGGGCCCAAGCACACGCCATGAGAACCAAAACCAGCCGCATTGATTTGGAAACAGCAACAGACAATCTGGAGGCGCAGGCACTCTACGAATCGCTAGGCTATAAACGCGATACACATTTTTACAAGTATTCGTTAGATCTAGCTTAGAAGAAGCACAGATTTCGCGGGTGAGACAGTGAACCGAGCTGGCTCAGTCTAATTCAGTCTCAGACTGATGGTGAAAGACTTGTTCAATTTGATATACAGGGCGATTCTTCACTTCCATATACATCTTACCGATGTATTCTCCGGCCACCCCTATCGCCAACAACTGCAAGCCACCCAGCAGGTAAATAGGAATGACGGTAGATGCCCAGCCATCGAGTAAGACCGAGCTGCCCGTCAATTTCGCCCATAGCGCCCAGCTACCCAGACCCATAGAAATCAGGAACACCACCATGCCTAGCAGTGCAATAACACGCAGTGGCGCCATGGAGAAAGAGGTAATGCCCTGCACCGAGAGATTGAGCATCGCGCGGAAGCCGTATTTGGTTTCACCCGCCTCTCGTATGCCCCGTACGTAATACACACTGGACGACGTCAGCCCAAGCAGAGGCACAATACCGCGCAGATAAATATTCGTTTCGCGATACATACCCAACATTTCCACTGCCCGCTTACTCATCAGGCGAAAGTCTGCATGGTTGGGAATAGTTTCAATACCAAACCGACCCGCTAGCCAGTAATGCAGAGACGCTGTCCAGCGTTTGAATTTTTTGTCGTTATGCCTATCACCGCGCACACCAAATACAATTTCACTGCCGGCCTTGTAGTGCTCCACCATCTCATCAATAGCATTGATATCGTCTTGCAGGTCGGCATCAATAGAAATTAATGCATCCCCTTCAGCCTTCATCAAACCAGCGTATAACGCATATTGGTGGCCATAATTCCGCGACAGCTTTACACCCACGTACCTAGCACTGCTCTCAACCAGATCACAAATTCTCGCCCAGGTTTCGTCGGTACTACCATCATCGACAAAATAGATTCGCGAGTCAGCGTCAATGTTGCCCTCGTCTATAAGAGACTGAAGCTTCCCGCTGAGCCTGCGCGCACTTTCTGGCAATACCAACTCTTCGTTCATGCAAGGCACAACGATTCCGAGATTTGGCTTTTGCGTAGTTGGCATAAAACTTACCTAAAACTCTTTATTGTATTCACACGTTTTCTCGATCTTTTCCTGAAAGATCAATGCTTTCAGGCCATTGTAAAAAATATTGCTGCCCACCGACAAGTATACACTGCCGTACAAGCAACTCGAGCTACCGGGAAGTGACCCATATCGCACTTCTGATAGTGCGTTTTGCCCCTGCAATGCCACTTTCTACACCCTCAAAGCACTATATCCCCAGCGAGAGCATTGATTTCAAGCTGCTCCAGCGATTTGATGCCAGGAATAACAGAAGCAACCTGGGGAGAGCTCAAGCACCAAGCGTTTGCCCAGCTAGCCGCCGCCATGCCGTCGGGCTTGTCCCGCAAAAGCTCCAATGCGGCTCCTACCTCCCTGTCCAGGCCAGCCTGTGGCCGCATGGAGCGCACATCTGTCGCCGGAAACTCATGACCCGGCTGGTACTTTCCGCTGAGAAAACCACTGGCCAGCGGTACTCTGGCAATAATGCCCAAATCCTGCTTCTGGGCAGAGGGGAACAGGATCTCCTGCGCCTTGGAATTCACCGCGTTATAGATAGTCTGCAGCACACTGATGCCGTACTCACTCGATTTAAACACCTGCTTGCGCATCTGTGGCATACCGATTGAATTTCCCAGCCAGCGCACTTTTCCGGCCTGCACCTGCTTGTCCAGCATCGTCCATAGTTCGTCGTTATTAAAAAGATCATCTGTCGCAGAATGGATTTGATAGACGTCGATGTAATCCGTTTGCAGTGCCCGCAGCGATGCCTCTAACTGAATCAGTACCTGAGCCCCCCGGTAGTTTTCATCACTTAGCCCATTGGAGTGGTTATGGCCAAACTTGGTAGCAATCACCCAGCGGTCGCGATTGCCCTTAATACTGTTGCCCACCAGCCGCTCCGATAAGTGTTCCCCGCCATAGCACTCAGCGGTGTCAACGAAATTGATTCCGAGTTCCTGCGCCCTTGAAAAGATCCTATCAACTTCGGGCTGCAAAAAGTGTTTGTCCCAACCACCCGCCAACTGCCAGGTGCCGATCCCCACGGTGGAAACAGACAATTCTGTTTTTCCCAATCTACGGTATTTCACTGTGTGGGCAGGCTCCCTGCGCTACCTAAATCGGAAGCCTGGCCATTATGCTAGCCGGCAGCATCCGAATCACCCACATAATCAAGCGCCAGTAACCGGGCAAATACACTACGGCACTGCCCTTTTCGATAGCGCGATAAATGCCCGGTGCTATTTTTTCGGGTGTAGACCACAGCGCGCCGTGCTCCATCTCCTGGGTCATCGGGCTTTCGATCATGCCCGGCTTAATATTCACCACCTTAATTTTGCTACCCGCAAAGCGCCCTTGTAGGCCCTGAATAAAGGCGTCAATCCCCGCCTTACAAGCACCATAGCTGTAATTGCTTTTTCGGCCACGGTCTCCGGCCACCGAAGACATAACAGCGAGCGTTCCTCTGCCCTGTGTCGCCAGCTGTTGCGCACAGGTTTGCATGATCGCAATTGCACTGGAAAAATTGTCTTCAACGCAAGCGCTAACGGCCGCCACAGAAGCCTCACATTCCAACTGATCCGGCAAGGTGCCGTGCGCAACGATGGCGACATCAATCTCGCCTAAGCTTTCACGGGCCTGAGCCAAACAGTTTTCGTGTTTTGTGCTATCGCTAAAATCGTAGCAGTAGCTTCCGCCAAGCTTGCCACCTCGGGCTATCAGATCATCCGCCACCGCAGCAACTTTATCCTCGCTACGCCCTGCAAGAAAAAAAGTACTTCCCTGTGTTGCATAGAGTTTTAGCAACGCATGAGCAATCGCGGAGCTCGCACCGAACACCAGTATTTTTTTTGCTTCACCCATTCTTTAGCATCTCTTATAACTGCACGCGGCGCCAAAAGGCCGACGAAAATTTTGGATCAATCTGCTTCCTGAATTCCTGCAATCTTGGATAACCATCATTAAACAGCTGCGCAGGCATTCTCGCATCTTTAGCTGGGTAAATGGCTCCACCAACTGAGCGCACGGTGCTGTCAAAAGATGATAAAAGCTTGAGCGTTTTGGCACCCCTGTTGGGGAAATCCAGCGCCAGAGTTAGGCCGGGGCGTGGAAAAGACAACATGCCAGGAGAGGGTTTATCACCAAACTCCTTGAGTACCACTAGAAAAGAGGAAGCGCCGCTGGCATGTATCTCTTTAAGAAGTGCATTAAGTGCTTGCTCACTGCCCGCGTGAGGCAATACACACTGGTATTGGTAAAAACCCTTGCTGCCATACACCCTGTTCCAGTTACCAATGACATCCAGTGGAAAGAAAAAAGGTTGGTAGTGAACATTCCTAAAACCGCTTTTGGAAGACTCAACTGTGTAGTATGCGCGATTGAAAACGTCCACCGTCCAACGATTCACCAGGGATATCGGTGGCGCGAAGGGCACAGACAAACGCTGCGCACTTTTACCTGGCGTAAGACTGCTACTGCTACTGCTATCTGCATGTCGAGCTCGGGTAAACACACCGCGACCGACCTGACCCTTGCGCGCAACAGTATCGATCCACGAAACCGTGTAGGGCCAATCGGCCGACTCACGGTTTATTTGACAAAATTCGGCCACTGAAGCAAACGGGATATTCTCGCTCACCATGGTATCGCTGGCTATCGCAATGAGCTGAATTTCTGCGCTGGTGATTAAACCGGTTAAGCCGAGGCCGCCAATAGTGGCAGCAAACAATTCTGGGTGTTCGGTGGCGCTGCAGTGCGGGCGCTGTCCATCGCTTCGCAGCAGCGATAGGGAATGCACATGGCAACCGAATGAGCCGGCGCAATGGTGATTTTTGCCATGCACATCGTTGGCGATCGCGCCGCCTAGCGTGACAAAACGGGTGCCAGGTACTACCGGTAAAAACCAGCCCTTGGGGACAATCAGCTGCAGAATCTCATCCAGAGTGATTCCCGCTTCGCAGTTCAGCACACCTGTCTGCGTGTCAAATTCAATATAGCGGCTTAGCTGTCTCGTACCGAGCTCACTCCCCTCGCTGTTAATACAGCTGTCGCCATAACTACGACGGCAGCCATGGGCCAGAAAGGTATCGTTCTGCGGAAGTTCAGGAAGGGAGTGAAACCTCCAGTCCTTTTCAATAATGCGCTGGGCGGGGGCAATGGGCAGGCGCCCCCAACTGCCACTCATTAGCGGGCTGCCAATAAGGTCAATATTCCAAGTAGAAACACGATATAACTGGCTCGATCGCGGGTCGCGAAAATCACCGGGTCCTGTGCCAGCTGACCGCGATTTGCCACCAACCAGATTCGCCCTATCCAGTACATCAACAGAGGGCACAACAACCACATTAGCTGCTCATTACTATGAATTGTAATGACTTCCGGGCTGTCGATGTAGAGCGCCAGAACTAGCGTTGCTATGTATCCGGAGGTCGCCCCAAGTTGAGAAATCAAAGGCATATCATCGACGTTATACCCGCGTCCACCGGCCCATGCGTGAGGCTGCCCCTCCAATGCTTTAAGCTCCGCATAGCGTTTGGCCATCGCTAAACTTGTGAACAAAAACATAGAGAACGATACCAACCATACAGAGGGAAACTCACCCGCCACAGAAGCGCCAGCGACAATACGCAACGTATACAGAATCGCGAGCACCAACACATCCAGCATCGCAATCCGCTTCAAGACAAACGAATAGGCCAGTGTAGCCGCAAAATACAGCGCCAATACACCGCAAAACATTGGGCCTGCCTGCACCGCCAGGATCGCGGATGCTGCCAATAGAACTGGCACAAAAATGACCCCCAGCAGCAACGGGACATCGCCCGCGGCGAAGGGCCGTCTGTGCTTTGTTGCATGCCGTCGGTCCGCCTGTAAATCAAGTAAGTCGTTGATCAGGTAAACCGTGGAGGAACATAGGCAAAATGACGCGAATGCTATGAGTGTAGGCACCAAAACAGCGCTATCAGTGTATTGGTGGGCAACAATAATGCTCACAAATATCAACAGGTTCTTCGCCCATTGATGAGGGCGCATGGCCTTGAGTATTGCGGACACCGGCTTTTGATCAGATGGAAAGGATGTCTCTATCTGGGCCAACGCTGCTGCTTGTGCGTCGGTACCAGAGCTGGCGTTTACGACGATCCCCCTGCGGCATTTAGACCACACTGGGAAGTCATCACTACTATTGCCCGCGTAATCGTAACCACCCTCGCCAAAGCGCTTAATCAGCTCATCGCGCTTGCGCTCAGCCCCCATGTTGACGGTACTGGTGCTGGCGATGCATGTTGAAAATAGCGGTAGCTGCTCACTGACTGCGGCGGCGATTTTTCGGTTGGCTGCTGTGACCAACACTAATTCCCGCCCACTTGCGTGTTGCTCCTTAAGCCAGGTCAGAAAGGAATCGTTGTAAGGCAGTATCTCGACATCCAGGCTGGTGCGTGAGGCAATTTGCTCTTTCAGGTAGGCCTTGCCAGAAAGCAGCCAAAACAACATCGAAAAGAGATACAGCGGATTTTTTTTCGCCAACAAGAGCGCCGACTCCACAAGGGTGTCGGTATTGACCAGCGTGCCGTCAAGGTCAACGCACAGTGGTATATTGTTTTCAGGATTCTCTGCCATCGCTTTCAAATTTGTTATTTTCTGCCCCAGCTGATGCTGTTGAAATTTTTAGGTTGCTTCCCTCTACCGCCAGATCACTTGGTAACCCACGGTGGGGTCAAACCTGCCCTGAGCATGTCGATAAGCTGCGCTCTGTTTCAATCCTGCCAATAACAGGCTCACATGACCTGAAATTGTATGTCATTCCCTGAAGGAAAGGTACTTGTGGCCTATGTAGCTTGTAAAAACGGGCAATATAATTCCGGCACCGTGAGCCACAGCCTCAACGATGGCCACCCCACCCGACCCCTGCAGTGACAATTGCTCTGGCAACCACTCAACGAGATAAACACTCAGCCCCCATGTCTGCAGCAAAGCCAGCAGATTGATCACCACAAACCAGCTTACCTCGTGCACTCTGGAGTTCTTACTCTCGGTAAAGACGTAGCGTTTATTGAGCACATATGCGGTAAACAAACCAACACAGAAGGCCAGCACAACCGCAACACTAAAATCGAAGGCCAAACTAAAGACAAAGCGGCTACCGAAATTAACAATGGCAGAAAAACCACCGGCCAGCAGGAAGCGTACAAATCTGTGACTCCAGAAGCCGCCTGAGTCACTACCCGCGTTACTCATTACTGCGCTATTGCCATCTGAGCCAGCTTTCGTCCTAACTGGATACTCTCTGAAATCGATCTGTCTTCCGGGTAGTAAAAGCAGGTGTCCGCTATATACAGGCCGGCAACCCCAGGACTGATAGGTGGTAGACGCGATGCAAACTCGGGCTCACAAATTGGCTGGGCGTAGCGGTAACGGCCCGCCGCAATTTTAAGAATTGCAGACTCATCCAGATCAGGCCGCACCCGCAATAAATAGCGGCGCACCTTTTCAAGGAAAAACTCATCGTCTTGCTGATAGTCCGGGTGCTCTCCCGGAATATAGAACGGCGCATAAATAATATGCCCGCCCAGAGGATTGAGATTGCTGTACTCGATAAAACCGGGAATATCGATGTCAGGGTCGCTGATATTCAGCCAGAAGTTGGACGTGAGCGCCTCCTTGAGGTGAACCAGCACGCAAACCACCGCAATATTGTTCACCGAATCGTATTTATCCCGAATAGCACGCGGCAGCGAAGGCACCATGGCAGACACGTAGGGCATTGGAATGGTACTGATGACCTGATCGAATGCAGTGGTGCCATTGGCTGTTTTGACGCCCTGCACCGCATCATTTTCCATCAGCACTTCCTGCACAGGCTCGCCCAAACGAACATCGCCGCCCATGGTCTCAATGGCGGCCGCAATGGCATTCAGAAAAGTATCAGAGCCTCCCTCCAGATAGCCCATCTCTTCTTGCAGCAGATTTTTCCTGGAGGTACCCACACGTTTTAAACGCGACCAAATCCAGGCCGCCGAAAGATTGGGTGTGTACTGGTAAAACTTAAGATCGAACAATGGCCGCCACAGTACGTCGTACGCTCTCTCCCCAACCCAGCCTTTGAGCCAGGTAACAGCATCAATTTTATCCAGCTTCTGCCAGTTGCTGCGCTTGGTAGAGGTAAAAGCCAATAGCCCGTAGCGAATTTTACTGATCAGGTCCAACCCGGGGAATTTTAACAAAGCGATGGGATCGCCCCATGGGCGCACTTCGTTTTGATAAAAATAGCCCATGCTGGTTTCCTGCCAGCGCAGCGTATCTGCAATATCGAGCTCCTCAAGCATCTGGAACAGGGGTGCATCAGACTTGCAAATAAAATGGTAGTAGCGCTCTATCTTGATGCCATCGAATACGAAGGATGCACTCATACCGCCCAGCTGTGTGTCTGCCTCGAACAGGGTGACGTCGTGTCCCTGTTTAAGCAGATCATAGGTTGCGGCCAGCCCCATGGGCCCACCACCAATAACAGCGACTTTCGACATATTAGAATTTCAGCCTTATTTTGCTGTAGCGCGGGTGATTAAAGGTATCAACAATGGCCTGTGACAGGGGCGTTGCCTTTACGCCGAATATCCCCTCCCAATCGATGTCCTCAAAAACCTCATCGATCACCAAAGCTTGCAATTGAGTGGTGGTAAATGGCGGGTCTCTATCAAACACAGCGTAAATCTTCAGCAGTACATAGAACAGCCAGTAAGGAATTCGCAGCAGCAGGCTCCAACTCTTCGTGGCGGTTTTTATCATCCGCAGAATATCGATGAAGCCAACCTTTTCCTTGCCGGAAATATTGAAACATTCTGAAGGCGGACGATTTCTGATAGCGGCGATAATGATCTCGCAAAAATCCCCTACGTAGAGCGGTTGGCGTATGTAATTGCCATGCCCGGGAATCGGGAATATGGGGGACAGCGACATAAACTGGGATAGCCACCCAAGGTGCTTTCTATCAAACCAACCGAACATCAAGGTAGGTCGCAAAACGATATACGGCAGGCCTGAGTCCACCACCAGTTGTTCCTGCTGTGCTTTACTGCGGCAGTAGTCGTCATCTGCAACTGAGTCGACCACCGAAGAGCTTACGTGAACTAAATAAGCTGTCTTGGGGACAACCGCGAGCACATTTTCAGTCGCCGTCACGTTATTGCGGTAGAACTCTTCAGGCACAATGCCGCCGATTTGGGCGTGTAACATCACCACGACATCGGCGCCTACGAAAACATCCTGCCAGGAGCCGGTGTCTGCGAGGTTGGCCTCGGTAAATTTAACGGCTGGGTGCAAAGATTCTGCAATCGCAAGATTGTGAGAGGACTTATCGAGCACGTGAAGATGCTGACAACCTGAGTCCAACAGCTTGCTGGTCAAATTTTGACCCACCAGCCCCGCGCCGCCGGTAATGACGATTTTCAAATTCTCTGGACCCTGTGGCGTGGCCTGGGAAATAGGTTCACCCATGTAAGTACTCGATGTTATTGCAAAGGCCCGAAAGCGAAATCCACTGGCAAACTCACCAGCGCAAGGTATCTACCGGCAACCCGTTGGCCTGACTTTATTATGAGCAAACACTGAATTTAGCGAATTTTGGCCAAAGTGTGAAACCGATTCGCCTATAGCTGTGACCCAGTTGCCATCTACTGGCCTGACACGCTCAGTTTCACCCCGCTTCCACTGGGTTTATGAACCGGCCACAGGGATTATGGGCCAGCGGGCCCTTATAGCCAAGCGCCTCCAAGCCGGTTGTTTTTGCAGCCCCTCAAGCTGGGCAGGGATTTCCCGGAATTCCTGCGCCCCAGGGAGCTAAATTCCGCGCAGGTGCTGCTACGGACACTCCAGGGCACGACCTCATTCATCGGTACGCGGGTAGTTTTCGGAGGCTGCCAGTGATCAAGGGCGCTGGCCCAGCGCCGGTAATGGCTTTAAACTGTTTACTCAGATTGAGGCTGCGCAGGACAAGGACGACCCTACGATAAATGGGCGGCTGGCCTGCGCTACGGGCGTTCCCACGCCACAGTAGGCTCAATTATTGAATCGCGTACCTGCAGTGGAAAACTGTGATAGTGGCTACAAGCACCTTGGAGAGAGTGAATGAGTAAAACTATGCGAACCGCAGGCCACAAGATCGGGGGCTCAGCCACCAAGTTACGGCGGGCACTGACATTTTCAGTGGCGCTACTGCTGGGCACCCTGAGCGGTCAATCTATGGCTGCGACAGAAAAGCCCAATATCCTGGTGATCTGGGGCGACGACATCGGTATCTGGAATATCAGCCACTACAGCCACGGCCTGATGGGCTATGCCACCCCGAACATTAACAGCATCGCCAAAGAGGGCATGATGTTCACCGACTACTACGGTGAACAGAGTTGCACCGCAGGCCGTTCCGCTTTCATTACCGGGCAACATCCGATTCGCACGGGCCTCACCAAAGTAGGCGTGCCCGGCGCAGATTTGGGCCTACAGCCTGAAGACCCCACTCTGGCGGAACTGCTCAAGCCGCTTGGTTACGTCACTGGCCAATTTGGTAAAAACCATTTGGGAGACAAGGATGAGTTCCTCCCTACCAATCACGGCTTCGATGAGTTTTTTGGCAATCTCTACCACCTCAACGCCGAAGAGCAGCCTGAGGATCCGGACTATCCGACAGATCCCAAATTTCATAAGGCCTTTGGGCCGCGCGGAGTAATCCACAGTTTTGCCGATGGCAAGATCGAGGACAGCGGTGCGCTGACCCGAAAGCGCATGCAAACCGTAGACGAAGAATTTCTAGCCGGTTCCCTGAAATTTATGGAAAAGGCGGTGCAGGCTAACAAGCCCTTCTTCGTATGGTTTAACTCTACCCGCATGCACTACTACACCCACGTAAAAGACTCCCAGCTAGGTGCTTCCGGCCAGGGCTTCTACAACGACGCGATGATGGAGCATGACGGCCATGTGGGCAGCTTGCTGAACAAGCTGGACGATCTGGGCATTGCTGATAACACCATCGTGATCTACTCCACCGACAATGGCCCGCACTTCAATATGTGGCCAGACGCTGCAATCACACCCTTCAGGGGCGAAAAAAACACCAACTGGGAAGGCGGCTTCCGGGTTCCCGCTATGGTGCGCTGGCCTGGGCAAATCAAGCCAGGTTCGGTGAGTAACGAAATTATGTCGCACCTGGATTGGGTGCCCACTCTGATGGCCGCTGCAGGGGTCAAAAATATCGCAGCCAAGCTTAGAAAAGGTTATACCGCCGGCTCAAAGCAGTTCAAAGTTCACCTGGATGGTTACAACTTTGTTCCATACCTGACAGGTAAGAAAGAAAAAGGCCCGCGCAAAGAATTTTTCTACTTCAGCGATGACGGCCTGCTGGTGGCCAGCCGCGTAGACGACTGGAAGCTGGTGTATGCCGAGCAACGAGCGCAAAAATTTGACGTGTGGCGAGACCCCTTTGTACAGCTGCGTATTCCAAAGGTCTTCCACCTACGCCGCGACCCGTTGGAGCGGGCAGATACCGATGCCAACGCCTATAACAATTGGTGGGACAAAAAGATTTCACCCGCAGGCATGCAGGCTAGAACCGAACTCGTCCGCTTCATAGTGAGTTTACAGCGCTTCCCACCACGTCAACGTCCCGGTACTTTTACCGTAGACCAAGTGATGGAATCCCTCTATAAAAATAAACCCGAATAGGTTCTGTTAATATGTCTCGAATGAGAAAAATAATACGAAGTTTGATGGCTCTGGCTGTCGTGGTACCGATTCTCCTTCTCAGCGGATTCTTGCTCTGGGGTGAAGACTTGGCAATGATACAAATGAAGCCGGGCCAAGCCTTTGGTCAGGATTCCATCACTGTGCCACCGGATTTCACAGACGACAGATACTGGGCTTCGCTACCCACGGGCAAGGGCCTTGCGAATTTAATTCCGCAGGGACAGACAAGGCGCAGCGGTGACGCTGGCGTTGATGTATTTTACATTCATCCCACTACCTACCACAGCGGTGACCGCTGGAATTCCCCGCTGTTTGCCAATAATTGGTCCTGGGAAATGGTAAGCAGGGAGATGGCCACTCAGGCCAGCGCATTCAACGAATGCTGCGACGTCTATGCGCCGCACTATCGCGAAGCCACGTTCTGGAGCTTTATCGATAGAGATACTACTGACGGCCATAAGGCGCTGGAGTTTGCCTACCGCGATGTGGAATCTGCCTTCGACGAATTTCTTACTCGATTTAACAAAGGCCGCCCTTTTATTATTGCCGGCCACAGCCAGGGCACAACTCACGCGCTGCGCCTGCTAAGCGAACGTATTAACAACTCCCAACTCAGAAAGCAGCTGGTAGCCGCATACCTGATCGGTTACTACATGCCAATGGATTACTTCGACAAAGAGTTGGACAATATCCCGCCCTGCGAAAGTGCCAATGACATAGGTTGTGCCGTGGCCTGGGCAACTTTCGGAGAGGGGGGCGTTCCCGAACCAAAATCGAGACACTACTACAGTACAGGCTGGGAATACGTAGACGGTAAGGATCTTCTGTGCACCAACCCATTGAGCTGGCGCAGGGACGAAATACGTGTGCCTGCTTCAGAACATCCCGGTGCTCTTGCCGTGCCAGCAGACTTCAACCTTAGACACATGGTATTTAACCGACCCAGTGGCGAAAAAATTGACAGACTGCCAGCTGTAATGCCCGAGTGGACCTGGGCACATTGCGAGGACGGCTATCTGTTTGTTGAACAACAAATGGAAGGGCCTTTCGCCAGCGACAGCGACAATAAAAAACGCAATTACCACACGCGGGATTATGGGTTATTTTATCAGGCGATTCGCGAGAACGCAGTATTACGGACTAAAGCGCACGCGCGGCGGTATTAGAAATAGCCGGTTCGCGGGCTACTTTGAGCTACTTATTTGCAGAAATTTTTCTGGCACTAAACATGCGTAAGAATAATCAGCTGTGATAGCTGCAGGCTGTAAAAAGTTCGCTGTCGCCGGACGATTTACAAGCTCTCAAGCACCCCAGGCAATTCATCAAGAGACTGTATTAAACGGGTGGCCCCAGTGAAGTCATGTGTCACCGTAAAATTATTGTAGACCACCACACAGTCTATGCCCGCAGCGATTGCTGAACGCAAACCGCGCTGGGAATCCTCTATCACCACTGCCTCGTCTGCTTTTGCCCCCAGGCGATCCAGCGCCATCAGATAAGGCTCCGGGTCCGGTTTTGAGTGCTCGTAATCTTCTCGCGCCAAAACAAATTCCATCATAGGTAAAATACCTCTGTGCTGGTGAATAAGCTCAAAGGGGGCTCTCTTCGACGTGGTTACGATAGCCATGCGATAGCTGTCGGCAAGCACTTTCAATACTTCAAGCACACCGGGAATTTCAATATCCTTTTCGACAAGGTATTGCTGATAATACTGGTCGCGCTCTTCGCGTTTTTTCTGCGCTACTTGATCGCTGACGCCGGCGGCGGCTGCCATGTCCCAACTGGATTTCCCCTGCGCCATAATCTGCAGGTAGTCACTTTTTTTCAGGGAAATATTCAATTGTGCAAGTGCGCGCTGCGTCGCGGTGAAATACCACTGCTCGGTATCGACCAGTACGCCGTCGTTGTCCCAGAGAATAAATTTGCGCATGCTAGCGGTGCGCTAGGCCGTTCGTTGGCCGAAGGATAAATTCAATTGAATCGCAGAATGCCACATCAGGTACCGTTCTCAAACACGGATTCAAAATATTCCACAACTGGGAACGGATCGTAGAAATGGTGCAGCAGCGCCTTCCACTCCTGATACTCTTGTGAGGCTCTGAAGTCCACTGTGTGCGCCTGCTGGCTTACCCAATTCACCAGCAGCACATAGCGGCCGGGGGTTTCCATACTCTTCTGTAGTTGGTGTGAGATGTAGCCCTCCCTGCTGGAAATAATTTTCTGTGCCTCAGAAAATGCAGCCTCAAAGGCTTCCTCCTCGGTTGAGATCACATCTAGCATCGCTACTTCCAATATCACAACTGACTCCTCCCTTTCAGGCCGCAGCCGGGGCGTTGGCCATAAATTCTGGTAAACCAACAAGATCAAACAACATGCCACGAGGCTGCAACATTGTCCAGATAACACCCTCTAGAGCGACTATAGCCGAGGCCCCGAAGGCATCACTCACTTAAGCCTGGCAGCGTAGGCGCTTCGACTCCACGCCCGGCAGGTAAGACCCACTGTCGAAATAGGCCACGCGAGGGTATCTAGTAATAGAGATTTGCGGACAGCCGCTTTCGCCTGCGATTTCAACCGGTCGTTTGCGCTCACGGTTGGGGTGGCCGTAAGGCCGTCCCACACAAACCTCGCTTGTTATGGTGAAACTATGCTCACTCTTCCCCACGGTCTTCTATACGCCACAAAAGCCGGCATCAAACTCTGGATTCGGTTCGAATTCTGCCATTTGGGAAATACGTTTTTAAACCTGCGGAAAGAATGAAAAGGCAGATATTGCCTCTGAAAGAGTAACAACTCCCGGTACGATCCAGCTCATATACTGCTCCATCGCGTCGCTCAAACTAGGATATCGGTGCTTGTTTGCAACCATAAAATTTACATTTATAGCCTGTATATCCTCATTCTGCATTAGCTCGCCGCGACAATACTCGTATAATTTTCTATCGTAAAGCAGCTGAACTAGGTGGAAAAATACAACTCTTTCACTGTCAATTAATTGCTTGCCCACACAACCTCGCTGCCATACATCAGCATTCTTAACCACGAGGTCAGCCCATGCCGTCGATGAGGTCACGTTGGCCGCAGCGCCCTCATATGCCGCAATTTCCCTATCCTGACGAAGCTGAAATCCAACAAACAGTAGTGAAACAATTACTCCCAGCAGTCCCAAAGATTGAAACCGGTCATTGAGTTTTTCTATCTTCAATTGTTACTGCCGTTGGGGACAACCTGAATTGGTATCAGTGCTTGGCTGCACCATACGCCGCAAACAGCTGTGAGCGTAGCGAATCCTGTGGCCGAAGGCCACGTAGTGCTTTGCCTTGTTATAACCATTTACAATGGTCACCACAATAACCGGTGAGGACTCAAAGCTGATTCATCGAATCATTCAATCCGTTCAAACACTGTACCGCCTCAGGAACAGGTCCATCATAATCGCCAAAATTCGACGGTAAGTCTCTTGGCGCGATGCGACCGTCTTTCCCCCAGCCAGCTGCACGAGTAATTGCAATAGCCTTAAGCTCGTCGCCCACGTATTATTTGTGCTGGAGATAGACTATTTTCTCGCCCCAATATATTGGTAGCGTTATCACTTTAACGAGATCAAAAAATTTCGTGGACCCGACGAATCGAATAGTTTTGCTGTAAGAAAATGAAGTTTTCCCTTCCAAAAAAATTGCCCGAAAGAACACTTTTTAAATACAAAATCCCAGCCGGAAAGCATTCTGAATACTCCATAGGTACTTGCAGCAGTTACTGACAGCTCAAGATCGAAAGGAGTAATTCGAAAGCAGGGCTCTACAGGCTGCGATGCATCTCGGTCACCTTTTTCGAAAGAGACAGACAAGTAAAATTCTTAGCAATCTAATTTTTAACAAAATGGTGAACCTGCTATAAAGGTATAACAGCTACATACGAGAAACGGTCTATACAACACCGACTCCCTGTATGTAGTCTTCGCTTGAATAAAAAACGCTATCAGATCAATCTCTTATAGTTTTTCTTGGCTCCTATAACGTACATACAGGGCCAAACCCTTCAACATAACCGCCGCTGAATCATTCTAGCCGAATATCCCCTTGTAGGCGGTTCGAGACCTTTGCCCACGACTAGAATCGCCGCTTGGAACTTCCCTTACCACCTCAAAGCGGTCACTTTCGGGAAGCGAATTTCCTGCTCCACTCTTAGAACGCACTCATCCTGAAGTCGCGATAGTGTTCGGCCCTGACCAAGCGTCGTCCCAAAGCGCCTTTATCTGCTCGCCGCTAAAACATGCAACGTGCTGTGGTATCAATGTAATGAGCAAGTGATTGCCATTGAATCTCGTCTTTGTTAACGTATCTCATTATATTGGCATAATATGTGCCATTAGACACCTATGTATAAACTAAACTTCTCAAATTGGTATTAATTTAGTGACACTAATAATCAACGAACGCGCACAGGCCGGAATGGGCAATCCCGAATGGAAACCAAACTGGACAATGGACGGGCTGAACCTCTACGGCGAAATCATGGAGCTGGCAACGGGCAATATCTTGTTGTGCCAGCAGGCTTTTACCGTTCAAGCGTATGATGCACTGACACTGCCAGAGGGTTTTATAAAAAGTGGATTGGGGAAAGCGGCCCACGATGTGGCCTTTTTTCGCCGCCCGCCCGCGGCGGAAATGGATGGCCCTCTGGAGACGATAGAAGTCGATGGTAGAACCTTTGCCCATGTGGCTATTCCGGGCACACCCGATGCCAATTTTTCCATAAAGACCGACGGCCTGATGGTGCTGGAGGTGAATAAACACCATAGTGTTATGTTTGCCAAAGGCCGCACCCTGGAAATTATGAGCTTTGGCGATGGCCTGGATTATGTGCCACAGGTTACCGAAATTGCAGTCGGTCTACCCGGTATGCCCTTTTCTTCGAAGCCTGCTGAACGTGTGCTTCCTGCCGGTTGGACAGTGCGAGAGGTGACGCTAGAAGAAGACCTGTTTGTTGACGTCCCTTTTCCGGCCAAGGTGTGTTTTTTTCTTAGCGGGCACTCGTTTCAAGGCCCAGTGAATATGGGGACACCTGCTGGCTAATGGATGTCCCGCAGTGGTTGCGGCTGTTCTCCGCAATTGAATTCCTGCCGATATAGACCGGTCTTAGGATCGACTTTTTGCTTTTAGACTACTGAATCCTCGTTGCTGCTAATGTCCGCTTCTAGGCGAAGGAGGTCGCAAAATTTAGTTGAAATAGGACGATTTCGGAGAATGCCGTGCGTCCGCCCTGAGCTGGAACCCCACGCCCTTAAGTGGACCTTGCCTACCGCACAGCTCTTTCGTTATCACCCTACACCCGTTTACTGCAACGTGCCGAGCCATGCGACAAAGCAGGTGTGCAGGAACTCTTTCCTTAAGTGAGTGCCATCCGTCTTGTACCCTTAGAGAGTCGCACCAGCGGCTTCCGCTTGTCATTCCACACTATCACCGCCAGAATAGCCGCTGCCTATAACGTACACAGCTCACCATACTCAAAGGAAAAGAGTTCTTACCATGAAGCCAGAAGACTTTAACGACATCATTTACGCCAAAGACGACGCGGGTATTGTCACACTTACCTTCAACACACCGGCACGCAAAAATGCCCTCAGTGCTGTTACCTTTTTAGAAATTTTCTACGCCGTTGATCACTTCCAGGCCGATGATACCGCCCATGCCATGATTCTTACCGGCGCGAAAGACCCCAAATCTGACGACCCCAGCAAAGAAGCCTATAGCAGTGGCGGCTATTTCAGCCCCGATGCTTTTGAGGGCTTACCTGAAGAAGTGCTCAATGACATAGACTTGGCCGATATCGCACAGAAACGCGCCACCATGAAGTTCTACAAGTGCGACAAGCCCGTTATCGCTGCGATCAACGGCCTCGCCGTTGGCGGCGCTTTCACGTTGAGCCTGGCCGCGGCTGATCAAATTTATTTATCAGAACACGCCTGGGTCACTATGCCGTTTGCCAAGCTGGGAATCGCGGCAGAACTTTCATCCACCTTTTTGTTGCCGCGTCTGCTGGGCTTCCAAAAAGCCAAGGAGCTTTTGTTCTTCCCCGAACGCATAGCCGCGCAACAGTTGGTGGATCTGGGGCTCGCCAACAAAGTGGTGCCTCACGATGAGCTTATGGCTTACACCAGAGAACGAACGCTGCAACTGATTCCACCGCAGGGACCCAGTATGTCCATACGTGAAATGAAGCGCAGCATGCACGCGCCACATTTGGACGCCATCTCCAAAGCACTGGACGAAGAAAATGCGGCGCTGGCTACGTTGATGAAGACAGAGGATTTCGCCGAGGGGCTTATGGCGCGAGTAGAGCGTCGCCCTCCCGTATTCAAGGGGAAGTAAAAACACAAGGAGTCCGCCAATTCTGGCACTCTTGCACGGGTGATCTCTCTGGGGTCACCTCTTCTTCAACCCAACCCAATCCTTCCCAGCCAATTTCCCAGAAAACAATCCTCGCAGATATCTGCTGAAGTTGGTCGATCCAGTTTTTCTCGACTATCCTAATGGGAAGCCAGCAGGCGCTAGGCGTGCCCATGCTGACTGATTATCACATAATAAAATTGGCATGGAGTTTCATTATGACGCGCAGTCGCACGCTGCTCACCCTGTTAGCCCTTAGCTTTACAAGCCTGCCCCTGTCGCTACCTGCGATGGCAGAAGCACTCGTGCTGGAGGAAGTCGTTGTCACCGCCCGCAAGCGTGAGGAATCACTGCAAGAAGTACCGGTGGCGGTATCTGCGTTCAACGCCCAAGCCATGGAAGCATTAGGCATCACCAACATGCGGGACTTTGAAGGCCTTGTTCCCGGGTTACATCTAGGCGGTGGAGGCAATGGTGTTAAGGGAGATGGCAACGCCTATATCCGTGGCGTTGGCCAGCGAGAGACACGCGTCACCATTGATTCAGGCGTTGGCATTTACCTCGACGATGTGTACATCGCCCGTGCCTCAGGCGCGTTACTAGATGCGGTAGAAATAGAAAATGTTCAGGTGCTGCGGGGCCCTCAGGGCACACTTTTTGGAAAAAACACTACCGGCGGAGCCATTCTCTACCAATCCAAGAAGCCCTCAGATGAGTTCAGCGGGAACCTGAAAGGCACCTACGGTAACCTAGGCAGGCAGAATGTTTCAGCCTCTTTCAACGTACCCATAGTGGCAAACAAACTTCTGTCCAGATGGACGGCTGCCAGTATCGAGCGCGATGGTTTTATCGAGAATGAATTCGACGGTACCAAGTTCAGCGACGAAGGAAGAAAAATGGTCATAGGCCAGTTGCGCTGGCTGCCAAGTGATTCGGTAATCGTTGATCTTAACTTGAACTACACGCGAACTGATCAAAGGCCCACCGGACAAAAATGCAACTCAGTGGCCGACGAACTCGCCGCACAGGGGTTTCCCAACAAGGGCACGCTGGAGGGAATATATGATGCATTTTCTCCGACCACGATACAGGACCAATGCTTGCAAAGTGGCAACCTGCCTATAGATCAGTTCCTGGGCGAACAGAGCAATGCTTCCACTGTGTTTTACAAAAGCGCTTACCAAGTAGAGACCTCTATGGCCTCGGGCACAGTCAACTGGGAAATCAACGACAACCTCGAGTTTAAAAGTATTACTGCTTACCGCAATACACAGCAGATAGCGGATGAAGATCTTGACGGCATGTCTGCCGTTGTCATCGGGCGTCTGACACCGCAGAACAACAACACCGATCAGTACACTCAGGAGTTTCAGTTTATTGGCAACGCCTTTGAGGACAAGCTCAACTACACCGTGGGCGTGTATGGATTTCTTGAGGAAACCGACGATGACTGGCTGCAGGATTTCGCCGGCTTTATTGAAATTACCACGGCTCCAAACGCTATACTGCTGGCCCGGTCCAACCTCACTGAACGGGAAACTGAGAACACGGCCTATGCGGCTTTCGGCCAACTGGACTTCAACTTCACCGATAACCTGATCCTGACTGCAGGTCTGCGCTACACCTCAGAAGAACGTAAAACCACTTATAAGGAATCGCGCGTCTATTTGCCCAGCATCGGTAACGGTGAGTATCTCGGCGGGCTGGATACTATTTACTCCGCCAACGTCATTCATTCTTTTACCGAACCAGGTGCCCGCCCAGTGACCGAATGGCAATACGGTTTCGATGCCGATGGCCCGGGTGGCGCACCCTTTGAGGTAGGCAAGTTCGGCGTGTTGAGTGACGATCGCCAAGACGACGACTGGAGCCCCATGGCGAGCCTGAAGTTCCTGGCGACAGATTCCGTATTGGAAACCTTGCATTTGGATGACGCCATGACGTACCTCACTTATAGCTCTGGCTTCCGCAGCGGTGGCATTACGGTGGGTAACGGTGATTTTGACGGCGACCAGATTATTGATATCGAAAACTTCAAACCTGAATTTGTCGATATGATCGAGTGGGGTTTCAAAATCGACGCCTGGGACAGAAAGCTACGTGCCAACGTGGCTGTGTACTACCAGGAATATGATGACATCCAGCTCACGACCACTATTCCCGACCCCAGCTTTGGTATACCTCTACCCGCTATTGAAAACGCGGGTAAGGCAGAAATTAAGGGAGTAGAAACTGAATTCACCATCCTGCCCACTGACAACCTGCGCTTCATCGGCAGCTTTGCCTACATGAATGCGGATTACATTGAGTACATGTCGGAAATTCCCGATCCAAACGGCGGCGGGCAAATTGAAATTGATCGCTCTGATGAACCTATGCCACGCGCTCCCGAATGGACGGCGTTTCTATCAGTCGACTACTTCATTCACACCGACTCCATGGGCACCATTATTCCCAACTTCCTGATGCGTTACTCAGATGAAGTTTACGGCGGTTTCGATAGACCAAGCTTTATAGTGGCGGATGAAATCACTTCACCTGCGCAGACTTTCTACGATGCGCGCGTCACTTGGCAGGTGCCCGATGATCGCACCACTGTCGTCGTGTGGGTGAAAAACCTGTTGGATGACGATGACCACCTAATTGGTGGCGTGCCCACGGTAGGTGTAGCCCGTACTACGAGTGTTGCCTACGCACCTCCTCGCACTTACGGGATTGATCTCACTTACCGCTTTGGGAACCTCTAAAAGGAATTAGCCGGAGCAAACTTTTTGAGCAATCAGGCACCTACCCAGGTGCCGTGAAAGCCGGAGGGAATGCGCACAGGTAGCCTGGCCTTTGCAATGGGGCCCTGCTCGATATCTGCGGCGTTGAAGATCAATAAATCATTCAAGGCGGTGGTCTGGTCATAGGCCAGGTTCAATATGTAGCCATCACCCTCTTCAGTGCCGCCAGTACGCGGTGCGAGAATAGGCTCTCCCAACATGTAGCGCTCCTCGCCCCATGTCTTGCGGGCGCCGGTTTCTCTGTCGTAATGCACCAATTGATTGAAGGCCAATTCGCTGCCGTGACCGCCGACTAGATAGGCGTGACGATAGGGAACCGTCTGGTGTCTATCATCCAGGCGTGGAAACTCACAAGGCATGTCGTCGATCATCTCTTCTTTGACAGTATTCGTTTTACCACTGACATCAATGGTCCAACGACGCAGTGTAGGCCGCAGTCCCTCTTCGGCGGTTGCCATAGTGCCATCGAGTTTCGGTGCGAATTGTGTGGCGTTAGAGGCACAGACATCGATGGCGATGGTGTCGCCCTCATCCCATGCATTCACCATATGGAAACTCCAGCGCGGATCCATGCTGTGCCAGGTCACATCATCGGCGGTACCATTGCGCGGCATCACGCCAAAGTGAGCGCCGCGATCGGGCTCCCAGGCCATCGGTATACCGCCTTCCATCGCCTTCTCAAGGCTGAACACCAATGGGTAAACGGGGAAGACTACGTATTTCTCTGTGACAAAAAAATCGTGGGCGAATGACGGGAACGGTGCTTCGATCATTTCGTCCTTGATAAGATTGCCCCCCTTATCCGCAATGTTCAGTCGCAGAAATTCGCTGAAAGGCCCCTTCGCCTGATTACCAAAAAACACCATCTCGCCGCTGGCGTCGTCAAACTTTGGGTGGGCGGTAATAGGCCCATCAATCTTGCCGTCGTAGCTAAAATTGCCCACCGTCGCCAATGTATCGGGCTCAAGTTCCACGGCGATAGTGCCTTCCATCAATGCCATCAGTCGGTTGCCGTGCCACACCACATGGGTGTTGGCCGTGTTGTAGTGCTCACCCGCGACCGATGGGTCAGCCGTCATGGGGTTGCCCAACATGCCAAAGAGAGATTTACCTGCGGCCCTCTCCAGTTCAAATTTTTCTGTTCTTACCCAACGGTTTTTCCAGGATACGCGGCCGTCCTTAAATTCGAAGCGCTGGATCATACCGTCGCCGTGAAACCAGTGGTATTCCTCACCGTCACGAGGTGGGTGCACGGGGTCCGGCCCATTGCGAAAATAAACGCCCTGTAGGTCTGCTGGCAGTTCGCCATCGAGAATGAGGTCCGGTGCGTCACATTCGATACCGGAAGGTGCAGTAGGCCCGCTAAGGAACGGGCTGTGGGGGAAAGGCTGTGTCATCAAAGAACTCCTTTTTCTGATTCTTTGACACATTGCTACTAGGAGTCACAAAAAGCAAGCATACGCTACCTTATGGAGTCGGGCCGCAGAGAGAGACGGGCCTAGCCGAACGCTACTTGTTGGCGGAGAACATCTGCTCTGCGCGGGCGCGCTGGAAGGTGATGCAGGTGGAGTCAGCTGGAATCTCATCCAATGGCACCGCTACATCTGCTGGCGTGATGTTGACCTGGTCTGCCAGGGGCTGCAATGCGTCGAGATCAAAGCCGTAAAGACTAGCCGCATTTTCACCTAGCATCATGCGCACCTCTTTCTCTTCCAGTTCAGAAAAAGCGAAGCGCATATTCTCGCGGGAGTGGGGATAGCAGCCCTCGGAATGCGGGTAATCGTTGCCCCATAGCACTTTGTCCAGCCCCACTGCTTGCCTACCTTTCACATCCGCTAGAGAGGGAAAGCTGGCGCCATACCAACAATTGCGCTTGGCATAGAAGCTAGGCGGTTCTTTCAGCGCCGGATCTTTGGAGGTATCTATTTCACCGATATAGCCCGCCTTCCAGGCCATGTACATCGCGTCCATCTGTTGCATCATCCGGGGCACCCACGCGCAGCCAGACTCGGTCAGTATGTAGCGCAGCTTGGGAAAGCGCTCGAACACTCCACCCATAATCAGGTGGGTATAACCACGCTGTATAAAGAATGACATCTCCATCGCCCAAAGCGCCTTGGAACCCTGACCATCAGGGTACACCGGTGAGCCTTGGCCCGAATGCTGGTTGATCACCAAATCGTGGTCTTGAATCGCCGCCCACAGCCGGTCATAAATGGGGTGGTTGAGCGGCTGCAAATGGGTTTCTGAAGGGGAAGGTAGAGGCAACAACACGCCGCCGCGCAAACCATTTTTCGCGATCCATTCCACGTCTTCGATCGCATCGGCGATATTGTTTAAATGAATCAGGCCTATGCCCGCTCGACGTTCGGGCGCTTCTTCACAAAATTCTGCGAGCCAACGATTGTGTGCGCGCATGCCGGCCAGCTGCAGTTTGTAACTGTCTGGCGCGGGAGGTGCAGCAATGTGGAACGGTTCAGCGTAGAACGGTGGGACGGTGTTGGGGTAAATCACCTCACCCAGCACACCATCGTCTTTTAGATCAGACAGGCGCTGCGCTGAATCCCAGTTGCGATTCTTCTTTTTGCTAACGTGTTTTTTTGCAGGACTCTGGTAACTGCCACGCCAGCTGTCAAAGTCGTCGCGGTATTCCGGGTCCAGGTAGTCTCTATAACTGTCTATAGAGGCACCTGCGTGAGCGTCGGCGGTAATGATGACAAAAGGGTCGTTACTCACAGGCTCACACCCTAGACTGGATCAGCGTAGAACTGTTGGTAATATTTTCTGATGGAATGGATAGGGCCATCGCCATCGCACAGCACAGGGTTTTCGTGGAACTTTTTGTTCTCCCAGATCGGCACATCCTGACCGTGCTGCCGTTTCACTTCACCGATAAAGGCATCGGCCAGGCCTTTGGTCGCTTCTATACTGTCGTTAAATAGCCGGAAGCTGAAGCGCATTACGGTTTCATGATGATCTTCATCCACCGGTGTACCCGTCACAATCAATAACGTTTCACCAATTCCTTCAAAGCGGGTAATGCCTATGCTGCCACCGTGTGACTCAATATGGACAGAACCTTTCAACTCACCATCGGGCGTAGTGAAGGTCAGCGCCTGAAAGGCCCGCATGATGTGCCCTTCAAATGTAAACTCTTTGTGTGGGATATCCGGGGTGCCGTGTACATAGTGGAAGTGCGGTGAGTCGACCACATTTTCTGCCATCTCCTGCGGGTGACTGCGCACAGTTGTAGTGTGATACACCGGTTCCAGCCAACCCTCTGCGCACCATTCTGGCACTTCGGGTACTTCCCACTTCGGCTCATCACCATGGGGGTGATGCCACATAAAAACGATGCCGTTTTTTTCGCAGGTCGGGTAGGCCTTGATGAAAGCCTTTTCCGGGATTTTCTTGGCATAGGGCACGTCAACGCACTGCCCGCCGCCATCATACTTCCAGTGGTGGAAGGGACAACGTATATCATTTCCCTCTACCGCGCCGCCGTACCCCAAGTGTGCACCCAGATGCGCGCAGTATGGGTCCACCACATTGGCCTGGCCATCTTCGCCCCGAAACAGCACAAACTCCTGCCCCAGGTAGCGAACGGTCTTGACCTCCCCTGCCTCCAGATCTTTTGATTCAGACACTCTGAACCAACCGAAGGGCATGGGGAGAGGGATGCGCTCGCTCATATAAAGCCTCTAATATGTAGTGGTAAACTGGGAAAACAATCAAGACATGCGGCAAGACACGCGGACTGCTACGATAAAATTATAGCCCAACAATAATGGGCTTACCATCTTTATAAGACGGGTGCCTGATGATAAAATTAGGCACACAAAAAAGCTCCTACGTACTATATTTCAAGGACTCCTTGTATGGACAAACCCTGGTTGATGGGCATCGATCTTGGTGGCAGCGGCGCCCGCTGCATGCTGGTAGATCGACAATCCACAAAACGCCAAAGCGCTTCCGGCAGCTGGAAATTTCCTTCTGCCAAAGGCACCTTCGGTACCGGATTTGACCTCGACCTGGATACCATCTGGGAAGTGGCAGGCAAGGCCTGTAGAGATGCGCTGCAACTAGCCGATATCGACGGCACTCAGGTCGCCGCTGTAGCTGTTAGCTCCATGCGTTTTAGCACGGTGCTTATTGATGCGTCGGGCAACAGTCTGCTGGCATTCCCGAACCGCGATGCACGCTCCATTGGGGAAAGTTTCGAACTGGCGGAAAAGTACGGCGAAACGCTGCTACAACAAACTGGTACCTGGCCATTGTCACTGCATGTTTCTTCGCGATTGCAGTGGTTAAAAGCCAATGACCCCGATGCATTTGCAAAGGTACACAGCGTGCTTGGCATGGGGGAATGGCTAAACTATAAACTCTGTGGTGAGCGTGGTATCGACCCGTCGCAAGCCAGCGCCACGGGTCTTTTTTCTTTGACAGAAAAGCAATGGTGTTGGGAGATGATCGAGCAGCTGGGCCTGCCCAGAGAAATCTTCCCAACAGTACTTGATGCCGGCAGCGTCCTCGGCTCTCTCCTTTGTGGCAGCGCTGAACATATAGGCCTGCCCACTGGCGTACCCATAGCAGTAGGCGGCGCTGACACCCAGTGCAGTTTATTGGGTGCAGCAGTCATAGACGCTGGCGAGTGCGCCGTTGTCGCCGGGACTACAGCGCCGGTGCAAGTGGTATTGGACAAACCCCTGCATGATGTAACGGGCCAAATGATAGGTAGCCATCACGTGGTACCGGGACGCTGGGTCCTGGAAAGTAACGGCGGCACCATGGGTGAATCGGTGAGCCTGATGGCGAACATGCTGTTTCCAGAAGCGACCCAGCCAGAACTGCGCTTATTGGCCGAGGCTGAACTGGCTGAGCCCGGTGCCGCAGGTATGCTCTCTACTTTGGGCGCCGATATCGTCAACATGAGATCTCTCGCGCTACCCGTCGGGCAGATGACCATGAGCCACATGAGCTGCGCCGATGATCCCGCACCTCGCGGCCATTTGGTGCGCGCACTGGTGGAGGGTTGCGCCTGCGCATTGCGAGCCAATATTGAGTGCCTTGACGGCGCCCTCTCCTCACAGGCTCCAGGACAATCTTACGCGACCAATCCGAATAAGATCTCACTGTGCGGTGGCATGTCGCGCAGCGATCTGTTCGCACAAGTAGTCGCGAATATTGCCGGACGCGAAGTTCAGGTACCCGCCTCTCACCAAACCTCTGCTTTAGGAGCCGCAATTTGCGCTGGTATTGCAACAGGGGACTACGCCGACTTCGCCGCTGCCAGTGAGTCAATGTGCAGCTCCCGGGCCAACTTCGCTGTACAAGATGAAAACTCTGATCTTTACACTGCTCTGTACAGCGCATGGAGCCGCTTCCGCGAGCAATCTCAGGTAAGTACTGCGCCTATAGCAGCCGATCAGCTTTTGCCCTGGGTGCTCAGGGAACCCGCAGATACCCAATCATCGCCTGACGTTCCTGCCGGAGGTTTACAGGCACTGGTTTCTGCCTCCTTTGACGAGGGCTCACTGGCGCGACTGCGCGCGAACATGGATGTGGAATACGCTAGCTTTCGAGAAGTGAAGCGCCTACTGACCGGCCCTGATTTGGTGAAGGCTTTGGCCGACAAGCAAGTGTTTGTCACAGAAGTTGATGTAGTCGATGCCAGCGCGCTGGGCCAGTTGCCCAATCTGCGTGTCATCGCCGCCTGCCGCGGGGATGCGGTAAATGTCGATGTGGAGGCCTGCACTGCGTTTGGTATTCCAGTGCTGTTCGCTCCCGGACGCAACGCGGTTGCGGTTGCTGATCTAACAGTTGGCTTTATGCTTAACCTCGCGCGCAAATTGCCCGCGGCGACCGTCTTTCTAAAACAGGCAGACTGCAACGCCGGCAACATGGGCAAATTGGGTCAGGCTTTCAGCCAATTACAGGGCAACGAACTGTGGCACAAAACCATCGGGTTGGTAGGGCTTGGTGCGGTGGGTCGCTCCGTTGCGCAACGTCTAGCTGGATTTGAAGTGCGAATTCTCGTGTCCGACCCTTTCGTTACGCCTGAGCAGGCGGCCTTGGCAGGCTGCGAATTGACGGACCTCAATACGCTATTGAGCGACAGCGATTTCGTCAGCGTGCACGCGGCGGTCACACCCGGGACCACAGGCATGATAGCTGCAGAACAATTTGCGCTTATGAAACCCAGTGCATTTTTTATCAACACCGCGCGCGCAGCACTGATAGATGAACAAGCGTTGGTGGACGCACTGCAAACAGATCTGATCGCAGGCGCCGCGCTGGACACTTTCGCTGTAGAGCCCCCCGGCTTCGATCATCCATTGGTACTCCATCCCAATGTCATTTCAACGCCGCATTCTGCCGGCAACACCGTTGAGGTTGCCAATCACCAGGGCGAAAGTGTCTCCGCTGCACTGCTGCAATTGTTGGCAGGTGAATCGCCGCGCTGCGTGCTCAATCCCGAGACACTGGAAAATTTCAGTTGGACCGCGCCGCGACCACAACCGGATGAGGACGAGCTCGCCAGGCTGACCAGCAAGAGTGGCCCCGCTGTAAGTGATTTACAGCGCGACGCTAAAGCGAAGGAGCAGCAGGCTACAAAACCCGCAGGCGAGGTTACAGCGCCCGCTGCCATTATCGAGAAGATGAGCGCCATATTGGCAACCTTCTGCGCAGGTATGGCCGCTGACCCGGACATTATCGCCTTTAGTGCTGATCAGGACGTGACGCTGTGTTTCAACATCCACGATCTGGGTCTCGATTTTCACCTTGCTCTTAAGCAAGGCGAAGTCTTCAGTGCGTTGGGGCCACCTCCGTGCGAGTCGGAAGTGCAGCTGGAGATGCGCGGCGAAATTGTCGACGGTATGTTCACCGGCACCGTCGACACCATGGAGTGCGCCATGAACGGAGAGATTTCTTTTATGGGCGACGCTGCGAAAGCCATGACCCTGCAGCACATGAACGATGATATGGAGAGGATCTATAAAGTAGCGCGCGCGACAGTGGGTGATCCCGGCGACCTCAGTTCTATACCACGGCCGAGCGCTGCCGGTGCACAACCGGTAGACGTTGAACCAGGCGACATTCGCGAAGACCTCGTTAGCATCATGCAGGAGTTGTATGAATCACAGGTGATCACCGCCACAGGCGGTAACATCAGCGTACGCATACCGGGTACAGAAAGCGAAGTCTGGATAACACCCAGCCGCTTGTTCAAAGGGGATCTTAAACCAGAGGTGATGGTGCGTATTAATCTTGAGGGAGAGAGCCTGGACACCGGCGCGCGATCTCCCTCCAGCGAATGGTGTATGCACACGCAGATTCTGATCCGAAAATCTGAAGCCACTGCAGTGATCCACGCGCACGCCCCCAACGCCACAATACTGGCCAACGCCGGGCTACCCTTTCTGCCCATCTCCACCGAGGCCGCCTTCTTCGGCAATATTCCGCGGGTGCCCTTCCTAATGCCGGGCACGACCGAACTGGCCGAAGCCGTGGGAGAAGCAATTGAAGGTGAATGGGCGGTACTAATGATCAACCACGGCATCATCGTGGGCGGCCGCACGCTGCGCAGAGCAGCAGACATGGTAGAAATTATTGAGCGTTCAGCCGAAGTGATTCTCGGTTGCTACGCGCTTGGCAAGGAACCTCCGGTATTACCGCCAGACGCAGTTGAACATTTCAGGAAACTGGGTGACATCGTAGCGTGATAATCTCACGATTCAATCGCGTATAAGCGACAGGAAAGCTCCCTATGACCGTGCAAAGACTGTCCCACATTGGGATCTGCGTTTCCGACCTGGAACGTTCAGTAGACTTTTACCAGCATGTGCTCGGGTTCGAAGAGCTTTCCCGTCTGCTGGTTGCAGGACCCGAGGCGGCCAAACTACTGGCTATAGAAAATGTTGAATTGCAGGCGGTTTACCTTGAACGTGATGGCACCCGCATAGAGCTGCTCCACTATCCCGCTGCGGGGCATCAGGGCGATGCCGTGCCGGTCCCGATGAATCGTCTGGGCTTTACTCATCTCTCCCTACGCATCGATGATCTGGACAGTATCAAGCAAGCGATCGAACAGGCTGGTGGCACCACCCTCGCCGACACCCTGGTCGAGAAAGAAGAATGGGGAACCAAAGCCCTCTTTGTCACCGACCCGGATGGCTTGCGCATCGAATTGCTACAGGCACCCGGCGATCCCAATGCCCTGCCCGGCGCTTGAAGGCTCACCCGGCACCCTAAGGAGCACCTGTGAAATCAGTTAGCGATATCGAACAAGAGTTGATCGAGCCGGGCGGCGCCTTCGAAATCGTCACTGAAGAAGTACTGGGCGAAAGCATCAAGGTGTTCGCCAACCGCAATCGCTCTCTCAGGGAGATATTGGAAAACTCGGTCAACCACGCAGACAACGAATATATTATTTGTGAAGGCCGGCGCATCACGTTTGGGCAACACTTGTGTGGGGTGAGCGCCCTCGCACACCGCCTGCGCAATGACTACGACATACAACCCGGCGACCGGGTCGCCATATTGGCAGACAATCACCCGGAATGGATCATGGCGTTCTGGGCAACCGTCAGCATTGGCGGAATCTGTGCAGGCCTGAACGGCTGGTGGAACCGCGATGAAATCGAATACGCTCTGGACAACGCACAACCTAAGCTGCTGATCGCAGATCGCAAACGCCTCGCGCGCATTGAGCCCGATAAACTGGCCTTCCCCGTACTCTGCATCGAGGACGACTTAACATCCCTGCTGGAGCGCGAAGGTTCCGACCTGCCGCTGCCCGCACACGAGATTAACGAGGACGACCCAGCCCTGATTCTCTACACCAGCGGTACCACCGGAAGAGCCAAAGGCGCCCTACTGAGCCACCGCAATCTTTTGACCTTCCTCTCTTCTGCAATCTTCAGCGGCTTTCGAATGATGATGTTGGAGGCCGAGTCGGGAAAAAATATTCAAAACAGTGCTCTCCCAAACTGCGGCCTATTTTCCGCGCCACTTTTTCATTTGTCCGGCCTGTTTACCGGCGTGGTGACCAGCCTCGCGGTAGGCATGAAAACAGTATGGACGGTAGGACGTTTTGAGCCAGAGAAAATTCTCAGCCTGATCCAACAGGAGAAGGTCACCACCTGGGCCTCTCTTGGCAGCATGGGCGCACGGGTTTTGAATCACCCGACATTTGATCAATACGACGTGTCCAGTGTTGCCAGGCTGGGTTCCGGCGGAGCACCTACCAGCGAGGCGCAAAAAGAGCGAATGACCGGCGCCTTCAAAGGCACCGGCGGCAGCCTGGCAGTTGGCTACGGCCTCACTGAATCCTCTGGTGTGGGAACACACAACTGGGGCGAGCTGCTGGACGCCCACCCCAACTCTGCGGGCCGCGTTTTCCCAGGCATAGACATCAGTATTCGCGACGACAACAACCAAGCTGTGGCCGGCAGCGCACAAGGCGAAATTTTCATACGCGGTAGCTGCATCATGCTGGAGTACTGGCGTAATCCCGAGGCGACCGCAGCAACAATCGCCGACGGCCGCTGGTTAAAAACAGGCGACATCGGACATTTCGATGGCGACTTTCTTTACATCAACACCCGCGCCCGAGATTTAATTCTGCGCAATGCGGAGAATATTTATCCGGTGGAGATTGAACACTGCCTGGAGTTACATCCGGATGTCACAGAAGCCGCAGTGATTGGCGTACCGCATGAGGAAATGGGCCAGGCCGTAAAAGCGATTGTGGTTGCAGCGCCGGGCACAACACCAGACACGTTAGACTTACAGCAGTTTTGCGAACAGCGGCTGGCAAACTTTAAAGTGCCCAGCCACTGGCAAGTGCTGGACAAACCCCTGCCGCGCAACGCAGCTGGAAAAGTATTGAAGAATGTACTATCCGGAGAAGCCCCCGACTATCTTACTGAAGAATAAGTAACGCCAGCGCTCAATAACCGCGCAGCGAGGCGTAACGCTGCACGTGATAGTTTTCATCCCCCAGCGTCTGTACCGCGACTCTGGCGCGCTTCAGGAAAAACCCAACCTCCTCCTCGTCGGTCATGCCTATGCCGCCAAACATCTGAATCGCCTCGTCGCTGACCAGACGAAATGTTTCCGATACTTGCGCCTTGGCAAGGCTCGCCATCAGCGAGACATTATCGGCCTGCTCATCCACAGAGCGTAACGCCTGCAAGACCACCGATTTAGACATTTCAATTTCACAAAACATATGCGACGCGCGATGCTGCAGTGCTTGAAAAGTACCTATCACTTCCCCGAACTGCTCGCGCTGTTTTAGAAAATCAAGAATGCGTTCAAAGGCCGCCTGCTGTGAACCCAGCATTTCTGCGGCCAACGCAATGTTGCCACGATCGACCACTTGATTGACAACGCTGTAACCGCCGCCCAACTCTCCCAGCAGATTTTCCGCTGGCACTGTAACGCCGTCGAATTCCACATCTGCCATATTGCGGCTGTCTATCATGCTGCGTCTGCTCACCGCAATACCGTTCGCATTTGAGTCCACCAAAAACAGGGAAATACCCTGCTCGTCCGTCAACTCACCAGAGCTACGGGCAACTACAATAAACTGATCGGCCACGTGACCGTCCAGCACATGTTTTTTGGTCCCAGTTAGCACATAGCTGCCGTCTTGCTCACTAGCCCGCGTCGCGATCGTAGTTGGGGCATGGCGCGGCCCCTCCTCTAGGGCCAAGGCCAGCAAACGGTCGCCGGTGATCACACTGGGTAATACAGCCGCCTTCTGCTCCTCGTTGCCCGCCAGTAGAACAGCGCTGGCTCCAAGCACCGCAGTAGAGATCAGAGGACTTGCGGCCAACGTGCGGCCGCTAGCTTGCAGTACCACGCCCAACTCCGTCAGGCCGCAATTGAGTCCACCATACTGCTCGGGCAGAAACGTACCCGTCCAGCCCAGCTGGACCATCTCCTGCCACAGTTCGCGGCTAAAACCATCCTCATCGTTTTGGTCACGCAGCGCGCGCAAAGCACTCACAGGTGCCTTTTCCATGAAAAATGCCTGCGCCGAATGTTTCAGTAAATTTTGTTCTTCGTTTAATACCAGAGCCATAAATGTCTTACCTTAAATACAGTTCGCGACGCGACTTATCAGGACGCAGTGGGTAATCCCAGCACACGCTTGGCGATAATATTCAGTTGGATCTCTGAGGTACCGCCTTCGATGGAGTTTGCTTTACTGCGCAACCAGCTACGCGCTACGGCGCCCTCGTTGAACACCTCGCCTTCCCAGCCCAGGCTCTCCATGCCACTAAGCTCTAGCATAAGCTCGCGACGCATTTTGTTGGTCTCAGAGCCGTACAATTTGAGTACCGATGAAGCCGGCCCGGGATCGGCGCCCGCCTTCATTTCATCACCCACCCGCGCCATGGTCAGAGTAAACGCCTGCTCCCGAATTTGAAATCGTGCCAACTTGTGGCGCAGCACAGGGTCGGCCAACTCGCCATCCTCTGTTCCCAATGTTTTCAGCGCGACCTCGGCCAGGGTCTTCTTTTTGCCCGAGCTGCCGCGCCCGAGGCCAGCTGCCATGCTGCGTTCGTGCTGCAACAAATACTTGGCCACCGTCCAACCCTTGTTTCTTACGCCAACAAGGTTTTCCTTAGGTACTTTCACATCATCAAAAAAGGTCTGACAGAATACAGACGCACCGCTGATCAACTTGATGGGTGCTGTGCTAACACCTTGTGACGCCATGTCGAACAGCAGAAAACTAATACCATCGCGCTTCGGTGCATCCGCGTCAGTGCGCACCAGGCAGAAAATCCAATCGGATTTATCGGCGTAAGAAGTCCATATTTTGGAACCATTGATGAGGAAGTGATCGCCTTCGTCTTTGGCAGAAGTTTGCAGGCTGGCAAGGTCAGAGCCTGCGCCAGGCTCGCTGTAACCCTGACACCAGCGGATTTCACCACTGGCGATTTTCGGTAAATGTTCCAGCCTCTGTTCTTCGCTGGCAAATTTGAACAGCGCCGGCGCCAACATAATGATACCGAGACTGGCCAGTGGAGTGCGACAGCCCAGCGTGCGCATCTCCTGCTGCAGCACTCTTGCCTCCTTCCCGCTTAGGCCCGCCCCACCATACTCCTTGCTCCACTCGGGCACAGTCCAGCCCTTGGCCGCCATACGCTGCAACCACAGCCTTTGCTCTTTGCTTTGGTAAACACAATTGCGCCCACCCCAGCAAACTTCCTCGTCGCTAATCATGGGGGTTCGCATACTGTCCGGGCAGTTTTCCTCGAGCCAGCTGCGCACCTCCTGGCGAAATCTCTCAAGTTGCTCCATGGTGATTCCTCATAGAATATTTCGCTGCGATGCAGTGCTGCACACTGCTTTCGGCACAGACTTCGATACTGGTTTTGGTAGGCAGGTTTCGAGCAAGCAGACGCGGTTCAATAACGGGGTGATACATAGGCTTTGCTTATGTGCTCAGGCGTTAAACGCAACCTTCAAGTGAGACGGCCCGCGAAAAGCTACGCCGCGCACGATACTCTCTGAGCCGGCATCCGGATCAAAACGAAGATCGGGCAGCCTATCCAACAATGCATTTAATCCTATAGTGGCCTCGGTCAAACCGAAGTCAGCTCCAGCGCAATAATGCTTTCCGAAACCGAAGGAAAGGGATTTGGCTCCATCGCGATCAATGTCAAAGATGTCAGCATTTGGAAATACTGATTCATCCCGATTGGAGCTGCCCAGCAAAATGCTCACCGGCTTGTCTGCGGGAATAACCACACCGCCAATTTCAACTTCGTAATTGGTTTGGCGCGAAACAAACTGTACGGGTGCTTCCCAGCGCAGGGATTCCCACAATAGAGGCTCGAGTTTGCTGCGGTCGTTACTAACTAACTCCAGCAATACAGGGTTATTGAGTAGCGTGTGCAGCACATTGCCCAACAGATGGTAGGTGGTGTCAGCGCCGCCGGTAATCAACAGACGCAGAAAAGCGATAATCTCTTCATCAGTCATTTGCTCGCCCATCACTTCCGCGGCAATCAGTTTGCCGATCAGATCATCCTGCGGGCAGTCGCGCTTCTCAACTATCACCGGCTCGAGGTAATCCTTGAGGCAGGCAGAGCCGCGCAAACCGCGCTCAGGATCAGAGGCGACATGTGTGAGATCTATTCCCCATTTATGAAAATCACCAGCGTCTTCTTCGGGCAAGCCGAGTATCTGTACAAAAACCGATAGCGGATACAAAAACGTAAAATCCGGAACGAGATTGGAACGACCGCTCGCAATAAATTTGTCGATCAACCTGTCAGCGGTATTCTGCGCGCGCTCGCGAAAGTCATCACCCAACGCTTTCGGCCGCAATGCGGGCGTAATTAAATTTCGGTGTTTGAGGTGCTCTGTGCCGTTCATGCCGACAATGGTCTGGCCGAACACCATGCCTATACCTGGGTAGTCCGGGCTGTTGGATTTGCTGGAGAAGGCCTCGTCATCGCGCAGGGCCTGGGCCGCAAACTCGTAGTTGGCAATGTAGTAACTGTAGCCATACTCGCCTACGGGCTCATTCTCCCGCATGGCTTTGAAAATATCGTAGGGGTTCTCGACCGGATCAATCGGCCCCTTCATAAACAGTTCTTGGGGCGTTGTTGGCTGAATAAACTCTGTCACTGGAATACTCTCTGCAAGCATTAGGGGCAATGTAAAAAGCAGCCTATAAAACAAGGCCTGAATTCAGAATGGCAGAAAAAAAAGTATTATACAAGTCAGGTGCCTGAAAACAAATATTCCTTCAAACACAGGGTTTCATGACCCCCAGAGAGACTACCAGCGCAGGTAAAGCCCCTACTCCTTCAGGCTATATGCCATCAGGCTATCACCCAGAGTGGTACGCATATAGGAATGCCCGCCCGCTGCTATAACGACAAACTGGCGGCCACTATTGCCCCGGTATGTCATGGGGGTTGCCTGTGCTCCGGCCGGCAGCCGCTGGCGCCACAGCTCATTGCCACTGTGGACATCATAGGCACGAAGATAGTTATCCAGCGAGGCACCAATAAACGCAATACCACTGGCGGTCACAATGGGGCCGCCGGCGCTGGGCAAGCCCATGTTGGGGAAAAAGGGAAACCAGGACAGCCCCGTTACCATATCTCGCGGCGTACCGAAGGGGACCTCCCAACTTTTTTCGCCGGTTTTCAAGCTCACCGCCATTAGCGTTCCCCACGGAGGCGCAACACAGGGCACACCAAAGGGCGACAGTAAAACCTCGTGCTTTACCACATAGGGCGCACCGTAATTCGGTGAATAGTCATCGTATTCCACCCGCTCACCGGCGTCGGGCCTTTCTTCGCGCGGCACTAACTTGTTGTGTGTGACCACATAGTTCTGCGGCATGATCAGCCGTTGGTTGATGCGGTCGTAGGCCATCCCGCCCCAGTTTTGGCCACCGGCAACGCCTGGATACTGAATGCTATATCCGCCCAACGTAGGCGGCGTAAACATTCCGCGGTAGTCCGCTGCTTTAATTTTCTCTCGGCAGGCATCTCGATCGTAAAAGGTAAAACCCCAGGCGTCATCCTCTGTCACACCATAAGGATGTAGTGGTTTAGGAAAAGTCGGGAACGGCTGGGTGGGCGCCGTATACTCTCCCGGGATAGTGGTTTGCGGTACCGCGCGCTCTTGTACAGGGAACACCGGCTTACCGGTTTTGCGGTGGAGAATAAACACATGGCCCATTTTGGTCGCCTGCACTACCACGGGAATGGTAGCCGCATCTTTCTCGATATCGATAAGCAGTGGCTGCGCCGCAATATCGTAGTCCCACAGATCATGGTGCACTGTCTGGAAATGCCATGCTACTTTGCCGGTGTCGGCATTAAGTGCCACTACTGAATTGGCGTAGTAACCGAGATCAAAGCCCGACTCCCTGCGATGGCCACCTATAAAATCCAGGCCTGCTCCGGCGAAGGGGATAAAGATGAGATTTCGCGCTGGATCGGTTGCTGAGATACTCCAGGAATTGGGCGTGCCCTTGTGATACAACTGCCCTGCCGGTGCGCCCAACGCCGCTGGTGGCGGAGCACCGGGAGGCACCGGGTCAAACGCCCAGCGCAGTTCTCCGGTAACCACATCCCAGGCACGAATAACCCCGCCGGCTGAGTCTTTGCGCTGATTGTCGCGCACCATTGCACCCTGCACGACCAGGTTGTTAATCACCACCGGCGGCGAGCTCATGCTCATCTCGTAGGGCGTAATCTCGCCCAGACCTTCAGTTAAATCTACAGCGCCACGGCTGCCGAAATCTGCACATGCCTCACCCGTATCAGCATCAATCGCCAGCAGACGAGAATCACGTGTGCCCAGAAAAACTCGGGTTTTGCAGTGCTTGGCGGTACTTTTTCCTGACGACTCTGTCCACAGCGCAACACCCCGGCATTTCGCCGCTGAAGTCCCGCGCATATCAGACTCACTGTCGAACACCCAGCGTTCCTCACCTGTGTCTGCGTCCAATGCGAACACCCGACCGTAGCTGGTACAAAAATACAGTGTGTTGTTGTACAGCAAAGGCGTTGCAAGGAATGATGAAGGTGGTACGTCTTTTTTCTGTAGCGAGGAGTCGCCGGTATGGTATTCCCACGCCAACTCCAATTGATCGAGATTCTCAGGATTGATCTGTGTGAGGGGTGAAAACCGAGTACCTCCGTGATCCCCTGCATACACCGGCCAGTCTCCGCCAACATCAGCGGCGATGACAACCATCGCTGCACTCAGGGCGGCCAGTGTACCCAGTAGCTTCGTTTTCAGACAGATCACTGCGTCATTACTACCTGTTGCTCATCGCCGTTCTCTACGGCAGCTGGCCCTGTGCCGTTGAACAAACCAGACGCCTCGATATCGGGTGCACCGGTGGGGTTTAGTTTCGTGACCTTGGGCAAACCACCCTCTACGTGCCACGCAGGGCTGCTGGAATGGGAGGTCCAGACATTTCCGTCTGCATCCATATCGAGCTCCCGCGTGTAAGTCACCAGTGTAGGCAGCGGATACACAGACCAGTTCTCGCTCTGCGGCTTGAAACGAATCATGGTGTCGCTCTGAGTACCGGTAATCCACACATGGTCGGTTTTCTGATCGACGAACACGGCATAGGGAACTTCACTGCCAAGAGGCTCGACCTGTATGTCGTAACTCTCCCGCCATGCCATCGCCTTGGTGTCGTAGCGATTGATGGTTCCCTCGGCATAACTGGGCACCCACAGGTTGCCTTTGGAATCAAACCGCAGGCGGCGCGGGGTAACAAAAGGTGTTGCAATAGAAGTGACCTCCAGCGTCTGGGGGTCAATGCGCCCGATATGACTCATGTTGAGCTGGCTGAACCATACGCTGCCATCCAGCGGGTGAATATCGATGCCGTAGGGCAGCGGCATGGTGACGCCATCCATCTCGGCGGAACGATCACCAAGATTGAGAATGTCTGCGTTGCCAATAAAAAACGGCGTAAACCAGGTAATGACGCGCGTAGTAAAATCCGGGAACTTCAGCGTAATAAATTTTTGCTCGCGAGTGACCGGGTTAAACATACCCACGTGGTTGGTGGCCGTAATGGTGTACCACAAGCGCCCCTTCTTATCGAAACGCAAAGTGTGAGGGTTGATGCCCTCTTCCAGATCCACGATATCCCAGCTCTCAGCCACCGGGTCAAAGCCCGCCAGTTGATTGCCAGACGCAAGAGTCAGCCAGATCACGCCGTCGGGTGCAGTTTGCAAAGAATGGGGGGAGAGATAGTTCTGCACACCCTTGCGCTTACCCTTGCCCATCTTCCAGTACACACCACCGGGCTTGTGATCGCCACGCGGGATCAAATAACTTTTGCGCTCGCCGTCCGGATTCTTGTCGATACGAATGACGTGCAGCGTGTCCATCGGGCCATCGACGGTCCACAGGGAGCCATCCGGGTGATAAACCATCAAGTCGTGCTGCCCGGAGGTTGGTCCGCCAAGGTCCCACTCTTCTATCACAGCCTGGCGCACTTCCGGCGTCGGTACTGGCAGTGGGCCATTCTCACCGTCGTACTGCGGCAGCTTGCGCAGTACATTGGCCTCGTCGTAAGCCGCTAGATAGCTATCGGGCAATGCGTCACGCAGGCTGTGGCTAATAATCGCGCTGCGCTTAGCCATGTCGTAGATGGTGTCTACCCACTGCTCGCGAGTGAACTGACGTCTTGAGGTAAGCGGCGAACCTTGTTGGTGGCAGTAAGTGCACTGCATTTTGAATTCCAGCAGGTGATCCCGGTTATCAAGTTCCTCCAGTACCAGATTCATCCAGTAGTTGCTGGGTAGTTGCTGCACCATCTCGGCCGGCGCGGTAATTCGCTCCATTTCAACAGGCGTCCATTGGCCATCGAGCGAGGGCTTCTGGCTATCCAACATTACGTCTCTCCAGCCAACGCGACGTATCCTGATTTTGTAACCGTCGGGCCAGGGTAACTGCGGCGAGAGGAAGCGGCCTTGTTCATCCGCGAAAACGGTGAGCGAGTGCACCGGCTCTCCGTGCAGGAACGTTACCATCGCGCCCTTCACAGACTTATCGTCGGAAGAGATATGGCCATAGAAAAAACCGGCGCCACTCGCCTCGGTTTTCGGAAAAAGAGAACTGCCGTGAACTGCCTGAGAAAAGCTATACACAACAAGGAAACATAACATTGCAATTCGACACTGCATGGTGATCTTCCTCGCTATTTATAGTTATAGGACTTGGGAAAACCGGCTTGGGTTCTAGTCCTGATCCGCGCATCATGATACTGCCACTACTCCCATAGAACAAACGAGGCAATGTTGTCGGTATGCGCTTCCCCCTCGCCCACAAGCTGTGTAAGGTTTTACGCCATAGAGGACTACATCAATGACAGCTTCATGCTAACGCCAAAAAACAAGCCACCCATGGGGCCTTTATTGGGAATTGGGTCGTGTCTGGCGGGTAACGCGGTGCGCTACAACGGCGAGAGCAACGACGCCAACGACCAGGTGCGCGCAATCTGCGAAACATTCGAAACCCGTGTCTTTTGCCCGGAAATGGCCATCGGGCTGGGCGTACCGCGCCAGCCTATCCATCTGGTAGGAGAAGAACCCAATGTACGCGTGCTGGATGTAGCAACGCATCAACACGATCACACGCAGGCCATTCAATCCTACGCACTACAGGTTCTGACCGAGACACCATCGCTAACGGCTTACATTTTAGTAAAGGGCAGCCCCAGTTGCGGCTACGGCAACGTAAAACGATTCTCATCTGAAGGCGAACTCCTCGCCACCAATCATAATGGCATCTTCGCAGCGGCATTAGCCAAGGCAGACCCATTGTTACCGCTGGAGGATGACGAGGGCCTGACAGATCCTGTAAAGAAACAGAGTTTCCTTGAGCGTGCTGCACTGTATTACCAATGGAAGATTCTGTGCATGAATGGATTGACTACAGAAGCTCTGACAGCTTTCTATGTGCGCTGGGACAAAAGTAATGGCACTGCACGAAAACCGGACGACGAAATTATCAAACGGTTACTGCAGAATGCCCCCACGGCAATCACAAACGACTTCGGCAATGACTTTATCGCCGCACTAATGGCAGCGCACCGATCCCGACCGTCCTAAGCAGCCGACTTCTGCATCGCTTGCTTCATTCCCCCACCCGCTAGAGCGATAGCCATTTTCTTAGGCAATAGTCTCAGCAATGCAACAAAGAAACGATTGTGGAAACCCGGTGTGAAATGCGGCTGCTTTCCCAAATGCGCAAGCGCTTGTTCTGCGACGGCCGCCGGACTCATCACTCCCACTAACTGATCGCGACTAATACCCTGACTAATGGGCGCGTTGGTGTCAGTTGAACCAGGTGCCAGTAACAGCACATCTACGCCACTGCTTTTCACTTCGTACCACAGAGCCATTACCAGGCTGTGCAGAAAGGCTTTGGAGGCCGCATAAGCGGCCGACAAAGGAAATACCGCATCCCCTTCCATAGAACCGGTGAAAATAAACCCGCCGCGTTTCGCTTGCACCATCGAGGGCAATAGAGCTCTCGCGATTCTCGCGGGCGCGAGACTGTTGGCCTGATACATTGCCGATAGCGCGTCTTGTTCAATGCTCAAAAACTCTCCCTTGGATACGCCATAACCCGCGTTGCTGACAACAAGGCCAATATTCATTGATTGGGCTCGCTCGATTAGCGCTTCCACCTCGACCGGTTCACACAGATCACAGGCAAAGTAACTCACAGTCACCTTGTGCTCTTTTTCCAGCCTTTCTTTTAGCGACGCGAGCTTATCTTCACGGCGCGCGGTGATTAACAAATCAAATCCTTTGGCCGCCAGAAGTATCGCAAACTGTTCACCAATTCCCGAGGAGGCACCCGTTACAAGCGCCGTGGCTCCGTATCGATCCAGGCATTCGTCATTTTTCATTCGACCCATTCCCTGCAATAATAATTTTCGGATTCACGCACCATTTTGAATAGACTAGCCTATCCATTTTTGATAGTTTGTCAAAAACTATGATAATAAAGCAGAGAATAATAGCACCGGAGTGAAATATGCGTTCGATTGTACTCGCGGCATTAGTATTGTTCGCCTCATCCTCCCTGCCAGCGGCGCTGGCCGAAGAGAGTGAAACTTCGCTGGAAGAGGTACTGGTCACAGCACAGCATCGCACCGAGTCCGCTCAGTCCATTCCTATCTCACTGTTCACCATGAATGCCCAACAGCTGGAAAAACAACGTATCACCGGAATAGACAGCCTCAATGGGCTGGTGCCAAACCTAAATATCGACCGCTTCCCTGCCAATAACCAAACATTGCGCCTATTCATACGTGGCGTTGGTCTCACCGACACACAAATCACTCAAGACGCTGCAGTGGGCGTCTATCTCAACGGCGCTTACATTGCCCGATCTACCGGGCTCGCCTTTGACGTTGCGGATCTGGAGCGCATTGAAATACTGCGCGGCCCGCAGGGCACGCTGTATGGGCGCAATACCACAGGCGGTGCTATTCGGCTGATCACCCGAAAGCCCGATGTAGAAAATTTCAACTTCGAGCAGACGCTGAGCACAGGGAATCTCGATCTGTTCAGCAGTAAGACCTCTCTCAATGTTCCGCTAACAGACAACACGGCCGCCAAAGTCGCCTATTTTTATCAAGATGTTGGCGGCTTTATGGACAACAACGGACCAGGCGGTGACTTCGGTGATCGTGAAAGTGAAGGCTTCCGGCTGGATTTTCGTGCAGACCTCACAGACGACCTGACACTTGACTACAGCTACGACAAGTCCTCCATCCGCTACTACAACCATACTGCGCAGGCTGTTATCCCAAGAGAAGCAGGCGATGGCCTGCTGAGCGTAATCGGTGTCATTGCTGAAAACTATATCGACTACAGTCCCGAAAGGTTCGGCCAACTCACAACCACCCAACCACTATTGCCAACGGACACCAGGATCGACGGCCACACTCTCAATATTGAATGGAGTATTAGTGAGAGCATGTCATTCAAGTCCATCACTGCCTACCGTGAACTGGATGATGAGAGCTATATCGACTTTGCCAGCGGCTCTGCCGAAGGCTTTCGTATTGATTTTAATGCAACCGTTGTGGGCCCGAATGCCGGAGAAGATCGCCTCGACCTGCCAGCGGTAAGGCCTCATCTGGAGCAAGAGCAATTCTCCCAGGAATTTCAATTCCTGGGTAATTTGGGGGATTCTCTGGATTACATGGCCGGGCTCTATTATTTCTACGAAAAAGCGCAAGAGGACGCTGGCACCCTCCACCATATTTTCAGTGCATCCCCTTTTCTGGGAGGAACCATCAACAACGTCGGTTCAGAGTTCAATAAAATCGATAACGATGCACTGGCCTTTTTCACTCAACTAACCTGGACGCCGGATATACTTGAGAAACGCCTGCACGCTACGGTGGGCTGGCGCCACTCCGAAGACTCAAGAGACGCCGAACGCACAGTGGTTGATATGATTCTGGTGGACAACGACACCTCCGTCACAAACTTATTGGGTACAACATTTTTCGACGTCAAAACCGGCGACACCTTCGACGACGACTCCTTCACTTTTATACTTGAATATGACTGGTCCGATACGATCAATGTTTACGGAAAATTCGCCGAGGCCTATAAAAGTGGCGGCTACAATATTCGAGACCCGGAAGAAGAAGGTTTCAGCAACGGTTTTAAGGAAGAAAAGCTAAGTTCTAGCGAGCTTGGATTCAAAGGCGAATTATTCGACCGTATGATGCGCTTTAATCTCGCGCTATTTCAGCAAAAGTTCGAAGACTTCCAGTACAACTTCCAGATACCCGGCACCATATCCGGCACACGTGTTTTCAATATTGATGAAGGGGAAATGAGCGGAGTCGAAATGGACATTACAGTGGTGCCCAGCGCAGGGCTATTGCTGCAGTTCAGTTATGCTTACCTGGATTCCGAACTGGACCCTGTGGACAATCCTTTCACCGGTGGTCTTGATGAATTCTCCTTCACTAACGCGCCTAAACACACATACAGTACAGTGCTGGACTACAGCACACCGATTGGTTCACTAGGGCTGCTCAATGCGAATGTCAGCTACAACTTTGTCGACGATAGGCAGGAAGACAGTGCGACCGTTTTTAAGCCTTCCTACGATCTAGTCAATGCGCGCCTGGCACTGTCGGAAATAGAAGGTTTGGGCGGCCAGTGGACGATTGCGCTGTGGGGTAAGAATCTGGGCGATGAGGACTACGAGGCGTTTACACTGGATAACTTGCCGCAAGCGAGCCGGGCCGTTATTTGGGGTGATGGAAGGAGCTATGGGCTAGACGTAAGTTATCGCTACTTCTGAAGCGCTAGCCCCTCTCGTCTATATACATCTCAAACCTCAATATAGGCAAAGCGAAGCTGCTCCACCCCTTCATGCTCCACTGATTCCAGAAACATCGACAAGGGGCGCACCCACAGCGCCCCCTCTCCGTATAGGGGCCTGTAAACGACCAGCTGCTCTGCAGTCTCTGAGTGAGTTGCGACGCCCTGCACCTCATATTCACCGCCCTTGTAGTGGCGATATTTTCCAGGCCTGGGTTCAATCACTACTGGCACACTCGCTTCGGACATCCGCTTATTGCCCTTCCACGGGAGAGAAAATCAACACCGGGATACTGCGAACACCCTCGGTGCGCGCTCGATACTCAACATAACTGGGGTACATTTCTTCCAGTAAAGGCCATAACTCAACTTCCTCCTCGGCATTGGCTTCACGCATCTGGTAGGTTTTTTTCTCGGTGCCAATTTGGATATCAGACGTCTCGGCAGCTGCCACATTGTGGTACCAGATCGGCAGTACTGTCATGCCACCTTTAGAGGCTGTCATCACCACGTTTTCACCATGACGCAAAAATAGCAGCGGCACCTTGCGCAGCACACCGGACTTGCGTCCCACCGTAGAGAGAATCGCAACCGGGCCGCCAAGAAATTTATTCCACAGGCGCCCACCGCTTAGCTCGTAAACTGTAGTCTGCCAACGGCCCACTCGGCTAATCAACCAAGAACCAAATTTTTCCTGTCCGGGTGTAAACGGTACAACTTTATCTGTCATTTCATTGTCCTGAAGATTGTCCTGAAGATTGCCCTGAGGAGAGCACTGAAGATTGCTCCTCTACCAAGGCCTCAATGCTAACCTGCTGCGCCGGTGTATACCAGATGGGAGAACTCCACGCCCTCTCCTGAATCGTTTTTTGATGCTCAGCGGCACAGCAGTTCTCCATACCGCCAGGGATCGTTACCGGGTCGTCGCAGCGCACACCGGCATCGGCGCATAGATGCTGGCTCCAACGACAGCTGGGGTTTTCCAGCAAGCGCGCGTAATAAAATGCCTGGGCCTGTGGGTTGAAATTCGTGTCCTCCCAAACGCTGCACAATTGCTGATGCCCAGCGCCACTCTGTTGGCAGGTGTTTACATCCACAGAGGCATTGTTAGCGCCACCCGCCACATCCAACACCAACTCTTTCAGCTCACCATCCTCGTACCAACCCTTTATCAGTTGCATACGCTGCAGCCGCGAACCGGGATATTCCCGGGTACCACTATCCGCTGTGGCTGACAGTACAAACTTCGGGGTAACCTTCCCGCCTACCGGTAACGGTGGCAAATCCCCGCCCATAGGCACGCCACCGGCATACCCTTGTGCCACCATATCGGGAGCCTGGCACAGACTGTCCGAGTAATCCCAGCCACCGAAAAAGCGCAGCGTAGGTCGGGTCCCACTGGTGGCGTAGGCCTCGCGCCTACGCATAGCGGCGAACAGGGAATCGCGACTGTTCTCTTCCGCATAAAGCACCGCAAGACCGCCCGGGTTGAACTCCAGCTCATCTGGCAAACCGTCCGGAACATCACCCCGGGAGCCCATTCCTGCGCCGCCATGGCCGGGATGATTTTTTTCCATCGCCAAGCCCGGCGCGGCAATGTGCGTGTCTGTACTAGAGATCAAACCATATTTGAAACTGTTGACGCCCAATTCCTCTTGCTGCTGCAGTCCCTCCTTCAACGCCCAACGCAGGAAGGCACTTTCTCCAGGTGGGAGCGTATTCTGGAACTTTTTGCCACCAAATACCCGTTTCAGCCAATACAGCGGGCCGCTGCCATGTTCCCCGGTATTTTTCGAGCCAAAGGTGTCGTACGGGAGTTTTTCAAAATCACAAAACTCATCTTCAGCCCAAATTGCAATGCGGCTGTCACACTCAGAAGAGCCTTTGTGCTGCATAACTTCAAACAAAGGATTCCAGTGCGCGCGACGGGATGCTTCTGCGGCATCCACAGCAGCCTCTGGTATGTTTCCGTCTTCGAGTCTCGCGGACTCAAAGATCAGGCCACCACTAAGATTGGAATTATGTGGAATCGCAATGGCATCACAACCCGGTTGATCCTGCACACAATCTTTTTCGAAGTAGTCCCACAGTTGCATCTGTGAAGGCGTGTCCATCCAACTCACGGGCCGCGTAGGAACTTTGTTGTTACGAAAAATAACGTTGTGATGAATGTTAGTACCCAATGCCACAGTACCCGTCCATTCGTAGGCCACAAAGCTGCTGAATTCACAATCAGCACTGCGGTCATAGGCTTGTTCAGCATCGTCCTGAATCAGTTGCCAAGTGCTTTCTGTCGCTTCTATGCAATATTCACCCTCATCTCCACACAGACCCCAGCGTCGCTTCAGACCTAGGCCATAACCACCAAAAACCATCTGTGACAATGAAGGCATGTAACGATGAGACAAACAGGCAGGGTGATTGTAGCCATGGGAATCGGGCTGTGTGCACAGGGCCATTTCGCCCAAAAATTCCGCATGGTCTGTGACAGCAGTAAAGTCCAGCGGCCTGTCCAGCTTCAGTTCACGCTGTGCAACATCGTCTTCACTATAGGGCTGTACCTTGAGCGTACCGCCCTTGGCAAAAGCATAGGCATCAGCCGGTTTGTTGCGCGTATCCTGGGCCGACGCATCAAAGGACCAGGCGGTATGCACATGTGTGTCGCCATAAAAAGGACGGCGCAAGGCATCGTATTGAGTACAGGGCTCTCGCACCTCAGTGCGCTCAAAGGGCGGCACGGTAGCGGCAATCGATTGCGCTTCAGGGTTAGGCATTTCTTCGGCGATCAGCATGCTAGGCAAAAGTGCCACTAGCAATACGCCCTGACGAAAGAGATCCATACAGATTACATTCCTTTTATCGATAAACTGGTTGGGATGCAGGTAGTAGACTAGTCGTCCAGCCCCATTCGTCTGCCATCCGCTGCTCTGGCAATGGCATTGTAAACCGTTGTTGGCGCTACCGGATTCATTCTCGCCACCCCTTTGCGAATAAGTGAAGGCAGGAAAGTAGCAAAAATCCGCGCTGTGACCAACTGCAGGTTACGCCGCGGTACGGTGACTTCAAAACGTTTTTTACGGATAGCGGACAAAATTTCATCTGCCACCATCTGGGCGGGATAAAGCCGCCCGCTGTAGGCGTTTTCATCTTCAAATTTATCCCAAATTTCTGTTTCGATGGGGCCAGGTATAACCAATACACAGTGAATGCCCGAACCAGCCAAATCGTTCCACAGGCCGCGGGTGAAACCATTCATTGCGCCCTTGGATGCGGCATAAATAGTTTCTTGTGTGGGGCACACCGTAGCGGCAAAGGAAGACACATTAACGATCACGCCGGCCTCAATACCCGAGGAACCCTGCAATAACATATGCGGTATGGCGGCAAAGGTGGTCCACAGACAGGACAGAAAATTGACCTGCATGACGTCTTCAGCTTGTTCCGCAGAAATTTCATAGATGGGACGATGCATGGGTACTGCTGCATTGTTGATCAGTATGTCTATGCGCCCGAATTTTTCTACGGTTTGCGCAATTAGTGATTCTGCAAAGGCTTTGTCGGAAAGATCCCCAGCGATATGGCAGCTGTCTGCAGTGTACTCACAGCAGGCTGCACTCACCTCCTCCAGCAGGTTTTCACGCCTGGCAGTAGACACAACCGTAGCGCCAGCTTGCGCCAGTGATATCGCAGTTACCCTACCAATACCTGAAGATGCCCCAGTTACCACAGCGACTTTTGCTCGGAAATCCATAAGGCTTACCTTGTTGTCGATCGGCGGATTATCTAGCTGCGGCTAAGAGTTTGACATGCTGTCAGATTATAGCGAGCATGCCACCCATGTCTACCAACGCCCTCTTTCGCTCAGCATTTAGTGGCTTAATACTGGTACTGCTAGTCAGCGCCGATGTCAGCGCTCAGGAAAAGCAACTACTGTGGGGCGATACCCACCTACACTCATCCTACTCAGCCGACGCCTATCTCACGGGTAACTTCTCCGCCGACCCAGACACCGCCTACCGTTACGCCAAGGGCCAGCCAGTTATTCATCCCTATCATCGAAGCCGTGTGCAGATAGAAACGCCTCTGGACTTTTTGGTCGTGTCAGATCATGCAGAATTTCTAGGCGGTATTCGCCAAGTTCACAGTGGCAGTGTTGATACTTCCGAGCTGGGGTTTCTGGACAGCATCATCGTTTGGTTCGCCACCAAACTGTTTCAGTTTACGCTGGCCGACGGCTACGCCATGGACGCCTTCGAATCTCAAACAGCCACACCCATGAACGCCCGCGAACGAGCGGCGCAGTTGTTTGAACAAGAAGCCACGGCCCTACCAGGGCAGCAAAACATGGTGGCCATAGGCTGGCGGGATGTGGCCGCAGCGGCAGATGCTCACAACGCCCCAGGAGAGTTTTCAGCGATCATTGGCTGGGAGTGGACCTCCACACCAGGCGGCGCCAATTTGCACAGGGTGGTCTTTACAGACGGCAATGCCGCAAGCGCCGCGGCCTATCTACCCTTCTCACGCGATGACAGCCCCTATCCGGAAGATCTTTGGCGCTGGCTGGAAGAAACCAGCAAGAGCAGTAACGCGCACTTTGTCTCTATTCCACACAACTCAAACCTCTCCAAAGGCTATATGTTTCCTCTTCAGACATTGCGCGGCGAAATGTTTGACGATGAGTATTTACGGCTGCGGCAAAAATGGGAGCCGGTAGTGGAGGCTACCCAGGTCAAAGGCGATTCAGAAACTCACCCTGCCTATTCAGCAGATGACAGCTTCGCGAACTTCGAACGATACACCTTCTACATACAAGCCTACGCCACAGCTTACGAGCCACAGCCGGGAGATTTTGTGCGCACCGCTCTCAAGCGAGGGTTGGAAATAGCAGCTGACAAAGGCGTTAATCCTTATCAGTTCGGCATGATTGGCTCTACCGACTCCCACACAGGAATGGCCTCCGCAGAAGAGCGCTATTTTCACGGCAAGCTGGCGCCGGATTCAGTACCTGCCAACAAAACCCAGGGTATAGGGGGAGAAGGCAGCGCAACCGGTTGGGATATGTCTGCCTCTGGCCTTGCCGCGGTCTGGGCGAAGGACAACACTCGCGAGGAAATTCTCAAAGCTTTCCAGCGCAAGGAAGTCTACGCGACCACCGGACCACGGCTTACTGTGCAATTCTCTGGCAGTTGGGAGGTGAAGGGCTTCGCGGATGAGACATCGACCCAGTCAATAGCAATGGGCGGCGAACTTCCCACCCGCTCAGTGGCTGATACTCTTCCGACTTTTACCGCAAGCGCTATGAAAGATCCTCGCGGCGCGAATCTCGATCGTATCCAAATTATTAAGGGGTGGTTAGATTCGGCAGGGATCAGCCAGGAGACAATTATTGATGTCGCGTGGTCGGGAGAACGCCAGCCAAATACAGCGGGGCAACTTCCCGCTGTGGGGAATACCGTTGACGGACACACAGCAAGTTATAACAACAGTATAGGTGCAGCTAGCCTCTTCGCTTACTGGCAGGATCTCGACTTCGATCCCGGCCAAGCGGCCTTTTACTACGCCCGCGTACTGGAAATACCCACGCCCAGACACTCTCAGTACGATGCGGTAGCTCTGGGACTAGACGAGGCCGCTGGCCACCCTGTCAGTATTGCGGAGCGGGCTTACACTTCGCCTATCTGGTATCGCCAAACAAACTAACAGACAGCCTTAGCGCAGATCGTAACTGAGAGTCAGTCCATAGGTGCGAGGGTCCCCGTAGTGGGCAACACCGATACCAAGATTCTCCACCAAATCCACCGACGCATAACGGTAGTCTTCATCGGTAAGATTGCGACCCCACAAGGCGAGCTTCAGGTTCCCGGAACTGACTAGCGGTATCTTTTCCAAAATGATGCGCGCATCTACCAGTGTGTAAGCACTCTGCTGATTCACTGGGCGAGTTTCCTTAGCCGTAGTATCCAACTCGGGCGCATTCACTGTTTGAATACCCGCGCCGCCGGCAAACAGGATATCGTCCTGCCAGGTCATATCGACGCGAGCAGAGAGCTTACCGATACCGATATCGCCTGCGGCATAACGCAGACCAAAGCCAAAGGAATTCTCCGGCGCCTGCACATTGCGCGTTTCATCCGCCACATCTACCGGTGTCTCGCGAATGCCATCACCATCTACATCGTCAAAGCCAAGTACGTACTCGTCAAACTCCAACTTCAGATAGGCGTAGTTGAAATACATTTCCAGATCCGGTGTGAGCAGCGCGACCATCTCCAGCTCACCGCCGTAAATGTGTGACTTACCCGCGTTGGTAATCACAGTGCCTACGTTGGGGTTGTCGGAGCCGGGCGGGAAACTGGCCAGCTGTAGATCATCGCTTTCGGTGTAGAAGATAGCGGTATTCAAGTTTAGCCGCTGCTTCCACAAGCTGCTCTTGAAACCCAGCTCATATGAAATGGAAGTCTCTTCCTTATACGGCGTAGTCGCTGCGCCAAAGCTGGTAGCTCGACCATTGAAACCGCCACTCTGGTAACCCGTGGCTATACGAAAATAACTCATGTTCTGATCGTTCCACTGATAGCTCACATTCGCCATCGGTGAGAGGTTGTCGAAGCTCTCCTGCTGATCAACGGTGAAGGAATAGCACAAGTCAGCGTCGAAATCTGCCGCTGCCGGGTCGCATTGTTGATCTTGCAGTGCACCTGCACGCAGCTCCACGCGATCAATATAGACACCGCGAGACTCTTGGGTATAGCGTAAGCCCAGTGTGAGATCGAGGCCTTCTACAAAAACGTCAGCCAAGGTACCTTGACCAAAGATCGCCCAGGCTTCGTTATCGATACCTACGTCTTCAGCAATTTCTGAAAAGGGCTGAGGAAAGCCTCCTATTCTGAAATCAAGCGCGGTGTTGGTGCCGAGGTTTACGCCGGTCTCGTCGAAATAGTAAAAGCCCAACACATAGTCGAGGCGATCGTCGAAAGTATTACCCACCCACTGGAATTCCTGGGTGGTCTGGTCTTGTTCTTTCTTGATGGTATCAAATCTGCTCAGGGGTACTGGCGTGCCGTCCAGCTCCGCAAGGCTGCTGGAATCCAATTCACGAAATGCAGTAATTGATTTCAGGGTGACGTCACCGAACACACCTAGATCGCTAAACTCTTTCGTTACTGTCAGCGCATGGCCAAAGATGTCTAGATCATGATCGCCGATGAATTCTCCCGGCACAACCGAGGCACGGTGGGTCAGTATGAATTCATCCAATGTGGTCTCTTCGCGACCCAGCGCGGCTAGAGTGTCGGCAATCAGGCCCGGAGCAATCGAAGCCAGCGAATCGTTTTTGGGCGTTCCATCGATTGTGAAATCAGCTACCGCCTCAAGATAAGGTGCGGGAATTTTTTCGCGCCACTTGGTTTTATCGTAGGTATACCTTGCGGACCACTCGCCCTTAGCCCACGCCAGATTAATACGGCCGGCCTGCCTATCTTCTGTTCCCCAGTCATCGCCCGCCTCATTCTGCACCCAACCATCACGCACGTGATACATATAAACCGCGCGACCCAACAAGGTCCCCGCTTCGTTGTCCATCAGCGGCACGTTAATCATGGTCTGGCTTTCAAACAGATCGAGATTACCTACATCAAAGGTCTGGGAAAACTCAAAATCTTCCGTGGGCTCTCGTGTGTGTACGGCGATAGCACCACCCACCGCGTTACGGCCAAACAAAGTGCCTTGCGGACCGCGTAAAACTTCAATCCGCTCCAGATCAATCAAGTCCAGCATGGAGCCTGCAGACTTTGCGATGAGTACGCCGTCCACATAAAGAGTAACTTTGGGATCAGTGGTTATAACCACTTCGGGATTGGCAACACCGCGAATTCTAACGGTAGATGCAGACGAGCCCGCTGGTAATTTATTCACCGTAACGTTCGGTGCAAAACGCGTCAGCGCTTCTATGTCGACGATACCCAGTTCGGCAATGGTTTCTGCAGTTAGCGCCGTCACTGAAAGAGGAGCTTTCTGTAGGGATTCCACCCGCCTCTGGGCAGTTACGAGAACTTCTTCGAGGGCCCAGCCTTCTTCCTGTGCAAGTGTAACGGGCGTAGTGGCAAGTGTCGCGGCGACAATGGCGCAGCGTAGTTTATGATTACAGCTTGCTGATTCCGACATAGCAGGATCTCCTGTCTTGCGTCAGTGGAGTCCAGCAAACATCCCTGTTAAGCGACTCCGATCTACTTAAATTCACCGTAGCGCGGACTGCGCTCGCCGAAGAGTACTGCATGGGCATTGTTGTAGAGGTAGTTCTCCAGTATTCCCGGACGCAAATCGAGTTCCTGCGCCTCCGAAATACAGCGGTCCATGGATAACACCGGGTGATCCGAGGCAAACATAATTTTGTGCTTACCCCGTGTATTCATATAGTGCAGCAATGATTCGGGCAGGTACTTGGGAGAGTAGGCCGACGTCATCAGATAGAGATTGCGATACTTGATCATCAAGCGGATCGCAATGTCCCACCATGGGTCAGCGCCGTGCTGCATAATGAGTTTAAGCTCTGGAAAATGCAGGCACACGCGGTCGAGATACATTGGGTTTTGACAATCTCCCGCAACCGGAGGCCCAGGAAGGCCGGTGTTAACACCCACCGGAATATCCATCTCAATACATTTTGCATAGAAGGGGTAATACAGGGGATCGCTGGGTGGAAGATCCAGCTCGAAGGGCGTTACCCGCGCTAAGATAACCGGATAATCCCGTGCCAGATCTTCCATCGCCCATAAAGCCTTCATGCCTTTTTGGAGACGTGGCTGCACTGCAATGTAAAAACGGTCTGGATATTGGGTAGTGAAATCCAGCACCCGCTGTTCCGGGCGGTAGGGGTCAACAGTAAGGAAGGCCCTTTCCACTCCAATGCGATCCATGCGCTCGATGAGCTCATCGGCTTCAATATTCTTAAAGAAGTCATCGCCGCCTTTGAAGTACTCCTCCTTCACTTTTTTCATGAAGTCGGCATCTGCCACAGCACCCATGCTGACATTAACCCAGGGATCGATAGCTTTTACGGTCATTTTGAGCTCTCCAGCTTCGATTTGCGGCCTTTTTGAAATACATCTGCTGTACAGGCTAGCCGCGCTGAATTTTAGCCCACCGCGAATTAGGAATATGCAGTCAGCCAAACGAATGCAATTAGACTAGCATATAGATTCGGGGTGGGCATTATTTTATGTCACCAGTCTTATAATAAATCCAAGCGTATCAAACGCAGCTTTCAAAACCGCTAAAAGTGAGTGAATTCGAGATATCCACGGGGGCATCGTATCTCGGGGGAGGCCTTATGGTGGGTAGGATTGCGGGGTAATACGACGGTGCATAAGCATAGGCACAACGGACAGAAACATACTAATACCGCCGTATAAAAACGTAACGAATAGCACTGCATCCCCAATCGGGTCCAGCACACCCGGCTGAGCCGGAAAGACAACGGCCTTCACCGCCACTGCCAGGGAAATATTGCGAAACGTCGCCTCGATAAGAATCGCAAGGCCATCTCTGTGTGGCAGGTCCAGCAACCGACTCGCCAAAATACAACTGCCCTGCACTGCCAGCGCAAATATCACCAGTGCGGCAATGCCCATCACTCCGTAGGCATCAGCAGACAGTCTGCCGCTTCCACCTGCACCCACTACCATCACCACGATTAACATAAGACTTACACGAATTGAAATTTTGGAAAACCGCGCCGAGCTCTCAATACTGGCTCGCGCTTGAACCAACATTCCCAGCAACAACGGAATAATCAGGGTGAAAAAAATATCCACAGCGATGCGCCCAGTGGGCATGGTGAAATTTTCAGGCAAGTACTGTGAAAGATAAATCTTCAACAACAGCGGAGTGGCTGCCAATGCCGCCACCGTAGTCAGTGAAGTGAGTGAAATCGACAGGGCTATATTGCCCCGGCCATACAGCGTCAGGATGTTCGACAGGGTTCCACCGGGCACAGCCGCAACCATAATAAGCCCCGCCGCTATTCCAGCGGGTACCGGCAGCACAGCACCTACGGCAAATGCAATCAGCGGTACCAACAGCCATTGAAAACTGATGCCTACGAGTAAACCCTTAGGCCGCTGAATTTCCAACATGAAATCGCGGGGCGTCAGCAATGCGCCCATACCCAACATAGCAAGGAACAGTTGGGACGCCGCCAGGGGATACTCATAGGCTGCATAGTTGCTGGTAAATTCCGTTAGCACAGTTTCTTCATCGCCTGTTGACTCAGTCGCAGTCTTGGTCGTCGTAGCACCTGCTACGCGCATCACACGCACCCATAGTAAGCTATGGTTCCTACGATAAACAACGCATCGAAAAATCCAACGCCAGCCCACAAGATAACTTGCACCAATACCAGTCAAGGCTATGATGGTCAGTGCTGATCTGACCCGCACATCCTGTAGACAATAAGGCAAATAATAGGCCCATGAAGAAACTCATCACCACCCTGGCTCTCATTCTGGTGATGCTGACCGCTCTTGGCGGTCTCAGCATCAACTATGTCATCAAGCAAGGTATCGCTTCGAAGTCTGATCTGATGTTTCTGCTGGAGCTGGGGAAGAAGCACGGATTGAGCGCTGTTGTTGCCGTTGTGAAATTGGAGCTCTATGGGGTCGATGAGTCCCTCGTCAGTGATCCGTCCTACGGACGCGAGCAAATCGCCGGCAGAGGACATGCACCCTGGGTGATACGCGGCAATCTGGATACCCAACCCCGCATGTTGAAGTTTGCTCTACAGCCAGGACTATGGGCGGCCTACGATACCCAGCAGCAGTCCCTCTATCAGGTGTGGGAGGGCGACGTATTATTTGAAGGCGCAGCCTACAACTACAAACACGGCCCACAACCTAGCAGCACCGGGTCCTGGTATCTGCGCGATGAAAAAGGTTCCAGCTGGTTCATTGAACGCGATGGCGTCGAGATGCCGGCTACGGTTATTTACCTGGGCCACGAATACGGCGCCGAGAGAAAAACAGCCGCCATGCGCTTTGCACTTCAGGCGCAGGACGTCCGAGTAGAGCTCACCGAACAGCCAGAGATCACAGAGGATGGCAATGGCCCGTTTTTCACCAGAACCTTTAAACAAGTCGATGGTCTTGCGCCACTGGATGTTGGCTTTCGCACGGGCGATGGCGAACGCTATATCGCTGCTGGCACCCTGCGATTTGCTCTGACAAACTCCACCCCGCTGAAGTCCATTGGCGCCACCGATAGAGGGCGCACAGCCAATTCCAGCGAACTGGAGCGAGGAAAAATAGTCATCGCCAACAGCGACTGTTTGGGTTGTCACGGCGAACAACACAAGATAGCCGGGCCGGCATGGTCACAAATCTCCAGTAAATTCGAAGGCAGATTGCAGGAAGAAGTTGTAGACGCGCTGACCCGCAGCGTACTGCAGGGCAGCGTAGGCATCTGGGGGCAGGTAGCAATGCCCCCCCATCCACAACTCAGCGCAGAAGACGCCGAGGCAGCAGTTGCCTACATATTGCGCGTTGGCGAACCCGAAAACGACCTGAACTCCCCAGTAGATGACAACGGCCAAGCTTATGTCGCCACGGATACTTACTCAGTATTACCTCGCCTGCAATCACTGCACCCTTCTTTCAAACTTGAGAACCTTGCACCGAAAGGTTTTGAGGCCAAAGTGGGCGGCATGGCCTTCCGCGAAGACGGCAAACTTGTACTGTCCAGCTGGGATAAAGACGGCGCGGTATTTTTGCTCGACTTCAATGCGCCTCTTGAGCAACGGGTAACTCGCATTGCTGAGGGCTTGCAAGAACCACTGGGATTGACCGTAGTAGGCAATCAGATTTTTGTGCTGCAGAAACAAGAGCTCACAGAACTCATAGACAACAACGGTGATGAAATTATCGATAGATACCGCACCGTGGGTTACGACTGGCCCGCCAACAGCAACTTCCACTCCTTTTCTTTTGGCCTGCTGCACCAACAGGACAACTTCTACTTTCTATTGTCTATTTGTGTATTACCAGGCGGCGCCAGCTGCCCGGATCAAGAGCCTACACAGGGCAAACTGTTGAAGATGGATCACGCGGGTAACTCGACTGTCATAGCCTCCGGCTTTCGCACTCCCAACGGCATCACCAGCGACCCCAGCGGCGATATTTTTGTGACCGACAATCAGGGCGACTGGTTGCCCGCGAGTAAATTGTTACGTATACGCGAAGGGGGCTTCTATGGCTCGCGCGCCGTGCCGGATAAAAATGTAATGGCGGCGCAGGAATTGCCGCCCATTGTCTGGTTGCCGCAGGACGAAGTAGGCAACTCCCCTACCCAACCACTGTTGCTACAAGAAGGGCCCTACGCGGGCCAGATGATTCACGGTGACGTTTACAACGGCGGCATCAAGCGCGTGTTCATGGAAGAGGTAGGCGGCGAACTGCAGGGTGCTGCTTTTCACTTCAGCGCCGGCTTTCAGGGGCCAGTGAATAGGCTGGTGAGAGGGCCGGACGACGCCATTTATATTGGCGGGGCCGGCAGCCGCCCCAACTGGGGGGAATTTAACAAACCCTGGCACGGGCTGCAGCGTATATCGTATCTGGGCAACAAGGCCTTTGAGATAAAAGCCGTGAGAGCGCAGTCCTATGGTTTTGAGCTGGAACTCACACAGCCGCTGGCCAGCGGCACAACATTGGACGCGGCTGACGTCATCGTTAAGCAGTGGTTCTATCACCCCAATGAGCAGTACGGCGGCCCCAAATACGACGAGACTGAGCTGCACGCCAGCGCGCTTGAAGTATCACAGGATCGACTCAGCATACGCGCAAAAATTTCCGGCTTAAAACCGGGCTATGTGGTTTACCTGCGATTACCAGAAAGTCTGCGATCTGCAACCGGAAGCGCTTTGTGGACAGCCGAAGCGTGGTACACACTCAACAAAATTCCCGCAGCCGCAGCAGTAATTGAAAACGCCCCCGCAGTAGAAAGCGCCACTGGAGAAGACAGTGAAGGCTGGCAAGAAATGTTCGATGGCGAAACACTCACGGGTTGGCGCAACTACGGCGGCGATGTGAATGATGTGCAAAAATGGTCTGTCAGCAATGGTACACTCACACTGAATCAAGCGGGCGCTTTCCCCATGTGGGACCTTATCAATAGCGTCGCTCTTGGAGGCCCCAGCGGCGATCTGATTTACTACCCACAAAAATTTCGTAACTTCGAGCTCAGCCTGCAATGGAAAATTTCCGAGAACGGTAACAGCGGCATCTTCTATCTGGTCACCGATGAAACAGAAAACACGCCTTGGCTCACCGGCATCGAAATGCAGGTGCTGGATAACGACGGGCACTCCGACGGTAAAATTCATACCCACCGTGCCGGGGATCTCTACGACTTGATTGCAGCGGAACCTGAAACGGTGCGTGCACCAGGCGAGTGGAACGACGTTCGTATTCGAATCAAGGATAACCACATAGAGCACTGGCTGAATGGGCAGCGCGTGGTCGATGTTGAACGCGGTGGTGAAAAGTGGAACACGTTGGTCGCCGCCAGTAAGTTCAAAGACATGCCGCGCTTCGGGAAATCTGATGAAGGCTATATCGTGTTACAGGATCACGGCGATCCTGTGTGGTATCGGAATATTCGCGTACGGCCCTTGTAGTAACTTAGCCGCCACTTTGTAAAAGCGCCTAGAGCCGCTGCACCGAAACGCTTACTGAGCGCTTCCTAAAAACTACTCATCAGGAAACCTGTCAGCGCTGCGTTGTTCGGCGACAAATCATCCGAAACCGTTTCTCGAATATCCTTCAGTAGCCGCTGGTATCCCTGATAAAACGCCCAGGTGGGCGTTGGGTGATACTTAAGTTCCTCAATCTCCAGATACGCCAATATCCCTTTTGCCGTGGTCGGTTTTACAAAGGCTTCCTTGTTGGGTGAAACATAAAACGGCACCACAGAAATCACCGACCATTTGGCGAGGCCAAAGGGCTGCATCATGCCAACCAGTTCTTCGAAGCCGCGCTTTTTAGCGCGGCCAAACAAGCGTTTTTCGTAGGCCTGTGCCAATGCCACCTTCTCATGGGAGTTTAACGAGGAGATGAAATCGCGGAAACGCGGCTTCTCAAAGCGCGACACCATAGACGAGCGGCTGACAACTTTTAGTACAGTCTCCGCAATATGTTCCGGCCGATTAAAATGGCTGCGTGTTAGATTATCCTGCGCGAAGCCCACCAGTTTGTCGACACTGTGCTTCTTCTTGATATAGGCCATCCCGGGATCATCAAATCCTTTGGGGTATCGCATCAGGAAGCTAGCTTCCGCCCCCAATAATTTCTTTTTGTTCACACCAAACCTCTGATCAGCTAAACACGCCCCTCAGTATAGATGCCCGCTGCACGAAATCGAACCGAGAAAGCCACCCTCTTAAACTCTCACCAATATCGTCCACACGCTTTCTTTATCTGACAACTGCCTTACAATAAACACTACCGGCATTCGACATGCCCCGATGGGAAGCGCTATGCAGGCCCTCTTAAGCACCAGCAACCCTCTCCGACTGGTCGCCACCAAACTACTGTCGAATATTTCCGCTCGAGCGTTCGTGGGCTGGCAGTCGCCCATGCAACTGCGAGAAATACCTGAGCCCGTGCTGCCTGCCCCTGACTGGCTTGAAGTGGAAACCCGGCTATGTGGGCTTTGCGGAAGCGATTACAAACAAGTATTTATGAACGGGCGGGTAGACAACCCGATGACTTCGATGATTTCCTGGCCACAAGTTCTGGGACACGAGGTGGTAGGTGTGGTGAGTCGCACGGGAGATGCCGTGCACAGCCATCAGGTAGGTCAGAGGGTGCTGCTTAACCCTTGGCTATCGTGTGTCACAAGAGGGCTTGAGCCTTGTGACTTTTGTCAGAAGGGCAAGCTGGCGCAGTGTTTAAACTTTGGGGGCGGCACGATAGAGCGCGGCATTCACCATGGCAATAGCGCGTCCGCCACAGGGGGCTTTGCCCAGCGGGTTCCAGGGCATCACTCACAGTGGTTTCCCATTCCGGATGAGATCAGTGACGAAGAGGCTGTATTGGGTGACCCCTTTGCCGTTTCTTTCCACGCTATTTTAAAGGCACCTCCGCCGGAGAATGGCACTGCACTTGTCTACGGTTGCGGCACATTAGGGTTGCTGGCCATAGCTATTCTGCGCGCTGTCCATCCCACCGTAACTATTCTCGCAGTTGCGAGATACGACCATCAGGAAGCGCTGGCCAAGCAATTTGGGGCACATCTGGTACTGCGCCATCAACCCACCAAAAAGCTGGTCCAGCAAGTCGCCGTCGCCACGGAATCCGCTCTGAACATGCCCTGGATGGGTTTGCCAATGCTCAACGGTGGTGTAGATGTCGTCTATGACACGGTTTCTTCCGCGCAGACTATTGAGGTGGACCTACGCATCACCCGCTCATTCGGCTCGGTAGTCATTATCGGCGTAGAGCCCGCAAAAAGCTTCGAGTGGACACCTCTGTACTTCAAAGAAATCAACATCGTCGGCTCCAACGGCTTTGGCATAGAAACCTTCGAAGGCCAGCGCAAACACGCCATGGAGTGGTATTTCGACTTCATCGCGCACCGCGGGCTTGATGTCACCCCAATCATCACCCACCGGTACCCCATGCGAGATTATCGTGACGCTTTTATGAGCTGTCACAATCAGGGCAAAAGCGGCGCTGTGAAAGTGCTTTTTAACGCTTTTTCCTGAGCTCTGCTGGTACTAATTTACAGCGCTTTCCTCGTCAGCCCTCAAACTCCTGAGCTATACTAAAAAGTGGCCACACGGCAGGCTGGCATTGAGCCGGCGCTTTTTCCTTGATGATTATTTAATACAAAGTCTTGTTTTTTATAATCAGGAATTTGTGACAGAGTCGACAAATTGAGGCCCTGAGCCTGTCGAAAAATTTTACAAAGCTACTGCTCCCGATAGAATGGAATTTCACAAGTTACTGTTTTATATCGTTATTATAAATATGGCACGCGGCGTGCATAGTATTACTAGTAGAGCATTAAGCAAATTGGTATAGAGGAACGGGCGGTACATGCCCATAAAGGATTTGGTATGAGGAACATCAGCACATTAAAAGCGATTGGCCTGGCCGCGCTTTTGCTGGCCCCACTTAGCGCCACCGCGCAGGTGAACGGCCAAGCTAACGCTGCAGACGGCTACACCGCCGGTTATGCATTTGATCTGGACTACAACGGCGTCGACTGTGCGACCAACCCCAGCGATTGCGGTACGTTAATGGTCAAGAGCTCAGGCGGTACTGTGCAAATGGCACTGATTCTGCCCACTAGCCTGAAAGACAACACCTACGGCGACAATTCAACGGACTATCCCGGTAAAGACGGGCAGCAAACGTTCAAAGCTCTGACAGGTAGTGACAAGCTCAAGATTGACCTGAATGGCAATCTGCTGGCGATGGATTTTCTCCACGGCATTGGCGACAAAGACGATGGCCCAGTTTTCATCAGTGGCTTCACTGGAAATGAAGATAGCCCCGCACCGGGTAGCGAGCCTTCATGGGCTCTGGCAGCAGCCACCTCTATGGAATTCAACTACCTTGCTTCCAGCCCCGATGGCCTCAATGCACCCGCCCACTTCGGCGACGGCGCAGACTCTCCTGGAGCAGGAGATGCAGCTCTGGCCTTCTGGGAATTCCAGCATGTTTACGAGTGGGAAGTTGATGAGAGTATCTTCGAAAATGGTACTTTCTCCATCGAGCAGGTATCGATTACCGACATCCACTTGTCGCCCAAGAAAGAAGATATCAACACTGATCCACCTATTGAAGACTGCCCACCTGACGATCCAAATGGCTGTCTACCTCCGCCGAACTGTACTCCAGGCGACCCAGGCTGTACTCCGCCAACCGACGTTCCGCTTCCCGGCACTCTTGTTCTGATGCTGATGGGATTGGCAATGCTGACAGGCCGCAGAGTTGCACGCAGAAAAGCACACAGCACAGTAGAAGTAACAAACTTCACCGGGTAATCCGTCCCCCGGGTACAACGAAAAACGCGCCTAGGCGCGTTTTTTTATGGGCGCTGTTTTCTCCCTGAGCTTTGCCCTCCAGACGGCCAACAAGAGACCCCGGATTATTTTGCGAAGCGCCTTTCAGATACGTAAACTTGTAAAATAAAGAGCAACCGGCTGACCCATGAATATTTTCTTTCGCACGGCACAAACCTTCCTGCTACTCGCTTGGCCCTGCGTTGCCAGTGCAGATCTTACTGACATAGGAGATGGCCTGGTCTACGACGACTATTCAGACGTAACCTGGATACAAGATGCCAATTACATGCAGGCTTCAGGCGCCCACCCCGATGGTCGAGTGAGCTGGACTGATGCCCATGCCTATGCGGAAAGTCTCGAATATTCCTATGGTGCCCAAAACGTAGTGTTAAACAACTGGCGACTGCCTTCTGCCTTTAATTTTGGGACATCCTATATTTGCACCGATGCGCCCTGCAACCAATCGGAGCTCGGTCACCTGCAACATGTTGATGGCTTCGGGCTTTTCCTTAGCGTAAGCCCTTAACGTGGTGGGCACTGGACCGGCAACAGCTTTGGATCAGGCGCGTATTACTATAATCACGCTCTCGGTAAGCACGGTGCGGGAATCAAGGACCCAGTCTACAAACCTAACGCCTGGTTATTAATGGATGGCGATGCAAGAGAGACAATCAATGATGGCGACCAAGATGGCGTGAGTGACACCCAAGACAACTGTCCTTTAGTACCCAACGCCGACCAACTCATACCGATGGCGGTGACGCTTGCGACGACAATGATGACAATGACACCTGGGAAGATTTCTACGATAACTGCCTACTAGTCGCCAACCCCGAGCAGGCTGACGGCAACGAAGATGGTATAGGGGACGCTTGTGATCTGGACAGTGATGGCGTTCCGGGGGACGTTGATAACTGCCCGCTAATACCCAATGCCGATCAAATAGACACTGAGGAGGATGGCAGGGGCAATGCTTGTGAAGGGCTTCCGCCCGGCTGCTAAAGATTACGGGGGTGGAGCCGCATGCATAGACCTTCGCCGCTAGGCCTGGCTCACTAGATTACATAGCTGCTCACTGGAGTCTGTATAGAAGAAGCCCGGGATGAGATTGTCGAACGACAGCTTTTCCGGGCAATACTCTGACTAGCCCTCTTCCTCTACTATTTCTATTTCCAGGCCAAGGCTCTCCATCAACTCCTCTGCCTTATTGCGCTCATCAAATTTTATCTTGCTGCGCATCAGCTCTTTTAGAATCCTTCCCGCTTCATCTTTCCTGTCGCTTTCCACAAGCGCTTGTACCAGATGAAAACGGAAGGTTCCATTGTTGGGCGCCGCAGCTACCACCTCTTTCAATAACTCGGCACCGCGCTCACTCAAGCCGGTGTCCACTAACAACCACGCATAGTAATGTTTGGCGTAAATATCATCCACTGCCAATTGGAAAGCAATCTGCGCCGTTTTTAAATCCCGCCTGTCACCCGCATCGTGATAAGCCTTAGCTAACAGAACTAACACTGCCACATTTTCAGGCTCGCGCCGGGACACCCACTCGTATTCCTCGATCGCACGCTTCAGGTCCCCGCCTTTCTTGGCCTGTTCCGCTATGGCAAGGCGCGACACGCTGTCTGTAGGATTTTTGTCCAGCCACTGTGACATGATCTCCTCTGCCTTTTCCTTCTCATCAGCGCCGTATAGCGCCATGTAGTAGCGAGAAACAGACACTGAATCGTTGTTCAGGGCATAGGCTCTTTCGAGGAAGTCAGATGCCACCAAATAATTCCCATCGTCCATCATTAACTGGCCCTTAATCAAAAAACCCATCCCGGAACTGGGGTAGTTTTCCGTCAAGCGATCGGCCAATACCACTGCAGCCTTATCATCGCCACGCTTACGTTCCAACATGGCCAGTTTCACCAGCGCACGTGGGTTGTTCTCCTCTACATCCAGAATGCGCGTTAGGGTAGCGTAGGTTGCCTGCTGGTCACCCAACTGCTCCTGCGCTTCAACCATGCGCCATTTGAGTTTCAAATTATCCGGGTGAGACGATTCCTCCAGGTGCTCCATAATCATCAACCCTTCCACAAGGTTGCCTGCCATCACCTGCGCGTTCGCGTAAAGGTAATTCCCAACAGGATGATTGGGCACCATCTTCAATATTTCAGTCGTTACTGCCAGCGCTTCCTCGGCCGCCCTTCGCTGTAAGTAAATATCCGCCAAAATTATGCGCGGTTGTAGGGCGTCGATATTCCTGGCGCGGGCTGTTTCAAGGCGCTTGACCGCCTCGCTCATGTTGCCATCCTGCATCGCCATCTGGGCCAACCAGACATAGGCGGTAGCATTATCCCTGTCCCTTTCCAACAAGCTTTCAATTCGGCCACGGGCCTGTTCGCGCCTATCGGTATCCATTTCGATTCGGGCCAGCGCTAAGTCCGCAGCGCTGTGCTGTGGATCAATTTCCAGCGTGCGTTCGTAAAAGCTCTCTGCTGTAAGTGTTTTACCCGACAATTCCAATACGGTTGCGTGCAGGTAAACAACTTGAGGATCACTGGGCCGCTCAGCTAATAGTGGTTCACTCACTGCTATGGCGGCGTCCATATCACCTTTTTCCAAATGGGAGACCGCCAATACGATACGGCCCTCTATTTCTTCTGGCGTTTCGTTGACCGTCTGCTCAAGTTCGCTAATCGCCCTCTGCACATTTCCGCTGCTCAAGTGCTGCAGGGCTAGTTGCGTTCCGGCTCCCTCTGCGTTCAGTTTGAACGACAGCGATTGATATGCCTTCGCCCGACGCTGGTCACCCATACGGGCATAGGCAGTGGCCAGGGTCGTGGCGATCTCTGGATCCCGGTGCACCTGATCAACCATCGGCTCCAGCAGCTCTACAGCATTCTCTGGTGAGCCTGTTTCAATAAAGACCATGGCCAAGCGCTTTCGGCCCAGCACACTACCGGGCACCATACGATGGAACTGGCTGAGGCTGTCCTGAGCCAATTCCAGATTACCCATGGCATATTGCACTTCGCCCAGTAGTAAGATACTCATGGCGTGATTGGGCTCGTGTTCCAGCACAATATCCAATGCGTCCAACGCCAACTCATACTCGTGGCGTTGTTTGGCATAGAGTGCGCGCACATAGGCACTCATCGGGTCATTGGAAAACTCGCGACCCAAGGTGGTGATGGCATCGCGGGCGTCGTCGAGGCGGTTGGTCGCCACCAGTATTCGCACCAGGCCCGCCAGCGCATAAACATTACTGGGGCCAAGTTCCACGGCCTTCTCGAAGGCAGCACGTGAATCTTTCAAGTCGCCCTGTGACAGTGCGACTTCGCCGCGCAGAATCCATGTTTCCGGTTGGTCCAGCCCAGTAGACAGCGCGAGCTCGACTTCCGAACCTGTGAGACCGGATAAGTCAGAGCCAATACCTGCCTGCGCCAACCCCCATTTTGCTTCAGTGCTATCCGGATTGTATTTCAGCGCCTGTAAAAAGGCTTCAACTGCTTTTTCCTGCCGGCCGAGATTGAGTAGCGAGCGCCCGCGTACAACTTCCCACGCCGCTGCGCTCTCTGCGGACTTAACATCCGCCCACTCGCGGTACAGTTTCAACGCGTCTTCATACTCGCGAATCAACAGCTTGGAGCGTGCCAGAGCCAACAGCAGTTCCGGGTCGTAGAAGCCCAGATCAAATGCTTCCTGCATGTAATCTGCTGCGTAGGTAGGGCGATCTAGATTAAGATAGGATTTACCCAGTAGCCAACGCATTTCCGCGTCTCTGGGATTTTCTGCAACAACATTTTTTAAAGAGACGATCGCTGAGGCGTAATCATCCAGCGCCAGAAATTCCAGCGCTCTGGCGCGGTGGTCCACCGGTTGAAATTTCTGCCACGCCCAGGCGCCAACAAAGCCACCCAGAATGATCAGCAAAACGACTAGAATGGCGAGTTTGACACCTTGATTACGCTTCGGCTCTTCCCAGTTGCCATAGCCGTCGTTGTAAATGTCTTCGTCGTCTTCGGAGGGGTTTTCAGATTTTGTATTCATGGAAAGATAAGGTACATAAATCTCGGGCTGTAAACCATGAATAAATTGCGCTTTGAGTGGCACGTCACGCTTTGCACAGAGCGGCCTGCCACCAATTCCCATAAGACATCAGGGGAGCCGGAATTTCACCGAAAACAGCAACACGGCCACCCAGTGCAGCCTGCCAAGGCAACTGTGGGAAAAATGCCAAAATTCCCACTGTTTTTTGAAGTAAAATTCAGGCGTCATATAAAAAAGACCTCAGGGGTTACGTGGCTCGTTGACTGCCTAAGTGCTTGTACTATAATGATATATGGAATCGTGCCCAGTATGGCTACAGACAAAAAAACTAAAGTCTGACCCCGTACCAGTGGGGCATGAGGGGAAAAGCAAAGCTCATTCGCACGGACGTGTGACGGTGGTATCTGGTAGTGCAATTTAAATATTCGAAAGGCTTCACCCTAATTGAGTTGATGGCCGTACTCGCAATGGCCTCTGCCCTGCTTTTGATCGCCGTTCCCACTTTCCAGACACAAATTCAAAACGGACGCATGTCTGCGGCCACCACCGATTTACTATCCAGCTTGATGAATGCACGCGGTGAAGCCGTAGGGCGTAGTGAATGGGTGACCCTTTGTAAGCGCAATGCGGACGGTGATTCGTGCGACGGCAGCGGTGGCTGGGAACAGGGCTGGATTACATTTGTCGATATAAAAGGCGATCTCACTTTTGATGTCGGAGACGGCGACCTGATTCTGCAAATACACGAGTCTTTGGCAGACCCCATAACCGGTATCGGCCCAACTACAGATATAGACAGTATTCGCTACAGCCCCAACGGCACCACAGACCTTGGCGGCACCACCACCATTATTTTCTGTGACCACCGAGGCTGGTCGGAGTTCGCCCGGGGCGTGGTTATTTCGATAATGGGCAAAGCAAGTCTGTCCAAGGCAATAGATACCATAGAGAACCGGTGCGACGCACCGCCACCACCGCCACCATGAAACTATTTACTGCAAAAAACAGGCGGCTGGCTCGCCCATTAAAACCACTCTTCGTCAAGCAAAGCGGTTTCACTCTGCTGGAAGTGATGATCTCGCTAGTGATCCTCGCCATCGGAGTGCTGGGCGTGATCAGTATGCAGATCAACACCTATCAGGATTTACAAAGCTCACACAACTATTCACAGGCAGCGATGATAGGCAGCAACATGGCAGATCGTATGTTGGCCAACTTTCGGCCACTCCCGGTGGTGGCCGATAACTACGAACACGACTGGGACGACGGTCGCCCGACCTGGATTGACTGCACCACTATTGCCTGCACCACGGCGGAACTAAGGGACTACGATATTTTCGTCTGGCAGATTCTGGTAACGGGCCGGGAAGATGAAGATGACCCCGATAAAAAGATACAGGGCTCGCTCCCCAGCGGCTCAGGTGAAGTCGTGAGAGACGGCATAACCAACAATTTCGACATTACCGTGCGCTGGGATGACGACCTTTCCGGTTCTGCTGGGCAAGACTGTGACACCACCGACGACGAGGATCTCGATTGCTACGTGCTGCGGGTGAGGCTGCAATGAATATTTCACGGCACAGCAAAAACTGTCGATCACTGGTCTTAAAACAAAAGGGCCTAAGTCTAATCGAATTAGTCGTAGCCGTCGTTATTCTTGCACTGCTTATGGCAGGGCTGGCTGAACTGGTGGTCACCAACTCCAGAAATGCCACGGCCACGGGAAAGCTGGCGAGAATGGAAGAAACAGGCCGCACCGCCATTCAGATACTGGCCTCAGACGTGCGCCGCGCGGGATATTACGGCGGCAATGTCGTTGTGGCTGACATTGGTGGCAGTGTCGGAATAACAACACCCGACCAGAGCTGCGTGGACGCTGCAGAGGATTTTACCTGGGCAACAATGCTGGCAGAAAAGGTGTTCGGGGTAAACGGCGCCATTCCAGCTGTCGACTTCGACTGCATCATTGCAGGCCCGGACAAAGGCCAACTGCTGCGTGGCGACATACTCACGCTGCGCTACACTCCCTCTCTGCTGCCTGACCCTGACGAACCGCTAGCCGACAAGAGACTTTATCTGCGCACCACGCCGATGGATGGCAAGGTCTTTCAGGGAGAGAATTCGGCCGATGCTGACAACCTGATAGACGATGCTTCAGCGCTTGTCTATGAACTGGCAGCACATTCTTACTATGTGGGAAATACCGGCCGCCAATGCCAGAGCGTGGATATTCCCGCCCTGTATAGAAAATCAATCCACCCCACCACGGGCAGACCATTCAGTCAGGAGCTGCTTGCCGGTGTGGAAAACATGCATTTCCGCTACAAGGTGGGCAGCCGCTATTTGCTGGCAGGTGCCGTCGGCCTTCTTGATACAGCGGCACTCTGGGCTACCGTGGAAGCGGTAGAAATTGTGGTATTAGTGAGGTCGGAATGCCCGGAAGCCGGCTTCACCAACAACCGCGTCTTTAGATTTGACGGTATCGACTACGACCCAAGCGATGGCTACCGGCGGCAATTGTTTACCAGCCTGACGCAACTGAGAAACTGATGAGAACACTATGACTCAAAGTGAATCAGCTACAACGTACATAAAGCAACGCGGCGCTGCTCTGGTTGTAAGCCTTATTCTTCTACTGGTGATGACTATAACGGGTGTTGCCGCCATGAACGGTGCGCGCATGGAGATCTCCATGGCCGGCCTGGTGCAGGAGCAAGAGCTTGCATTACGCGATTCCGAGTGGGCCCATGTGGCAGCTGAGCTACTGATAGAAGATTTGGTCATCGTGGCCGGCCCCCACGATTTCAGTGCCAGTGGGGACGGCTATTATTGGACAGGCGATGTGGTCACTCCCGACGCTTCTGATACCGACTGGGTAGGAAAAGGCTACGACTTCATCGTACACGAAGGCAGCGACGTGGGCGCCGATGATGGCGATGAAGGAATAGACGATGACCAGACCAGTATTATTGAATACGTAGGCGTATACGCCCTCAACGACGGTGGCCAGCAAGAAGGTGGGGACGGCCCTATCGCCGGCGACCAGGCCTTCATATACCGGGTGACTACCCGCAGTGCCACTGGCGGGAAAGCCGTGCGCATTATCGAAACCATTTACTCAACTATTAATCAGCCTTAGGGCGCAGGAGAATACTGCCATGAATATCTCCAGAGCAGTAAAACAAACTTATTTGACCGGCTTGGTTCTGGCAATATCGATGAACAGCTGGGGCGCAGCGCGCTTTGATATATCCGCGCGACCACTGGGCTCTGTAGCACCGCTGGTATTGTCAGGTACTGATCTTTCTGTGGGCGGCGTCACGGCCTACCAGCCGTGGTTTGAAAACGGCAGTTGGCAGGGTGACATTGTTGAGTACTCCGTAAGCACAGGCGGAGCGCTGACCACCAGCGTTGAATTTGTGGGTTCCTCTCCCAGCAACCCCGGCACACTACCTGCGAACTGGTCAGCACTGGTCGCCTTTGCCAACGCTGCGGCGGACGATGCAGATTACTGGACGGGTGACCGGAAAATCATCACCAAAGTCGGCACGCAACAGGTAGCGTTTACCTTCTACTCGGGCACCATCGGCACGGACAATATGATCTCGCTGGACCCAACGTCAGTGGCGGCGGACACTACGTCCAACGTCTTGGATTTTATTCGCGGCGACAGGAGCAACGAGAACCCCGTCGGTGATGCCCTGCGGTCCCGCGCCTCTATCCTGGGTTCCATTATTCACTCCAATCCGGTCTACGTGGGCGCTCCCAACGGAGGACGCAGCGAAAATGACTACGCTTTATGGGCAAGCGGCAACGGTCGCGTCAATCGCGAGCACCGGGTTTACGCCGGTGCCAACGACGGCATGCTGCACGTGTTTGATGCGGAAGATGGTAGCGAAGTGTATGCCTACATTCCTTCGATGTTAATTGCAGAACTGCCCAAGCTTACAGCGCGACCCTACATCCACACCTATTTTGTCGATGGCCCTCTCACCGTTCGAGACGCGTATTTCCCCATACCAGGTAGTACCTCCAAGTGGCGCACTGTCCTGGTAGGCACCACCGGGGCCGGCGGCTCAGGCATATTTGCGCTGGATATAACCAACCCGGATCTAACAGATCAGGGTTCAAGTTCCCCCGATGACGCCAAGATACTGTGGGAACTGCACGCAGGAGACGGCAGTACATACGCCGCTGACCTGGGCGATGCCATGAGCCGCGGCGTGATCGCAAAACTCAACGACAACAAATGGTATGTCTTGATTGGCAACGGTTATAACAGTGTTAACGGTAAAGCCAAACTCCTGATTATCGATATTGGGACAGGGGTCATCGTCGAAGCCATAGCTACCGACGCGATGGCTGCTGACACCGGCAATCCCAACGGGCTGTCCTCTCCCAGCCTCATCGACTCGGACCGCGACGGCAAGGTCGATTTCGCCTACGCCGGCGACATTAACGGCAACCTGTGGAAGTTTGATCTTGAAGGATCAACACCCGACAGCTGGGAAGTCGCCTACGGCGGTGTACCGCTGCACGCAGGCCTGATCTCCGCAGGAGGCGAGCCTACTCAACCCATTACCGTGTCACCTACGGTGGTCCGCCACCCTGATAACGGCTATATAGTGCACTTCGCCACCGGCAGGTATTTCACCGCCGACGACAAAGCCAATACCGATACACAATCGATCTACGGTATTTGGGATAGGGGCAATGCGTCACTGCCGACTTCACCCACATTGCTGGACCAAATTCTGGTTACGCCCCTAACTTACACCTACTCGCGAGTAGATGGCGGGGGAGATACAATTTCCGGTGAAGAAACAATAGGCATCTACAACCCCAAAGTGGACATTATCTGGGCAGACAGAGACGGCCAAGGCGACGCAGATGAAGATGATGGCTGGAGAGTTGACCTACCCAGCGGATTCCGGGTGCTGGAGCCCATTCAGGTACGTGCCGCCCGGGTTAAGGCGACAATTACCAACCCCGACACTGAGGAAAACTGGCTGGTAGAGGCCTCCATTTACCACGGCGGCGAACATGACACCCCGGTTTTCGACCTCGATCGCGATCGGTTATTGAAAGAGAATGACGACCTCTACGCTATTCTAGGCGAGGACCCAGAAGTCTGGCGTGTACCAATGGCGCTAAAAGAGCCCGACGGCATTATGTCGAGGGTGACTATCGCCCGCATCACTAACGGCAAAGACACCCAGTTCCGCAACTTGCTGACACCGCCTGTTATTGAGGATGAGTGTGTCGAGAATTGTTCATTCCAAGGCGGGCACATCGACGTGGACACTTGGGTTGATTCCATCCCATTGGGCGAGGGGTCCAGTCAACACGACCACGAATATGACAAGAAGGTAAACCAGGTTACCGTGGACTTCTTTAATTTGAATATCGCTGCGCCGACTCCTCCTCTGTCAGATAAAAACAAGGATGTGGTCGATCAGATCGAGATCAATGCGGACGGAGATCCACGCACTCCCTCCAGCACTATTGCCTCCGACGAGGAGTTTTTAGTGCTGATGATTAACGCCGACTTTTCACCCGGCAGTAAATTTACCTTAGGCACCAAGGAATGGCACGTGGTGGAATACCAACGCCAAATCCATATGGCGCTGCGCGAATGGGATCCGGCCGATGGTACCGCGGCGCTGGTCGATACTGACGGTGACCCTCTGGTATTCACTTGGGGCGGAATCGAGCTGGCGGGCGGCACCATCAAGCACAGCTTTAACGACGCGACCATTATCAACGGTGGCCTGCACCCCACGCAGACCGGCTGTGTCAGAGACAATGCCTACGGGGGCAAAGACAATGTCACCTATAACCCGGCCAACCAAGAAGGCCGCTGGCGCAACGGCGCACTGACCACGCAGCTGGTTAAAGCGAGCTTCTTTTCCAGTAACCCTGCTATCTGGGACGTGATCCAGCAGAATCCTGATGACCTGAAGCCAGAATTTCCAGTGAGTGGATATGTCAGCACCTGTCCCGGTGACAGCGCTTTGCACGTGGATAACGTCATTAAAACTTCCTGTGATTGGAATCCGGATGGCATTCTGGATAGCGACGAACATATTAGCGGGCTGCTAGCGGCCAGTGGCACAGAGCATATTTGGGAATCCACCCTGTTCTGGCACTTCGGCAATCTAGCGAAGGTGGTTATTGGCAAAAAGCCATGCTACGGGGACCCTGAATGGGAAGAAGCCGTTACACTCGAGCAACACAACACCCCTATCGCCAATGCACTGGAACAGATCCTCGACGATTATGATGGGGTCTTACCAGACAGCTTCGATGAGGACCTGGACCTAGAAGACCTGATCGATGCGATTGAAGCCGATTGTTCTGCCAAGAATTCAGACTGTAAAAATCTCTACAAACTGCTGGAGAAGCTGGCGAAATTGCTGGATGACTACCAGGATAACCCCGGTGATGGCGGCGGTGATGGCCCAGTCGGCGGTGACGACGGCGAAGAAGATTCAACCGCACCGGAAACCTATAATGACTTGGAGGATGAGGAAATCTTCGGCGGCCCGAACTTCGACTACGGTCGTATGACGTGGACAGACCTTGTAAAATAGCGATCACTTAAAGATCACTAACCGTTAACCGCAAGCCCTTAACGATAGGAGTTTGGAAAGCATATGAGCAAACAGCAGGCAAGGCACAACATGGGCGGCTTTACGCTGCTCGAGGTGATGACTGTTGT
>JBLFWP010000005.1:0-122325 GCA_047611225.1 Halioglobus sp.
CGTTGCGCATCTCGTTGGCCAGCGCGTCATATTTTTCAACCTTGATATTGGAACGCTTAATGGTCTCGAGTGTGCTTTCATCCATCGTCTGTAAAGACAGCACGCCCTGGGTCAATATGTCCGCTTCCGCCATTACCCGAATAATTGCCTGCAAGTATTTGGTAGAGTTTTTGGCGTAACTGCCGCCGAACGCCTCGGGGAAACCGCTGGCGCGTTTCAGGTCGCTCACTTTCTGTGCGATAGAAACGTCGCGTTCAAAGACACCAAAATTGGCATCGGCAACAGAGACAGATTGCACCTTGGAACTCGAGCACCATTCAAGTTCGCCAAAGATTCGGTCGATATCGAATTTGCGAATTTTACTGGTGGTAGCGCTACCCCAGTCGCAAAAAGTACAGCCATAGGGACAGCCGCGATTGGTTTCCAGCGTTACGTGCAGGCGGGGGATGTTCTTATAGGCGTCAAACAGGCCTGTTAAGTAGGGGGAGGGTATGAGATCCAGATCGGCTATACGTCCACGATCGGGGTTCCTGACGACCTCGCCATTGTGGCGATAGCTGATACCCTCAACCTCCGCCAGTACAGAAAGATCGGGATTTTTCTGGCCGATGACAGTCCGTAATTTGTCCAGAACTTCTGCTGCGCTAGCCTCACCCTCACCACGGATAATAATATCGACGTGCTGATAAGTCTCGAAATAGGCTTCTGCATCTTTGGGATACTTGGGTGTGTCCGGGCCACCGTGTATCGTTATGCTGTCGGGGCTACGTTTTTTGATCGCTTCAGAAGCGCCAATACTCTCCGCGTGCGACCACAGGTAATTGGAGCAAAGATAGATGGCTGGTTTGGCAGTAAAGCCCTCAAGCCGATCCTCATCCCAGATCCAATCCAGACGAAAATTGTAAAACTCATCCAGGCAACCGTCGTCGTAGGTTTTGGCGTAGGCGTAGATCAGGCCCAGAGCAGCCGGCACACCTTCATCGAAGGACACTGGTATTACTTTAGGTCGATAAGTGCCGGTGCGCTCTTCGCGTTCGGCTTCTGCGCGATCCAATTCTCCTGCCTGCTTGGAAAAACTTTCTCTCTTTGCTTGTGTGCGAGTCAGCTGTTGGGGTGCCACCACCTGGCCCTGCTCATCGGCTTCAACAGATGAAACTAAGCCGGCGTTTTCAAGCAGTGTCAGAATTTCTTTCAGACGAGATTCACTGACGGCATTGTTACCCAATAGTTGCTGTTGCTTCTCGTTGCCGATTGCAAATCGGGTAGCATTGGCAAACTGGTTGACAGCGATGGCTTCAGCCGCGTTCAGCGAAATCAACAAACCACCATCGTGGTCAATTAACTGATAGCTACCCTCAAACAACCGCAAAGCCATTGGTACTTTTAGTACCAGCAGGCCTTCATCAAAAGAAATTTCATCGGGGCTGGACGGCATTGCGGCCGGCGGTAATTCCCCTGAGGGAATCGAGCGCATCCTGCGTCTCATTCGCCCTGTACGCACCATAGAGCGTATGAATTGTTTAACCTCAGCGGGCTCGATGGCAGCGAGTTGGGCAATTTTAGCAGCTACTACGTCTTCATCCACACAGTCATTGGCGTGTATTTCACTGATGGTCAAAAGCTCATGATATTTCAGCAGTGTTGGCTGGGATTTGTTTGGGCTCACCAGTTGCACGCCCTGTGCATCAAGGATGACCATCAAACTTGTTGTGGCTCTCAACGGAAGGAGGGACTTATCACTCACTTTGGCACCTTTTCTTTTCAGATCGACTTATAGGTCGACTTTCAATTCGACAACGAATACGCACGTCTACCAAGTTATTATGCTGGACAGACTGTGAATTTAGCTAATTTCGGCTAACTAGTGAAACACATTTTCTGGCAGGTTGTGACCTAGTCGCCAAAACACCGGGCGGATAGTAAAAAATGCATCTAAAACCCTGCCTGCAGCATGGGTATGGTCCAGTCGGTACAACCGCTCTAATTATAGACCTAATTATCGCATGTGGAGTCGGGGGCGGACAGGCAATTTGCCGGATTGGCGTGGTCAGGTTGACCACGACAGGGTCTCGCTCAGGGGGGTATATCGATCATCTGCATGCCTGGAGACGGTATTGGCACATTAGCGGGCTCTACCACCGGTTCAATCTGAGTCACGAGGATACTGAGGGTCTTTTGGCTGAGGGTGGATTTCCGGTGATGTAAACCGCGGTCGGGCAAACGCGGAGGATTCTCGGTGTGCGTGCTGCCAGGCGCCGGAGCTTGCGCCCAGTGCAGGGTTCGGGCCCTGGAACAGAACCTGGTAGCTCGTTGAATCAGTAACCGGCATAGCGTGGTACTGCCGCGCCCAGGCCGGAGGCGTACAGGTATTGATAAGCGAAATACAGCCAGCCACTCGCCGATAAAAATAGATACAGCAGGGCTTCTTTTTCGTTTACGCCACACAGTTTGGCGATGGCGCGCAATGAGCTTTTCATAGGGCTAACCAGTTCCTAATAATGATCGAGTGAATGCTAGCGACTGGGCCAGCGTGGGTTGATTGGCGAAGCTGGAAAAGAAGGACACCAAGCTCATCGTCATCACCCAGGATAGCATCGTCCATAGCCGCGGATTGACCCGCGAGCCAATGGTACTGTGCAGTGGTGAACGCGAATACGTCATATAGGCCACCAGCATCAAACCGTGACCCACGCCCCATACCGCGTATTGCGGATTTACCTGGTGCCACAGTCCAACGAGGCTGAAGGCCAGTAGCATGCTCGCCCTGGGCTTGCGTAGGGTCAACATCAGCGGCATGTAGATATGCGCGGTGATAAAGCGCGACAAGGACAGGTGCCAGCGTTGCCAGAAGTTCTGGATGTTGGTCGCCATAAAGGGGTATTTGAAATTCTCCGGAATCTCGAAGCCAAAGAACAGCCCGAGTCCAATGGCAATTTCTGTATAGCCGGCGAAATTGGCGTACAGATCCAGAAAGTTCAGCAACATGACCAGGTATGTTGCGATGCGGCTCATGCCTTGCCAGTCCATGGCGTAATCTGAAACCATCAACAGCGGTAGTGTCAGGTCTTTGATGACAGCGGTGGCGAAGTACAGTGCGAAGATACCGATGCCAATGCGCAGAAAACCCAGTAGGTAGTTGTGCAGTAGCGGCCGGTTCTGCACTGCGCTCTGGGTGAAAGCCTCTTGTGCGCAAATGGGGCCTGCGGCAAATATCGGATAGAACAGCGCAATTGTGAGAAATTCCTCCAGGTGCACGGTGTGCCCCCGTGCCGCAGCGGTACGCAGTGAGAGGTAGAGGCGCAACACGTAAAACGAGAGACCGAACTGCACCAGTGTCTTGCTATAGACATTGGTGTCGACAAAAAAATCCTGGTAGCCGAAGCACAGGAGAACACCGATTAGGCTAAAGGGCCCGTATTTTGCCACTGCCGCATTGCGCGCGCCCAGTAGCGCCAACAGCCAGGCGAGAAACCCAAGTGTCGCGCCCAGCAAAGCAGCGACAGGATAATAAGCAAGAATGATACAAAACGACAGGATGGCTACATAGCTCATGCGTAGGCGCACCCATGCTCTCGGTATCAGGTGGTAGAACGCGGACCCGATCAGGGTCAAGAAGATTGCGGATGTTATCTCCAGCATCAGCCTTTCCCTAGCCGATCGATAATACTGGCGAACCAGATCGAGTAGGCCGGCTTGAAGCTGGGGTTGATGTGGGCTGGATCCTTGTGATGGTAATAGGATACGCGCATGTAGTCATAGGGCAGCACAAAAACCGGCGCCCCCAGTTCCTTGGCCACTTGGTCGATCTCTTCTTGATGCGTCTCACGCGAATAAATATTCGGCAGGTAATAGAAGCCTATGGTTACATCGTGTGCTTTACCCAGTGCAACGATGCGGCGGTAATAGTCCCGGCTGCGATCAGTGGCATTTATTCCTCGATGCCAAAAGTGACGTTTCTCCAATTGTGTCTTGTCTCTTTGCAAACGCTTTAGCGTCGATGTCATCGAGCGCTTGTCGTGGTAAGCATCGAGCAAACTATCGATCGAGCCCATGTCATCCGCCTCGATGGCAGGTCGGTTCTTGTTGACCTGCGCCTGCAGTAGCCCCTCAAAGGAATCAAATTGCGCGGCCTCCGCGCGGCTTAGACCGGATACTTTCTCCGCGGCACTGCAGTTGTCACCACGAGGTACCACAAAGCGGACGTCTGCCAACAGTAAGCGAGTGAGGCTTAAGTCCAGGTGCCGGACCAATAACTGCAAGAAATCACTGGCGGCAAAAATTTTGTGATGCACCAGCTTCGAAGAATGCAGTACATCCAGATACAAGTAGGGCGGTGCCAAATCGGCGAACAGCGGGTGCATGTACCGTATTGGGGGTGGTTTCTGACCAATCGACGTAAGTGAAAACAGTGCTACCTGCGGGCGGGGATTGTTTGTCAGGTAGTCGCGGAAAAGGAAGTAGGCCATTTCGGGGTTTGATTCAGGTGTATCGAAGGCAAACGCGTCCAGCGCTTTTCCAGTGATGGCCTCGTAGGCATTTTCCACCACATCCGCGTCCACCGCATGGTGGGTTTTAGAGGCCCCGAAGAACAGCGCGTCGGACTGTGACGTGCCCAGGTACAACTTGTCGTGGTAGCAGGGGTAGTTGCGTTTAACCTGAAGTGGCTCATTTGGCGCCGGGTCGGCAAAGCGCAGTCGTGGTTGGAAGGAGGCGTAGAGGTACGTTAGCCCAACCATTATGAGTAATAGTAGGCCGGCTGTTCGGACAATGTTTATGTGCTTGGCCATGCCAAAAGGACTAGAGTTTCAAGTCACTGCGCACTTGCGAGGGCCATTTGCTCACGTCAACCCCGAGTTGGGTAAACAAGGCAAACAGTAAACGGTCGTAACCCCAGGCAACACAGCCAGAGGCAATGTCCTTGTCCGCGGACGATCTGGTGCTCTGAATATTGAAAGGCTCCACTAATGAACGCTGGTGGTTATTAAATGAGGCACACGCGAGACTGCCACCGGGAATGGGCAATTTGAGCTCGCGCTTCAACGCGAACATGGCCTGGAAGGTGCGCTTGGAAGTGGCAGAATTGGAGAAAAAGGGATCGTTGGCTGTGACCACCTGGTGGGTAACGCCCCAGCGTTGCAGTGCATCAATGGTGACGCCCATGAGTTCATTGAGGAACTCCAGTACGGAGCTCTCTTCCTTGTCGAACAGAATGAACTCGCGCATCCAGTACATTCTGAGTCGGCGCATTCCGTGAGTGTCGTGCACCTCGTAGCGCGAGCATTGGTTAATTGCGGTGATTTTCAATGGCAATGTGATGGCTGAGTCTTTGCGCGCCTCGAAACAGTGATGACACACCGTGGGGCTCATGACCCAGTTGGGAACCTGTAGATGTGCCTCTCCCGAGGCTTCCATTACGGCACCGGTGCGGGCGGCTTTCAAGGCATCGAGATTAGTTTTCAGTGGTGCGATAAAATACGCATGCTGCGCGAGAATATCGAAATAGCCAGCCCGCGACAGTGTGTCGGCCTCTACCGCGGGTGGGTATAGTTCCTGTTGCGCGCCCAGCCGCAGGCAGTGGCCCTTGATAAACTCGTCTACTGCCTGGAACACCTCGGCCAGTATTCCCGAGTAAACGAGTTTACCAAAGCCAGTGGGAAAGACGGCGCCTTGTTCCTGTAGCGCTTCAAAAACGCCCTCGTGCAAGGGGTAATCGCCCTCGAAAGAATGCAGTAAACGCTCATCGACACGTTCGTGTTCTTTTCTCGCGGCGAGTACTGCCTCCAGCGTAGCCTGGGTGAGTTGCGCCTCGAGTGCTGGAGGAACGCTTTCTATCAGTAGCGTGTCTTTGTCCACGGTAACGGTGTATTGGCCGCCCAGGTAATAGGGGAGGCTTTCAAGCAGGGTTTTGTAAACCGGAGTGCCAGCCTCGAGGCTGTTATCAAGTTGTATTTCAAGTGTTTTCAAGACTGGCTTCTCAAGTGTGGCTCTGCAGGTATTCGGTAATATTTGGGACGGTGGTGAGATTCACCGCTTCCAGTCCGTCAATGCGAATATTAAATGCGCCCTCCAGCCCCATAATCATGTCAAGAAAACTCAGTGAATCCCAGCCATCGACATCATCCATGGTGGCGTCAGGATTCATTGCTTCCATCTGCCGGTCGGTAAGCATGGCGCGAAAGATAGTCTCTACCTGTTGGTAGATTTCGTTACTCATAGTGATACTCCAATCGTTTCATTACGGGCCCTGCATACTGGTGGAAGTGCGCTTTGTCTGCCGCTGGCCAATCGTCGTATAACGGAATGGTGAAGGAACGGCTGGCGTTGACAACAGGTGATAGTAGGACGGCCGTTGTTTCCTGGGAGAGGGGCTCTTCAAACTCCAGGAACTGGCGAATAGTGGTGTACACCTCTAGAGGCTTAGAGACAAAATTTTCGAACCTGATCAGCATCCAGCGCTCGTTATCAATTTTTTCCAGGGCATCCAGAATAAGGGTATTGGTCTCTGCCCACAGCCACACGTTTTTCTGCAGTGCGCTCCAGTTGTTCCAGACATCCTGCTCTTTTGAGTCACGCCGTGGCTGGAATCGCCCCAGTGAAATGTAATCTTCCAGGCGTGTTGTTTCCTTGTCGTTGGGCGGCCAGCCGACCGGGGTTTCATCCTCGCCCTCAAGCACTGTGGCAGAGCGTGCGAACATGCGACCGTCGCGTACCACAATGATAAATTTTGCCGTGGGAAAGCGAATAGACAGTGGGACCAGAAAGGGGCTGTTGTTGTAGGCGATGTCACCAAAGTGTGATGCATGTCCCATTTCAAGATTATCGATAACGGCGCGCTTGGTATCGATGATGTCCTGAGCCTTCTCCGGTGTCTCGTAGGCAATGCGGTTTTCGAGCGTAAGAAAGGGAAGAATTTGCTCACCGGAAGATTCCCGGTGACGGAACTTACCCTCGTGCACGCAACTGCATCCCGGCTCAGCGTTCAGGCTGTTAGCGAGGTGCATTGTTGCCGTACGTCCTGTGCTGGCTCCAAAGAATAACCGGGTATTCAAGAGAATTTTTTTTGCCCTAGCGGATTATTATTACTGCAGCCGTGGGAGGCATGTCTTTAATATCAAGTATATTCTAGTTGGACAAGCAAGCCAAGCTACAGCTATGTCACCATGGCTTCTCGTTGTGGCAGAGGCCGAATACCGAAATCTACCTACACTAATCACACCGCCGGAACTTACCACTGAACTGACAGGTAGGGAGGTGAATTATATCACCGCGATTGGCGTCATGTTCCACATCACGGATGACTCCAGCTGGGAAAACGCAATTCGAAACCTCGCTGGAGTATTAAAGCCCGATAGCGTTATGTTTACCGGCGGAGAATTCGGCGCGGCGACACACAACGTGCATTGCAATAAAGTGGATGACTTTGAAATCTGGCGTGACTTTCGCAATGCAGAAGGCAAGGCCGGTGAAATGCAAGTAAACAAGCGTGCGCGTTCGCTCGCGCAGTGGACGGACACAGCACAGCGCTGCGGGTTGCAAGTTGTTGAGGTGTCGCGTACTCCAAAGAATGCTGAAATTGCGATGCCGGAAAATAATTTGTTGGTGTTGGTAAAAGGGTAAGGCTTAACTGCTGAGATTGCGCGTGTTAGTTCGTCATAGACGATTAAGTTATTTTGGATAAAGTGCCTGAATGATTAGTGCTGGCATGGTTGGGTATGGAATGTATTCTAACGGACTATGCTATGACCCATTATGATTTTTCCTATGGCTCAACTCGTTGCCAGCTCTAAAGTACGCGCTAAGCGTGCTGGTTGGAGATACAACAAATCAAGCATGACTCAAAGACCGATGTGCAGACCATAAGTGAATCATCCATAGCGCCGGCATCTGTGCTCAATGAAGAAGAATGAGCCAGAGTTTGGGCAGAGAGTTCTGGAAGGCGTTCCGCAGGCTCGTGTTAAGAAGCGCGTCTTACGGCTGCGCCGTCGCTATCCTTGATAGAACCTTCAACGGGTGCTATCTGTAGATTCTGAGCGACTTGTATGCTTCACCGGAAACCAGCGGAATCGCCTCTATCGTCAGTGTGTCACCTACTACGCGGGCGGTACCTGTGAGTTCTGAGTCGTTGAAGGACCACTTTAGTAAATTGCCATCCTGCAGACGAAAACTATGCGCTCGCCTGGGCGTTACGCTGACGGTGATTGCCTCCGGCTGATCTGGAATATTCTTGCCAATATTGATCCGTCGTTGGTATTTCAGTGGCAGCACAATTTGCTCACGCCCATCGAGTGTATTGGCATGGTCCCAAGTGATGCCCATATTGTAGTGCCCGCGGGGAAACTGCGTTTGATTGCTTCGATCAACAGCCAGCAACGGATAGTTGCCAGTAGAGTCCGTGATGGCTGGATGAACTCGATCCAGTGTTACGTCTTGTTCCGTCGTTTCAAATTTCGACATGTCCGGCAAGTTCACACCTTGTTCAAAAAACGAAGCTCCCGATTGAACCCAGGCAAAGGCGCCGGCTATCTTGTGCTGCTCAATTAAGTTGATAAATTGCAATTGTATATTTGCATTGCCCGGCTCGATGCCAGAAGGGTCGTCGGTACTAAAGGCATGTCTGTAATGCAGACCCCTCACAACCGGGTCATTGGCTGACTGCACTTCGAAATCGATACTGTCCCATAGTGCGCTATTTGTCCCATTGTCAGCTGGAAATTTGGCGAACCTCGTGTTTTCGTGCTGTGCCATCTTCCTTGGCATGCCCGTCCCGGACCGTGCAGATGAGTAGGCGATGTACTCGCGCCAGGGGGAGGGTAACAGCATGGTCTGAATGACCGCGCCGGTGCCGCCCATACCCTCGCCCTCCAGTACAATACCGTTGACACTCATATCGATCCAATAGCGCGTGCTCAGAAATTGCAGGGCCGCGGCGATCCTGCGCCCTGGATAGGGTGTGCCGTCGCGCCCGAACATCCACCATTCTAGCCAGGTATTGTTGTAGGCTCCTGCATCCAGCGTGCGGATTTCGATGTCACCCCTCGTCGAGGGCTCAAATGCTTCCAGCGCGTCCTCCCTGACGTCAGCACCGTGCATGGAAACCACGATTCTCGGGTAATTGGGCAACGGTTCGCGGCGCGCATAGGCCCATGTGAAATTAATATCGTGCGGGTCGTAATACGCATTAGATTTAATATTCATGGTGCCGGCAAAATATAACCAACTGGCATTCCCCACAGATGTGTCAGTCGACGCCCGAATCAATGCCGGATTGGGCCCGACTTTGGCTCCGTTGCGACGATTTACCGGTTTTTTGAATGTACTCTTTGGGTTTCCGGTATCGCGGTCCTTACCTTGCTCTGTACGCTTCGGACTCTGACCCTGCTTTATACGTTTGAAGTCCTGCCAGGGATCGTTTGCGGCCAGGGTTATAAAGGTTGTCCGGCCGGTGAGAAAGTCACTCTGGGGGAATGACTCTGCCCACACGGTGGGATTGACTACGAGTAGTGCGTATAGAAGGGTCGCACCCCACAAATGCGGTGTGAAAGCAGCCTCTGTATTTGCTGTCCCGGTGTTACTCATGCAGTTGGATAACCCTGATTCTGCGCGGTGCGCGATTGACTATCATAGCAAGCCAGATTCTCAGGTAGAAGCAGCATTCGGGTGACGCGAATAGCTAGCCTTACTCTGTTGTATTTTTATTGCGATGATTTGATTGTATAGGGGCAATTGAAAAATATTCTTTGCAGGGATCCGCGCTCAAAAGATGTAGTAATTCATAGTCGTCGTCCTGCTGGTTGTGCTGTTTTGCGCATTGCCATACAGCGTTTTCGCTACCACTACATGCGACGTGCGTCAGCCTGGGATAGCCAGTGCATGCTGTACGTTAAGAAGTATTTCAAGTCATTACGTTTTTCCAGATTGCCAATGGCACGAAGGCGCTGCGTGGCATTTTTGCCAACAGATTGTAAAGTATAGGAAGAATAAGCGCCCTGTTGTGAGTAGACTTTCTGGCGTGTGCCAATTGCGAGGCCTCACCATTTCGGAAGCAGTGGGTTTCTCCCCCTGAAACCCGGCTTGCACAGGTGAAGAATCAATTGATATTTGTTTATTCCTGAACGACGGCACGCAGCGATTCAGCTTGAAGAGATTTGAGCGGCGCGCTTGCTGATTGAACTGTGAAAGTTTGGGCTCTTTCCCGGCGAAAAGAGGCAATGTCTGGTGGGGTGCCCTGGGCGCAGGTACCAGTAGCGGGAGGGTAGGGTCCCCTGCAATCGCAGGCTGCACTAAGCAGCGTATAAGCCTAATTTATATAGGGTTATTTGTTGTCGAAATATTTTACAAACCGCCAGATTCCACATCCTACCGGAAGCGCCGGCTCGTTGAATTCCAAGGCTTTTCCAGCTTTAGGCATGATTAATGCTCCCACCCTACAATAATCCTAATTATCGTTGTATAGGTCGACGATATAGAAGACTGTATACGCATAAGAATATGTGTAAAACACCAATAGAGGACGACCTTGAATACCACTAAAACTGCTCTGCTGAGCATCGTGATCCTATTAGTCAGTGCCTGTAAAGCCCCACTCGCTATCTGGGGCGAGGGTGACATCACCTCCTTAACGGGCACTCGCAATTGTTCGCTGGAAGAGTTCCAGGCTGCATCAACTACCTGCAGCGAAAACGAGGTTAGCGCCGCCTATGTGGAAACCTATACTGGCGTTGCACGTAGTGGCTGGCAGTTTCGTCGCTGGGCAAATCATTGCGGTAAGGCGCAGACCAATGAGTGTCGTTTTAACATTCCCGCAGAAGTCATCCAAAATTTCACTGGTATTACTGCGCCGACATTGACGGCGGTATTTAGGCCGACAACAAACGACGGCTTTAACTCGCTTTTCATAGGCCAGAGCTATATGGCGCCCATCGTGTCCGCGTTGGAGGCACACGCTAACACTGCTGGCTTCGCCAACCATTCCACCACCACATTTTTCGCCGACGGTGCGGACGCGGCGCCCCTGGCTTTATGGCAGGATCTGGTGCAACGCGCTACCATTCAGGCTGAATTGGATGCAGGCACCATTGAATTATTTGGCATGGCCTACGATTCCACATACCCCACTATTCTGGGCTACCGAAAGTGGGTGAACTATGCGTTGAAACAAAACCCCGACACACGTTTCTTTATCGCCACGCCGTTGCCGCTTGACCCTAGCAGCACCACGAGTTCTGAGTATGCGACTGCAGACCAAAACGCTGAGCTGAGTGTAAACGGACTGATTGATGCCCTGCGCGCCAAATTCCCCGGCGTTGACTTTTATACGGTCCCCTACGGTCGCAGTGCAGTTGAATTGTATAACTTGTATGACGCCAGTAACCTGCCCGACGTGTCTTCACTGGTAGGTGCAACTGCCAATTCCGTTTTTCAGGACGACCTGGGCAACCCTGGGGATATTCTGGCGTCTCTGGGTCAGCTGGTGTGGCTGCGGTCCATTTATGCGCTGGATCTTGCACAGTACAGTTTTGATCCTGGCTACATTGCGGATCTCAAAACTCTGGCGCAGACCATCGTGGATGGACAGGACGCCGAGTACCACGCTCCGCCGGAAGTCGATACCGACACCGATGGCGACGGTATCGTGGATAGGCTGGATCCCAATCCTACTGGTAAGCCAAATATACTGATCTTGATGGCCGATGACCTGGGCTTTAACGATCTGGCTATCAACAATGGCAACACGGCGATAAACACCCCCAACATGGATCAGATTGCCACCGAAGGCGTACGGTTTACCCGGCACTACGCCTCGTCAGTTTGCTCACCTGCGCGGGCCTCATTCCTGACCGGGCAATACCCTGAACGCGTGGGCTATCTACCCAACGGTATGGGTATGTCACCGGAAATCGTTACCCTGCCCGAAAGACTACAGCAGGAAGGTTATACCACCTGGCACATCGGCAAATGGCATATTGGTGACCTGGAGCGCACCGCGTGGCCAGACTATCAGGGCTTCGATCACTGGTTCGGCTTTCTCAACCAGTGGCGTCTGGAGGGGCTACATGTTGATGGTGAATTTACGCTGTCTACACCCACGTACAATGATCCATGGCTGGATAGTGATACAGCACCGGGACAAAACTACGCCGGGCATTTGGAAAACATCCTGACGGACAAGGCCATTGATGTCCTTTCTGATCTGCACGCAGCGCAGGCACCGTGGTTTCTTAACCTGTGGTTCTACGCGCCGCATGGCCCGATAGAGCCAGCCAGTGAGTTTGCAACGCTCTATCCCGATACCAATGCGGGCAAGAACCAGGCGCTCATCCATCAGCTGGATTTCAATATCGGCCGCGTCATTTCACACCTGGAAACTCTGGGCGTACTGCAGGACACTATTGTTGTGGTGATCAGCGACAACGGCGGTACCAACAAGAACATCGATAACAACGCGCCTTATACCGGCGCGAAAGCCACCACTACAGAGGGCGGCCTGCGTACCCCGTTGATCATTCGCTGGACAGACGCTGCCCTCAACGAACAAGTGTTTTCCGATACCATCGGTATTGAAGATATTTATCCCACACTAATGGCAGCGATCGATGTTGTTACTCCCTCCGGCCAGGATGGTGACAGTTTTTACGACGCCATCGCGCAACTGGAACCGGCACTGCAAAAAGACCGTTTCTGGGAGCTCAATTCCAACTCCTATGGCGTTCTCTCTGCTGATGGTCTCTGGCGACTGTACCAGCGGTACCCTGTTTTTGGCTTTCAATTTGAACCCAGAGTGTTTGATCTCACCTTCGATCCGACTGCCACAGTATGGGAATTGCCTGCTCCCCCTTTGCAGCTGATGCAGCTGACAGATAGCTATAAGGCTTGGTATGGAGATGTCCACACTGTCCGTACGCACTATGAACCAGACGGCAACAGCGGCGGCATACTTACCGGTATGGATTTTCTGCGCACGCCAGGGTTCGGCTCTTATACCTTTGGTATCGGTGTCCCCGATGAGCTGGATGGCCAGATCGCAGCCCAGACGGGTCTCTGGCAACTTAGTCGCAGCGGCGATACGGTGATGGCGCAATACGGCGATGTAGTTCTGACAGGCGATATCACCAACAGCAACAGCTGCCACAGTGTTGTCGTCAGCGGCTCTTTCAGTCGGCAAACTGCCTCAACTGTCGGCCCGGATACTATAGATCTAACGCTCTACGTCGATGGTGTCCCGATGCAAACCAGTGTTATCGAGTCGACGCTGATTGTGCCCGACCCGACCGTAGACACTATTATCGGTGATCCCGGTAACCCTGCCCAGCTGGGCACACTGGCGGCTCCGATCATTTTGAATTCGGCGCTGGACTGGACCTACTCAGTCTGGACGCCCGCGTCATTTGGCCTGGAGTTATGCCCTGGCCCTTGATCTGTGTGAGTTGTTACAGGTACAGTTTGCCAACTGTCGTGTGAGCGAGCCGTCTGAAGCTGTCCCGACAGCCGGTGGTGTTTTTCCACACCACTGTATTGTGCTGTAAGTAAACCTATGTTGGTTCCGTGTACCCGGCAATTGTTGGCATTGCCGCGCAGTTGGTTCACCCTGTCTAGGCCGGCTACCAGAACTTTGTTCATGTCGGAACTCCCCATTACATTTTGATGCCGAGGTTGCCGAAAACGGGCGCGAATGTTTCCTGGACGTTGGACGGGTGGTCCGCGTCCGTGAAGTCTCCGATTTGATCCCAGGCATCGCTTATCGCTTCTGCCGTTAATTCGGCCTTGGGGTCAAAAAAAGCACCCTTGCTGCGCTCCCAGCGTAATTTCGACACCCAGCCCGCTCCTACTTCAAACACAGAGCCCGTTTCAGTGCTCTCTTGGGAGCAGAGTTTCACTACCAATGGTGTTACAAGCTCGGGCTTGAGTGCGTCTGTCACCTCCTTGGGTAGGACTGTTTCTGTGAGGCGTGAACCTGCGACGGGCGCAATGGTATTTGCCTTGATGCCTTTTCTTGCGCCTTCAATGGCTAGCGTGTTGGTGAGGCCGATCAAACCGCACTTAGCGAAGGAATAGTTGGCCTGACCGAAATTCCCGTAAATCCCCGCAGCAGATGCGGTGTTGATGATGCGTCCATAACCTTGCTCCATCATTATTGGCCAGGCGGCCTTGGTGACTCTGTAGGCACCCATAACATGAACCCGGTAGATCAAATCCCAGTCTTCATCGGTCATCTTAACGAAGCTACTATCGCGCAGTATGCCTGCATTGTTGATGACCACATCCACCCTGTCGTAATTGTCCATTGCGGTGCGGATGATAGAATCGCCATCTTCTACTGAGTCGTAATTCGGCACGGCCTTACCGCCGAAGGCAATAATTTCCTCAACTACCTTGTCGGCAGGCGCAGTGCCTTTGCCTCCGCCATGGGAACCTCCGCCAAGATCATTGACCACCACTTTGGCACCCCTACGAGCAAAATCTAATGCGTGAGAGCGGCCTAGCCCAGCACCTGCACCTGTTACTACGACTACTCTGTCATCGAATCTGAGTGCTTCGGTCATAATATTGGTTCCCTTAGGGTGTGAAGTTCAATGGGTACTATATTATAGATTTTCCTGCACAGATGAGTGCTCGAATTGAATGGATCTCATGACCATTTATTTTGCAAATTACCTGGCGGCAATAGTTGGCGCATGGCATCTCTTTGAAGCATTACTGTGCGATTGATGGCAAATTAAGTTGGAGAGATCGCAGCTTAGGGTGCAGAGCGGCTGGTAGCGTATGTGCCGTATACCCGAGTGACAGTGTGGGAGGCGGCCGCGATTATTCGCAACGAAGGAGGGCAGCCGCATCGAATGTTCTGCTATTATTTATAACTCGATAGTTCGTCACATACCGGTGGGCAGTGCTGTTCACGATTCATGGGGTTACATTTTGCGCCGTCACGAAATAGCTAAAGGAACCATGCAATGATATCCATGCCAGGCATGATCGAGCGAGCCGCCAGACACAACCCCAATGGAGTTTGCACGCGCTTCGAAGGTCGTGCATTTAGTTGGGCGCAAACGCGTGAGGACATCGCGCGGATGGGCGCTGCGCTGGAGGCCTTTGATTTGAATGTGGGTGATCGTGTTGGCATTTTAAGTCTCAACAGCGATCGCTACTATCAAGCGGTCTTCGCCATTGGCTGGGCCCGCTGCGCAGTAGTACCTCTGAATACTCGTTGGGCACTTCCCGAGAATAACTACGCAGTGACGGATTCAGGCCTGCGTGTATTACTGTTCGATGATGCTTTTACAGCACAAGCGGAACAGCTGTTGCAGGATGTAGAGACACTGGACGTCGCAATATACATGGGAGATGGAGCCTGCCCTTCATGGGCGCAATCTTACACTGGCCTTATTGCAGACAATGAGCCCGTGCCTTTGCCAGAGTTGGATTGCGATACCATGGCGGGTATTTTTTACACCGGCGGTACAACAGGTTTCCCCAAAGGTGTCATGCAGTCCCACCGCGCAATTTGGGCCAGCGCCATGAGCGCGCTTCCCAGCTTTGGTATGAACCGTAAAACTATCTATTTACACGCTGCCCCCATGTTCCACATGGCGGATTTTGCCGGCTCAATGGGGGCTACCATATGCTGTAGTTCCAACGTAATTCTGCAGGCTTTTGACCCAGAGAAGGTGCTGAATATCGTAGGTGAAGAACAGGTAACCCATACCCTGATCGTGCCGGCCATGATCAAGATGATGCTGAATCACCCTGCGTTTGCCTCTGCTGATGTAAGCACTCTTGAGTGTGTGATCTACGGCGCTTCGCCAATGCCGGCTGCTACTCTGGAAACGTTTATGCAGCACTGGCCCACTGTTGGTCTGGTTCAGGCCTACGGCCAGACCGAGCTTGCGCCGCTTGCCACATTGTTATCCAGAGAAGATCATCGACCCGGTAGCGAAAAACTCAAATCGGCAGGCCAGCCAACACCGGTGAGCGAGCTGCGTATCGTGGACGAGGGGGGGGTGGATTGCGAGCAGGGCGTTTCGGGAGAGGTCGTAGTACGTGGCCCGCATAGCATGATCGGGTACTGGAACAAGCCTGAGGAAACTGCGAAAGCGCTGCAAGGAGGCTGGGTATTTACCGGTGATGCAGGCTACCTGGATGCTGATGGTTACCTGTTCATTGTCGATCGGGTAAAAGACATGGTAGTGACGGGTGGCGAAAACGTTTTTACCACTGAGGTCGAGAACGCTGTTATTAGCCATGCAGCGGTACAGGATGTGGCAGTCATCGGTATTCCCGATGAGGAGTGGGGCGAGGCGGTGCATGCCATTGTTATTTTACAGCCCGATCAGTCCGTCAGCGCCCAAGAGCTACTTGATCACTGTCGCGAACGTATAGCAGGTTACAAATTACCCAAGGGTGTTACCTTTCGGGAAGAGCCATTGCCTCTTTCGGGTGCAGGTAAGGTACTCAAAATCGAGTTACGAAAGCCTTATTGGGAGGGCAGGGAACGGCAGGTTAGTTAAGCGGCAGCACACTAATAAAGGCTTCTAAAATTGCTGCTCCTTAAGATTGTCGAATAAATCGCCGCGGAATCTTAGGGCTAGAATCCTATAGTCGGGTTTCTGCCGGAATCCGCCACGGGAACCGCACGGTCTATGGCTTCAGAAGCCTCTCCCCAACCATGACAGCGTGATCGTCCGGCGTTGCCGCGTATGACATTCAGAATTCCTTTGCACACTGCGTAAATACGAAAGAACAGCAGTATGTTTCGAGCCTCTTTTTTTGTTATGGGGTGGTCTGCACAAATGAGTTTATCGTCATACATAAAACGCTCTGATAACCCCACCGAACCGTAAGCGCTAACCTGCACGATAGCACCGGCTTTCAAGCGCGGACCCAGCACCACCGCGTCCAGGTAATCACCTTCGCCGCCAATGTACTGGTGAATTGAGCCGTAGTTGTAAGGGCAGGGCAGTGGCGACACAAAATCCACCCGGCCATCTCCGCCCCGTTTGAGGAAACTGCCGCGTGGAATTTCTATCACAACTTCGACAGAGGGTGGGTTTTCTAAATGGAGATCTGGGTTGGCCATCTGATTATTGCGCTTTCAGTCGCTGCTTGCTTTTAATTGAAACCTCCCAGAGGTGCATTGCAGTAGTGTAATTAGAGGATGTTGTGTGAGAGAAGTTCAATGTGCATTGTCCAAAAAACGCTACCAAATGGCGATCATCAGACTTCAAGAGTACTCCTCCCGCAACAAGTTCTTCTGCACCTTACCCATAGCATTGCGGGGCAGCACTTCGACGAACTCTACCCGCTTAGGTATCTTGAAGTTGGCTAATAGGTTTTTACAGTGCTCGATGATTCTATCAGCGCTTGGTGCATCTGTTTCTGGCACAACCACCGCTATAACAGCTTCGCCAAAATCATCGTGGGGGATGCCAATAACGGCTGACTCTTTGACCCCTGCTATCTCGTCGATAACCAGCTCAATCTCTTTTGGATAGACATTCAGGCCACCGGTGATGACCATGTCTTTGGCGCGGCCAACAATGGAGACGTAACCGTCCGCATCGATGGTGGCTTTGTCACCCGTGTTGAAAAAGCCGTCTTCGGTAAAATCTTCTGCTGTTTTCTCCGGCATGCGCCAGTAGCCTGGAAATACGTTGGGGCCTCGTACCTGCAAGTCACCTGGTTCACCGTCGGGAACGGATATGCCTGCGTCATCGACAATGCGAACGGAGACGTTTGGTAGCGGTGGTCCTACCGTGCCTGCGCGACGCTCGCCGTGCAGAGGGTTAGATGTGTTCATGCCAGTCTCACTCATACCGTAGCGCTCCAGGATGGTGTGCCCAGTGCGTGTTTGGAATTCTTCAAAAGTCTCGGCCAGTAGTGGCGCAGACCCCGATACAAATAAACGCATATTGCTACAGCACTCGGAGTCGAATTCCGGGTTTTCCAAAAGCCTTGTGTAGAAGGTAGGGACTCCCATCATAACGGTGCAATCGGGTAATGCGACAACGGCGGCTTCGCTGTCGAAGCCACTGTGCCATACCATGCTGGCGCCGCTCATCAGTACGCAGCTTACGGCGACGAATAGACCGTGCACGTGGTAGATAGGCAGCGTATGCAGCAGGCGATCTGAGGCAGAGAAGCCCCATAGCTGCACCAGGGTCTCGGCGTTATTGCGCAAGTTGTCATGGCTCAACATAATGCCTTTTGGCTGGCCCGTAGTGCCGGAGGAGTAGAGTAGGGCAGCCATGTCGCAGCCCTCTTTGTGGGCCACCTCTGCTTCTGCGCTGGCATCTTCGGCCTTGTCCATCAGTGTGCCACTACCGTCAGCATCCAGAGTGAGTAGCACGGTACCGCTATTGGAAGGAACGGCAGTTTTCATAGTGGCAAGCGCTGCACTGCTGCAGATCACAATGCTGGGTTCGGCATTGCCTAGGAAGTAGGTGAGTTCCGAGGCTTTGTACGCAGTGTTTAACGGGTGGTATACCAGGCCAGCTCGCAAGCAAGCCAGATAGAGAAATAGATTCTCCGCTGACTTTTCGACCTGTACGGTAACTCGGTCTCCCGGCGTGCCGCCGACTTGTAGCAGGGTATTGGCCAATCGAGAGGATGCGTCCTCGGCTTCGGCGTAGCTTACGCTGCGCCCCTGGGAGGTGATCAGCAATCGCTCTCCGAGATCGGCGGGAAAATGCTGTTGGAAATGTGCGTAGAGGTTGCCGTTGCTGGCCATGCCGGTATCACCCTTGAATATTCGGACCATGGTATTTCAAATACAGTCGGTGAGGAAACGTTTTGGAGGGAAAAGAAACTGCCAAGTGACTTCAGGCGGCCCCATGGTCCAACAGTTTCGATGTCGGGAGTACTGTAATCACGCTAAACTCTGGCACTGGCAGGGTTTGGTCCGAACACAGCAGCGCGGTTCGAAGTGAATTGCCCAGCCAAAAAGAATCTCTATCGCAGTACGACTAAGCTGTGCCACGCCATTGATTAAGTGACGACTATGACTACTCCACTGACCACTCCTGTGTCCACTTTACTATGGACACCAAGCCCGCGGCGCATAGCTGATGCACGTATCACCGTCTTTATCGCGGCGGTAAATCAGTGCCTGGGTTTAAAGTTGGGGCCAGACTACGACTCTATCCATCAATGGTCGGTACAGAAGCCAGAACTATTCTGGGCCGCCGTGTGGAAGTATTGTGAGGTGATAGGCGAAGGCTCGATTGATCGTGTATTGCTCGATGGAGAGCTATTCCCGGGAGCCCTTTGGTTTCCGGATGTACAGCTTAACTTTGCCGAGAACTTGTTACGCAGGCGTGATGCGAAGCCGGCTCTGGTGTCCTTATTGGAGAACGGTGAGCGGCGCGAAATAAGCTATGCAGATCTCTACGCTCGTGTTGCTCAGCTCGCCGCTTGCCTGCGTGCACAAGGTGTCGTGGCTGGTGACCGGGTTGCCGGCTTTATGCCTAACATTGCGGAAACGGTGATTGCGATGTTGGCTACTACCAGTATTGGCGCGGTGTGGTCCTCCTGCTCTCCCGACTTCGGCATCAACGGTGTTATGGATCGCTTTGGGCAGATTGAGCCAAAAGTGTTGTTTGCAGCCGATGGCTACTTCTATAACGGTAAGACCTGTGATTCTCTGGTCAGGGTTGCGAGTATTGCCGAGCAGATAGGCAGCATCGAACGTGTTGTGATTATACCGCTTACCTGTGCCGCGCCAGATATCAGCGCTATCGACAATGCTGTGGCGTTTGATGACTATCTTGATACGTCGGCGGATGAAATTGATTTTGCCAGGCTGCCTTTTAATCATCCCCTTTACATCATGTATTCCTCCGGTACTACCGGGGTGCCCAAGTGCATCGTCCACAGTGCCGGTGGCACTCTTTTACAGCACTTGAAGGAACATCAGTTACATGTGGATGTAGGGCCGGAGGATGTCTTTTTCTACTTCACCACCTGCGGCTGGATGATGTGGAACTGGTTGGTGTCAGGGCTTGCCAGCGGCGCGACAGTGCTGCTGTACGACGGTTCGCCGTTTGCAGGAGAAGGTACTTTGTTATTGGATACTATCGATGAGGAGGGCGTTACCGTCTTCGGCACCAGCCCAAAGTTTCTAGGCGCTTTGGAAAAGGCCGGCCATCAACCTGCGCGCAGCCATTCACTCGCCTCTTTACGCACCATCCTGTCTACTGGCTCGCCGCTCTCCCACGAGAACTTTACTTACGTGTATCGCGATTTTAAAGAGGACGTTTGCCTCTCCAGTATTTCTGGAGGTACCGACATACTGTCCTGCTTCGTGGGTGGCTGCCCGGTCCTGCCGGTATACGCCGGCGAGATCCAGGCGCCGGGACTTGGTATGGCGGTTGCAATCTGGGACGAACATGGCAGGCCTGTGATTGAGGAAAAGGGTGAGCTGGTCTGTTCGCAGCCTTTCCCCAGCGCGCCTCTCGGCTTCTGGAATGACCCGGAAGGGGAGAAATACCACAAGGCCTATTTCCAGCGCTTCGAAAACGTCTGGGCGCAGGGCGATTATGGGGAGGTTACAGAACACAAAGGCTACATAATTCATGGTCGTTCCGATGCAGTTCTCAATCCGGGCGGCGTGCGTATTGGTACTGCCGAGATTTATCGTCAGGTGGAAAAAATTGCAGGCGTAGCTGATAGTATTGTTATAGGTCAGCAATGGCAGGATGATGTGCGTGTTGTGCTGTTTGTTGTGTTGCAAGGAGAGCTGGAGCTAAACGATGAACTGCGAAAAGAGATTCGCAACTCGATTCGTGAAAACACCACACCTAGGCATGTGCCAGCAAAAATTCTGCAGGTAGTAGATATTCCCCGAACACTAAGCGGCAAGATTGTTGAGCTGGCCGTGCGCAATGTTGTGCATGGGGAGGCAGTGAATAATACGGATGCTCTGGCGAATCCAGAGGCGCTGGAATTTTATCGCGGCCTTGCTGAATTACAGAGCTAGTTGGGAGGCATTAATTTAGTGGTGAAGCGACTCTTCGAAAATCGTATATTGGTGCGCATTGATAACCGCGTCAGTTCAATTCATATGCAAGCACATAGTAATCGCTACACCGCCAAAGTCTGTTTTTTTTGCCTTTCACTACTAACTTACGTAGTGGGCTGTTCCGAAACGCCCCAACTCATCGAAAACAATGACCCGAGCAAATACACCCTCGCAGAAGATGTGCTGTGGGCTTCTCCTGACGGCTTTGAACTCACGATGGATATTTACACGCCGAAGGCAGGCAGTGCGCCTTACCCGGTGCTGGTGATGTTTCACGGCGGCGGCTGGCTGATCAACGACAATTCCATCATGGATCAGGCTTCAGCCTACCTCGCTACCCATGGCAGATATGTGATCTGTAATGTCAATTATCGACTGTTGGCTGACAATGACAATACAGTGACGCTGGATCAAATAGTTGAGGATGCTTTCGGTGCGGTGTTGTGGGTGGCAGACAATATCGATCGTTATAAAGGGGATGGTTCAAGGATTGCGGTGACAGGCGATAGTGCAGGCGGACACCTGACCGCAATGGTCGTCAACAGTGGGCATAGATTGAGTTCTGCTGGCCTTGGCGGTGATCCCTCAGGTTTTACCCCTTCATACTTGCCTGATGGGCAGTCAGCGGAAGATATAGCACTTCGAGGAGGCCTGAAAGTACAGGCGGCGATACCAAATTATGGTGCTTACAATTTTTATCAGTCTGCGCTGGACGGCTTTGAAGGTTGGGCCAATATATTTTGGTTGATAGGCGGTGCGCTTCCCCGTGGTGTATTCGGCGATGATATTAACGCTATCGATAACCCGGAATATTATCAGGCTGTGTCTCCTATCAACCACATTCCGCAAGATGACCAGCGCATGCTGCCACCACAGCTGGTTACGGTGGGAAGCGAGGACGCACTGGTTACTCCGGCCTCGGTGAAGGAGTATGTGAACAAGCTTGCGGCTGCGGGGCAGCCGGTGGAGTACTGGGAGTATGCCGGAAGGCCGCATGCCTATCTGGACTCAGGTTCCAATGCGGTTCTGGGAATAGAGTTTTCGAAGGACGCGCCGCCTGCGCTGGACGTTATGATTCGTTTTCTCGACGGCGTTTTTTACGAATAGGTAGCAATATCAGTAGTGTGTTCATTTTGTACTAAAGTAAATGCTGTCCGATAATTCAGTACAGGGAAGAAACACACAATGAAAATCGATCCACGAAAAAACTGGGCACTCGCAGAAAAGCGATTGGCTACTGAAAGCGACCCGATCTGCAAACGCAATCTTGCGGTGGTGCTGGCCCATATGAAAGCTGAGGCCACGCTGGATTTTGAAGGATTGCTGGCCACGGTCGCAGAAGACGCGAAATACCACTTCTTTGGCAGCGAAGATGATGAAGCCTTTGCCGGCCCTAAAGGAAAGGAAAATATTGAAGCATTCTATAAGATGATCATAGAGATAGGTCTTTCCCGCATTGAGCACAATATTGATAGAATTGTGGTTGATCGTTTTGGTGTCACCACTGAAGGCAACATGCGTATTGCCTATCCCGGCAGCTTGCTGCAAGCCATGGGTCACTCAGTAGATGACCCCGACGCGTTATACATGTACGAAACACAGCAAATGATTGTGTGGCCCATTGATGATGCGGGCTTGATTGCCGGTGAAGATAGTTATTCGGGGCAGGATGGTTTTCTAGGCATTGAAAATCGTAAGCTGGAACCCGGCGATATCTACACCTTTGATTAGGCCTTGTCTGAGCTAGCGACTGAGCCTTGTAGTAGAAAAATCTAATTTGCTTACAGGCAATTTTTGAGGACTGAACGATGAGTAACAATGTTGAAACCCTGCGCCGCATATGCCCCACCTGCGAGGCCTGCTGTGGGCTTGTTATAGAAGTGGATCGTGATGCGCAAAAGATTGTCTCTATAAAAGGCGACCCGGATGATCATCGTTCAAAGGGTTACGTTTGCGCTAAATCCCAGGCGTTTAACTATATCTACGAAGACACAGACCGTTTGCGCCACCCCGTCAAAAAGACAGCAGATGGTTGGCAGGAAATATCCTGGCAAGAGGCTTTCGATACGATTGCAGAAAAGTTTTCTGCAATACGGGAGCAGCACGGCAAGGATGCGATCGCATTCTATGTGGGAAACCCTTTGGGCCATGACTTTGCAGCGGGTGTTTATCTACAGTCCCTGATGTCTGTTGCAGGAACGGAACGGTTCTTTTCTGCAGGTACCGTAGATCAACATCCTCAGCAGATGGTGTGCTGGGGTTTGATAGGCCACGAATGGTTGTTTCCGGTACCCGACCTGGATCGCACAGATTTCTTTATCTGCATGGGCGCTAATCCGGTTGTCTCGCAAGGCAGTATTCTGGGCAAGCCCGATGTGAAATCGGCGATGGAAGACATTCAGGGGCGCGGTGGTAAATGTATCGTTATCGACCCTCGCCGCACGGAGACAGCTGAAGTCGCAGACCAACATATTTCTATCAAGCCTGGTACTGATGCCTTCTTTCTAATGGCGTTTGCGAATGTCATGTTTGAAGAAAGCCTTGTTGATACGGCACACCTAACACCCTTTGTTGACGGCGTTGAAGAGCTGCGCGAGGTAGTAACATCCTACACTCCTGAAAGCACGGCTGCGATCACCAGCGTACCGGCACCAGTACTGCGTGCTTTAGTGGCAGAGTATTGCGCCGCTGATAAGGCAGCGCTCTACGGTCGTATCGGGCTGTGTACTCAGGAGTTTGGCCTCGCAGCCCATTGGATGGTAATGACTATCAGTATTCTCAGTGGCAATCTCGATAGGGCAGGCGGCATGATGTTTGCCGCTGCACCGGTAGGTGGTTCTGGGCCGGGTTCAACGGCGGACATAAAACCCTATGGCCGCTGGCACTCAAGAGTGCGCGGTGTGCCGGAAACATGCGGCGAATTACCCGCTTCTCTGATGGCTGAGGAAATCTGCGCGCCCGGTGAGGAAGTCCACGGGCTGCTCACGATATGCGGCAACCCGGTACTTTCCGTACCGCGAGGTGACAAAATTCGCGATGCACTGGAAACCCTCGATTTTATGGTGTGCCTCGATATCTACGTTAACGAGACGACCAGCCGCGCCGATATCATCCTGCCCAGCACGGTGCATCCAGAACACAGTAATATTGATGTCACCTTTCAGAACTTCACGACACGAAATTACGTCTCGTTCTCTCCCAAGACATTCGAGCCCGAACCTGGCCTGAAGGATTTAGGGGAAATCATCCTGGAAATTTCCGCGCGCATGGCGGGATTAACACGCGATGAAATGGAGGGTTTTGTTTATCAGGGCATGGTGGATATGGCCTGCCAGAGAGCATCTGAGGCGGGCTATGAGTTAACTGCCGATACGGTCAACGCCAATGTGACCGGGGAGACTGCGCCGGAACGCTACATAGATATTATGCTGCGCACCGGCCCTTACGGTGACCAATTCGGCAATAGGCCAGACGGTATTTCATTGGAGACCGTACAGCGTCATCCACAAGCATCGATGGACTTAGGAGCTTTAAAACCCCGTATGGATGAAATATTACGTACCCCGGGAAAGCGTATGAATCTGATGCATGAAGTATTCGCCAGCGATCTTCCGCGGGTCGAAAAACGCTTTGCAGAGCAATCAGCAAGTGCAGAAAATCAAAGCGATGCCAACGCGATGCTGATGATAGGCCGTCGCCATATCCGCGATATGAATTCCTGGTTACACAACTTGAAACCCTATGTGCGTGGCAAGAACCGTTGCACGATGAAGCTCAACTCAGGTGACGCTGCGCGTATTGGACTAGTTGAAGGCAGCCAGGCGCGGGTTGTCTCGAACGTAGGCGAAACCTTGGTGCCTGTTGAAATTACGGATGAGATGATGGACGGCGTCATCAGTATCCCGCACGGCTTTGGCCATGTTTACGAAGATTCAAAACAACCCTACGCCGAGGAATTGTTGCCAGGTGTTAGCTGTAACGATTTGATAGACGAGTCGCTGGATGTGGCTTCCAGTACTTGTATCGTTAATGGTGTTCCTGTTCAGGTGTTTCCGGGATAGCCCGGGTCAGCCCTCAGGCCTGCTCCATTTCCAACCAAAGGTGGTGAAACCCTCGTAGCATCGTAGAGTGCGTCCGCTCGTTACAGTCATCACTACAGTGTTTGACGCTGCGGTAGCGCTTGAGTAGCTCGGCCATTGCATATTGTGCTTCCAGCCGAGCGAGCGGTGCGCCAATACAGAAATGAATGCCATGCCCCAGGCTGTGGTGATCACTGCGGCCCCTGTCCAAGCGAAATTGATCCGGCTCTTCGTAATGCCTGGGATCGCGATTAGCGGCCCCCAGAAAGGCAAATATTGTTTGGCCTGACTTTATCGTCTGGCCGTGAATTTCTACATCGCGCGTGGCCTTGCGGTTCACCCAATGCACCGGGCTGTCGTAGCGCAGGGTTTCTTCGATGGCTGCCTCAATCTTGTCGGGGTTGTCTCGCAATTCAGTCCAGGTGTCGGGATTCATGGCGAGATGGTTGAGCAGGTTGGACAGCAAGTTTGTTGTTGTTTCATTGCCGGCGATCAGCAACAGAATACAAAAGCCAACGATATCTTCATCGTTAAGGGACTGGCCGTCGACCTCCGCATTGACGACCTTGCTGATCAAATCCTCTCCTGGGTTTTCGCGGCGATCGGGAATCAAGGATTGAAAAAATCCGGCCATCTCCATTATGTCCGGCAATCGATCGGCGAGATTGGTGGCTTCGCTGGTGCCTGTGAGTGCGTCTGACCAGCGTTTGAAATCGTCCTTTCGTTGTTCCGGAATTCCCATCATCCTGGCGATCACATACACCGGTAGCGGAGTGGTGAATTCGGCCGAGATGTCCAGGGTAGTCTTCCCGCTCATGGCGTCCAGCAGCTGGGCTGTCAACGCGGCGACTTCAACTTCCATCTGCTTCAGGGTGCGGCTGGTAAAGGCCTTGTTGACGATGCCCCGTAGTTGACTGTGTCGCGGAGGATCATCGGAGAGCAGTGGCAATGCCATGGCCTGTTGCTCGCCTTCGCCCATTGATTGGGAAGAAAATGTCTCTGCGTCCTTAAGGATCGCACGCACATCGTCATAGCGGCTTAGTACCCAGCCCTGTTCATCTTCACACCACCAGATAGGCTGCTCGTCGCGCCATTGCTGATAGAGCGGATAGGGGTCGGTGATTAAACTGGGGTTGTTGAGGTTCATCCTTGTGCCTCCAAGTAAGTTGGGTGTATCGACTTTGCGGACTTTTCAGGTGGATTGATGACTACACTAATGTCTATGAGGGCTGCTGGCTACCTGCAATACCCTTGGGTGAGCTACCAGCGGTGGGCAGATTTCTGTCCTTATTGGTAATCGCAGGCGCAATTGTACTGCGAGGATAAATTTACCGCAGTAAGTAGCTGGTTGCGGGTAGGCCCATTGAACACTGCACCTGCGGGAGTATGATTGACTGGGTAAAAGAATAGTCAGCTTGACGCCAGAACCCTCGGAGAGCCCCAAGTGACACCTCATTTTGTAACTCGCTCAGCCATCGCACTACTCGTTGTTATCGTTGCCGCCTGTAGCGACTCCAAAGACAATCCACCAGTTGAAGTTGAGACCCCAGCAGCCACGGCTTTTCAAGCCACGCTGCACCGCACAGAAGGGGGCATTCCCCATATCATCGCAGATGACTGGGGTAGCCTCGGCTATGGCACCGGCTACGCGGCGGCGGAAGACCACCTGTGTGAGATAGCGCTTAGCATTTTGCAGCACCGTGGGCAAAAAGCTGAGTATCTGGGGCCGGACGACGGCAATCTGGATTCCGATTTTTTCTACCAGTTACTCGCCGAGTTGGGTACCTACGATGCGGTGATCAGGCCAGAGATGGACGCCATGTTCGAAGGCTATGCCAGGGGCTTCAATCGCTACCTTACTGACACGGGGATAGAGAACGTTACTGATCCCAATTGCCAAGGCGCCCAATGGGTTATGCCTATGACGTCGTCAGATGTACGTCGCATTCACCTCACACCCATTTTTCTGCCGAACTTTGCAAGATTCATCGTGCCCTCAGTGCCACCTATTGTGGTGGCGAAAGATACAGGCGATGAACAGGTGCAAGCAGTAGATGTTTCGATGGAGCGAGAACGTCAGGAGCAACTGGCGGCGCAAGACAAGCAGGCGAGCCTGGCGGTCGCCGCCATCGCAGCTGCATCTGTAAACCCTGGAGACAAAGGTAGTAACGGTGTTGCGATTGGAGGCGAGCTTAGCGAAAGCGGCCGCGGCATGTTGTTTAGCAATCCGCATATCAGCTGGAACAAAGAGTTCTCTGAGGATTTTGGTATTCGCCTGTATGGCATGCACCAGGTTATTCCGGGCCTCTTCAACATGTTCGGCGCGACAACAGCTCGTAACGCGCTAGCCGGTTTTGGTACCAATGGCGATGTGGCCTGGACTGGAACTATCTCTACTTCGAAGGCGTTCATGTTTTATCGCATGAGTCTGGTGGAAGGTAACCCCCTTCAATATATTTTTGAGGGAGAAGTGCGTGATATTGAGCCTATTGTTATCACCGTCAACTCGCTTGATGGTGCGGGAAATATTATCGAAGAAAGTCACACCTTTTATCGCACTCACTTTGGCTTGATGCTTGGCGGGCAGTTTAGCTGGACGGAAGTGCGCGGTTACTCTTTACGTGTCGCCAATGAAGGCGCACGCGGACTGCAAGGTGGCCTGCTGGATCGGATGAGATCCAAGAACGTTCGAGAGCTGCGTGAAGTCCTGTCACAATATCATTCACTTCCCGGCTCCAACACGTTAGCGGCAGACAGTACCGGTGAAGTGTTCTACGGAGACTTCGCCCCAGCACTGAACTTCACTGACGAGCAGCTGATCGACTGCGATCAAACAGCGGCGACTATTTACTGGGGGGATCGCGCCTCCTGTGAGTGGAATACCGATGAAGACTCGCCAGAGCCGGGTATGCTGGGCTCCGCTAAAAGAGCGCAATTGTTCCGCAATGACTATGTCACCAACTCCAACGACAGCTTTTGGTTGGCCAATCCTAACGAGCCCATCACCGGCATTCCTGCAATATCAGGAGATATCGAAGATGAGCGCAGTTTACGCACGCGCTCTGGCTTACAGATGGTGGCTCAGCGGCAACAAGGTATAGACGGTCTGGGTGGATCGAAATTCTCCATGGGCTCCTTTGTCGATCGTATGCTGAGCAATCAGAATTTGGCGGGCCAATTGTTGCGTGATGGCTTGGTTACGTTGTGTGAAAATAACCCGACAGTGATGGTGGCTGGTAGCTCGGTAGATGTCAGCTCTGCATGCCCTGTACTGGCCGCCTGGGACCTTAAGAGTAATTTGGATAGCCGTGGAGCCCATTTGTTCAGGGAGTTCATGCTTGCAGCGAACGACGGAGACAGCGGTAATCGCTGGCTGCCAGAGACACTCAATTATGTAATTCCATTTGATGTCAACGATCCGGTAGGTACGCCTAGGGGCCTTGATACTACCGATAACCCCGAAGCACTTGCAGCTCTTGGTACGGCGGTTAAAACTCTGAATGATGCCGGCATTGCGCTGGATGCCCAGCTTGGTGATATTCAGGGCGTTACCCGCAATGGCGTGTTTATCCCCTTGCACGGTGGTGAAGAAATGGAAGGAGTATTCAATAAAATGTCACTGGAACGCGTGGGCGATCGCTACCCTGAAATCACCGGGTCCAGTGGTACGTGGATAATGTTTACGGAATTTACGGATGACGGCCCTGTCATCAAAGCCATTACCACCTACTCAGAATCAAGTAACCCTGCCTCGCCGCATTTTTCGGATATGACAGAGCGCTTCTCACGCAAAGAGCTGTATGACATTCCCTATCATGTGGAAGATGTTGAGGCGGCAGCGCTGTCCACTATGCAATTGTCTGAAGGTTCGGCGCTGTGCATGGAAGGCGGCTGGGAGAGCTATCCTGCGCCGTTGTTTGCCAGTGAGGAAGAATGCCAGAGTCACTTTGTGACACTTGCGGATAATCGACTGACTGATTTTGTTGAGTAGTTTGGTATTTTGAGCGGGCGTTGATTCAGCGCGCTTGTGACATTGATGGGGCAGGCTTCGGCCCCATGGTTGGCGCTACTTGGGTTGCGTCTTTACCGCTTACGTAAAAGACGCTCCCAAATTCCCAAAGCCTCATCCAATGCCGCGAGACCCACCGTCCCAATACGGCTCGCGCAAAACCTTCTTCAATATCTTGCCGGAAGCGTTACGCGGTAACTCATCGACCAACTCCATTTGACGTGGAATTTTGTACCCTGCGATCTTGTCTCGACAGAACTCGACCAGCTCATTAGTTGTAATGCTGCCCTCAGGCGTAGTTACGATGAAGGCCAACAGTGCTTCACCAAATTTATTATCGGGTACACCGATCACTGCCACGTCTGCCACGGCCTCGTGTTTCGCAACTGCGTTTTCAACTTCTACCGGATAGATGTTTTCACCGCCGCTTACCACCATGTCTTTGATGCGATCCTTCAGATAGAGATAACCTTCTTCATCCATAGTGCCAGCATCGCCGGTGTGAACCCAGCCGTCAGTCAGGTTTTCAGCAGTCGCCTCAGGCAGGTTGTGATAGCACAGCATATTGGTGTCTGACTTCAACCAGATCTCGCCAACCTCACCGGGAGGTAAATCATTGCCATCGCCATCAACGACTTTTGCCTCGCCGCCCACAGAGGGCCTGCCGCAGGAGCGCAACAATTCAGGGCGTCCGTCCAGTGCCTTGCGGTGATCTTCAGGCGAGAGGTTCACAACAGTTCCTGTAGTTTCGGTCATGCCGTACATTTGGATGAAGTCGCACTTGAACACTTCAAGCGCTTGACGCAGCACTGTTTCCGAAATAGGGGAGGCACCATAGTAGATCTGTTTGAGTTCGCCGAAATCTCGCTCTTCTATGCCGGGTGTTTGCAGCACGAACATAATCATTGCCGGCACCATAAACACACCGGTTACCGGGTAGCGTTCTATATCGTCCAGCAGCTGCATGGGCTCGAACGTTTTATGCAGAATAGTGTGCTGCCCTGAGTACAATCCCATCACCATAGAACCTGCACCACCGATGTGGAACAGAGGCGCACAGATAATGCCGGCAGTACCGGGGCTGGGGCGCAAGGGCATGGCAAGTGAGTTCATGATTTGCAGTGCAATCATGTTGTCGTGAGAGCTCACCACGCCTTTCGGGTTCCCTGTGGTGCCGCTGGTATAGAGCTGAATAACCGGGTCGAACCTGTCTACTTCTACGTTCGGCACTTCAGAAGAACCCGTTGCGAGGTAATCTTCCAGCGTGGATGTGTCGGGGAGGTTCTGGCTCACTAAGGTGATGTCACTGGGAATCTGCCCGCGTAGCGCGGTAAGTGTGTCTGCAAGGGCGTCCAGTACCAGCAATACACGCACATTGGCATCAGTAATAATAAAGGCCAGCTCAGCCGGCGCCAGTCGATAGTTCAAGGGCACTGAAACTGCGCCTATCCTGCTGGCAGCGATCATCACAAGCAGGTGCTCAACGCTGTTCTCGCCGAGGATAGCAACGCGCTGTCCCTTCTGGACGCCGCTTTGAAGTAGGGCATTTGCCAGTTGGGTAGAGCGCTTGTCGACTGAGCTATACGTGTGTGTGACGTCTTCCTGGGTCAGGCAGGGCGCGTCGGGTGTATTGCGCGCGTAATACTCCAGGAATTGATGGATCAGCATGTATAGCTCCTCAGGGTTGTTATGGGCGGGGCGGGAAGGGCCCCTTATTCCGTGTAGGCATGATAGTGACTAAATGCTTTGGGAGCTAGAGTGCGGGTTTTATTCGAGGTGTCGTGGCGCGTTCAGATAAATCCACCTAGCCTGAAAACTGTGCACTCGCCGTCATTATCACTGTGTTGTCAGAGTTTCTAACCTCCAATGATTCTGCGGCATCATCATTGACGTCAAATTGTAGAGCTTCATCTACAAAGGCGGGCGCCACACCTCGAAATTCGAATTCATGCAGCGGACTGTCCCCTCGATTCGCTTGCGCGAGATTCATGAGTATTGTTGCCATCAGTGGCCCGTGTACTACCAGAGCAGGGTAACCTTCCACGCTAGTAGCATACTTGTGGTCGTAATGGATGCGATGGCCGTTAAATGTCAGCCCCGAGTAGCGCGACAGGAGTGTACTGTCGGGTACAAGCGTTAGTGTGCGAACAACGGTTCGTGTTTCTTGCGCATCCGAGTGTTTAAAGGGTACGGCCTGCCGGTAAACAATGGTTTGGCTCTCCTCGATAAGTGTCTCTTTGGCATTCCCGGTGTTTTCGGTATAGGTGTGGTCAATCTGCACAAACACCAGTGCGCCCGCGGTGGCACTTTTTTTCAAGACAACATCGGCAATGGTCGATATTCTTTCTATGGGAACGCCTATGGTTGGTGGCTTGCGAAATTGAATTCGGCTGGAGGCCCACATTCTACGAGGCAGGGGTGCCGGTGGTAGGAAGCCTCCCTTCGCCGGATGCCCATCCGGGCCCAATTCCTCAGACGACAATGCGGGCAATGCCAAGCACCAGTGGATACCCAGGGGAATCGAGGTGGATGATTCAGCGCCAGCTGCAGTATAGGCATTAAGCGTTGCCCTGAACCGTTTCAGCAGCTCAGGCGTAATCGTGTCGATCTCTTGCTCTTGCCTACCAATCCAGCTGCGCAGGTGATCTATTGCTATTTCTTCTGACATCGACATACTCTAAAAAATTGGGAAATCCCAGCTCATCGATTACTACATGGGCTACAGTGGCTGAAACGTCTCCTTATTTTAACCTTCAAATGGATGTAGCCCTAGGGGAACCGTTGAAAATTGTCGGTACTAGAGATATTTTCAATCCGGGTGATTGATATGAAACTACGCATGCAGGCAGACCCGACGGAAAGGAATTAGAGCTCCATATGACCAATAGACTGGAAGGAAAGGTAGCGCTGGTGACGGGCGGGGGCTCAGGAATTGGTAGAGCCACAGCATTTGCATTTGCTAGAGAGGGCGCCAAGGTGGTTGTCTGTGATGTAAATGTCGAAAGTGCTCAGGCAACGGTCCAGGAAATTGAAAGTGCCGGGAGGCAGTCCATTCTTGTCGAAGCGAACGTGACAAAACGCGCCGATGTTGAAGCGATGGTATCCAAAACGATAGAAGCTTATGGTCAGCTGGATTGTGCGTTCAATAATGCTGGCATTGAAGGCAGCGTAGGCGTTTCTATCGACAAGGCCGACGAAGACGATTGGGATCGTGTGATTGATATCAACTTGAAAGGCGTATGGCTGTGCTTGAAGTACGAGATCGCGCAGATGCTAAAGCAAGGTAGCGGGACTATCGTAAATACGGCATCAATCGCAGGTTTGGTTGGGGGCACCTTCGGCGCGGCTTACTATGCCAGTAAACATGGCGTAGTGGGCTTAAGCAAAGCAGCTGCTGTTGAGTGCGGTAAATCGGGCATTCGGGTTAATGCGGTTTGTCCGGGGGTTATTCAAACAGAGATGGCAGCTAGGCTGATGGACAATAATGAGAGGGTAGAAAAAGCCATCACCGCGTTGCACCCGCTTGGACGATTGGGGACTGCCGATGAAGTTGCAGAAACGGTGGTGTGGCTATGCTCAGATTCCTCGTCGTTTGTAACCGGGCAGGCGGTTGCGGTAGACGGTGGTTACGTCGCTCAATAGAATTTAGTGATTGAGGTAGGCGGCAGAGTCTAGGGCTGGAAGACCACGCCTTTGCTTTTTTTTAGTCCAAATAATTAGGGACTTTGTGGCGACCTGGTCGTCTGTGCAGCAGGAGTAGTACTTTGAAAATCGACAAGGAATCATTGGACGGTAAATTATCCCTGTGCTGGGGCAGCATGGAGGGTGTGGGGCTGGTACAGCTTGCAGAGTTGGCGGCTGGTGCGGGGTTTAAAGCTATCACTGTCACAGCTCCCGTCTATCATGATGCCCGTGCCGACGGCCTGTCGGAGGCCGACATTACACAGTTGCTCGAAGATCATGGTCTTGCAGTGAGTGGCATTGATCCCTTGTTTAATTGGCTGCCCGGTGCGGTGCGTATGGATGGCGATGACATGATGAGTCGCATCACGCAGGATTCTGCGCAGGACATTTTCCACATTGCTCATGTTACCGGCGCAAATTTAGTGAACGCCCCTATAGGTTTGGCCGTACCGGATTCAGAGCAGGAAATTATCGATAATTTTGGTCAGCTGTGTGTTGACGCAGCAGCGGAGGATTTGCGCGTGAGTCTGGAGTTCATGCCCTTCAATCAGGTAGCCACTCTGGAGATTGCAGCGCGCATCGTCGCACAAGCAAACTGCAGCAATGGTGGCATTATGCTGGATTGCTGGCACCACCATCGCAGCGGCGGTCAACCGGATGATGTGTTGCACATACCGGGTGATAAGTTCTTTGCTCTGCAGTTGGATGACGCATTGGCAACGCCCATGGATGATGTGTTCGAGGAAACACTTAATCATCGCTTGTTGCCGGGAGAGGGTTGTATCGATCTTGTACGACTCTTGGACAACCTCAATAGTATTGGCGCACAGATGATTTACGACGTGGAAGTGTTCAAGGATTCACTGCGCAAAGAAAGTCCCGAGGAGAGAGCGCGGCAGCTGTTCGAATCTTCCGATGCGGTGATTCGCCAGCTCTGACACAAGGATGTATTTAAAAATGTTCCCTGGTTACTAACTGGCTTCAGGTTCTTCGATCTGACTGTAATCGCTAAGGTTTCGAATACTAGGGAATAAGAAGTAGCCACCTACCGCAACGGCCAATGCCATCACCCCTCCCAATGCAACGGTGGCCGTTGCGGGCAGTAGAGTAGCCATAGCGCCCGCGCGAAAATCTCCCATCTCGTTTGAACTTGCAATAAAGATTGAATTCACAGCACTTACGCGCCCGCGCAAATCATCGGGCGTGGCCATTTGAGTCAGGGTTGAACGAATGTTGACGCTCACCATATCTGCCGCGCCGTAGATCCACAGAGCGATCAGGCTCAGCCAGAGATGTGTTGAGTAAGCGAACACGAGAATCGACAAGGAAAATGCCGTAAGGGCGAGGAACAGGCTTTTGCCGGGATGTGGCAATGGCAGCTTGGTCATCACCAGCCCGATGAGCACCGACCCCAGCGCAGGCATACCGCGAAGAAATCCCAGTGCTTCCGGGCCCACCTTGAGAATATCGATGGCGTAAATAGGCAGCAGGGCCATCACGCTTCCCAGCATGACTGAAAAAAGATCGAGGCTGATACAGCCGAGTACGATAGGGCTGCGTTTGATAAATCGAATACCACCCAGTACCTGTGCAAGCCCTCGACCCAGTGGTTGCTTCTGTTGCATCACAGGTAATGCTACAAACGCCAGCGCAGCAGCCAGCGTGAAGCCGCTTAATACCCAATAAGTCTCTCGGTCGACCCAAGCGAGTAGTAAACCCGCAACAAAGGGGCCGCTGGTGAAAGCGACGTTCCAGACGATTGCGGTCACGGCTACTGCTTTGGAGAGCTGCTCTCGTGACACAATATTTGGGAGGATGGCCTGTTGCGCCGGTCCGAAAAATGCCCGCGCGCAGCCATGAAAAAACAGTAGGGTAAAAACCAGAGTCGTGTCGAATTCCTGGGCCTGCATGGCCATGGCCAGCATTAAGAAAATGATGGTTTCAGCCAGAGCGCAGACGACCAGAACAGTCTTGCGGGAGAAGTTATCAATAACCCAGCCGCTGAGTATAAAGAGCAAAAGCATGGGAACAATTTGCACCAGGCCGACTAGGGCCAGATCAAATGGGTCACCAGTGAGCTGATAGAGGTGCCAGCCGATCGCTACGGTTAGCATAGTGCTGGCCAGGCTCATGCCGGCTCTGGCGATAAGGTAAAAGGTGAGTGGCGAGAGATTCATAGTCGTGTTGCTTGCCGGAATGAATGCGAGAGAGATAAGGCGGGTGGTAGCTCAGGCGTATTGTAGGTCTTTCTGAGGGTTATAGCTTGGTTAATGTAGATTCTGCGGGGCTCGCTACGGTTGTTCGCTAGTGGGGAGGGCTTGTAGTTACCTCTGGGCGCATGAAATATTGAGTGCCGCTAGAGGAAATCGACTGTTCCCTCAGGACCTCCAGCGGCCTAATATACTGTGCTAAATCAATTACTGTGGCGAGTCTAGCCAAGGAGTTTAGTTTTGATGGTGCGCTCGAGCTGGAGATTTTGCCTTTCGACAGTGAAACTAAACGCTGACGCTGCTTAACGGCAGTGGATTGGGAGCACGCATGAAAAACCCGATTGATTACTCCAAAGCCCAGAAAATAGTCCACTGGCTCATGGCCATTATGCTCATACTCGATTTGTTTATAGCGCAGAAATTTGGCGATGTTATGGAGGACTTCGACCGGCTTGATTCGCGTATAGACCATGGTTCGATGGGAGCAATAGTGGGTGTCTTGTTGATCATCAGGATTGCGTTGAGGCTGAAGCACGGCGCGCCGCAGTTACCGGCGTCTATGACGGCCTGGCAGATTAAGGCTGCGAAGCTTGGGCACGGCCTGTTGTACTTTTTAATCAGCTTTCTGGTTCTAAGTGGGCTACTCACTACTGCGAACGCCGCATCGCCAGTGGCACTTTTTGGCGTCTTGGATATAACCATTGGTCAGATTAATGAGGATAAGTTTCAGAGTATTCGTGTGTTTCACGAGTACGCTACCAACACACTGATTGCTCTAATTGTGGTCCATGTGCTGGCAGCTGTTTATCACTGGCTAATCGTGAAAGATCAGATCATGCAAAGAATGCTGCGCTTCTGGCGCACGTACAGTGAGTAATATTGCCAGCCAGAAACTGAGGCGAAGATGATTTAGAAATTGTCAGCGCTATTGAGGGACAATAGCGCGAATTGAATTCAACCCTACAAAGAGGTGTTCCATGACCGAACTGGTTACCGTAGACATTAATAATCACGTTGCCGACGTGCGTCTCAATCGCGCAGAAAAAATGAATGCGCTAAGTATCCCCATGTTTGAGGAAATTACGCGCGTTGGCCAAGAGCTGGCGCAGAATAAGGAGATACGCGCTATTGTCCTGTCGGGAGAGGGCCGTGGATTTTGCGCTGGATTGGATCTAGCCAATATGACAGACCCTGATTTTAGTGCAGACCCCTTTGGCGAAGGTCGCGGCGGTTTTTATCCCAACTTTTATCAGCTCCCCGGTTATGTCTGGAAAAAAATGCCAGTGCCAGTGATATGTGCGCTGCACGGAGTTGCCTATGGTGGTGGTTTCCAGATAGCCATGGGTGCTGATATTAGAATAGCCCACCCCAGTACCAGGCTGTCGGTAATGGAAATTAAGTGGGGGTTGATTCCCGATATGTCTACATCGCAAACCCTGCGCGATCTGGTGCGCGTCGATGTCGCCAAAGAGCTTACATTTACGGGACGTGTTGTTGAATCAGAAGAAGCATTGAGCCTTGGATTAGTCACATCCATTAGTGAGAATCCTCGCGATGCAGCTTTGGAGCTGGCAACAACGATTGCCAGGCGAAATCCAAACGCAATAACTTACGCGAAGTACTTGTTTGATAGTACCTGGCACGGTGATGAATATGAGGGTTTGAAAGCAGAAGAGCGCTTGCAGGCAAAAGTTCTGAAAACACCTAACCAAATTGAAGCAGTGATGTCGGAGATGGAAGGGCGTGCCGCCGATTATACGCAGCGGGATGTTGCAACCTTTGATGAGATTGTATTGGATTAGGACGGCACAGTGCACTTCGCTGCATAGCGATTGAGCTACCCCGTTAGGGGACGATATCTAATCTGAAAGCAGCAGAACCCGTAGCACGGATCAACCTGGAGCGGCAGGGCCTAATACACTGTATACGCGTATTTTCCCAGATTTGCGCAATGGATTATCGCTACCTATACTCTAGGCTGTTGGCTGTTGGCTGAAGAAAATATAAATAATTTCAGTTGGTTAGCGCAGCATGTATAGAGGTGAATGATGAACCAAAAGGACATAGCTAGAACCTATTTCACTGGTTCTACAGGGGCAAGAAGCGCTCTCGCATGGATGCATAAGGTAGTACTTTCACTTCTCCTTGTAGCCACTGCGTTCACAGCTTCGGCTGCCGGCCCAGACACGACCGCTAGGTCTTTTATTAAGGTAGAAAACCCCCTATTTCTTCGTCCTATCCTTACCGAACACACCGTGCTGTACGCCCCACCTACTGCCGCAGTCTCTGGGACATGGTCCGTCGTTGGGTCCGGTGAGCCAGGTTATACGGCAACTGAGATCAACTTCTTGGGAATCCAGACTAGGTTCGATTACGTGGTCAATCCGGTAATTGTGACAGGCCCTTTTAACGGCGGCCCCTATGAGACGCACTACCTCACCCCTGCTCCTATTACAGATGCTGTTGAAAAATTCGGGACTTCTCTGGGTATTCAGGGCTCTATGCTAGCTGTGGCTTCTAGTGAGGTTATTGAGTCTCAAAGCTTTCATTCGGAGTCAATTATCGGATCCGGGCGGGTGCATCTCTACCTGCACAACGGCACCACCTTTGTTCACGACAGCACTATTATCCATGGCGGGCTAGAGGAGCGATTCGGGCAGTCTCTGTCACTTATCCCTAGTTTGATGTTGGTCGGGAGACCCGGTGCAGTGCCCGGTGCTGCAGATCTTTTCGACCCCGGTACCGGCGCCCACATTGCAAGCCTAAGCTCGCCGGGTAGCAGTGATAACTATGGTGAAACAGTAGCCCTTCTACCCGATTTGGCGTTTGTAGGTGCCAGCGGCACCGGTGTTGTTTATGTTTACCGCCACGACGGCGCAGGCAACTGGAATACTGCCGGCACACTGGATAGCCCTGGTAGTGGCAGCGAATTTGGAGCTGCCATTGCAGTGAGTGGCAACCGAGTACTGGTTGGTGCACCTGGCGTTGACCGGGCCTATGTCTTTGAAGATGACGGCGATAGTGTGTGGCCTGTTGTGGCAGAGATTGCTGGCGGTAACGATACACGCTTGGGCACTGCCGTGGCTCTGACCGGCGACGCAGCCTTTGTATCCGCCTCGGCCTTGCCAATAGGTGGAGCGCTACTCGGTGTTGTCAACCGTTACGAACGGGCGCCCGACGGCAGCTGGCCCTTTATATCCTTTAAGTTGGCAAGAAGCCCCGAGGACGGCGATGGCTTCGGCAATATCATCAGCGCTTCAGCAGGTGCACTGTCGGTGGTACAAAACGGTGTGAACCACCGGCCCAGCGAATTCTATATCTACACTGCGCAAGCGGCGATCTACGACAGTGATAGCGACACATTATCTAACTACGGCGACAACTGTGCTGATGTATACAACCCGGGGCAGGAAGATTTCGACGGTGACGAAATAGGTGATGCCTGCGACCCCGATAACGACAATGATGGTCTCACAAACGCAGAAGAAGCCATTATAGGCAGCGATCCCTTTGACCCAGATAGTGACGATGACGGTCTCATTGATAGTGAGGACCCCTATCCCCTCTTTGCGGATGGCGATGGCGATGGCACGGATGATCCTGATGACAACTGCCCAGAGATAGCCAATGCCGATCAGGCCAATCTAGACGGCGATGACTATGGTGATCTCTGTGACCTAGATATTGATGGAGATGGCTTGAGCAATGATGATGAGGTGCCGCTAGGAACTGATCCTTACAACGTTGATACGGATGGTGACGTGCATACAGATGGGAGCGATTTTTGGCCGCTGGACGCCAAAGATGGCTGGGCAAAGAAGTATCGGTTGCAGGTAGAGGCTGACGCGATGCTGCTTGGCGATGATGTACTGCTGACAAAGACGGATCAGGGTTCCAGTGATCTTTTACGCAGCTTTTCAGCCGTGGAAGGCGACTGGGTAGAAATTGCAGCGCCTTCTGTTGTGGGGAACCCGAATCTGACCCTATGCAACGGAGGCGCACGGGGGAATCGCTTTATTGCTCTTGATCTGGATGTGGCCGGTGGTGTCGTGATCCCGCGTTTTCACTATTTTGAGTGGTTCGCTGATGCGGGGTGGGCGCAATACGGACCGATTTCTACCATTGTAGATTATCACCGCCTCGAATCTTGTGCTGTGGGGGATGATGTCGTGGTGGTGCTCGTTTATAAATATGGCTACCAAGCGCTGATCTACGATATTGAACCAACGGGTCTCTCCTTCCGATCTTCGCATTCCTCTCCCGGGATTAGTGGCGGTAGCTATATCGCCATCGCCGGTAACTATCTATTGAATGTGAACATATTGGATGATGTCGTCGAGGCATATGATTTAGAGGACGATTTTAGTGTTCAGCTGGTGGATTTACCCGCGGGTGTCCAGGAGCTACAGCCTGGCCCATTCAGGGTTGGACCCGCGAAGGCATTGGTCGACTATATAGGCGGCTCCTTCTGGTTAACGCTTGGTGGAGGGATATGGTCGGCGGCGCCCACTGGAATTCCGAAGTGGAGTCCATTAACGGATCATGTCAGTGGGGGCAATGGCGCGGTAGTGGTTGTGGACCTGGACCTGGACCCTTCCGAAAATTCAGATTACGCCCTCTATGGCGTGCTCAGGGCCAGCGATGAATCTGAAGTGGGGAAGTTCAATAAATGGGGGTATCAGGGTTATTCCAGGATTGCTACGAATGGCGGAGTTGTCGTGCAGGCCTTGCAGACAAGCGGGTCTATACCAGTCGTCGATGTATTTGTGATACCACCACCCGGCTGTTGAATACCTTATTTTTCATAGAAGCCTGAATTGGCTTGAAAGGGAAAAGCGTCCGCAAGTGAAGTGCTTCCTGGCGCCAGCGTGATTAGAGCGGTGGTAGATGGGGAGGAAGGGCGAAGTGCGAATAGCAGCGAGAGGGATACGATTACTTTAGAAGGCATTGCTGTGAGTCAGTAGGCTTCTTCAATTGCCATTACTTTGAGTTTTCCGGTACTCCTGCGGCGTCACATCATTCCACCTCACAAATGCGCGACGGAAGTTAACGGTCTCTGTGTAATCGAGTAGGCCGGCTATCTCCGCTACTGTCATCTTGGTGCTGGTCAGATACTCACAAGCTAGAATATTACGTACCTCACCCAGCAGCTGCCGATAGCTGGTGCTCTCCTCTCGCAACCTACGCCGCAAACTACTCTCACTCATATGGAATTGCGTGGCGACCTGTTTGATATCGGGGATGCTGCCACTCGCCTGTATTAGCAGCCGGCGCACTGCTGCCGAAACATCTCCAGCCCGGTTGAGGTCGCGCAACATTTGCTCGCATTGTTGTAGAAAAATGGCCTGCGCAGCGGGGTTTGCTGTGCTCGGCTGTGCCTCTAAAACGCTTTGACTAAACACCATCTGAGTCTGCGGCTGATCGAATCGTACGGGAATGGATAACAACTCTTCGTAACTGGATGCGTAAGCTGGAGCCGGGTAGTTCAGATGCAATTCGATACCTTTGGGGACTTGTTGCAGAAGAAATTCTATAACGCCTAAAATATTTGCGGCTGAGGCTTCCATGATCATGCGGCGCTGCTCGAGGCTGCCCACCCGGAATGACATTTGCAACTGGCTGGTGTTGGGTGCGAACACCAGTTCGTAGGTAACAGGTACGGACACCAGTGGCGTATAGCGGATCAACAATTTCAGCATTGCCAGCACGTTCTCGCAACTCATCATCGCAAAGCCCATCGCTCCGGTGGTCTGAATAAAGTTAAAGCTGAGGCCATGGTGGAAAGCTAGAGTTGGGTCACCGGTGAGGTCGATCGCCCGCTGCACAAGGTTCGTCCATTGAGACCAATGAATTGCCTTCAGTTGTGAGGTCTTGCTTAGCTGCTCTAGCTGGGGTGTGTCCAGAAACTCAGATGCGCTTATACCCCGTTCCTCAACCAGCGCCAGCACTGGTGCAATGTGATCAATGTGGAGTGGGTGCCTTTGCGCCATTGGTATTCAACGATGTAAGAGAGTTAGTCGATGATCAGGGGCCGTTACAGCTGCCCCAGCGGCAGATATTAACTAGTATAGACGAAAATGATCCTATAGTTGACTGTTAATGATTCCATTCCAATTTGCAGATAGATCATACTGTGCTGTTCGCTAGCGTGGGCTCGCCATAGGCCCCTGCCAATCCAGATCGGGCCGCATAGATTAAGAAAATATTGCTAAGAACCATCGCGACATTGCTGCTGCTCATTGTGGCCGCGTTCTGGCAGCTGTATTTCTCATCCAGGCCGCCGCTCACCACTGACCCGGCAACGCTGGCTGGAGACGGCAGCAGTATTAACTACTGCGAGCTACCGGTGTTGGATGGTCGTGGAAAAATGGCGAAGGATATTGCCAAAGGCAATACGCCAGGTTGCGGCTATGATCATTTCCCAATGCCAGTTTTGGCGGAATGTACCGAACCCTTACCCGAAGGCGTTGCCGACATACGCGGTTTGTGGATTGGAGTGAGCGGTAAGGTCGGTCATGTGGAGCGCTTGGAGCAATGCGGGCGCCGCACTATCGTTACCAGCTCGGGCATTATTCACGACTCTGGCCCAAACAGTACCGGCGGTGAAAACTCGAATGACACGGAGGGCTCAGTGCTGTTTACCATCGGCGACAAGGAATATTGTAATCGAACGTCCGCCAGTATGATCTGGAATGACGGTGTGCTCGATTTCCATGTGTTCGGCTGGGGCCCTGTGGTGGTTAATCGATATCTTCATGAAGGGCCGGACGGTGAACAGCTGGTCTGGGAATACGCTGATGGCAGTACCACCCACATGGATCGAATTTGTACGTTGCCAGATAATCAGAAAATTCCGACACCGCGTGGTGCCCGTTACAAATTATTTTAGGAGCAGTTTTCGCTGAGAGCTTTGGCAGCAAGAATCAATCAGCTACAGATGAGTTTTTTGCGCAAGCAGACAAGTTTCGCAGTGCGAAGTACTGGAATAGTGATCATTTACGTAAGGGCAATTTGATTGCCAATCTATAAATATTTTCAGGTCCTGTTTTTCAGTGTCATCACGGGGAGTCGCCTCCATACCGTGTTGCAGGACGACTAAAACCATGAGTAAGGAAAGCCTATCATGAGCTATAAGAATTTAGGTCGCAAAAAGAATGTTCTGTCGCTGGCTGCCGGTATTGCCGCAGTCTCTTTGGTGTCGCAGGTATCAGCGCAGGGCCTGATACTGGAGGAGGTGATTGTTACCGCCCAAAAACGTACCGAGAGTTTGCAGGATGTTCCCATCGCAGTGACTGCGATCAGTGGCGATAAAATCCTCAGTGCCAGTATGCAGGATCTGGTGGACCTGACCAGCTATGTTCCCAATGTATCCATTACGCCTACTGGCGGCGGTGGTAGCCCCGGCCGCATTACTATTCGCGGCATTGGTTCTGGCAATAATGCGGGTTTCGAACAGTCCGTGGGAATGTTTGTTGATGGCGTGTATTCCGGGCGCTCCTTTCAGTACCTGATACCGTTCCTGGATGTAGGTTCTGTGGAAGTACTCAAGGGGCCTCAGGGTTCATTGTTTGGAAAAAATACCGTGGCCGGTGCCATGGTCATTAATTCCGCAAGGCCAACCGATTCTGTGGAAGGTAGCGTGCGCGCCCAGTATGAATTCGAATATGGCTCCACCGAATACATAGGCGTAGTCTCCGGCCCGGTGACGGATAAGCTACGGGGCCGTGTTGCGGCAAAATACCGTAATCAGGAGGGCTATTTCGAAAATGTCATTCGCGGTAGTGATGAGGCGGAAGTGGAGAGCGCCGCCGTTCGAGGTAGTTTTGTGTATGACGCCTCAGATAACCTCGAGCTCTATGGCAAACTGGAGTACGCAACACAGGACTCCACAGGAGGCACAATTCAGGCCCTGGGCATTGCTGGAAATTTTCGCGGCTTACGACCACAAACTGATGTGATAACACATCTGGAAGACGGCCGGCTGGATGACAAATTAACCCTGAATACTATAGGCAAGCCAGAGCGCGAGACAAATACCTTGAACACCGCACTTCATATTGACTGGGACATGGGCGGCCACACGCTTATAGCCATCACCGGTTACAGCGAATACGATACCGAAGGGCTCGCCGACGGTGATATGAGCGACATTTTTTTCCTCGAAACACCGAACAGCGAAGATTTTGACCAGATCAGTCAGGAAATACGCATTAGTTCTCCCGGCGGTGAAACGCTGGACTACATCGCAGGTATTTATGTCGAGTCGCAGAACCTCAGCTATTTCAACAGTGCCGATCTTGATCTTGGTGCATTAGGAGGCGCTCCCGTCCCCGATGCGGCCTTCACGCCGCTGGGTTATTTCGATCAGGAAGGTGCAACAATCGCTGTGTTCGGGCAAGCTACCTGGCAGTTTGCTGACGCCTTCTCGGTTACGGCTGGCCTGCGCTACTCATACGAGGAAAAAGACGCGACGATTAATACCTTCACCGCAGACTATGGCACGCGCACACAGACTACGGACCCTGTCCTGCAAGGTATAGCCGCCAACTTGCTTGGCAGGCAGACGTTTATGCTGGATGAAGACAGGGACACCGACAACTGGTCACCCACGCTAAATTTTGTCTGGGATTACAGCGATATGGGCATGGCCTATGTGAGAATCTCTCGTGGTTACAAGAGCGGTGGCTTCAACCCCAATGAAACGGCTGGCAATCCAGAGACTTTTGAATTCGACGACGAGAGAGTAGACAGTATCGAGTTGGGTTCAAAAACTGCACTGTTCGGCGGTGCGGCAACGCTCAACGTGGCGGCTTTTTACAGTGAGTTTAGTAATCGACAGGTGAGCACGTTCTCCGACAACGGCTTTATTGTGGGCAATGCAGCAGAGTCGACGACACAGGGCGTAGAAGCTGAGATGCGTTTTCTTGCCAGCGAATACCTGAGCTTTGGCCTGTCACTGGCTTATCTGAACTCTGAATACGACGACTATCAAACGGCTGCTTGTGCGCCGGAGCAGGTAATTGCCGCTGACCCTGTTGCTGCGGGTTGCGTCGACGGCTTCCAGGACTTGAGTGGAAAATCAACAATCTGGGCACCGGATTGGAGTGGTACGTTTACCAGTGCCTTCCATTACCCTGTGGCTGATGCGATGGAGTTCAGGGCAGACCTGGATATCCTTTATTCGGATGAGTTGTTCCTGAATTCGAGTCTCGACTCCAATCTAGCTCAGGATGCAACAACCAAAGTGAATGCACGATTGGCTCTGGCTAGTACCGATGACACCTGGGTTGCTGCGTTGGTAGGCAAGAACCTGACCGATGAAACCACTTTGGCCTCGGGAGCTGGTACACCCTTCTTTACCGGTTCCTACTTTGGCGCTGTCTTGCCTCCACGTACTATCGCACTTGAGCTGGCCTATACATTCTAGAAGAATGAGGCAAACTCCGGTTCTGGGATGGCTTCAGTTGTGTTTGAAGAGTTTTATTTTTAACCCTGCGCGCAATTGAAAAATCGCCAGCGCGGTCTAGCGCCAAAAGAGAGTCACGGTAATATGAATGCACTAGTAGTTTGGGGCTTGGCCCTTTTTGTTTACGCCGTCTTCTGGTGGTGGTACGTGGGTATGCGGACAAAATTAACGTCAGAGGAAGTGGCGGCCACCATGGGTCTGTTTGGAGACGACGGTGAATGGACTGAACAGCAGCTGAAGAATCTACGCAACTTCCTGTCCAAGGACGACGGTAAGGATTTTGTAATGGTCAATTTGCTGCTGCTGAATTCGCCTGCCAGGGAATCGCGCAAGAAACTGGAGGCATACCAGAAGATATTTCTGGGTGCTTTGCTGCGTAAGGCCGGGCACCCAGTGTTGGTGGCCAGAGCTGCAAGCGGAAATATTGAAAATGTTGCCAGCGATCAAGATGAGGGCTGGGGCGCCGCAGGTATGATCCGCTATCGCAGTCGCCGAGATTTTATGGAGATGTTACCTGCCACAGTTGGCAGCGAGCACCACGGTCTGAAGCTCGCGGCCCTGGAAAGAACTTTCGCCTTTCCAGCATCACCCTGGTTTCTGTTTGGCGGGCCAAAACTGCTGGCGCCTATGATTATTGCGCTAGTGGCGGCGCTTATTCATCTAAATATCTGAGCCAAAAATCATCCCGCTCTTGTCTGGGTCCCCTAATGATCCGGACTGCGCTATGTGAGCACTCCCGTTTCTGTAAATCGCTCACAGCTATTTCCTTGCATACCACATATAGATGCTGATTCCTGCCTCGCGATGCCAGCGTGATTTATGGCCTGACTAATTCCCGGGCATGACCTTGTAATTGAAGCGGATGCGACCTTTAATGGGAGCCAGCTCATAATTGTACTAACCAATAAAAAACATACGGATTGCCAATGCCAGACGTCAAGGATGTCACTCACTCTACGCCTCACAATGCGTACACCAGTACTAGTGCGCGGAATTATGCACTGGGGCTACTCACTGTTGTATACACCTTCAATTTTGTTGATCGCCAACTGCTGGCCATCCTGCAGGAATCCATCAAGCTGGATTTGGGTCTTTCAGATGGTCAATTGGGTCTCTTATCCGGGTTTGCCTTTGCGGTATTTTACGTTACCGCTGGTATTCCTATTGCCCGCTTCGCCGACCGCTCCAACAGACGCAACATCGTTGCGGGCTCAATATTTATTTGGAGCTTTATGACCGCTATAAGCGGCTACGCACAGAATTTTTTACAGCTTCTAGCAGCGCGCATAGGTGTTGGGATAGGGGAGGCGGGCGGCAGTCCGCCCTCGCATTCCATTATCTCCGATATATTTCCACCGGAAAAACGCGCCAGTGCACTAGGAATATATTCTACTGGCGTCAACATCGGTATTCTATTCGGCTTTCTATTGGGCGGTTGGCTCAATGAGTATTTTGGCTGGCGTGTAGCTTTTATGGTGGTAGGCGCCCCGGGGATATTGATCGCCATTATCGTTCGCTTCACTCTAGCGGAGCCTATTCGCGGACTTACTGAGAAAAAGGAAGTCAGTGGAGAAGCCCCACCTTTTCAAGTGGTGATGTCTGCGCTTTTAGGTAGCCGCGCTTTTCGCCATATGGCGATGGGTGCCGCACTCAATGCGTTTGTTGGCTACAGTATTGCGAGCTGGTCAGCTTCATTTTTTATTCGCACGCATGAAATGTCTACCGGTGAGCTTGGTACATGGTTGGCGCTGATATCAGGGGTAGGTGGTTCGATAGGTGTGGTTGTTGGCGGCATGATCGCGGACAAACTTGCGCCTACCGATAAGCGCTGGTGCATGTGGGTTCCTGCTATAGCTGGGGTTGTTGCGGTGCCGTTTTTAATACCTGTGTATATGGTGAGCTCTGCCTACGTTGCATTAGCCCTGTCTATCGTTCCTGGAATACTGCAGAACGTGTATCTGGGTACTACGATAGCAACTACACATGCTTTGGTGGGTTTGCGCATGCGTGCATTGTCATCGGCGATTCTGTTTCTTATTCTAAATATTATTGGCTTGGGTATTGGCCCAACGCTGATAGGAATGCTGAGCGATTTTCTCAACCCCACTTTCGGTGCAGAGTCCTTGGGTAAAGCGATGCTTTATGTGCTGCCCATTGTGATGTTCTGGTCCGCCTGTCACTTTTTCCTCGCGGCTAAAACGCTGCGCGAAGATCTGGCTGCAGCGCCGGAGTAATATCCGGCGTGCAGCACAACATGCTTCTTTGACGAGCGAGAAAGTAGGAGTAACGAGCCTCTCCTACCTACCCGAATATACCTGAGCCTATTTGGGCGAGTACCAGATAGGTGAGGTATAGGCGCGTTCCTGACCTATCAGCTCTGCATCCTCTGGAAGCTCAGTACCCATTCTTACTTTGTCGTAAACAAGCCAGCGTGGAGTGGGTATCTCTAAGACGCGAACGTAATAGAAAGATGACTCTTTAGCGTCAAAGTTGGGGTCAGTCCAGACAGTCTCCAACTGAGCAGCGCCTATGCTATTACTCCAGGTAGCCGTTTCCAGATCTACCGTGTTGCCTACCGCTTTCTTGCAAACACCATCTCGGCCAATTTTTCGGCCATCGGAAACTGCTATGTCATAGACCCTTTCGTGAAGTTCGCCCTTTTTGTCCATCCAGCCCTTTACGACCTGGATTCTATCCAGATTGGCGCTTTGTGAATCGCGTAAAGCAGAGACTAAAAAGCTAGGGGCTTTTTTGCCGCTGCCTTCTTTCAAATCTCCGCCCATGGGCACGCCTTTTTCATAACCGATCGAGGCGAAATTGTTAGCACTGGCGTCGCTCTCCTCGAAATCCCAGCCGCCAAAGAAACGAACCGTCATTCTTGGGCCAGTGGTGCCATAGGTTTCACGGCGCTCCATCGCATCAAACAGTGCCGCTCGCGTATTTTCGTGCGCCCAGATGCCCGTGTAGCCGGAGGCGACAAGTTTGTGGCCTTCGAAAGTGCCTAGCTGGGATGAAACAAAGGGGTGGTTGACCCTTTCGGCATTTGGCTCCACGCTGGTGGACTTACCGAAAAAGTTGTCTTCGTCAGCTGTTGCCAGTGAAGTATGGCTATCTGTTGCTCCACCGAAGCCAAACTTATAGGGGTTGTAACCGAGTTTCGCTTCCAATGCTAAACCCTGCTTAAGTGCCTCTCGTGCGTATTCGCCTTGGAGCATCTCTGGCTTTTTGAGTTGTGAAATGTCCAGATTGCCCACATCCCAGGTTTCGTAATCAGCAAACTCGTCCTTCGGGGAGAGGTAGGGGTGTGTTTCGCCATCACCTTTGATCTGGGTGATCTCGTAATGCGGTTCCCACTTCGCGCGCAACTTGACGTAGTTCTCATCTACTACACCACCTGCGTAGGTTCCCTCTGTAGGGAACATCCAGCCATTCGACAGGTTGCCGTTGTGTGAAAATGCAAAAGCGCGGCCACCTAGATTAGTCTCATAATCCTCAAGCCACTGGTAAAGCGCCAGTGGATCAGTACTTCCAAGGGGAGCTTGTGTAGTAAGAGGCACCACTTGTAGGGCTAGATCAGCATCGTCGCGAAAAATGACATTTCGATGAAGGTTGAAACCCTTGGGCACTGAGGTCCATTCGAAACCGATAAAGGCAGTAAACAGACCGGGTTCATTGTTTCTCTCGGCGGATTCAACAATGGATTTCCAGACCCCGTTGAAGACATCGGAGCCTGGGCTGTAGTCCTCGATCAATTGCTCAGGCAGCGTCATTTGCGAAAACATGCCGATGAGATCAAATGCCGCAGCAGCTGCATCAGCGCCGCCTTTGGCGAATCCCTCGTGCCACTCCTTGCCCTTAGGCACAGCAAGAATATTAGGCGTGCCGCTTTGGATATCCGCTGCAATGCCCATTAAGTCGGTGTGATCGGTTAGAACCATCCAGTCAAGGGGGCGAGCAAGTTTGACGGGAACGCCTGAAGACGCAGTTAATTCCTCGCCGCGCGCGAAGCGAAAGGCGTCGTCTGGTTCCAGAACATTGCCAAACAGCCCCGCGTCCAGAGAGAAGCCGGTGTGCAAATGCGAATCGCCCCAATAGACATTGGTGGCTTGGGTGCTCTGGGCGTAGGGAGAATAGTTTTTTTCAGCTTCGCTTGGCCCTTCAGAGGAGGCCTGCACAGGCAAGGCAGTTAAGGCTAATAGTGCTAAGATGAGAGTGCGTTTCTGGGTCATTGCGAACGGCCTCTTGTGACTAGTGATCAATAGGTTAGTAAATAATAGCTCATTTTTCAAATATGGGCATTTTTTGCGTTGCCCCATCTGGACTAATACTGAGGCCACCCGCTAAGGGCCTGGGATAGAAGATTACTTCGGATTTTTTTACAATCGACTATGTTCGACCTGGTTCTATAGCCGAAACAGGACTTCTTCTCAGCGCCTTGACTCGAACCCGGGTACAGGCATGATGCAGGGCCAATCCGTACAAAGACGTATTCCACAAAATCGATGAACGCTCTGAATAACTTTTTCCGCAATCTTAAATTCATCACGATCATGGTCTACAGCATTATTTTGGGCCGCGCATTCCTGCGTAAGTTTAAGCCAGAGACGCTCTGCTATTGCGATAGCGTTGGCGAGAAGCGTTTGCTGGACCTCTATCGCCCCCTGGAGTCGACGACAAAGCCACTGCCACTAATTGTCTGGTTCCACGGCGGCGCCTGGAAAATGGGGGATAGAAAGTCAGTAGAGCGCATTGTCGGCCAGCAACTGGAGCGCGGTTTTGCCGTGGCGAGCGTCAGCTACTCCCTCAGCGATATTGCCCAATGGCCCACCCAGTGCCACGAAGCCAAAGCGGCTCTGCGCTATTTGCGTGCGAATGCAAATACACTAGGGCTGAACCCCGACATGATTGTAGCCGCAGGTATGTCGGCAGGTGGTCATATGGCATGCATGCTAGGTGTGTCGGCGGATCACGAAGAGCTGAATGGCGAGTTAGGCGACCACTGTGATCAGTCCAACGCGGTGCAGGGCGTGTTGGCGTTGTACCCACCCACAGATTTTCTTCAGGTACCCGAAGATTTCGACGGCCTACTGGATTATTACGCGGAGGATTCTCCGGTCACTGCGCTGCTGGGCGAAACGATAAAAGTAGCACCAGATAAATCTGATTTGGCCTCTCCGCTGCAGTTGGCGCAAAGTAGTTGCCCCCCCACGTTTCTTCTACACGGCGGAGCCGATCCAATTGTTCCGGTAGGACAAAGTGAGTTGATGCACTCGGCATTGTTGAAGCTAGGGGTAGAAAGCCAGCTGATGACCGTAGAGAAATACACCCACGGTGATTACCGCTTCAATCGCGATGAGCCAGCCGACAAAATTTGCGATTTCCTGAGCCGCCTGGTTCAAAGCTGAAGAGCAGTCGTGCTATGAGAGCTACTCCCCGCGGGACTGACTGCAAGCTGGCCTCAGGGTCGAAAATCCGTAAACTGTTCCCCTCATTTCGTACGAATCTATTTTGATGACTCCTGACATTTTACTGGCCCTGATTGTTTTCGCGTTTGCCTCATCTATTACGCCGGGCCCCAACAACATGATGCTGATGGCATCGGGCGCCAATTTCGGTTTCCGTCGCACAGTGCCGCATATGCTTGGTGTGTCCCTGGGCTTTACCCTGATGGTGTTGTTGGTGGGCATTGGGCTGGTGCAGATATTTGTAAGCTTTCCCGTCAGCTATACCGTTTTGAAGGTCGTCAGTGTTGTGTATCTGGTCTATCTGGCTTGGAAAATCGCCACAGCGGCGCCTACCACCACGAGTAAAGGCGAAGGCGGTACGCCAATGACTTTTATGCAGGCAGTGCTGTTCCAGTGGGTAAACCCCAAGGGGTGGACGATGGCACTCACGGCGGTAAGCATCTACTCGCCCTCGCAAAGCCTTTCGGCAGTTGCCTCTGTTGCAGGGGTTTTTGGCGCCGTCAATTTTCCCTGTATCTTCGTTTGGGTGGTGATGGGTCTTCAGATGCAGCGTCTTCTCACCAGCGCTTCTCGATTGCGAGCCTTTAACATCTTTATGGCCGTGCTATTGGTAGGATCGCTGTATCCCGTACTGATGCCAGCGTGAGCAGAGCGGTCAGCGCATTAGGGGTTTGCCGCCGCGTCATTGAATGATCCCTCACGAGGGACGAGGTCATCGTCAATAGCTTTGCGAACACTGCCCCACAAAGCACCAATCTCCGATACACTACGGTCAGAAATTTCCCGTCAACACAGATTACGGATAATGACATGACAGCTACTTACAAAAAGCCATTTTATCGCGCCCAACAAGCCCTTATGAGCAAGCTGTTGCTCAAGCCTCAGCCTAAGCCGCTGATGTTTTCGGGGGAAGGGTCGGTACTGAAATTGTGCTCAACCGTTTCGCAGTTTGGTGTCTCCAAAATTCTGATTGTCACCGACAAGCCCTTGCATGACCTTGGGGTGATGGCACCAGCGATCGCCGAACTCAATCGGCTGGGTGTTGCAACGGCGGTTTACGATGGCGTGTTACCCGATCCAACGGTCTCGATCGTGAATGCAGGCATCGCGAGCTTTAAGGAAAACCAGTGTGACGGCGTGATGGCCTTTGGTGGTGGTTCCTCCATCGATGCCGCCAAAGTGATTTCACTCGCAGCGGGCAATAACTTCCAGGCTGGCGACTGTTTGGGCGTGGGGAAGTGCAAGCAGCCTGCTGTTCCGTTCTTTGCTGTGCCCACCACGGCGGGAACCGGTTCAGAGGCGACCTTTATAGCAGTGATATCGGATGACGAGACTCACGCCAAAGGTGCAGTTATCGACCCGGGTATTATTCCTATGGCTGCCGCGCTAGATGCCAGCGTGATGCTCGGGTTACCGCAGCATATCACCGCAGCTACTGGCATGGATGCACTCACCCATGCGATTGAATCCTATATTGGAAGATGGGAGACGCCGCAAACGAACTTCTATGGTCTGGCATCTGCCAAGCTCGTGTTGGATAACCTGCCCACCGCTTGTAGCGATGGTGGCAACGTAGAGGCCCGAGAGGCTATGGCCCTAGCATCGTTTTACGGCGGCCTTGCCATTACTAATGCACTGGTGGGCTATGTTCACGCGGTATCCCACAATCTAGGCGCTCGCTATGGAGTGCCGCATGGACTCGGTAATGCGATGGTGCTGCCCCACGTGCTGGAGCTACTTAAAGACGTTGCACAGGACAAGCTGGCAGAGCTCGCAATACATGTATCGCTGGGCGATGCGTCTGACTCGCCAGCAGAGTTAACCCGCCGTTTGATCGATAGAATCTGGGCGCTCAATGAAGAAATAGGTATTCCGCGCACTACCGATGTTATTCAACAAGCAGATATTGATGGGCTGTTAGATGCCATTATTGCGGAGGGTGCAAGCTATCCTAGCCCGCGCTTTTTATCGCGCGATGAGTGTAGGGGTATATTGCAGAGTATCAGCGCCTAATAGTGTTCTGTGTAGGCTGTTTTCCGCTTGCCGATATGACGAAGGTCCGCCGTTGAAGGCGGGCCCAGAATGACCTGCCGGGTGCTACTTTCGCCTGAATCTAAAGTGACTCCCATACTTCCTCAGCAATTTTAAAAAATAACAGCGCTAAAGACGGTTTATCGTGGCAGAACTTACTTAATCGCTTACTGATACCGCCTCGGACTATGATCTCAAAGGCTTTTGACTGAGCCCTTAGAGGTAGAGCCGCTGTTCTACCGAAGCAATAGTGAGTTACAATATTTTGATATTTTCTTGTCGATATAAACAAACAGAATCCGTCATCACCTGGTACGACTGTGAATCTCATATTCGCCTTTCTGCACTGGGCGCATCCTGCAGAAGTAGTGGTGAATCGGACAAATATTAACCATCTACCGGAGACAAATAATGATCAAATCTAGAGCGGCAGTAGCCTGGGGCCCCGGCCAACCACTGGTAATCGAGGAAATTGACGTTATGCCCCCACAGGCGGGAGAAGTTCGTGTCCAAATTCTCGCCACAGGTGTCTGCCATACAGATGCCTTTACCTTATCGGGCGATGATCCTGAGGGTATTTTCCCCTGCGTGCTGGGCCATGAAGGCGGCGGCATTGTGGAGTCAATCGGTGAGGGCGTTACCAGCGTAGCGGTGGGCGATCATGTTATTCCCTTGTACACGCCTGAGTGTGGCGAGTGTAAGTTTTGCCTCTCTGGAAAAACCAATCTCTGCCAGAAAATCCGTGAGACTCAGGGCAAAGGATTAATGCCCGATGGCACTAGCCGCTTTTCAAAAGACGGCGAGACAATTTTTCACTACATGGGCTGCTCGACGTTTTCTGAATATACAGTGATGCCTGAGATCGCCCTAGCCAAGGTGAATAAGGATGCACCGCTGGAAGAAGTCTGCCTATTGGGCTGTGGTGTTACTACTGGTATGGGTGCGGTAAGAAATACGGCGAAAGTGGAAGAGGGGGCGACGGTTGCCATTTTTGGTATTGGCGGTATTGGTCTGGCCGCGATTATTGGCGCAACAATGGCCAAAGCGAGCCGCATTATTGCGATCGATATCAATGAGTCCAAATTTGATTTGGCAAAGCAGTTAGGCGCCACCGAATGCATCAACCCTAAAGGTTATGACAAGCCCATTCAGGAAGTGATTGTCGAGCTGACTGATGGTGGCGTTGATTACTCCTTCGAGTGTATTGGCAATGTGAACACCATGCGTTCTGCGCTCGAGTGTTGCCACAAAGGTTGGGGCGAGTCGGTCATTATCGGAGTTGCCGGTGCCGGTCAAGAAATTAGCACCAGGCCGTTTCAACTGGTGACGGGGCGAGTCTGGCGCGGCACTGCTTTTGGAGGCGTTAAAGGCCGTTCAGAATTACCTGAGATCGTTGAGCGATATATGGCGGGCGATTTTAAATTGGATGACTTTATTACTCACACCATGGGGCTGGATAAAGTGAATGAAGCCTTTGATCTAATGCATGAGGGAAAGAGTATTCGCTCTGTTATTCATTTTGATAAATAGCGATTGCGTAATGTACTTATAGGGATTCTCTGGCATGACTGTTGAAAATATCAGTAGTAACAAAATCTGCGGCGGCTGGAATAAGCAATACAGCCATTTCTCCGAAGTGTTGGATTGCCAGATGCGCTTTGCCATCTACCTGCCACCACAGGCATCGGCGGAAGAAAAGGTCCCGGTGCTGTATTGGTTATCGGGGCTGACCTGCACGGACGAAAATTTTATGCATAAAGCGGGGGCGCAGCGGGTAGCAGCGGAATTAGGAATTGCCATCGTGGCGCCTGATACCAGCCCCAGAGGAGAGGATGTGGCGGATGATCCGGATGCGGCCTACGATTTTGGCTTAGGGGCAGGCTTCTACATCAATGCCACACAAGCGCCCTGGGATAAGCACTATCAAATGTATGACTATGTAGTGAAAGAACTGCCGGCACTGATCGAATCTGAATTTCCGGTCAGTGATCAGCGAGCGATTAGCGGTCACTCCATGGGTGGCCATGGAGCTCTGGTAGTGGCACTAAAGAACGCTGAGCGCTATGTATCGGTGTCGGCGTTTAGCCCAATCTCCAATCCGGTGAATTGCCCCTGGGGTGAAAAAGCACTGGGAAATTACCTGGGTGATGACCGAGCAAGCTGGGCGCAGTACGACGCCAGTGAATTGATGAAAGCCAGCGCTTCCAAAGTGCCTGCATTGGTTGATCAGGGCGGTGACGATAACTTCCTTGTCGAACAGTTGAAACCTGAAGCGCTGGAGGCTGCGGCTAAGGCAAGTGGCTATCCATTGGAGCTGCGCATGCAAGAGGGTTACGACCATAGCTACTTTTTTATTGCTAGTTTTATAGAGGATCACCTGCGATTCCATGCGGCAAATTTGAAAGGAAAAGATTAGTCACTACCGCCAAGGGAGCTTGAAACAGCTCCTTTTTTGTAGGGCTCCATCTAATTTCTCTATCTCCCTCTTTACCACTATCCAATACTTACTCAACCAGACAAAGGACATTGAAGATGACCGATACCACAGACTATCTTACGCTTGAGACGATGCGCCTTGAACTCGACGAAGGCGTGTTGACTCTGGTGCTCAATCGCCCGGATCGACTAAATGCTTTCAATAGCCAGATGGCCAGAGATTGGTTCACTGCGCTTGACCGGATTGATTCTGATGATGCCATTCGAGTCGTTATAGTAACCGGTGAAGGGCGCGGCTTCTGTGCTGGCGCAGATCTTGCCAGCGGAGGCTCAACCTTTGATCCGGAGCCTGGCAAAAAGGCGGCGGGGACGCAAGGGCCTCGTGAACCCCGGGATACTGGCGGCACTGTAACGCTGCGAATCTTTCAGTGTCGCAAGCCAATCATCGCAGCGGTTAATGGCCCGGCGGTAGGCATTGGGGCGACCTCGACATTACCTATGGACATTCGTATCGCCAGTGATAAGGCGCGATTTGGTTTTGTATTTACGCGCCGTGGCATTGTGCCGGAAGCGTGCAGCAGCTGGTTCCTGCCAAGAGCTGTAGGAATAAATCAGGCGATGGAATGGGTCGCTACAGGTCGTGTGTTTGATGCTGACGAAGCGCTGCGGGGTGGGCTTGTTAAGGAGGTCGTTAAGCCCGAAGAACTTTTACCCCGCGCCAGGGAACTGGCGCGCGAGATAGTGCAAAACACCAGCGCCGTTTCAGTGGCTCTGGCGCGGCAGATGATGTGGCAGATGCTGGGTGCTTCTCATCCTATGGAGGCTCATCGTCTGGACTCCAAGGCGATGAATTTTATGGGCGCAGGGCCGGATAGCATAGAGGGCATAGAGAGCTTTCTGGAAAAACGTGCACCGGACTTCTCTATGTCTGTTTCACAGGACTTCCCAAGCCACCTCGACTTGCCTGAAGAGCCACCTTATGAGGTCTAGTTACAGGTCTCGATAGGGAGCCTTCAGTTGGGCGTAACAATCTGCCGAGTATCGGCGGGCGGTAGATTCAAATTCGCACAAAACTGGCGGCGGGCATAGGGCTCACGTTAGACTGGGCCCGGAGGATTAAACTATGAAATGGATAGACACGCTTCGCGATAACCTGAAACTGCGCCCGCTCTGGATGAACTTCATTCTGGCCTTCTGCGCCTACATGACGTTTATCTATGTGCCATGGGACTTTTTCTTCAAACCTGTTGAAAGTGACCAGGAGGTCTGGTTTGGCTATATGCTCACAGGTTGGGCAGCCAAGGCCACGGAACCGCTACACTGGCTGATCTATGCAGCCGGCACTGTGGGCTTGTGGAAGATGAAAGCGTGGATGCATCCTTGGGCTAGCCTGTACGTCGTACAAATTGCGATAGGCATGTTTGTCTGGCAGATTCTCGATGAACGCGGCATGGGGCTTGCTCCCGCCGCTGTTACTGCGGTGCCGTTTATTCTTCTCGCAATTGCATTGTGGCGCTCAAAAGCCCGTTTTAGCTAGAAGCCGGCAATTTGGCTCAGGGTTTTATTCGTTAGACGCTGTTTGAGATGCAGTGCAGCCGTAATCGCTTTAAGTGGTGGGGGCGACAATACCTCGTTGGCAAACTCGGGTTTTGCTAATAACCCCTGATACCAATTCTCCACACGTGGGTGTTGCTGAGTAAATGGATAACCGGCTTCTGTCAATCTGTGTGTGTAGATGAACCATGCAATATCCAATAGAGTAATTTCAGTTCCGCACAAGTATGGCTGGGCAGCTAGGTGCTTTTCAAGTTCCTGATACGCTACATGAAATTTTTCAGCGCTGTCTTTGGCGCCGGCATCTGTAATTCCTTGCTTGGCATAGTCATGCCAAAACGTCAGCTCCACTTCTTTATGTGGGTCTTTATCCCCTTCGACGGTACCGATATTGTCTTCGTAGAGCGCTAACGCCTTAGGCCTTTTCTGGGCGAGAAATTTGGGAAACACAAAGCGCATGGTCAGTGCACGTAAATCCAGATGAAGGTCGTCCTCCTCTCGCAGGCTGGTGATGATTTCCGCGCGCAGTTCTTCAGGAATTAGACGTGGCGCAGGAAATGTATCGTCGAGATATTGCAGAATATCGTTGCTCTCTATTTGTACAACCCCATCGTGAACCAATACGGGAACGAGGCCGCGTGGATTAATTCCCAGAAACCACGGCTTGTAATTGTCTTGCTGCGCAATGTTGAGTGAGTGTGACTGCCAGTCAATACCCTTCAGATTGAGAAATATGCGGGCCTTCTGTGAGCATGAGGAGCCCTGAAAATGGATGAGGTGGACGCCTCGCCATTGCAGTACTTCTTTTGTCTGAATGTCCTCTTCCAGTAGTTGCACCATGCTGATTCTCTCCTGATCGTGTGTTTGTTTGAGTCGTGCCACAAACGCATTGGCATGATGCGCCTAGCGTTGTTTATGGCGCCCAAAAATGATCTGGTACGGCCTTAATCGAAATTACGATTTCCCGCTGGGTAGGGCCGCGACGGTTTTTTTCAGCATACTGTCCAGAGATGTCAGTTCGATGCCCAGTGCCTGCGATGCGGGCAGCGGGTCAATATTGTCATCGTGGTCCAGTACCCGCAACATCGAGCGAGTTATTGGTGGTGATGCACTGAGTTTCTCAAAAACCCATGCTATTCCAAGCCCTAATCCCAGCGGCAGCGACACCGTTGTCGTATGAGTCTCCAGCGCAGAGGCCGCTCTCTTCGTCAATTGCGCTCTACTCAGACTTTCCGGGCCAGCTAGTGCTAGCCGCTGGCTGGGTAATTCAGTTCCAGACACAAACCGTTCATAGTCTAACTTGATAGCAGCGATCAGATCCCCGGCGTAAACAGGTTGCTCGAGGCTGGCGCCACGAAACATGATGCTGCGGGCCGACAGTGCTCTTTTGCGCAGCGCTTGGCTGGCAAAATCACCTTCTCCCAACACCATTGGAATTTGCACAACTAATGCAGATAGCGGCGCATCAAGAAATAATCGTTCTGCCACGCCGCGCGTCGCAAGACAGACGTTTGTGGAGTTGCTGTCGGCGCCTACCAGGCTTGGATAGAACACCCGCTTAACAGGCGTATTTACCAGCGCGGCGAGGAGGGCTGAGCTTGCCTGAACGTGGGCGCGCTCAAAACTGTTGTGAACGCTCTCCTTGATGATGCCCACAAGATGCACCGCGTAGTGACAGTCGTCTGCAGCGGATGCCAATGCTGCAGTATCGAAATAATCGCATTGCCGGACTGTTACGTTGGCTGCAGGTAGCGTCGCAACATAGTCTTGCAGATCGTGCTCGGCCGAATCTGAGCGTACCAACGCTGTTACGGGGTAAACCCCAAGCGCTTTGATCAGTTTCTTACCCAGATTCCCATTCGCTCCAGTGATTAAGATTGCGTTCTGCTCGGTAGGTTTCATTGCTGTGGTCCTTGATTGAACAAGGTCCAGAACCGATCTGACATTGAGAGCAGTGTGCTGACAATCAATATCCATCCCAGAATGTTGAGCAGTGGTTGTAGCGTAGCGACGGGGGCTAACAAAGCTGCCGCAAATGCGATCACGAGTAGAGCGTAGTAAGCGATACCGTTGTAACGGCCCAGTTGGTTGGTGCGCAGCGTTTTACCCTTAAGCGCATTCGAGTCCAGCACGTATTGAACAAATGCGAACACAACAAGAATAGGTAACAAAACGGGCACCATGGACAGTGAGCTCAATGCTGCGAACGCCGATACGACGTAGAGCGCATCACAGCTATGATCCAGTAGCCCACCTGCTGCGGAATCCTGGCCCCGTTTGCGGGCCACAGGACCATCGAAAAGGTCACTGATGATCGCCACGGCCAGCAACAGGCTTGCCAGCCCCCACCAACCCTGTGTGACTGCCCATGCGGTAGGCGCCGCGAGAAGTATGCGCAGGACGCTAAGAGCGTTTGCGAGAGTCAGCAATGTTGTTACACCTTTGTGGTTGGGCCGCGGTTTGCGAACAGTTCGCGGTTGGCACGCGGCAGGAACATCAAACCAATAGCCGCGTTGAACAAGATAAAGAAATTGTGCTGAACAAAACCAAACGCCGCCATTTGCCCTTCGTTGTCAGGGAATAGTACCACCCAGAATGTGATGGCGGCAGCCCGCATTGGTGTGGGTACAGCTGCAGCAAAAAAGATAACAGGCAGAAAAGGGAACAGTGTGGCGAACGAGGCTTCTACGCCGAACAAATTCAGGGCGGTGGTGTAAACGACTATTGCTGCTACCAGTGCAGGCGATCGAAGCAGGAAGAAAAACAGATAGTGTCGGGGCTTGGCCTGAGAGAATGCATGAAATATCGGGCGGTTTCGAAAAGTGTTGTTGGGCAATATGTTGCCTTGAAAGTAGGCAATCCAAAATACTAAGACAACGGTTGCACTTGCGCCGATGTAAGGAATCAAACCAAACACTTCTGGCAGAGCGTCACCGCCAATAAAGTATCCTAGTGTTGCCCACACTAGTAGATAAAATACCTCGCAGAACATAATAAACAGCATGACTGAAGCCACTTCCCAGCCTGGCACTTTATCCCGCTTATTCAGGTAGAGCGCCATGGCGCCTTTACCAACCTGTTCGTTGAAAATAGAGATGATGTAGGAGCTTGCACGAATGGGAAGAATGTCCGTGTACTTGATGTCTTTAACGAACCAGTTGAGTGCCCGCGCTACCACTAAAGTGTCGATGGCAAAGTAGAACAATGAATAAGTAACCATTAGAAGTAGCCAGGGAATCCAATCTACAGTGGCAAAAACCTGTGTCATATACTGCGAGAGCGAGAGCCCTTCGCGCAGTGCGGCGCCGTTGAGTCGATAGTACAAATAGGCGAAGCACAGTCCTGTTATCAGGAGTACGACAATACGCCCAATGCCACTGCGTTTTGCAGGAGCCTTGGGCGTTTCCGCTGCACTGTCTGTGGTGTCATCGTTGTTACTCATGCGTTGCTGTCCTTGAACTTATCGGGTGGCGGTATTTGGAATAGTCACACCTACTCGCGTAGCTCATGGAGGGGCCTCTCTATTCATAGATGCAATTTTTTGCGTTTTTTGTGAAATCACGACTGTGGTGGCGTCCCTGGAATCTGGATTGAACTGCACGGGATAGGCCTCGTCGCCTTCACTGATGGCCGCGGTTGGATCTTCCACCGGGTTCTCCGTCCATTGTTTGGTTGAAATCCCCGCGCCAGTATGTGTGATTTCCCGCCGATCAGAAAGCAGGCCATCGTCACAGGATAAGGGTCTTCGAGCCGGGTTGCTACTTTCGCAGGCTCTTTGTTTAGTCTCTGACCAAGCGCTACCTGAAAGTCGAATTCGAGATTCAGGCCAGTGTTCCGGGATGTCGCCTGCGTGGCCGAATACCATGGGTGAGCGCTGGGTTGCGGTGGTCTCAGCGGTGTCCTCAGTCAAGTTCTTGCCCGTCATAAAGGCTGACCAGTCGCTGGTCGGAAGGCCTATAGATGCGTTGACTATGCCGCGCTCAAAATGCCATAGCGGCATTAGGGTATAATCAACAATAATACTAAGTTTTGTAAAATATCACCTTAATTCCCTGAGTTGCCCAATACCACTCAATGAGGTGTCAGGAATTCTTACAATTCCTACTCGATCGCTGTAATTCCTCTAATAATGAATAAAAATAGCCAATTAAATCAATGATATACGTTTTCGCGGCATGATACCTGCTAAATACCCACTAACGAAGGTTTGTTTCTTTCGTATTACAGAGGTATCGAACCATGAACAAGATGATGTCCAGATTTATGTTATCGGCTGTACTGCTATTTGGCAGTGGAAGCCTTGCCGCGTATGAGATTGTGGGTGGCGCTCTGGACCAAACGGACGTTGGTCTGGAAGACTTTTTTACGGATTGGCAGTCAGGCCCATTTACCGGTGGTGGTGGAAATCCCTCGGGCGAAGAAAGCTGGATCAATTCCATTCTCGATCCGGATACAAGCTTTTCGGTTAAGACAGCGTCTGTTCAGATGTTTGAGACGGATGGCGCAGGCATTCGGGCATTTGAACTTGGCGGTTCTCCGGCCTACTTCCTCGTCAAAAACGCCACGTTTCGAGCGCTATTTGAAAACAATAGCAACAGCAGCTACGGCGTTATCGATGTGGCGTTTCTGGAGGGTCTCGGTGGTTTCAACCTTTCAGGCGCGGGCCAGTTAGTCATTAGCCATGTGTCAGAGTTTGGCACTTTCACCGGTCCTGACCCTGATCCCGATCCTGATCCAGACCCCAACCCCAACCCCAACCCTGTTCCAGTTCCGGGAACGCTTCTACTTCTGTCGGTTGGCCTGTTGATATTGCGGCGTACCGCGCAGGCCTAATTGATCCTGGGAGCTATCCGCTTCAAGGTTGATCACTGCCTGTCAGACAGATGGGCAGTCCCTTCCAGTTAGTTGCCGGCCATGAGCCCGTGCGTAGCCTCGCTAGAAGGTGAGGCCCGCACAGGCGCCTGCCTAGAAATAACTAAAGGTTATTTCTATTAATCTGTAATTAATAAATTAATTATATCTTGCTAAGTATCCACCATCTTTCTATTGTGATTTCGAGGTCGCTACACGGGCTTCGTTTCGTGAGCTTGGGGTAAGCTCATAGCCTGGGCTACATCGCGGGAAATATGGATAAACTAGGGGAATATATATGTTAAAACCGATTTCAATTATTTTGTTGTTTGTACTCTCAGGGTTCAGCACCGCTGCCATCAGCGGCCAGACTAAACAAGTGGTTTGCCACAAAGGCCAGAACATTACGGTAGCAAGCCCAGCAATAGGAGCGCACCTAGGCCACGGAGATTCACTAGAGGCCTGTATTGTTATTGAGGAACCTACCCAGGAGGAAGAAGAAGAGCCAGGTGAGGGTTCCGACCCAGTCGTGGTGACGATGAGTTCGGTTGTGATGATGCGCTGCGAAGGCACCATTGTGGATTCATTGAGTACTTCAGACACGGAGATCGTATTACCTGAAGAGGGTGATTGCGCGATGGTTCTGGCCGATATATTGGACCAGGGTCTGGACTTGATCTCGGTCAATGGCGGCAGTGGTGCAGATGCCGAGGGCATGCAGCATCTCTACACCGACTATCTGCTGATGGGTGTTTTTGCAATCGAAGAAGCAGAGCTGTAGAAACCTGCCAACGCAAAGAAGTTGTGTCACAAGGGGCAGAATAAATAGGGATATTTGTTCTGCCCCACTTTTTTGCCGCTGTTTGATCGCTAAATGAAAATCGAATCGAGTTGCTGACAAGGCAAGCGGGGCAGGTCATCTGTCATTGCAAAGAGCCAGAAGAAGGCGTGGGTATTTTGGTTAATGCTTCTGTTGTAACCACGCACTGGATTGCGCCGCGACAAGTTCCACTTCAGTACCAGGAGCGATTAGCGGCCTGCAGTTCAGGCCGATGCTTAACAATAGAGTTGGGTCTGGTCACACCAGGATGGGGCCTATGCGCGGCCCCATGAAAAGAGTGGCATCAGTTGCCGTTATTCGCCTGCGCCTGCGCCTTCAGTATCGCGATAAGAAGCGGCAAGAAGATGTTGTTTTTCTCGCCTTTGTCGAAGGCAGTCCAGTAGGCGGAGAAGTCATCAATGTCAGCTGGTACCGTTGTGTCGTAGTCAATAACTTTAAATCCGCCAACCATAGTGGCGCGGCTCTTGCCCCAGTAAGCGAAGACTTTGTTGACGCCGTCGTCTACATACAGAGGCTTGCCATCAAACTGCGGTACCGTCGCCAATCCGGCAAGGTCCGCCACCGTAGGTGCAAGATCCAGCGTACTTACATTGCGCTTATTGTCACCAACCGGATAGTTTGGATTCCCTGGGGACTTAACCAGCAAAGGTACTCTCAGGGACTGATCCCAAAGCGTCATCTTTTTCCAGTGAAACTTTTCCCCCAGATGAAAGCCGTGATCAGACCACAAAATCACGTCAGTATTGTTGGCGTGGGCGCTGGCTGCCAGTGCATCCAGTACCTCCCCGATCATAGCGTCCGTGTGAGATAGAGCGGCCAAATAAGCCTGGGTGTAGGCCTGTGCTTTCCCCGCCGCGATGATGGCGTCGTATTGGGACAGGTTACTAGTCGGGATATAGGGAGCGTTAGCGAGTAGCACCCCCTGCGCGGGTACGTCACTCAAATCATTGGGAGTGGGTACGTGTGCTACAACGTCGTTAATGGGGTAGAGGTCGTAGGCCCACTGTGGGATTTTCCAGGGGACGTGGGGTTGGTAGAGATCCATTGCCAGAAAAAACGGTGCAGAATCGGTGTAGTCAGTGATGAAATCTCCAGCCCAATCCGCGATCACCTGGTCGGGGTGTATTTCGTTGGCAGGGAGCACTGTGGGATTAAAGTTCGTGCCATCAGGGCCTGGAAAATACCCCTCCAGGACGGCCACAAAATCCGTCAGCGGACCTTGCTCATCCCATTTGTCCGGGAAGGGGCTGTGGAATACTTTTCCGGAAGCAGCAGAATAGTAACCATTGGCACTCATGAGTTCCGGAATAGATTGAATGGCGGGGTTGCTGAACAGAGCGTCATAGAGCGGATCTGTAGGGCCAAATGAAAAACCTTTTATGCCATGCGTTTCCGGGCTTAGTCCTGTCATTACTGTGGTACGTGATGCAGTGCATGCAGGTATCGCTGTGTAGGCATTTAAGAAGCGGGTGGATTGAGCTGCCAGGGCGTCGATATTTGGGGTGTGAACAGTGCCAGCGTAATCACCGCCATAGCCGACCCAATTGCGCATGTCATCGACAGCTATAAACAGGATATTTCTACCGGTTGCAGGTTGAGCTGATGCCTGACCCGATAACAATAGCGGTACCATGCCCGTGATGATAGACAGGCTGAAAATACCTGCCGCTGTAAATTTAGCTGTTGCTTCGCGAAACATTTCAACGACCTCAGGGGACTGCGGCAAGCGCAGTCAGAACGGTTTTTTAATGTATCCAGTCAGTGTCTCTTAGCGTGGGCCCGGGGCCGACCCTGGAGGTTCACTTTAACGTTTTGCGGAATAATACCACAGTATGTAATGGGTAAAGTGAGACCACCCGCACAATGTGTATTTGTCATTTTGAAGTACTCAAATACTGTTGCTACCCGCGTTTGACGCTTTGTTTGTCCTTACAGAGATTCTCCACCGGATGGCCCCATAATGGCGCTGGGCCGTCCTCAAACTCAACAACTTATGCCGCATGTGGCAAGGCTCCCTAGGGTACTCGATAAAGCCAAGCACCCTCGCTGCCGCCGGCGCCACAACGCAATTTGGTCGAATCGGTATGCGCAACATCGATAAGCCCAGGAATAGGTAGCAGGGCATCGGCGAAGCTTGGTGAATAACAGATATCTGAATTACTGGTCAGGTCGTAGGAAGAGTAACCATAGACGCGTTGAAAAAGACCGTTAAAAAAGGTGGGCCGCCAGCCATCGTTGAAAAATGCCGTAGCCCAGCCTGAAGTATTCACATCGCTGTAGGTGTCTGGCCCCATTCCCAGCAAGTTCGATCCAATATAGAAGTTAAATAGCGCGTTCACGTCATCGATTGAGGCCCAGGTCCAGCCGTCCATGTCGTATTCGCTGAGAGCTCCGCTACACACACCGGCGGGGCACGCTGCGCTAATTTCATCCCAGGTTAAGTTGCGAAACAGATCTGGCTGGATCCATTCCTCACCGTTTGCAGTAACAATATCTGTGACGGCTGGGCAACCACTCGTAGTTGAAGGGCTGGCCACTAGTGGACAGGCGTCAACCACATCCAGGATGAGATCATTGTCGTCATCGGTATCAACGCGATTTTTGTCGCCGTCCAGGTCAGTATCGATATCCACATCTTTGTAAATGGGCATGATGTAGCGTAATTCAAATAAAGTGATTAGAAATTGGCCGATAGTAAGCGATGGCAGGGCGACCGTGCAGTTCAAATTAGTGGAGTCGCCACATTGGAAGTCCATGCCGGCCTGCCATCTTACAAATTCGAAGCCAGGCTTTGGAACGGCGGTAAAGGTCTCGCTAAATGCAGGGTCTGTCACTTCAAAAATACAGTTATCACCCTCATCACAATCTCTTGTGGATGATAGCGATGTCACATCGCCGCCTTCTGCCGAGATAACCGCAATTTTGCAGCCTGCCGCTATGCAGATGGCAAAACCAAGCGCGAGAAATTTAACTATCTTTGTACAAGTCATCAGTTTTTTCCGTAGTCAATCAAACCGCCATTTGGGCGAACGTACGCTCCAAATTAAGTTAGCCGACATGATTTTGTCATCTACGGTGGATGCAAAATAAGCAGCAGCTCTCATAAATTGGAAAGATAGAGGAGGGAACTCTGATCAAACCTTACCTACCCGGCAGCTGTGTCAGCCTCTGAAAGGGTCATCTAACAGATGGAAGGCGTATCGCTCATTGACTAAATGGCAACCTTCAACTGTCATAGGGGTAGTTATAGCAAATTTCAAGCCAAAAGTTATATTTCATTAAATATCAATGGCTTATAAAATAGACCATAAAATAAATGTTGGTATTTGTAAAAAATCCTGACAGGCTTAAAGCTATTACTAGCTAGTGGGCGGCGTTTACTCCAGCCATTTATGGGCGGCCCTGAGTTCTGTAGGGTACGCCCGCTCGTACTGGCCGCGTAGAGCTTCGACTTGCTCTAGATAGGCTTCGATGGATTGGTTGTCCAGCGGGGTGGGGCGAAGCTGTGAATCACAGCTGCGTCCAATACATCGTGTAATCTGGGTTCCGACTTTACGCTTGTAGTGCACGCCATCTACAAAGAAAGGGTCTTCTGCTCGCATCGATTCAAGTACTAACGCAGGGTTATCCTCCATTCCGTAGATCTTTGCGTCTGCCGAATGTTTGTTCGCAAGCGATACAAGGGCGCGCTGCCAATCCAGATAGGTGTTCCAAGCGCCGACGTAATGAGCCGCATGCAAAAGTAAACCCTGCATAGGCGAAATCAGAAGACTTACCTCTATATTGTTGGCAGCTGTAAAGTCTAGCAGTTTCTGAAGTTCCTCAAAATCTGTTGGGCCTACCTCATTTCGAAACTCGCGGTCATGCTTTCGCAATGTCATTGCATAATGATACTTTGTGTCGACGTGCGCTCCAGTATTCCAGGAACCATCCTCGCGGTATTCCCGCGGACTAGGCTCGGTGCTAACGAGAGCGCTCCAGGAATCAATCATGGCGTCGACGGACAGAAGGCTTCGCCAAAAATCTTCAAAGCGCTGGTATCGATGCGCAATAGCTTCGATGATTCCAGCGTCCGGGTTTTTCCAACGCTCATCGGGGCCAGGATCAATGGCGAGCTCATCCGGAGGTAAGAACATATAGTAGTCCAGCCCCACCAGCACAGAGGAGAGAGGATTTATCGCTTGGGCGTGCTCTATAGCTCGACGAATCTCTGGAAGCGTGGCGGCTGGTAATGCGGCATTATAGGCAGTGCCCCCGCCTTCCTGCAATGGCTGGGGGTCGAGTCTGGCGGCGCGCGAGCTACCCACAATCAAATGGTCCGGCCGGCTGCGCTCTATAGCGTAAGGCTTGTACAAGCGTAGATAATGGAAGACATCTACAGATATTTCGGGGCTAAGTCCCGACACCTTTGGGTACAGCTTGTAGGGGTTTATGCTTAAGCTGAATATAGCGATGGCGGCTAACGTGAGCAGGAGCGTGCCCACGGCTGTAAAGGCGTAACTACGAGGCATACTGATCTCCAAAACCCTCATCAAACTGTGACATAACCCTGCATTTCGCCACTGGAACAAAAGCATACACTACCGATTTGAGGCCAAGGAAGATATACTGCCAGTTCTAAAAAAACTAAGAAAAATCAACCGGTAATAATCCGGCAGCCTATGTTATTCAACTCCATCGAATTCCTGTTTTTCTTCCTCCCGATGGTACTTGCAGGCTTTCTGCTCTTACAAAGAATTGGGAATCTCCGCCTGATAATGCTCTGGCTGACGGCCTGTTCGCTGTTTTTCTATGCCTGGTGGAACCCGATTTACCTGTTGCTTCTGCTTGTATCAGGCGGGGTCAATTACACCCTTGGAGGGATACTAGCCAAAGGTGGGAAGGAGCAAGGGCACAAGCTGTTGGTGTTGGGTGTCTGTTTCAATCTTGGGTTGTTAGCCTACTTCAAGTACGGGAACTTCTTTCTGGAAAATGCCGGTCTGGCGATGGACTGGAGTTTCAATTTTGAACACATCATTCTGCCTCTGGCAATTTCCTTCTACACGTTTCAGCAAATCACTTATCTGGTAGACACGCGAAAGGGTTTAACGGCTTCGCACGGCTTCATCGAATATATTTTATTCGTGTCGTTCTTCCCCCAGTTAATTGCTGGGCCGATTGTTCATCACAGTGAGATGTTGTCGCAGTTCAGCAAGCTGACCGACCGCTCCAGGACTTATAGTAATCTGATTATTGGTTTTTCCATTCTGTCTATCGGTCTGTTTAAGAAGGTGGTGATTGCCGATGGCCTCGCTCTGTTTGCCACGCCGGTCTTTGATATGGCGTTGGCGGGTGAAGCCCTCTACACGATGGATGCCGTGGTTGGAGCGATAAGCTACACCCTACAAATTTACTTTGATTTTTCTGGCTACAGCGATATGGCGATTGGCCTTGCCTGCCTTTTCGGGATGAAGCTTCCCGTCAACTTTATGTCACCCTATAAATCAACGAGCATCGCCGAATACTGGCGCACTTGGCATATCACGCTGTCGCGATTTCTTAGGGAGTACCTCTACATAGCCCTTGGCGGAAATAGAAAAGGCGCAACGAGGCGCTATGTAAATCTATTTCTGACCATGTTGCTTGGAGGTGTTTGGCACGGCGCTGGGTGGTCTTATTTTGTCTGGGGTGCACTCCATGGCAGCTACCTGATAATCAACCATTTTTGGGGCAGTGCCAAAGAAAAGCTCGGCTTTGGTTTTTTTAAGTCAACGCTCTATCTCGTCATGAGTTGGGCTGCGACATTTGTTACGCTGACATTGTCTTTCATCATCTTCCGTGCGGAAACCTTAACCTCCGGTGCCCATGTGCTGCGCTCGATCTTTAATTGGAATGGCGGCCAGTTGGAGCCTGCCTATCAGGCGAAACTAGAGCTTACGAATTCTATCGAATTTAGCAATTTGCTCTTTAACGAGCCCCATATTCTCGGTGTTATCTTTGTCTGGCTCGCAGTATCCCTGGCGATCTGCTTACTGCTGCCCAATACCTTCCAATTGTTCCGAGACTACGAGCGTATTCTTGAGCCCCCGCTGGAGGGCCGGCGGCCGTTCATCAATTTGCGCTGGAGTGCGACTACAGCCTGGGCCGTTTTCATTGCGCTGCTCGCGGTGGCTTCTCTGACCAATCTGACGCAGGTAACAGAATTTTTGTACTTCCAGTTCTAGATCATTGAGCACCGCGTCTGAGGACGATTTCAACTTGCTAGAAAAGCGAACTCAGGCAGATAGTCGATCACAGTTCTCGGACTGCACCCGATAAAGGCAGCATTCTTGAGTGCAATCATTTTGTGGGTCCAGCAATTGAAATCCAGCTCTCGACATTTACATCACTTGTTCTTAACTGCGGTTGGCTTGTCCTGCTTCGCTCTGGAAAGTGTTGCAGTTGAAGTCAATCCACTGTTTTCACAGGGCATGGTCTTACAGCAGGGCATGGCTGTTCCTATCTGGGGAACAGCGGCCTCTGGTGAACGTATCGCTGTAAGTTTTGAGAATCAGACCGTCAGCACGGTGGCAGATACTTCGGGTCATTGGGCGGTCAAGCTCGAATCTCTTGCACCCGGAAAGCCCAGTGCCCTGAGGATAGAGGGTCAAAACACAATCATTATTGAAGAAGTTCTGATTGGTGAAGTGTGGTTGGGCTCCGGTCAGTCCAACATGGAGAAGCCCACACTCGATTTCATCAGCGATGATCCAGCGTTGAAGGCGTGGTCAGAAGAGACGCAACCTATGCTCAGGCTTCATACGGAGCAGGGTTGGATAATCGCCAGTAAGAAAGACATCGACGCCTTCTCAGCCTTTGGCTATGCGTTTGGCAGAACCCTGCAGAAGGTCCTTAAAACCCCCGTTGGTATTCTCGTTAGTGCAAAGGGCGCTCAGCCTTCAGGTCGTTGGATAACGCCTGAGATGGCGGCGCAGAGCCCAGTCGAGAAATTGAATTACTATGGCTCAGAAGACTATAGAGCGCTTTTGAGCCAGCAATCGGAAGATGCTGCCGCCGCTGCAAGTGGCGAATCACAGTCTGAACATCTCCAGAAAAAAACCTCCGTCCCCGTCTCGCGACATCTCGTTCCTGGCGACCTCTGGGAGAATGGGGTCAGCAAGTTCGTACCCTTCGCTATACGGGGAGTGCTGTGGGATCAAGGGGAGGCGGGTACCGGCTTGAAAGGGGTAAACCCTTTTCTAGCCATGACTGCACTTATTCCCGGTTGGCGCAAAGCCTGGAATCAAGACACTCTGCATTTTTTGCATGTCCAGAAACCTAGCGGGGGTGGCGCTGCATGGGATTCGGAAAAACCGCTGTACTATAGCTCTCTTCCCTTTGCCGAGATTCGGATACCTCCACGGAAACTAAATCAATACCTTTTGGCGAAACGTTTGCAGCACATCCGCATTGGAACCTTGCCCGAGGCTCCACTGGTAACCAGTTTTGATTTGGGCGGTGGTGTCCATCCGCCCGATAAATCGAGCTATGCACAACGCGCAGTCCAGGTGGCGCTGGGTGCGGTCTATGGCAGGGATACAGCCATCAGTGGCCCGAGGTACATATCTCACAAACTTGAGGGCGGTAGTATTCGGGTGTTGTTCGAGCACACCGGTAAAGGGCTTATTGCACGGCACAGCACTAGCTTGCAGGGTTTTGAGTTGTCCGGCGCGAACAAGAAATGGGTTTTCGCCGAGGCGATGATAGAAGGGGAGTCGGTGCTTGTCAGAAGCAATAAAATCAGCCATCCCAAGCACGTGAGATACGCTGCTTTTTGGCCAGCCAATTACGCCAATTTGTATAACCGAGATGGCCTGCCCGCGTTAGTTTTCAGTTCGGACAAGCGTTGAGTGACAGGGGTTGAGTCGTTGGCAAATATAGAAACATCTACTGCTGTTCAGAGCGATTACGTGCTACGGAATGTTTGAAGCGAAGCTACTGATCATGCAAATCCTGCAGTGTTTTATAAAGCTCCATACACTTTTCGTACATCGCGCCGGAAAGGGAGAACGTCTTCTGATGGACCAGCTCAGGTCGATACACAGAATGAAACTTAGACAACACTGATTCCAGGTTATCAGAGGTTGAAACCGCTTCAAAACAGCGTGCAACTTCTGTTTCCGCCGTATCTGCATTTCGAAACTGATTGTAATCGAGAAATACGGTTTTCTGGGCGGGATACATTGAAAGAAAAACCCGCACATGATATTCCCAGGTTCTAAGACCCAGCCACAGCGGAAGGTGCTCGCGCTCTTTTAGGGAATGGGCAACTTCGGCAGGGTGCCTGTAAATGTAGAGTACTTTTTCGATAGTGGTATTGGACATCCACTCCTGAAGCGTCAGGGAAAATCGAGGGTCCTTTACCCAGATGTCCGCTCGAAGCGCGTCCAGCGCCTGCATCTCTGCCGATTTTTTTCTGGCGCGCCGTTCGATGCTGGTGTTGTCATTTAATAGTAGATAACGCGCCTTCAATACGGCCATTCGCGCTCTGAGGATAAGCTTACCTTTTTGATCGAGTGGCATCAGTCGGGCTTCTTCGCTATAGAGGAAGTCGCCCAAAACGATTCTGTCGTTCAGCACCATTACATCAGTGTTTTCAAAATAACCCCCGGCGTTAAAGGAGTCGGCCTCCAGCAGTTTTTCTCGCGGCCCGAAATCGGCGCCAGCCTCGTGTACCAGGTTGGCGAGGAACGACGTGCCACTGCGGTGCATGCCCGTTATAACGTTCATTTCATCTCAACATTTTGCGGCTCAGCCGACGAATAGCCTCTGGCTGTTAAAAAGCCCCCCACGGCTGCCTGTAATATGCTGCCAGCCCGGAACACCAAGCCGACAAACAGGGCTTCAGGTGCCGCTATCGCAAAAGGTGCCAGTGCAACCACGAAAGCGGCTTCTCGAATGCCCAAAGCGCCAATGCTCAATGGCACCAAGGAAGCTACAGCTGTAAAGGTTATCACTACCCATGCTTGAGTGAAATCCAGACTCTCCCCAATAATAGCCAGTACCGCGCACAGAGAGCTTGCCCGAACAATATGAAAGAGCATTGTGATAACAAGCACTTTAAACAATGCCGTTAGTCGCAACCGAATGAGAGCCTCGACAAACTCAGACGCCACTCGCCGCACTGCCCGCCGAAAAAATACTAGCGCGACTATGAATATTACTGACACTGCTGCTAGTAGTCCTTGGGTCAGACTATTCCAATATGAAGCCAGGTCAACCGTGGTGCCGAGGGTGTAGTATTCGTCCACCCAGGCGCCGCCCCAAAAGAAGGCGAAGGTAATGGAGCCCAGTAAGAGTACGCCTAAACCTACCCCCCTCTCCAACAGGATCAGAGCAGTCGCGCTTGAATATCCACGCTGCTTACCAATTTTGAAGACCTTATAGCCGTCTCCACCTATGTTTGAAGGAGTGAAATTGGTGATAAATGCGGCGATGAAAATGGTTTGAGTCATAGTGCTGAAGTCGTACTTGTTCTCGGTCAGGCTTCTGAGGCGAGCAGCCTCTATGCAGGCAGTGGACATCAAAGTGGCGATCACCGCACACAGAGCCATAATTTGAAATTTGGACAACGATAGAAAAGCAGAAAAATCGACGTGCCGGACCAGGATTATGAGCACGATTAGGCCAAGCACTATTCTTAGAGGAAACATGTATCGTGAAAGAGCTTTCCTAATCATTTAGCGGTAAAACGTCTTGCACATAAAGAGGTAGCGCAACGCAACGCCGTAGTGCCATCGATAGCGGCCCAGTTGCAACCGCTGCGTAATAGGCCTCCTTCAAAATCGAGGAAGGCCTTTATAGCAGGAGTGTGGAGGAAATTCTCTCGCGGACTAATTATTAGCATTGTTGTTCCGAAGTGTCAGGGCAAAGTATACCTTGCCCCAAGGGTGAAAGCATATCAGGCACCGGGAGGGGCAAACTCAGCCCATTCTTAAGCCATATACCTTACCAAAGCTGCCGGACTCGTTGATAGCGCCAGTCGGGACTTTATTCCGGAATATGCAGACTCCCGCACATTCCAACAACTTGTTACTGATCAATTTACGCGGGTTTAATATAGTGGCCAGTGCAGTAGTTATTGGAGAGGGCGTATGGGAGATACACAGGTCAATTCACGATGCAGTATACTAATGAGCTATGCGCCAGTGTGCGCTGTAAGTGGAGAGTCGCAGGTGGCTGTGCCACTCTTGGATAAGTGATGACAATCACAACTCTCCATGCACTTTTCCCAATAGGCAAGGGCCTCAGATAATGACTAAGCCGAATTCGGCCCAGCGAACCGCTACGTTATTCGTTGTTTTGGCAGTCGCCGCGGCGCTCTCTGTATTGGCCTATTCTCTGTGGCTTGCCCAAGAATTTGGTCTGACCTCGTTGTTCGCGGATCAATGGCGGATCTTTGATGGCTATCTCTCCTCATCTTTTCCTCTCGGACTGCTCTTGGATCAGAACGGGCATCGCCCTGTTTTTCCGAACCTGATCCACTATACCAATACCCTGGTGTTGCATCAGAGCCAAACTACTGTCATGTGGTTTGGTTTCGGATTGGCGCTTTGTTCGAGTTTCTTTTTGGTGGGGATAATTTGTCGCAACACAGCATTGGATACAGCCCAAAAGCTCGTGTTGTCGTCGCTGGCGCTGCTTGCCATGTTGGCCATAGGCAATGCGACGATTCTCTTTCATCCCAATGAGTCTGTGCACAGTTATCTGGTGCTCCTACCACTGTTTATCGGACTCTGGTTGATTAGTGCAGAATCATCTGTGAAACAGGATCAGGATGTAGCTACAGCTGAAGCAGATTCGCCACAGTTACTACTTCTACTACTCGGTACTTTGGCGACGTTCTCATTTGGTGCGGGGGGAGTCGTATTTCCGACATTTCTAGTCATGGCTGTTGTTCTCCATAAGAGCTTTCCCTATCTTTTAAAACTGGCTGCTTCTAGTGCCGTAGCCATCTCAGTCTACTTGGTGGTCCTTCCGACAGCCGAGCGCAAGAACCCCATTGTGTCCCATTATGTGGATGCGGATTACCTGAATGTTGAATGGGTGCTGTCAGTGCTTAAGTGGATCAGCGCGCCTATCTCATACATGTACGCAAATAGCAGCATTGTGAAGTGGCTTGGCTATGACATTGTGACGAATGTCGATACTCCTGTGCATCAATGGATTGGTCCGGCACTTGCACTGCTCATTTTACTGTATCTCTCGACATTGGCTTTGCGGAGCCTGTTGGGCCAGCGCCATCTTTCACGGCTCGAGAATGTTTATCTGGGTATAGCTGTGGGCATGATTGCAGTGGGTGTTTTGGTTGGGTTTACACGCAGAGCGCTATGGCATGAGCTTCCCAGTAATGTCTTCGACCCCCGGTATTTTGTTTGGTCCTCCTTGATCTGGCTCAGCGCAATCAGCCTTATTTACCTGCGGTTCCGCCAGAGTTCCAAAGGGGCAGTTTCCGCATTGGGGTTACTGTTGCCGGGGCTCTATATTTTTGTAGTATTGGGAGGAAACTTTTCTGCCTCCAGTCATGCCGACCTGGTTGCAGGAAAGGATGCTTCCCGCGCTACGGCGTTGCGAGCAACCCTGGACGTGTACCCCAGTCACTACTGGACATGGATCGGTGTTGTAGAGCGAGAGCAGATTGCGTTTGTGGGTGAGCAGTTTCGAACGATAGGCGCTCCTATACTGAGCAAATCTATTGACGAAATGATTGGCTCCACTATAGAGGCATCCAAATTCAGGAAGGCTGACTCTATGGGCATTGTTACGAGTGTGCCACTCAAGAACGGCACGCAGAAAAACCGTTATGTGGAGGTCAATGCTAAACTACCTTTGGCGGATCCAACAATTTTTGTGCTGGATGAGGATTCCGTAGTCAAAGGGCTCCTGCTCAAAGAGCCTGTCTATAGAAACCCTATTCTCGCGCTGGTGGGGGGCGGTGCTGACGAGCACGATTATCATGGCATTGTTTCAAAATACAATCGCAAGAATTGCTATTTCTATGCCATACCGGAGGCAGGCGGGAAGTATCTACGCGGCCCCATTTACCTGAATAACCCCAGGCATGACTCTGATTGCAAGCCGTAAAGCTAGAGGCAACTCACGGGGAGTGATTTGGGTAGTTTAGTAGAGGGTTGGTGAAAGTTCCTACCAGGCAATCGGTACCTGATCTTTAGGAAAAGTTGTCGTGCCAAAAAACCAGCTTTCGATCGCGTATCGCCGCTTGTTAATGTCAGGTCGATACTGGGTTCTATGAAGATAGAAGTGGTCAAAGAAAAGCGCATCGCCAACATTGAATTCTGGAGCAACTGCGGGTGCATAGTCTGAACCGCCTCTGGCTTCGTCGTCACTGACGGCCCAGTCAAAGGCAGCGCCATCAGCAGAGGAGATTTTGTTGAGCCGCTGCGGAATGAGATCCATGCCAGGAGCGCCAGTTTCGCCGCCACAGTGTGTCAGCGGTATCCAAAGGTTAAGGGTGTTGATCTCGGTACCCATAAAGGCGCCGTCCTGATGCCAGCCGGCTTCGTCCATGGGCAATTCGGAACGCCGCAAAACCCATTTTTTAACGGAGAGGCAGGGGGGTTCGCCAAGGTATTGCGCAACAAGGTCTTTCAGCCCGTGATCCTCGTAAAATTGCAGTAACAATTCAGCGACGGAGGGTGATTCCACGCACAAAGCAGAGCCGCCTATTTTGGAAAATAGTCTTAGGGCTGCCAGGTCCTCAATGCCATTTGGCATGACCGAGACCAGGTTGCTGGGTGGATTGAAGTAGGGCGACACAAGGTTGGCTTTCACTTTCCGCGTACTGTCACAGGCATCAAGGACCCCATCGATTGCAGCGGTCATCGGTTGCATCACGGTTTCGGGAAACATACCACGCACAATCAGCGCCCCATGTTCTGCCAGCGAAGATTTCAAGCTTTCAGCTGTTAAGTTCGCCGCCTCAATCTCAGGTACCTGGTATTCGTCAGGCGCTTGTGGGTCTCCCTCCACGGGGATGACTAGAGGTACTTGATTACTGGGCATACGGTGACGAAAATCTTCCATACGCTGCGCTAGCGAATCATGGTCCAAATCCAGATTTCGCGCGTTGAGAGCGTCTTCGCTTAATCCCGGTGCCGTCATAATTATTGCCTGAATATTAACCACTAAAATGTAGCTGATTTCCTATGCTGAGTCGACAATTTGCACACCATGTGGTGATTGTCTTGACCTGGATCACATTAGAATTTCAAATTTCTCTTTATTGAATTTACCGCGCGTTTATCGGAATTTAGGTAGTCACGCTGCAGTGCAAGGGTGCCATCAAGATAGGCTTCAACATTGTCTGGAGTCAGTAGTAGCCCTGCGCTGGGCTCTGTGCTCGGGCTGGTCATGTCATTGAGCATCACATCGCCAAAGCGAGGCCTGAAGTGCAGGTTATCGGTGAACCAGGGGGTCTCAAGCTCTTTTGCTACCCTGATAGGCTCATTCACAGCAGGCGAAAATGCATTGAACGCCCACACCGGGAAGGGTTCACGGCCCACAACCTGCGCCACGCGAGCGTTGATGCTAACCAGTCTTCTATGCCACTGCTTCCATTGAGCCATCAAGCCAGTCTTGCGAAAAATTTCAAAGTGAAAGAGGTGAACAGGCGTTGCAAGTATCTGGCACTGGATGTTGTTGTCATGACAGAAACGAATAGTGCGCTCTATCTCCTTTACCTGTAGAGGCAATGGTTCATCATGCGCGAACAGTTCCAGTTTTTCTTTGCTGATTATATTGAACGCGAACGGCCCTATGTTATTGGGCTGGTTCCTGTGCCAGCTTCCGTCCGCCCGGTAGGTGGGCTTGTTCGGGTTATCGATAGCCGTATTCGCTTTGTAGCTTTCCATCATCGCGATAAACGAAAAAGCTGTTCGTTTGTGCGCTATCGCAGAGTATAGAGCGAGGGAAAAAAGATTGTGCGCATCCATCAAGTCATTATTAAAACCACTGCGAAACTCAGGTAGCAGTGGAAGAAACGCCTCGAAGTCCCAGCCGATAATTGCTGAGTCTAAAGGGTGGTTGAAATGTGCGTACTCCAATATCTGGCGAATTTCGGCGGGTGTCGCCCCTGGTATTGCAGCGTTGTAAAACGTGTTTTGTTTTGCTGAAGAGGGTGAAAGACGCGCTGTTCTCGAGCTGCCTACAATTAAATTGGAAGGCATCTTCTGCTGAACAATCAATGGTTTTGTCGAACGCGTATGGTAAAACTGATCAATGCGACTCAAGGCCGCATCGGAATCGTTGCCATAGATTCCAAAGGGATCCACGCTAGTGGTCCAGCACAGCGTGGCGATCACCATTACGGATAGCGTCAGGAGTAGGCTTGTTAGATAGTGTTTAGTCATATCAGAACTGGAAGTAGATAAATTCTGAGGCGCTGCCAATGCCTAGTAATGCCAAATACAGTAACGGGGCAAGAGCGACAGCGTATCCCACTGACGGTCGCCAGAGTAGTTTAGCCGCGGTGGCCGGCCACTTTGTGACCACTAATGCCGGTTGATAATTGCCCATGAATTGCTGAGTGTTGGGCGCCAGCAGGCACACCAGCAAGGACAGAATCAGGAAAGTCATTGTCAGGGCAACCTGCGAGACTTCAGGTAAGTAGGCTTGTAGCAGGCCAAATGCAGGCTGTGCGACGAATATGCTGTCGATATAAGCTGGGCCCAGCCCTCGTTCGCCAAAGTCGATGAGCGCCATGAGTACTACGGTTGCGCCGTCAGTGGATTCAGCGCGGAAAAATACCCAGGCAACCATTACCGCCAGCAGGGTGATCACCTGATAGATTGTTCGTGTCAGCACACCTGCTTCGTCCGTATTGATATTGAATTGGCCGCAGAGATAGCGCCAAAAATGATTGATGATCAGATACGTGCCGTGCAGTGCTCCCCAAATAACAAAGTTCCAGTGGGCACCGTGCCACAGGCCGCCCAATAACATTGTTAGCGCTAAATTGCGGTAACGCTTAAAGGAGCCGCGACGGTTGCCTCCCATCGAGATGTAGAGGTAGTCCCTTAAAAATCGCGATAGCGTAATATGCCAGCGGCGCCAGAATTCGATGATGCTGGTAGATTTATAGGGAGAGTAGAAGTTCTCCGGTAACTTAATGCCAAATAGCCGCGCCGACCCGATAGCAATGTCGGTGTAGCCGGAAAAGTCGAAATAGATCTGACCAGTGAATGCTCCCACTGCAACCCAAGCCTCAGTGAGTGTTAGCCCTGCACCTGATTCAGCCTGTAAAAACAGGGGGTTTGCGAAGAGAGCAAGATTATCTGCCAGTATTATTTTTTTAAACAGGCCGAGAATAATAATGGTCGTGCCAACCTGAATGTTCTCTATTGAAGAACCGCGAACTGCTGGCTTATCGAATTGAGGCATCATCTCTTTGTGATGAACGATAGGCCCGGCGACGAGCTGTGGAAAAAACGTAACGAACAAGCAGTAGTGAATAAAGCTGTAGTCTTTGGCTTCATCTCGATGTACATCAACCAGATATGCGATCTGTTGAAATGTGAAGAATGAAATAGCCAGGGGTAGCGTAATTTCAGGCAGGGGAATCAGTGTATTGGCCAGCGAATTCAGGTTTTCAATAAAGAAACCTGTGTATTTGAAGTAGGCCAGCAGAGCGAGATTAAAACTGACGCCCAGGGTGAGTAGTGGCAATGAATTGCCTGTGGCTTGACGCTGGCTGATGAGCCGCCCGAAAATGAAATTACCCGTCACCGAGGCCAGAATGAGCAGGACAAAAATGGGATTCCAGCTGGCATAGAAAAAGAGCGAACAGACGACCAGCCAGAGTAACTGCCCCGAGGTAAAGTGCAGTCGCCCCAGAAGATGGAAGCCCAGCCAGCACAGTGGCAGGAACAACAACAGGTATTGGATGGAGTTGAATAGCATCAGTTAGTGGGAGCAGTTGCTAATTATTATTTTTTTAAAATACGCCATGAATATCAATTAGTTATATTCGTTCTTTGATCTTATAACAGCGGCAATTTGATGGCTAGAACAAATTCGATTGCACTGGCGGCGTGGCTACTGAGGCCCCTGGCAAATCAGCGCTGGTAACCCCCTTCGAAGCCTCGGGCTTAGGACACAGTTCGCGCAACCCAATTTGTCTTTCCCGGGGGACATAGTATTCTAGGGCGGAAGAGAGGCTTATTAAAGCTTTCACTAGGGAACGGATTTGAAGTCATCTACAGGGAAATATTTTGTCGGTCTGGACCATATAAGAGCCATCGCGGCCTTTATGGTGTTCTGCTGGCATTTCATCCAGGTTGTCGATGGGCATAGAGGGGACCCTTCAATCTTCCCCTTTGCGATCCTCACGGAAGGTCACACTGGCGTAGCCCTCTTTATGACCCTTAGCGGCTATCTGTTCGCCAAGCTACTGGACGGCAAGCATATCAACTACCGTTCTTTTCTTTGGAATCGATTTTTACGGCTCGCGCCGCTGCTGATACTGGTGGTTTTTCTGGTGGGTGCGAAGCACGTGTGGGATGGCGGCAAGCTTGGTGTCTACCTGAACTACCTGAAACCTGCTCTGATAAAGCCGGTGTTACCCAATGGGGGGTGGTCTATTACGGTTGAATTCCATTTCTATCTGATTCTGCCTATCTTGCTGTTTCTGTCTGGGAAATCCCGATATCTACTTTTTGCTCTTCTTGGATTGGCGCTTCTCATTCGAGTGATACTGTACGAAGAGATCGGTCAGATTCATTTCCTAAGTTACTGGACTATCGTTGGCCGCATTGATCAATTTTTATTTGGAATACTGGCATTTTACTTTCGCGACATTATTAGAAATCGGCATGCTTTGGCGCTATTGGTCTTTCTTGGTTTCTCTGCCTTCTATTACTATTTTGATTCTACAGGCGGCTATTACAGTCATTTTCCATTAAATTCTCCCAGTTCTCTCTGGCTCATCATTCCCACTGTGGAGGGCTTTGCTTACGCTTGGCTTATTGCCTGGTATGACAACTCCTTTGAGCATTCCCAAGGGAGATTTTCCAGATTCCTGGCACTTGTTGGAACCTACTCCTACTCCATCTATTTACTGCATGTGTTCATGGTGTGGAAAGCGGGAGATTTTATTAACGAATATATGTTTACCATCCCGAACGTGTATGTGGCGCTTTTGGTGGCCCCCTTCGTATTTTTGACGATAATGCCCGTGGCGTGGTTCAGCTACCAGTATATTGAGTTGCCTTTTCTCAAATTTCGAACCAAGTACATTATTGATAAAAAAGAGTTGAACAAGACGTAATGGCACCATCGAACGATAAAAAATACTTCTTCATTCATGTTATGAAAACAGGCGGCACATCCTTCGTGGAGCTGCTGCGGAACAATTTTTTAGATAGCGAGCGCTACCCCAATGCCCCACCCGAAACGGAACCCATGGCGCGACTGGAAGGGTACATGCATGTACCCAAGTTTGTGGCGAATGTTAACGAAAGCGTAGAGCAATTAAGGCTGGTAAGTGGCCACGTGCCCTATGCTGTGCACAGCATGCTGAAGGGCGAGTATGAGACCCTCACAGTGCTCAGACACCCGGTGGATCGAATAATCTCTTATCTCAAGCACTGCCGCCGCTACCATATGGAACAGTTGGGATTACCGCTCGAGGAAATCTACGACAACTCATGGTTTAGGGCTTCGTTCATACAAAACTACCAGACCAAGATATTCTCAATGACTGCGCAGGAAACCTTGGCGCATGTTCGTGTTGAGGACGGTTCGCCAAGAGTGCCATTTCGGCATGAGTTGGGAGAGGGCGAATCATTTTCCCCTGATGTTGACGCCTATAAACAGACTGTCCCGGCCAGATTCCTATTAGAGTTTTTCACGCCCTGCACCGGGGTCATCCAGGTGAACGAAAAACGTCTGGCAACCGCTAAACAGAGCCTCGATGAAATCGGCGTGGTGGGAGTGACTGAAAACTATGATCAATTCGTCTCGCAGTTAGAGAGCCGCTTCAACTGGAAGGTTTCCAACCTCCCACGTTTACATACTGGTGAAGAGGATGATATTCCAGCGGAGTTTCGTCGGCGCATTGCGCAGGACAACGAAGCGGATATTGAGCTGCATGAGTACGCTAAATCTCTGGCGCGATAAAAATCAGTCAGGTTCAGTACGGGTAAGCTGATCATCGCTTTGCTTTCTATCCCGCAAATACTGATGGGCTAGAGCAACCATTGAAACCGCCAGTAGCATTTCAAACGGCCTGAACGGGATTGCGTATCGTGGCTCGGGCGTCAAAATTGAGTGCAATACAGTCGCATAGACAAATAGCACGGTCACGATAGCCAAGGGTATATCGTCATCTTGCAGTTTCCCGCGTGCCGCTCTGGTAGAAAATACTAATACAAAGCCGAATGCAGCGAACATGAGTGGCAGGTTTAAACCTACGCACAGCGAGGCCATGGCGCGATAGAAGCTGTTGGTTTGATACGTGGAGAAGACTACCGGGTACACATAAATATCGCCTCTTCCATGGACAATAGACCACTGCCAAAACTGTTGGGGTTTGTCTACCAGGTACCACTTTGCATAAAATGCGGGCTCTTGCACTAGACGATCAACGATATTATTCAGCTCGCCGAGGCTGTTTTCTCTAGACGATTTTAGCCCTGCAAAGATGCGGGTTTTAGCGGCTTTGGCTTGTGCGGAATCTCCATAGTCAAAGTCGGGTTCCATACCCGCCAGTACATTTTCCATCAGACGCCCGCCTGTGGTTCTTCCTGTCTCCAGCATGCTTCCCCGTATGCTCCACGCTGTAGGAAGAAGCAGTGAGCATAAAAGAAAGATCACAGCGGATTTTCGCGTGGTGAAAAATAGGCCGGCGCAAACTAGCACCGGGAACAAAAGTATTGCGGGATTCACCAGTGCAGAGAAAGCGAAAACCAATCCGGCCAGAACATAGCGATAAGGTTTCTCGTTCTTTTTGGCGCTGCAAAGTAAGTAGGTGCCAAGCATTAAGGTAAATCCAAACAGGGTTTCCGTCAGGACATAGCCCGACATAACGATTAGGTGCGGCCAGATAGCCACTAGTAAGCCGGTAGCAATCGAATAGGCTGGCGTTAACCATATTCTGGCGAGTGCAATTGTTAACGCGACTGATAGCGCCCCCAAAACAGCTTGTGTAAACATTAAGTGGGAGTAGAAACCTTCGCCGCCCAGCACTAATGAGCTTGCAATTAGTAGGGGGAAGCCTGGTCCACGATAACTGTCGGGGCTTGGTATCGCCTCGCCAGGATAATCCATGGAAAACACGCCATGATTCACGATATTCCACGCGATGCGGAAATATTGGCCAGCGTCGGCTCGTAGTGGTGTATCAACTAGCGTTGTCGCTTGATATTCGAGCCGTAGCCATAGGGCAAAAAATACCACTGCCGTGCCTATCCCCAGTTCTATCCATTCCTTTCTCGACATTGATACATTTTCCGCAGGTTTAAAGAGGTATTTAGGATGCAACCGATTATTCGGGAACAATCACATGCAGGCAACAGCGTTATTGGTGCATTTGGCCGGTAAAAACATTCCCTGTCGAATAACTAGTTGAGTAAGACCTTTCGTACCTCTTCTTACCGGGTGCGAGGTAGGCTGGAGCGGGGTTGGGTGAGGGCCCCCGGTATGCTGCACGAGGGAGTCTCTAGAGACACTCTGGTATTGCCCCACCAGAACCAAATACAGCTATACAGGCCGCGGAAGTCCTATTCGGGTTACGCAGGCTATTTATGGGTTCTTCTCAGCGCTCTTCTCCTATACTCTTTGTCACTGTCGCCTGGAAATCAGGCTTGGCTGTCCGCACAGCCAATGAGGCAGAGAGTTCGGTTTCTCACAAGATATTTAAGAATAAAAATGGAGTGTAGTTATGACTAATTGTATTCGAGTTGCCCTTACCCCAATCGTTCTGGGTTTAATGGCCCTGAACGCACAACCGTTGCTGGCTCAATCCAGCGGCCTTGAGGAGGTTATCGTCACGGCCGAGAAGCGCTCCACCACGCTTCAGGATACTCCGATTGCGGTGACTGCCTTTACTGGAGAGGAGCTTGACCGGGCCCTGATCAGCAAGCCGATGGACATGCAGTTTAACGTGCCCAATATGCTGATGAGTAAAGGCAATTTCACCACCGCCAGTATTTCTATACGAGGTATTGGTAATCAGGCGGTTGGTGCGCAATCCGATAGTGGAACTGGCGTGCATTTTAATGGCGTCTATCTGAACGGCGGACGCATCTTCGAAACAGAATTTTATGACGCCGAGCGCGTGGAAGTACTGCGAGGACCGCAGGGTACTTTGTACGGACGCAACACCACGGCTGGCGTAGTGAATTTAATTACCAATAAACCCACTGATGAATTTGGCGGCGATGTCCAACTAGAGTTAGGCGATTACAACCACGTCAAAGTTAAGGGCGCAGTGAATCTGCCCATCACCGATAACCTGTCGCAGCGATTCGCAATGTTTTATCACACCCGTGACGGTTTTGTGGACAATGAATTTGACGGTAGTGACATTGATGATCGTGATATGTACTCAATTCGCTCCGCCACTCGCTGGTCAAATGACAGAGCCGATGTCACGCTCACCGTCAACTACTTTGAAGAAGATGACAAGCGTATGCGCGGCAGCAACCAACGCTGTCTGCGCGACCCTGAAGGCATTCTGGGTTGTCTTCCTACTGGGCTGGCCGCTGAACGTACCAACGGCGCGGCAACTGTAACCTCCCTTATTCTCGATGTGATTACTGGCCCAACTTTAGGCGTGACATTTCCCGAAGATAGCTTTGCCAATTCACTTATTTCCGAGGACCCTCGCACGCAATATCTCGATTTCACTCCGCAGTACCAAGTCGAGGATTTGATGGGTTCTTTGGAGGCCAATTTCGACTTCGGCGACTACACATTTACATCCCTCACCGGCTATCACACGTCTGATCTGGATGCTCGCAATGATTACGACTTTGCCGTGGCGTCCGAAATCTGGCCGGTGGAGGAGATTACCCTGGACCTTGGTCCCGATGGGGTGATCACAACGGATCGATTGTATTCTTCCGACCGCGCCACCACGGAGCCGGAACAGTACAGTCAGGAATTTCGCCTGAGTTCTGATTACGATGGTGACTGGAATTTTCTGATCGGCGGATTCTACTTGAGCTATGAGAGCGATGTTCATTACCAGATCTACTCTTCGGCACTTACGGTAACGGGTGAAACACTGGGGCTGGACCCGAGCTTCTACGCTTTTGATAACGACACGTCTGACTATGAGCTAGAAACTTGGGCCGCGTTTGGTGAGCTGTATTGGCAAACAAGCGATAGCGTCTCCATGACATTGGGCTTGCGCTACACAGAAGAAGAAAAGAGTTCCAAAAACCGGGTGATCTACCTGGCCTTCCTGGACATTCCAACTGCCGATGATGATGCCTACGCGACTTTCGCGGGCGATTGGTCAGAGCCTACGGGTAAGTTCAATATTACCTGGGATGTTAGCGATGACGTGATGACATACGTTACTTTGTCCAACAGCTACAAGAGTGGTGGTTTCAACCCAATTTCCAGTGAAAATGTGATTGTGGACCCAGAGCAGGGCGGCGATCCAGCTCTCGCAGAGTTTCAGCCAGAGTTCATCACCTCTATTGAGATCGGTGCTAAGTCACGATTCTTCGAAGACACCCTGCAGGCAAACGTGACGTACTTTTACTACGACTACGAAGACTTGCAGATCGCCAAGATCACCAATCAAATTGCCCTGAACGAGAACTTCAATGCCGCTATTCAGGGCTTTGAGGGTGAGTTTATCTGGCTGCCCGTTGACAGTTTACGTTTGTCGGCCAACATTGCCTGGCTGGACACGGAAATGGATGGTGGTGAAAGTGTTGATCCGGCCAACATCAATCTGCTGGGCACGACAGAGAATATTCAGACGGGGCCACAAGCCAACGTTTATGTTGGTCCCGGTTGCCCGAATGGAGAGGCGACCTGCGACGGTTTGCCAACACAGCTGGACGGTAATGCACTGCCCAACTCTCCTGAGTTTTCGGTCAACCTGGGTGCGGCATACTTCTTCCATCTGGAAAACGGTATGGAGCTAGTGGCGGCCACCAACTATTACTGGCAGGACGAGTTCTATACCCGCGTGTTTAACGCACCCAATGATAAAGTGGATGAGTGGGAAGTGTGGAATGCGACAGTCACACTCTATAGTGCCGACCAGGACTGGTTCGCAGAGTTATGGGGCAAGAACCTCAAGGATGACGATAACGTAACTGGGCAGTACCTGAGCGACCAGAACGTTGGCCTGGCGACTAACCAGTTCCTGCTGGAGCCGCGCACTTATGGAATCACTCTGGGTTACAACTTCTGAGGCTTAGCGCTAGTAGCTGCTTAGACTAAGGCAATCCAGACAGGGCCCGGCCTTCCAGTGGGGAAGGCCGGGCTTTTTCCTTTACGACCCTCTCTCTTCTCGTACCCAGCCCGCTGTCCTATACGCGAGGTCTAGTTGCGGTGATAACCCACGCCCTTAAGTGAATCTTGCATATCAGACAATTCTTTCCTTCTCTTTGCCTACTCGAATACTACGGTGTACCTGGGATCGCGGCCTCATAGGCACGATTTAGAAAGTATTTCGCTACGTCCACCCGATGACGGTTCCAAACAGTACATCTGCTTGGCCCGCAATGGCTTCTTACGGCCCGAGGAACTATGCGACAATAGCCGGCTTTTAATTTCCAGCATTCTTTAGGAGAAACGGGATGGCCCAGAAGCCGACCATTTACTACACACTCACGGATGAGGCGCCTGCACTAGCCACCTGTTCGCTACTGCCAATCGTTCGGGTATTTACCGAATCAGCCGGTATTGACGTGAAAGTGACTGATGTTTCACTGGCGGGTCGCATCCTGTCGGCCTTCTCGGACAAATTGAACGATGATCAGCAAGTACCTGATGGTTTGGCCTTCCTGGGTGAGCTGACTCAGGAGCCAACAGCGAACATCATCAAGTTACCGAATATAAGTGCTTCTATACCTCAATTGAAAGACTGTATCGCGGAACTGCAGGCACAGGGTTATGCCTTGCCGGATTATCCGGATGATCCTCAATCTGACGAGGAAAAAAGTGCCGGAGAGCGTTATTCCAAAATACTGGGCAGCGCCGTCAACCCGGTGCTGCGGGAAGGAAACTCGGATAGACGAGCTCCCGCAGCGGTTAAAGCCTTTGTTCGGCAGTTCCCTCACTCCATGGGTGCATGGAGCAAAGCGTCGACCACACATGCTGATTACATGCGCTCAGGTGATTTCTTTTCCAGTGAGCAGTCAATAACCGTAGACGATGCCAGCGCCGTTCGAATTGAATTTGTGTCCCCCGATGGTTCAGTGGATATAAAGAAAGAGCTGCAGCTAGAGGCGGGCGAGGTGCTGGACAGCATGTTTATGAGCGGTAATGCTCTGGCCGAATTTTTCGAAGAAAGCATGAATGACGCGAAGGAAACAGGTGTGATGTGGTCCTTGCACGTGAAGGCCACCATGATGAAGGTCTCGCACCCGATTGTGTTTGGTCATGCAGTGACTGTGTTCTACAAAGATGTGTTCAACAAGTACGGCGAGCTATTCAAAAAACTGGGCGTGAACCCGAACAATGGCATTGGCAGTGTCTACGAAAATATTGCCAAGCTGCCGCGCTCACAGCGCGAGGAAATTGAGCAGGACATTCAGGCCTGTTACTCACAGCGCCCTGAACTTGCGATGGTTGATTCGGTGAAAGGAATATCGAATTTGCATGTGCCCAGCGATGTGATTGTCGATGCATCTATGCCCGCTATGATTCGAAGCTCCGGGCAAATGTGGGGCCCCGATGGCAAGCTCAAAGATACCAAAGCGGTAATGCCTGAGAGTACCTATGCGCGTATCTATCAGGAGGTCATTAATTTTTGTAAAACCAATGGAGCCTTCGACCCGACAACTTTAGGCTCCGTGCCTAACGTTGGATTAATGGCGAAAAAGGCAGAAGAGTACGGCTCGCACGATAAGACCTTTGAAATAGAGGCGCCCGGAGTTATGCGGGTAGTAGATGCTGCAGGTGCGGTGTTGATGGAGCACAAGGTCGAGACAGGGGACATTTGGCGAGCCTGCCAAACGAAGGATGTTGCTGTACAGGACTGGGTCAAGCTGGCAGTTACCCGCTCGCGCAAATCAGCCACACCCGCGGTGTTCTGGCTGGATGATGAGCGCGCCCATGATAGAGAACTTATTGCGAAGGTCGATCGGTATTTAAAGGATCATGATACCGAAGGGCTGGATATTTGGACCATGGGATATAACGAAGCCATACGTTTTTCCATGGAGCGCATGCGGCGCGGGCAGGACACCATCTCCGTGACGGGCAATGTGCTACGTGATTACCTGACCGACTTGTTCCCAATTATTGAGCTGGGAACTTCCGCAAAGATGTTATCGATTGTGCCGATGTTGAATGGCGGCGGTATGTATGAAACCGGAGCCGGCGGCTCTGCTCCAAAGCATGTACAACAGATCGAAGAAGAGAATCATTTGCGTTGGGACTCTCTTGGAGAGTTTATGGCACTGGCTGTGTCGCTGGAAGATATGGGGATCAAGCAAGATAATCCGCGTGCGCTTTTACTGGCCAAAACATTGGATGAGGCTACCGGCAAGCTGCTTGAAAACAACAAATCTCCGTCTAGAAAAACGGGTGAGTTGGATAATCGCGGTAGTCACTATTACTTGGGGCTGTATTGGGCAGAGGCGGTGGCGGCGCAGGATGAAGATGCTGAGTTGGCTGCCCAGTTAGCGCCATTCGCAAAAAACCTTCGCGAGAATGAAGAGAAAATCATTGCTGAGCTGGGTGTCGTGCAGGGCGTACCGGCGCAGTTAGATGGTTATTATCATCCGAAACGCGAAACGGTTAAAAAAGTGATGCGGCCAAGCAGTACGCTTAACGAGGTTTTGGCCCAAGTTTAGTTCACCTAATTAAGTAAAAGCGGAGAACGTGCTTCGATACCGTGGCACGTCACACAAGGTCTACTTGCCGTTGGAAGCTCGCGCTCTTAAGCGAGCCCTGCGTACCGCAGGGCTCCGTACTTTCTCAAGCTTCTCGAATACTGCGGTACAGCGATCCTCGGTAGGAAAAGCCTCATAAGGGCGTGGGGTTCCAACCGAATGAGGCTTTTCCTACCGAGGTTCGCGGCATCATATGCTCAACTAAGAAAGCATCCACCTAGCTAAAGCGGGGAGGGTGCTTGATTCCGTTGTCAGCGCGCAAGGTCTTCTTGCCGTTGAAACCCCACGCTCAAAAGTGAACCCTGTGCGCCGAAGATAAACCTTCTTCGCGAAGTCTACAGGCACGCTGCGACCTACCATGGGTCAAGGTATCGATAGGTTTTTGGGGGAAGTGCCGACGCGCCACCAGAACGTGGCGCGCCGAGAGTTAGAGTGTAGCTAGCAAGCGCTTATGGCGCGCTGCAATCTACCGGAACCATGGCGTCAATCCAGTCAGCAACCAATTCAACCCCTTCAGGGTGAATAATGCTACGGCCAATCTCCGGCATGCGCACTGCCAGATCATTTGAATCCATGCGGAAGATCAAAATGGACTCCGCAGAACTACCGGGGACGATGTCATAGTCGAGATTACCGGTACCACCACCTGCAGCAACCGGCGGCTTGCATTCACCTACGTCCAAACCAAATGGGCGGAAGTAATCGAGGTATAGCCCGGAAGTGTCGCCTGCGCCGCCAGGGGAGTGGCAGTGCGCACAGTTAACGTCCAGGTAGCCTCTAGCGCGGTCATTGAGATCAGCGGTCGCGTCATCCCACAGCGGAATGCTGGGTATGGAAGCCGTGTTCGCTGGCGCACCCGTCAGGATGTTTTGTAGCGTCCAGTGATCGAGCTGATTGTCAGTTCCACCGGCGTAATCAAAATCCTTGTTGAGTGATCTAGCTGTTGGGCCAAGTGGAACCATGCCGTCTTCGCCGTGACAGTTCGCGCAGTTGTTGGTGTTGGGGATAACGTAGTCTGTGGTTTGTGGGAAACCGTCCATATCTATCCAGCCAACAGGTTGTGTGCCGCCGGTTACCGTCAGCACGGCATCCGTTTTAGCGCCATTCCAGATGTAGGGCAGCGCGGTCCAACCGTCGTTGCGCTTAATCATCAGGCGCGTTTCGATAATATCCTGTGCGCTGTTGTCATCTCGCAAATCTGCCTGAATGGTAAAGGTCTTGGCGATGATGGTACCCACCGGGAAGTCGAAAGCTTCTGTAGCGCGATAGGCTGCTTGCGCGCCGTCGGGAACAAACACGAAGCGATACTTGTTGGCGTAGTCGGTGAACAACGGTGTATTTAGATCATAAATGACACCGCCATTGGCGTTTGCCAAGGGGTCAGTCGCATCTGCAAACAACCGGTAGTCCGATAGGTTTGGGCAGTCGGCCAGAAAGGCTTCAGCATTGAGGCCAGTACCGGCGACGTCACACAGCTCCAGAGGATTTGGTCCACCTGGATTCGCCGGGTCTACTGGTGGCTCCAGAACGATAGCAGGCAGTGACGCGTGGCTGCAATCGAATAGAGCTGGGTCCGTAGAGTCGGCGAGGTCACCGGGGATGCTATTGAGTATCACGGAAATGTTGAACGTTCCTATAGTGCTTTCAGGCGCGTTATCTACAACACAAATTGCCTGGCTCTCGGTTAAACCATCGGGAAATTCAACCAACAGTCCTGCATCCGTTCCGACGCCAGAACTGTCATAAAAATGGGCCTGTGCCATCCCAAGAACAATACCGACGAGTGCAGCATCACCCTGCGGATCAAAGGCATTGTTGCTCACAATGTTGTCGTGAATATAAATTTTCTCTGGGACAGGGTCATAGCTTGGCTTGCTGACATTTATGTCGACAAAGTAGTAGCTAACCATCAGTGAGGCAAAGGAACTGTTCCCTGTAATAGTATTTCCAAAAGCTTCAATATCATCGTTAGCCATGATCATCAGGCCGGTACCGGCAGGAACGGTGCCGACGATGTTCCCTGCGGGTGCAAAGTTCGGCTCGTTGTTGTTGATGATCATATTGTCGAAAACGCGTGTCGCTTCGCCGCCCTGAACTGAAGGCCCGGGTAGGTCGAATACCAGTATGCCGGCAGTGTTTCCTTCGGTGTGGTTTTCGTAAACGTCTGCAAACTTGGAGTTCTCGATCTCGATTCCCGCCACGTTTTCGTAGACGAGGTTGCGACGCACGATAATCACTTCTGATTGACCTACGTATACGCCCGCGTCGCTGGCGCCGCGAACTTCCGAGTCTTCGATGAGTACATTGCGTGTCTGGACTGGGTACAGACCGTAGGGACCGTTGTTTTCATCGGGCCCATTGGTCCATTCCACGCGAACGCGGCGTACAGTAACGCCGTTACTGCCCACCATCTTAATACCGTCGCCGGGTGTATCTTCTATTGCGAGATCTTCTATAACGAAGTTATTGCCGGTGGCAAGAACGCCCTGTGAACCTGAGGTCTGTCCGGCGAAGTTCAGTACCGTGCCGCCGTTGGCTGACATGCCTTGTCCGCGCAACACAATGTTGTCGACACTGACGCTCAGTTCGCCGAAAAAGTCGAAGGTGCCTGCTGGCAGCTCAACAATAGTATTTGGATCCGCTTCGATCAGCGCGGCCAGTGTTCGTGTTTCAAGATCTGCGCCAGGCTGTAACTGAACTATTATGTAGCCGGGAAAATTTGGGTCGGCGAAACCGCATTCGGGTAAATCACACATCGCAACACACTGCCGCGCATCGAGTACGGTGATAACACCATCTCCATCTATATCCCGAATATCGCCTGGGCCATTGGAAGGGGATCCATTGGCATTGATGATCGCGCCAATGTCATCGGCATTTACGCTTTGGCTGCCGTCTACATCGCACAACAATGGAACCGGGGCGCCACATTGTGCGTAAGAGAAGCTGCTAGCGCTCAGCAATATTGAAGAGATCAGAAGTTGAGACAGATAACGCATCAGCGTTCTCCCGGCAAGTGAGTGGAGTTATTTATATCAAGGTATCATCCGTGGTGGATGAATACTAAGTTCTGGACCTTTGTGATCGGCGCTGAGCGCTCAATCCAAGCAAGCCACTGACAAAAAGCAAAAGTGTTCCCGGAAGGGGGACCGATGAGACGCCCTCAATTGCTGCAGGCCCACCAGAGGTGAAAGGCAATGAAGAGCCACCGGAATCACCCAGTATTGCGCCGCCTAGCAAGGCGAGCTCAGTTGTCGCGCCAATGGCAAGATCAAGCACATCGAAGCTTATTGAGGCCAAGATGAACTCAGTGGGTTGAAGTGCATCCAGACTTAATGAGGATAACAGGCTCACTTCAGCGAGATTTACTGCGAAACCATTGTCGCCGCTGCTGCCATCGATCGCTTCCAGAGTGCCGAGGTCGCCCAACAGACTGCCCAGGCTATAACCGGTAAATGACAATGCAGATGTGTCGTACCCTATTGAGAAGTCGAAGGCTCCCAGCGAATCCGCTCCGAAATCGCCCAGCCCGCTGACGATGATATCCAGTGACAGCGAATCGCCATTGCTTACCGTATTTGAATCAGGTTGCAGGCTTAGAAACGCAGCATTGGCTAGTGGGGCTTGTGCCAGGCAGGTCAACATTAGGGCTGCGATGAAAGGCTTAAAGGTAGTCAAAATTTGGTGCTCCAGTGTCTATTTATCATTGCAGCCGTGCGAGCGGACTGTGCAATTTGAGATTTAGTAAGCTATCAGCGCAAATGCTGCAATATCTGTGCCATACCAGTGAAACTCCTGCCACCACTGGTGTTTACCAAAAATAGTGGATCCTGACTGTGCTCAACAGGAGAGTGATTGTAAAGTTTACTGACACTAGGCTCTTCGATTGCCCCTGAGAAGTGGTCCCCGTTTCATCAGGTAACCAATATTAAGGCAGGATAGAGGGCCCACGTATGGAGCCCTCCAGACAGTGGCCTAAAAGCGGTTGTCGACCTAACCGCTGGGCAAGGCCTCCCATCAGACAACACTTATGACCGTGGTGGTAAACCGTGCACCATAGTCAGAGATTTGAGCTCGGCTCCAGCCCTGCGGTGTTCAGACAGTGCTTGATACTCGGGGTCGTCATACCAGGCCTGGGCAACTTCTTCTGAGGGGAATTGAAAGATGATGATCCGGCCTTCTCTGGGCTCGGAGCCTTCCATGTGTTTCGTGTTGTCGTCGTAGGTGATGAAGGAGCCACCGAATCTTTTTAATATGGGAAAGAAGCCTTTCTCATACGTCCTGTATCCAGGGTGACCCTCGATGGGAACGAGGTTAGCAATTATATAAACGGGTACGTCTGACATTGATCAAGTCCTTTTTGGTTTTTTGGTTTGTGTCTGTGAGCAGTTTGATTTAAATCGCTTTCAACCAGTTGGCTACGGCTTGGCCGATCTCTACTGGCGAGTCTTCTTGAATAAAATGGTTGCCCTTCACGGTGACTTCCTGCTGGTTCGGCCAGCTGCGACAAAACTCACGTTGTGGTCCTACCAGGATTGAGCCAGGTTCAGCATTTATGAACAATTTTGGCAGGTCGCTGCCCGCCATGAATGCACCGTAACCGTTAACCAGCTCGACAATGTTAGCGGGCTCACCTTCTATGGGTATCTGCCGTGGCCAGTTCAGGGTGGTCTGGCGATCGTCTGGAGTGAGGTGGGGTGCACGGTACGCATCCATTTCTGTTTCGGTCAGTTTTCGCAGGACTGAGCTTGGAAGTACAGCTTCGATAAACATATTCCGGTTGAGCACAAGGTCCTCTCCTTTGTTCGAGCGAAACCCCTTGAAAATTCCCACGCCGCCCTCAGGCCAATCTGCCCAGGTTACGGGTTTAACGATGCCTTCCATGTAGGCAACACCTTTAACGGCGGCTGCGTGGCGCATGGCCCAGAGAAAGCCGATACCGGTTCCCCAATCATGAATAACAAGCGTGACGTTTTCGTTGGCACCTAGAGCCTCCAGAAGGCCTTCAACGTAGCTATAGGCAACTTCCAGTGTGTAACGTTCAGGCCCTTCGCTGGCGGGGAGTTTTTCGGAATCGCCGTGGCCGATCAGGTCGGGAACAATCACTCGGCCCGATTGGACAAGTTCCGGTATTACGTTGCGCCACAAAAAGGAGGAGGTTGGGTTGCCGTGTAATAAAACAATGGGGTCGCCGCTACCTTCCTCCACGTACGCAATTTTCTTGCCTTTCACAGTGGCAAATTTTTTCTCAAAAGGCATGGTTTCAGACAACATGGTAAAAGCTCCTGGTGTGGTGTGAGAATTCAAGCGGCCAGTCCCAACATAGACAGGCTGTTTTCTATAATGGGTTTGAGTTCTTTCTGGGAGGTCTTTTGACGGCTCTGTACCCTTAGGCCGAAATTAATGGTCATCACCATTGAGGCGAGCTCTGCTGAGTTATAGGCGCTGTTTAGCTCGCCTGCGCTTTGGGCTCTTTCGAAGGCAGTTGCAAAGGCTTCTTCAATGCCATTGAGCTGCTGCGTCGCTAGCTGATTGAGTTGCGGATCTACATCGGCCAATTCCAGTACGGTGTTTACCAGCATACACCCATGCTTCGCCCGTCGTTGTGATACACCCAGTACGGTAGCCTCGAAAAAAGAGCGGGGTAGAGACGCAGAAGGCAGCCGCTTGGCATCCGCCTCAACAATGGCGAGCGTGCGTTCACCGAATAGCTGTAAGCACTCTATAAACAGTTTTCTCTTGGTACCAAAACTGGCGTAAAAGCTGGAGCGAGCTATGCCCATAGCCTCCAATAGTTCGGGTAGGGACGCTGACGTATAACCGCGGGCCCAGAACAGCTTCATGGCGGATTCCAGTGCTTTGGTACGATTAAACTCTGGCGATCTGGCCATCACTTGTTCCGTCTGATTTGGAAGGAATGGGGATTCTGTACCGATTGGTACAGAATAACAAGCCTTTCTGAGCATTTCCTGTCTTGGACCGGGCTCTTAACGAAAATTATCAGGTCCAGGACGTGTATCTGCAGGCTTAACAAGGGAGTTGTGAACTACCCTGAATCGGGCAGCGAAGCTAGGGCGGCAGCTGCTGCCCCCAGGGTATGATTTTGTTGGTTTTAAAGTATAAAAGCGGTCCGTTTTGGCCATGCTCTTTGAGGTGGTAATTTTTCTCAAAATGCTATTAAATAGCGCGCTCGAAACGGATGGGAGGATTATCTGCTGCGATCTTGGCGGATAATTATTATTTCCCTAAATTTCAATAGCTTAGTGACTAATTTTGGCTTTAATTTAAGCTGGGATTCATGTCCACAATACAGGTTCCAACTTAGGCAGTAGCAACGAATGCTGCGGAGCTTCAGTCTACAGAGATTATCTGGTCGCGCTGTAAAAACCATTCCGATAGTACGGTTTATATTTTGAACCCGATTTCCGGAAGTTTTTTGTCGGTGAAGTTTGAGGAAAGATACAGTTTTATTGGCTCGGTGAGTTACCGGTCTTGATTGATTTTGAGATGGGTGGGCGCGCAGTGATTGTTTGAAGTAGCGACCCGGCCGATAGCGCAGTGCAACAATATTATAGGACGTTTGATATGACCAACATTAGCAATAAGTCACGTGGCTTGTATCGTGCAGAATTTGAGCACGATAGTTGCGGCATTGGATTTGTTACCAATCTAAAAGGTAAGAAGTCTCACGACATTATTGAAAACGCACTGACCATGTTGACCTGCATGGAACACCGTGGCGGCACCGGCTTTGATATAAAAAGCGGAGACGGTGCCGGTATTCTGATTCAAATTCCCCATGCTTTTCTTGTTACTGAAGCCAGTGATCTCGGTATCAGTTTGCCGGGAGAGGGCGACTACGGCGTGGGAATGATTTTCTTCCCCTCAGATTCTGCGCAGGCGGATAAATGCCGCTCTGTTTTAAACGGTGCATTGCAAGCCTTGGGGCTTGGCTTGTTGGGGTATCGATCAGTTCCTTCGGATAACTCAATGCTAGGTGCCGCGGCGGTTGATAGCGAGCCAAACATTGAGCAGGTATTTATTCAAAAGCCAGAAGGCCTGAGCGATCAGGAGTTCGAACGCAAGTTGTTTGTATTGCGTAAGCACACCTCACACACCATTAACGAAACTGTCGATACACAAGCCGGTGAATTCTATATCGCCTCCATGTCTTCGCGCACTATCGTCTATAAAGGCCAGTTTACCACGGCACAGGTTAGACAGTATTACCTTGATCTTCAGAACGAGCGGGTAATCTCCGGGCTGGCAATGTTCCACTCACGTTTTTCCACTAACACATTCCCTGCGTGGCGTCGTGCCCAGCCTTTCCGTTACCTTTCGCACAACGGCGAAATTAATACTGTGCAAGGCAACATCAATTGGATGAATGCCCGGGAAGCCATGTTTAAGTCGGTGAACTTCACCGCTGCAGAACTGGAAATGATCACACCGATTTGCAACCGTGGTAACTCGGACTCTGCAAATCTCGATATGGCGATTGAACTGCTGGTATTGAGCGGAAGGCCTCTCGCTCAAGTGATGATGATGGTCGTGCCTGAAGCATGGCAAACGCAGGATAAGATGGATCCGGTGAAGCGCGCCTTCTATGAGTACTACGCTTGTGTAATGGAGCCCTGGGATGGCCCCGCTTCAATTTCCTTTACAGACGGTAAAATGATTGGTGCAACATTGGATCGCAATGGTCTGCGACCATCGCGTTATTTGCTGACGGATGACGGCACCTTGATCATGGGTTCTGAAACCGGTGCACTGTGTGTTGATCAATCGACTGTTGTAGAAAAAGGTCGTCTACAGCCGGGTAAGATCTTTATCGCCGATTTGGAAAAAGGCCGCATCATCAGTGACGATGAGGTGAAGAAAGAAATTTGTTCTGCGCAGCCTTATGGTCGTTGGCTGAGTGATAACAAAATGCTGCTGAGTGATGTGGATGTGTCCAGCGCATCTACCACCCAACCGCCATTGCCCGACCTGAGAAAAATGCAGAAGGCGTTTGGCTATAGCAACGAAGATCTTAATGTTGTTTTTAAGCAGATGGTTGGCACCTCAAAGGAGCCTCTGGGTTCCATGGGTACTGATACACCGCTGGCTATATTGTCCGATCAGCCCCAACAGCTATCGCACTACTTTAAGCAACTCTTTGCGCAGGTAACCAATCCTCCCATTGATCCTATTCGCGAAGAATTGGTAATGTCTCTGCGCGGGTATATTGGCAACTCTCTCAATTTGCTGGAAGAAACGCCCAAGCATTGTCAAAAGCTTGAGATCGAACAGCCACTGTTGACCAATGAAGAGCTGAAAAAGTTGCAGTACATTGATCACGATCACCTGCGATCCAAAACCATCGATATCACTTTTCGAGCCACCGGTAATGAAGGCGAGCTGAAAGCTGCCGTCGACCGTCTTTGCCAGTACGCCAAAGATGCGGTGAATGACGGCTTCTCACTGTTACTGCTTAGCGATCGCGCAGTTGATACTGACCACGCAGCGATACCTTCTGTTCTGGCGACTGCGGCGGTGCATCACTTTTTGATACGTGAAGGTCTGCGCGCGAAAGTCGATATTATCCTGGAGGTTGGCGACATTCGTGAGACGCATCACTTTGCCACTGTGCTGGGTTATGGCGCTGCTGCGGTTAACCCCTACCTTGCACTGGAAACACTGTACACATTGCGCGATGAGGGTGTGGTTGACGCCAGCTTAAACAACGAGCAGTTGATAGCGAAGTACATCAAGGCGGTAGGCAGTGGCCTGTTAAAGATATTCTCAAAAATGGGGGTGTCTACGCTGCAATCGTATCAAGGCGCCCAGATTTTTGAGGCACTTGGCCTCAACAGCGAGGTTGTCGACAATTACTTTACAGGCACTATCAGTCGTATCGAAGGTATTGGCCTTGATGGGATCGCCGATGAGGCGTTGCTGCGCCACAGGGAAGGCTTCCCTACTAAAGACCGCATCGTGGTTGATGACCTTTTAAAGTCGGGTGGTGATTACGCTTGGCGTAGTGATGGCGAGCGCCATTTGTTCAACCCGACGACTATCCGCTTACTGCAACACTCTACAGCCAGCAACAATACTGAGCAGTTTAAAGAGTACGCAAACGCTGTAGATAATCAGTCGAAGGAAGCTTACACATTAAGGGGCTTGCTGGAGTTTTCTCCGGGTCACAAATCTATTCCCTTGGAAGAAGTAGAGCCGATTGAAAATATTTTCAAGCGCTTTGCATCTGGTGCGATGTCCTTTGGCTCTATCTCATGGGAAGCGCATACGACCCTGGCAATTGCCATGAACCGCATTGGCGGTAAGAGCAATAGCGGGGAGGGCGGTGAAGACCCCATCCGCTTCACGCCGCTGGAAAACGGCGACTCGATGAAGTCACGTATCAAGCAGGTCGCCTCCGGGCGTTTTGGTGTTACTAGTTACTACCTCGCTAATGCTGATGAGTTACAGATTAAAATGGCCCAGGGTGCCAAGCCCGGCGAGGGCGGACAGTTGCCTGGCCATAAAGTGGATGCATGGATTGGTCGTGTTCGTGGGTCTACTCCGGGTGTCGGACTGATTTCCCCGCCGCCACATCACGACATCTACTCTATCGAAGATTTGTCACAACTGATTTTCGACCTGAAGAACGCGAACCGTGAAGCACGAGTCAACGTTAAGCTGGTTTCTGAGGCCGGTGTTGGCACCATTGCCTCGGGCGTGTGTAAAGGCTATGCAGACGTTGTGTTGATCGCTGGCCACGATGGCGGCACAGGTGCATCGCCGTTGAGTTCGATCAAGCATGCGGGTCTGCCTTGGGAATTGGGTCTGGCTGAAACACATCAAACTCTGGTACGAAATAACTTGCGTAGTCGTATCACTGTGCAAACAGACGGCCAATTGAAAACACCCAGGGATCTCGCGATTGCCACATTGCTAGGTGCCGAAGAGTGGGGCGTTGCTACTGCGTCGTTGGTTGTGCAGGGTTGCATCATGATGCGTAAGTGTCATTTGAATACTTGTCCGGTTGGCATTGCAACACAAGATAGAGAATTGCGTAGCCGCTTTGCAGGTGAAGCCGATATCGTGGTGAATTTCTTTACCATGATGGCAGAAGGCCTGCGCGAAATTATGGCCGAGCTGGGTTATAGAACAATCAATGAAATGGTTGGGCAGACCCAGAGCCTCAAGATGCTCGATGATATCGATCACTGGAAGTACAAAGGCATCGATTTGAGCCCCTTACTTTTTCAGGAAGAAAGTAAAAAGGGTGAAACACTGTATTGCTCAACCGAGCAGAAGCATCTGATTCACGACATTATCGATCGTAAAATGATGATTGATGCGAAGGATGCCGTGGACAATCTAACCCCGGTTAATCTTGAGTATCCCGTCGTCAATACGGACCGTACGATCGGTGCGATGCTTTCGAATGAGATATCCAAAAAGTATGACGCCGAGGGCCTGCCTGAGAACACTATCAGGGTTAAGTTTAATGGTTCCGCTGGTCAGAGCTTTGGGTGCTTTTCAGCCAAGGGTCTTCGCTTTGAGCTTGAAGGCGACGCCAATGATTACTTCGGCAAGGGATTGTCCGGCGCCAACCTGGTTGTTTATCCGGCCAAAGATGCAGCCTTCGAGCCTAGAAGCAACATTTTGATTGGTAATGTCGCCTTCTTTGGTGCAACCGGCGGCAAAGGCTTTATTCGCGGTGTTGCAGGCGAGCGTTTTTGCGTGCGCAACTCGGGTGCAACCGCGGTTGTTGAGGGTGTAGGTGATCACGGTTGTGAGTATATGACGGGCGGTAAGGCCGTTATCCTCGGTCAAACGGGGCGCAACTTTGCCGCTGGCATGTCCGGTGGTGTTGCTTACGTGTTAGACAACGATGGTGACTTTGCCAGTAAGTGCAACATGGAAATGGTTGAACTTGAAGCGCTCGAAAGCCCCGAAGACATCGCTGACCTGAAAGCGTTGATTGCCGAACACGGCGAGAATACGCAATCGGATGTGGCGCAAGAGCTGCTCGCCGATTGGGACAATTCGCTGAAGCGCTTCGTGAAGGTAATGCCAGTAGATTACAAGCAGATGCAGAGCTATATGGATAAGGCGCGCAGCATGGGCAAATTTGAAACTGAATATGATGTGGCGGTTGAAGCTTTCGACATGCATCTTGAAAATCTGGCGGCTCAAAAAGCCTGAGCTGAATAGGAGTTAGTAGTATGGGTAATCCAACCGGGTTTATGAAAGTAGAAAGGGCGTTGCCGGAAGATCGCGATCCCGCTTTGCGTTTGGTTGATTGGCTGGAAGTTCATGAGCATATGGACACCGCTGACATTGAAGAGCAGGCCTCACGCTGCATGGATTGTGGCGTGCCTTTTTGCCAGTCGGCCGTGTCAAAGTATGCGCCTGCAGTGGCGGGCTGCCCGGTCAATAACATCATTCCCGAGTGGAATGATTTGATCTATCGAGGTCGTTGGAAAGACGCGCTGGATCTATTACACAAAACCAATAACTTCCCTGAGTTTACTGGCCGTGTTTGCCCGGCTCCTTGTGAAGGCGCTTGCGTGTTGGGTATCAATGCTGACCCTGTCACCATCAAGCTGCACGAAGTTGCGATTATTGATAGAGGCTTCAAAGAGGGTTGGGTTGTGGCAGAGCCTCCAACTTCCCGCAGTGGCAAGACGGTCGCCGTGATTGGTTCTGGTCCCTCTGGTCTTGCCGCAGCTGCGCAGCTGAACAAAGCTGGCCATATGGTCACTGTTTATGAGCGTGCTGATCGGATTGGCGGACTGCTTATGTATGGCATCCCCAACATGAAACTGCAAAAGGAGCTGGTGCAGCGTCGAGTTGATCTGCTGGCAGAAGAAGGCATTGTCTTTGTCACCAATACCGAGGTGGGTAAGGATATTACTACTGAAAAAATCGAACAGGATTTTGATGCGGTTGTATTGTGTGTTGGTGCAACCGTCCCGCGGGATTTACAGGCGCCAGGCCGTGAACTCAATGGTATTCATTTCGCCATGGACTTCCTTCGCTCAAATACCAAGAGCCTGTTGGACAGCGAACACAAAGACGGCAACTTCATCAATGCCGAAGGTAAAAACGTTATCGTTGTCGGTGGCGGTGATACCGGTACTGACTGCGTAGGTACTTCTTTGCGTCACAAGTGCAAAAGTGTTGTGCAGCTGGAAATCATGCCACAGCCTCCTGCGTCCCGGCTACCTAACAATCCGTGGCCACAATGGCCCAAGCGCTTGTTGATCGATTACGGCCAGGAAGAGTCTATTGCCGTGCAGGGTCAGGATCCGCGTGACTACCTGGTGCAGACGACCAAAATTGAAAGCGATGAAAACGGCAATGTGAAGGCTGTTCATACGGTTGATATTGAATGGGAGCGTACGCCAGAAGGGCAGATGATTCCTAAGGAAGTTGCCGGTAGCGAAAAAGTGCACCCCGCTGACATCATTCTATTGGCGATGGGCTTTATGGGTCCCGAAGGATCGTTGGTTGAGCAGTTTGGCGTTGATAAGGATCCGCGTTCAAATATTCTCGCGCAGTACGACGAATTCGCCACCAGCAAGCCGGGTATCTTTGCGGCGGGTGACGGTCGTCGTGGGCAGAGCTTGATTGTATGGGCGATTGATGAAGGACGTCGTGCGGCTAGAGAAGTTGATCGCTTCTTGATGGGAAAGAGCTACCTGCCCTAGCTAGCACTATAGCTTCGTATCTTCTTAAGGGGCGTTCCTCACTGGGTTCGCCCTTTTTTTGAATTCCAAAATTGCCTGATGACCATGATCGCCGATTTGGCGTTATCGCTTAAGCGCCCATATATTGAGCCATGGGCCATCTATTTGCCGAAGGATGTGGCCCCAACTAGTCTTTGGGTCGTGCACCCTGTCTAGTTTGCGCCTTTTGCGCTTCTTCCAGTATTTGCTGCTGTCTCTGAGCGGTAACCGTTTTGTGCTCACCTGTGTGAGACCAGCCGGGTGGCATTAATAGGTAACAGAGTTTGTTTTTTAGGCCTGGTGCCAGTTTGAGGTCACGCCACAGGGCTTTAGTTTCTCCAAGCTGCACATCGAACCAGCTCTCGGAATCTACCTCCCGGGTGATGCCATACTCCGCAGGTTGCGAGTCCTGCAGCGGTTGCAATGTTCCTAGTACCCAATCCCAAAACAGGGTGAGGGAGTTGTAGTTGGTGTCCATATACACAAGGTTCTTTGCATGATGCCCACGATGATAAGAGGGCGTTTGCAAAAAATACTCGAAAGGGCCGTACCTTCCCGGAATAAGCTTGGGGCTGATGTGTAGAAATTTGCCCCAGAATCCATCAATCAAGCTGATGACGAAAACGATTTCTACCGGAACGCCGCAAAAGGCGGTCATAAATCCCAGAAAAAAGCCCAAGTAGGGGAGTTCGAGAATATTGCGACCCAAGCCGATAAGGGACGTCAGTGTATCTGGCGCGTGGTGTGGGGCGTGAATGCACCACAGAAAGCGGACCTTATGCCCGAGGTAGTGTTGCACCCAATACCAGAATTCAAATATCAGCAGGCCAATAGGCCAGGCGTACCAGTTGTTACTCAATGTCGTGGGCGCAAACTGACTGCCCAAAATAGCAAATGCGGCGGTACTAATAATTGGCAAGACGCTTGTTACGACAGAGATAAACAGGATGTTCTTGAGTGGTTGAGCGTAAGCGTGTTTGAAAGATTCTTTGCGACTGATAATAGTCAGGTAAACAAGTTCGCCCAGCGATATCACTATTGAAATTGCAAATATGGTAGCTGCTATGACTGGGTAGTCATCAGGTTCCACAACAATATGACCTTCTGGTTCAGCGGGAGCATGATCTTAGCACTGTATTGAAAAGGGGACTATCGGCTAAGCGCGCGGCTTCTCGCGTGGTTCATGTGAAACCAGATGCTGGCTCATTCTTGCAAATAATTGTGCTATAAGAGTCGGCCGGTCTCGATGGCCTTGTGCTCACCAGAGTTTTCTGGCACCGGCTCCGTCGACGGAACGCGGCGCCGCTTAGGGTTAATCATGCTGGATGAAAGTGTGAAGCTAAGTGTGCTGCGAGCGCTAATAATTGGATGTGGATTGCCTGGGGATTAGATATGTTCACCCGATTTGTTATCAAACCGACAATATTCATCGCTGCCTTTTTGGCTATTGCGCTGATTCTTTTTCTGGCATATCGAAGCTATAGCCAGTTTCAATTGGAAGTGGCAACTCGAATTACCACCGCCAACGGGATCGAGTCTCTGGAGACTTTAGAGCTCAACGGTGACGAGCAGTGGTTATACCTGCGCGGACAGGATAAGAATAATCCGGTACTACTGTATCTGCATGGCGGGCCGGGAATGTCTGAGATGGCCGCTGCCAGGTCTTTCGGCCTGGAGCTGGAAAACCATTTTACTGTGGTGCATTGGGATCAGCGAGGGTCGGGCAAGTCGCGCCACGAAAAACCAGCGGCGAACCTCACCATCCAAACCTATCTCGATGATGTCCTGGCGCTCACCCAGCATTTGCGCAGACGGTTCGATGAGGAAAAAATATATCTGGTAGGACATTCCTGGGGTTCTTTGCTGGGAATTCTCACTGTGCGCGATCACCCTGAGCTGTACCATGCCTACGTGGGAGTAGGGCAAATCGCCAATATGGTGGAAAACGAAGTGGTTTCGCTGGCCTATGTGCGTGAACGGGCGTTGCAAGAGGGCAATACCACGGCCGTTGAAGAACTTGAAGATATTGACTCTAGTATGTACGGACAGGACATCTCACAAATGCAGGTTCAGCGAAAATGGCTGTATTTCTATGAAGGTGGTGTTCGCGGCAATTCGGTACTTAGTCTGGTGTGGGCGTACCTATCGTCGCCCGAATACTCGTTAGGGGATCTTGCCAATCTTCTTAAGGGCAGTAGCGAGCTGCCATCGGCAATGTGGGGAGAGGTTATGCAGGCTGACCTCACCGAAGAAGCCAAACAATTTGAGCTCCCCATTTACTTCTTTGCCGGAAAATACGACTACAACACGCCCTCAGAATTGGCTGAAGACTATCTCAATGAGCTTACAGCTCCCCGCAAAGCTCTGATTTGGTTCCCCGAGTCGTCTCACTTTTTGAACATAACTGAGTCTTCGCGGTATCAGGAGGTTTTGATAAACAAAGTTTTGGGTGGTCGCTAGAAGGAAAAATAGGCCAGTAAAAACAAGGTCGCTTTCATTCATCAAGGGTAGTTCTGGCCGAGGTTATTATGCTTCTTCTCCTCTTTTTTGATGTGGCCATTTGCCGTACTATTCCGGCTATTAATGAATGGCTTATCGGTAGAAGCGGTTGCTAGTATGAAGAAAACCATAGCGTAAATTAACGTGCAGGGAGCGCTGTTGCCTACCGTAGTCTATCTCGCCGTAGCGTTGCTAATCGTTGGAGGGTTAATCCTCGGCGTTCTTAGCGCCTATACCTTGCGTCGATCAGAGTCTTCAACAATCGCACTTCCGGTGCTGCTGGGCGCTGCAACGGTGTGGGTACTTTCTGCAGCGGCTGAGCATCTTGTGCCCACGCTTGAATCGAAGCTATTGATCAGTAAGGTCCAATACCTCGGCATTGTGGCGCTTCCTCCTGCTTCTTTGTGCACGGTTTTGGCATATGCAGGTCGGGAAAAGTGGATAGGCCCCTTCTTAACGTTTGCTTTTCCGTGTGCACTATTGTCTTGGGGCATAGCTCTCACCAATGATCTTCACCAGGGACTGTGGAGAGATCTAGAGCTCACCTCTACCGGCGGCATGACTTTGGTAAACTTTAACTATGGTCCAATGTATTGGTGGATCATAGGTTTTGGCCACGGCCAGCTAGTTGTGGCGCTGACGATGTTCTTCATTCATAGCTGGAAGAGTTGGCAGTGGCAGTCAACGCTGGTGATGCTGGGCTTTGCTGCACCCTGGGCGGCAAACTTGCTCTACCTATCGGGTGCCAGTCCAATCCAGTATTTGGATATTACGCCTTTTGGACTCATTGTTACTGGTGTGTGTTTTGCGTATTCATTTCATAAAGTGGGCAGTATTTTTTCTACGGTTTTACTTGCCAATCGCGATATCGTTGAGTGTATCGAAGATCTTATTTTCGTTGTTGATGATCGCCAACGAATAGTCTCGGCCAATAATAGTGCCCAGACGATACTGGCCGCGCAGCCACTTCCGGCTCCCATTGATATTATGCTTGCGGAGCAACCTGAGCTGCTCCACTACCTGCAACAGGGCCTTCAATCACACCAACGTGATATAGAATTAACGCAGGGTAGTGACAAAACAAGTTTTGATGTGCGTCCAATGGATGTTACCGACCAGCAGGGCAGCAATCTTGCAACTGTGTACGTGCTGCGAGATGTCACTCTGGAGCGCGAGAGAGAGAGTATGCTGAAATATCTGGCCTCTACTGATCCTCTGACAAACCTGCCGAATCGTCGGCACTTCCAGGACGTATTGAGTAAAGCACTGACCAGAACGGTGCAAGCTGGAGAGAGAGCAGCCCTGCTGTCGCTGGACCTTGATCGCTTCAAGATGGTGAACGACAACTACGGCCACCCCGTGGGAGACGATGTTTTGCGGCAAGTCGCCGACCGCCTCACTAGGAATCTCCGTTTTAGTGATCAGATGGGTACGAGGTCTTCTGGACAAGATCAGGTGACTGTCTCCCGGCTGGGGGGAGATGAGTTTATGGTTCTTCTCCCCAGTGTTGCAGAAGCAGCGGACGCCGCGATCGTGGCACGTCGACTCATCGAGGCTCTGCAAGCGCCCTTTGAAGTTGGAACTGATACCTTGCAGCTGGGGACAAGTATCGGGATTGCGCTCTGTCCGGAAGACGGTGATAGCCCTGAGGCTTTGATTCGGCGTAGCGATCAGGCCCTGACTAATGCCAAAAACAATCAGAAGGGTAGTTTCGAATTTTATAACGCCGATTTGAGTAGCGCTGAAGAGCGGCGCCATGTGCTGGAGCAGGCGCTTCGACGGGCCTTGAATCGCGACGAATTCCGAATGCATTACCAGCCTATTCGGGATGCAAAAACCAAAGAGCTGTCCGGCGCAGAGGCTCTTATACGTTGGGAAAGTGCTGAACTTGGGACGGTGAACCCGGGAGAATTTATCCCGGTCGCGGAAGAATCGGGGCTTATCGTAAAAATTGGAGAGGCGATACTGCTCTCGGTTTGTGCGCAAATTTCCCAGTGGCGAGAGCGGGGCCTCGCAGTTCCCACAATTTCCGTGAACCTGTCCGCCAGGCAGCTTATTGATTTCAGTTTGCAGGAGCAGGTTGAACGCATCTTCCATGAAACCGGTGTCAGTGGATCCGACATACAGTTTGAACTTACCGAAGGCAGTGTACTCGCTGATAACCCACGATCCGAAGTAATGCTGGCGTGGCTGCAGGGCCTGGGAGCGACTCTTGCGCTAGACGATTTTGGAACCGGATACTCATCGCTCAGTCTGTTGCGAAGAGTGCGTTTTCAGAAGTTGAAAATAGACCAGAGCTTTGTAAACGGATTGGGTGCGGAACCTGAGGATGAGCGTCTGGTACGCGGCGTTATTGCGCTCGCTCAGCGATTGGATATCGATACCATCGCCGAAGGGGTTGAGACAGAAGAGCAGCTCGCGATACTTCGCAGTGAAGGCTGTAATTACATTCAGGGATATCTGTTTGGTCGACCGGAAGCGCCGGAGCATTTTGAGCGCTTGCTCAAGCCTGCCCAAGCGACGCGAAGCCCCTAATTTTGGTGTTGAGTGGAGGTTCCCGGGTTAACTCTCGTGTCGTTATTTATGGTCTAAAAAATAATTGTAAGTACTAGCGTGCAGCGCCTCCCGCTGAATGCATAGTGTTGCAGCGCCACCTTCCATAGTTCAGAGCGTCCTCCTTTCCCTCACAACGCCAGTGCTTTGCGTGTCCGCATCACAGTTCTTTTGGCACTTTCCCCGGTTGTCGTAAATGAATACTTGCGCGTCGTAGGCTTGGATGCGCACAGGCGCGTATTGTCCGAGACTCCCACTATTCCCATTAAATAGTGGGGCACCGCGGTGCCCGTATGGAAGTCAGCCCATGAGTGAACGAACGGGACGTAGAAAGGCCGGGGGAAGGGATGCCAAGCGTGCTGCGCGTCAGCAAGCGTCGACCAAAATAACGGCGTTTATAGAGCGCAACATTCCCTATTACGAGATGCTCAGTGAGGAGAGCCTGCAGCTCATCGAGCACAATGCGGATACCGTGCTGGAAGAGATCGGTGTTGAGTTTCGCGACGACGCTGAAGCACTGGCTCTTCTGAAGGAGGCCGGTGCCGATGTGCAGGGCGAGCGGGTTCGCTTTCCCAGAGGTATGTGCCGTTCCATCATCCAGGCTTCGGCACCATCTGAGTATATCCAGCATTCCCGCAATCCGCAGCGCAACGTCATCATTGGCGGTAAGCGCACTGTGCTGGTACCTGCCTATGGTTCGCCTTTCGTTCGCGATCTGGATGACGGCCGACGTTACGCCACGATCAAGGACTTCGAGAATTTTGTAAAGCTGGCTTATATGGCGCCCGGTTTGCACCACTCGGGTGGCACGGTCTGCGAACCAGTGGACCTGCCGGTCAACAAGCGTCACCTCGATATGGTTTACAGCCACATCAAATACAGCGACAAACCCTTCATGGGATCAGTCACCCATCCTGACCGCGCGCAGGACACGGTGGACATGGCCAAGATTCTGTTCGGTGAGAAATTCATCGATGAGAACACTGTCTGTACCAGCCTGATCAATGCCAATTCACCGCTGACCTTTGATGCCACCATGCTGGGCGCCGCCAAGGTATACGCCCGCAACAATCAGGCCACGGTGATCTCACCGTTTATTCTGGCCGGTGCTATGTCGCCCGTCACTACCGCCGGTACCACTACGCAGATTCTGGCGGAAGCGCTGGCGGGTATGGCCTTTGTACAATTGGTGCGCCCTGGCGCGCCCGTGGTATTTGGCACCTTTGCGAGCGCGGTTTCAATGCAGAACGGCGCGCCCACCTTCGGCACACCTGAACCTAGCATGGTGCTCTATGCCGCCGCGGCCTTGTCGCGTCGGCTGGGCGTACCGTTCCGCAGTGGTGGCGCCCTGTGTGCCGCAAAGACACCCGATGCACAGGCGGCTTATGAGTCTGCCAATACCATGCAGACGGCTGCTTTGGCGGGTGTCAATTTCATGCTGCATTCCGCCGGTTGGTTGGAAGGCGGTCTGTCCATGGGCTATGAAAAGTTCGTCATGGATTGCGATCAAGCCAGCATGATTGAGGTACTGCTCAAGGGCATGGATATGTCTGAGAACGGCCAGGCGATGGATGCACTGCGTGAGGTAGGGCCAGGCGCACATTTCCTGGGAGCTGCTCACACTCAAGCCAACTTCGAAGACGCTTTCTACCGCTCCACCCTGGCAGACAACAACAGCTTTGAGCAATGGCAGGCAGAAGGTTCAAACGACATCACTCAACGCGCCAACACTCAATGGAAAAAGATGCTCGATGAGTACCAGGCGCCGCCACTAGATCCTGCGGTTGACGAGGCTCTTCTCGATTTTATGGCGCGCCGCAAAGCAGCGTTTCCAGATAAAGAATATTAGACAAGTAGTTTTGGTAGAGGAATCAGGATTATGACTGACGATGTGAATGAGCAGGTCGATGCGGGCGATGACGAAGAAGATATTGTCCTATCGGAATTGTCTGATGAAGAGTTGGTTGCGCAAATGCACGACGATCTCTATGACGGCCTTAAAGATGAAATCGTAGAGGGAACACAAATCCTGATCGATAGGGGCTGGGCACCAGACAAAGTGTTGTCGGAGGCGTTGGTGGGCGGGATGTCCATTGTCGGCGTCGATTTCCGTGATGGAATCCTGTTCGTTCCCGAAGTGCTGCTGGCTGCTAACGCGATGAAAGGTGGCATGGGAATACTGCGGCCACTACTGGCGGAGACTGGCGCTGAGTCGGCAGGCACTATGGTGATAGGAACGGTGAAGGGTGATATTCACGATATTGGAAAGAACCTCGTTGCCATGATGATGGAAGGTGCCGGTCTGGAAGTTTTCGATATCGGAATCAATAACACTGTCGAGGAATACTTTGCCGCTCTGGAGAGACACAAGCCGGATATTCTAGGGATGTCGGCACTGCTGACAACGACCATGCCTTATATGAAGGTGGTTATCGATGCGATGGTGGAGCAGGGCCTGCGCGACAAGTACATCGTGCTGGTAGGTGGGGCGCCTCTTAATGAGGAGTTTGGTGAAGCTGTTGGCGCAGATGCCTATTGTCGAGATGCTGCAGATGCAGCGACTACGGCAGTGCGCCTGATAACAGAGCGTAGGGCCGCTGTCAGTGCTTGATTCAACGCACAGCAGCGACCTGGCCCCGTGGGATGAATCTCCCTTGGTTGGAGAGGCGCAAGCGCCCGTACTGGTCATAGCCTGCGGTGCCCTGTCGCATGAAATACAACAGCTGAAAACACTGAATGGCTGGAGCCATATCAAAGTGCAGTGTCTGGATGCCAAACTTCACAACAAGCCGCAACTGATACCTGGAAAATTACGGGAAACCATCAGCCGATTCCGAGACAGCTACGACAACATCTTTGTCGCCTACGCGGATTGCGGCACTGCCGGGGCAATTGATGCGGTACTTGAGGAAGAGGGAATTGAGCGCCTACCCGGTGCACACTGCTACTCCTTTTATGCCACAGAGCCTGCATTCGACCAGATGGCCGAAGACCAACCGGCCACTTTTTACCTCACTGATTTTCTCGTAAAACATTTCGATCGTTTGATTATCCGCGGCCTCAAGTTGGATCTCTACCCGGAACTGCGCGAAGACTTTTTCGGCAACTACCAGCGTGTGGTGTATCTCTCCCAGCGTCGCGATGAGGGCCTGATCAAAGCAGCCCGTGAAGCGGCCGACTCTCTTGGTTTGGATTTTGAACACGAGCACTGCGGCTATGGAGACTTGGAAAAAGGTCTGCAATCACAGGTGCTCGCCTTTAGTTAATTGGGGATGGTGATAAAGATGGAAAAAATTCTAGTGTGTTGGCGCGACATTCCCGCTCAGGTCATTATCAAACACCGTCGCGAACGCGCCACGGTAGAGTTGAGCGGCCGCTTTCAGGAAGCGATAGATCGGGTCGCTATGCGAGCCGGGCAGGCTGATAGCGATGCCTACATGGAAGACTGGAAGCGCAATGCCACCCCCCATGCGGGAATCGGCAGCTTACAGGATGTAGCGCGGCGGGTGGCGGATAACATCGAGTCCGACTACAGCGATGCAGTGCTGCTAAAAGTGGTTGCCGATGCCGGTTACCGGGTTAGGTAACGATGTATCGCGTTAGCCTATGGTCTGCGCGTCACGCCAAGTGGTTGAACGTTTGCTACGAGGGCTTAGAGAAGGTGTTGGTAAGTCTTCATCCTCTGTTCGAATGGATCGGTTATCAGCGGCTTGAGCGCTGGGTAAAGGTGATAGAGGAACCGGCTAAGGCTTTTCTATTCAACTCCCAGTCCTGCGGTCAGTGCACACTCGGTTCAACCGGAATGGTCTGTCCCATGAGTTGCCCGAAGACGCTTCGCAACGGACCCTGTGGTGGCGTTCGAGCAGACGGTGGTTGTGAAGTGAAACCGGAAATGACCTGCATCTGGGTAACCGCCTGGGAGGGTAGTCAGCGAATGAAAGACGGTGTTCAGGCTATTCAAGTAGTACAGGGTCCAGTCGATGCCAGCCTGAAAGGTAGCTCGGCTTGGCTGCGCGCGGTGCGTAACAAAGTTCAGCTGCGAGCCGGTTAAGTACTATGCGATTTGAAGACGAACCGGCGGCAGGTGAGAACCTGCCCATCCTTGCTGGGCACGTAAGCCCGGGGCGTCTGGAACGCGTATTACGGGCAGGTGCTTTTGCGGTGACTACGGAAATAGCGCCACCGGATTCCGCTGATCCACACGAGGTGTACCAGCGGGCTAGCGTGTTTGATGGTTACGTTGATGCGATCAATGCGACCGACGGATCGGGTGCCCATTGCCATATGTCCAGCGTGAGCCTCTGTGCTCTGTTGACTCGCCGCGGTTACTCCATGGTGATGCAGGTCTCCTGCCGCGACAAAAATCGGATCGCGATTCAGGGCGATGTGTTGGGTGCCTCGGCGATGGGTGTTTCCAATATCCTCTGTCTGACTGGTGACGGGGTGCAGTCGGGAGATCATCCGGAGGCCAAGCCGGTATTCGACATGGATTGCATGACATCGCTGCAGATGTTGCGCGGCATGCGCGACGAGAGCCGCTTTCTCAGTGGCAGGAAACTGACACATCCCCCTCAAGTTTTCCTGGGCGCCGTAATCAACCCCTTCGCGCCGCCCTATGATTTCAGGCCCCTGCGCCTGGCCAAGAAAGTAGCAGCAGGCGCCCAGTTCGTGCAGAGCCAGTACTGCTTCGATCTGGATATGTTCAAGGAATATATGTCGCGAGTTCGTGATCTTGGTCTGCATGAGAAAGTCTACATTCTTCCGGGTGTAGGACCGCTGGCCTCTGCCAAATCTGCCGAGTGGATTCGCACCAACGTAGCGGGGGTTCATATTCCCGATGCGGTGATCAAGCGCCTGAAGGGCGCCTCAGATCAGGCTCAGGAAGGGACCAATATCTGTATTGACATGGTAAATGAATTGCGCACGATCGAAGGCGTGGCCGGAGTGCATATCATGGCTTACCGACAGGAGCACAGAGTGCCTGAGATTGTTGAAAAAACAGGTGTATTGGGTGAGCGACACCCCTGGCATCCGGGAATGTATGAGGGCGCGTCGGCCGTGTCTCAGTGGTCAAATCAACAGATCAAACAGCAGGGGTCGCACCCAAGTGCGGCGCCAACTAACGCAGTGTAGTAGAGAGTGAAAAGTGGAGAGTAAAGAATGACAACAACTGTTGTGAGTTCAGCTACAAAGGAAGTCAGGATCGGGTTTGATGAGCGCTTTGTGGTGATAGGTGAGCGTATTAATCCCACCGGCCGTAAGATTTTGGCGGAAGAAATGAAGGCGGGGGATTTCAGCCGGGTGGAGGCCGATGCCCTCGCCCAAATCGCGGCGGGTGCGCACATGCTGGATGTGAACGCTGGTATTCCACTGGCGGATGAGCCGGCGATCTTGGCCAAAGCTATTCAGTTGGTCCAGGCTATCACGGACACGCCGCTCTCCATTGACTCTTCTATTGTGGAGGCACTGGAAGCAGGTCTCTCTGTCTACCAGGGCAAAGCGCTGGTGAACTCTGTAACCGGCGAAGACGAAGTACTGGAACGGGTGTTGCCGCTGGTCGCCAAATACGGCGCTGCCGTGGTCGCCATTTCCAATGACGAGACCGGCATTTCGGAGGACCCGGATGAGCGTTTCAAAGTTGCCAAGAAGATAGTCGAGCGAGCTGCGGACTACGGTATTCCTTACAGCGATGTGGTGGTGGATCCGCTGGTGATGCCCATTGGCGCGATCAACAGCTCAATGAAGCAGGTGATGCATGTGGTGCGGCGCTTACGCGAAGAGCTCAAGGTGAATACGACCTGCGGCGCATCCAATGTGAGTTTTGGTCTGCCCAATCGCAATGGCATCAACAGCTCATTTCTTAACATGGCCATCGCTGCCGGCATGACGTCGGCGATTACCAGCCCCTTGCACCCGGAAGTGATGCAGGCCGTTCGCGGTGCTGACGTGATGATGGGGCATGACCCTGATTGCACCCAGTGGATTCGTGCCTATCGCGAACCGGCTGCCGAGGGAAGCGAGCAGGGCGCCCGTGGCAACCGGGGCCGCCGCCGTAAGCGCGCTTAGTTTGCCGTGCAAGGACGTTAAGCGCAGGGGGTTCATGTGAGTTCAGAAGAGGTCAAAGTCGTTTTTACGCCATCGGGGCGCCGCGGAACTTTTCCGACGGGCACGCCGCTGCTGCACGCCGCCCGAGTACTGGGAGTGGATATTGATTCTGTGTGCGGCGGCCGTGGACTGTGTGGACGTTGTCAGGTGACTTGCGCCGAAGGTTCCTTTCCCAAGCACGAGATTACTTCTTTGGGTGAACACCTCACGCCACTGTCGGAAACCGAAAAACGCTACAGCGAGAAGAAAAAGCCTCTGCAGGAATCACGGCGACTGAGTTGTCACACCTTGTTACTAGGCGATGTGGTGATCGATGTACCACCCGAAAGCCAGGTGCATAGGCAGGTTGTACGCAAGGAGGCCGAGCATCGGGATATCCGTCTCGACCCCAGTGTTCAGTTGTACTATGTGCAGGTAGATGAAGCAGACATGCACGATCCCAGAGGGGACTTTGAGCGCTTGCTGGAAGCACTGGAACGAGAGTGGCAGCTCACTGGCTTGGACTGTGACTCTGCTTTGCTGCCCTACTTGCAGCCTGTCCTGAGACAGGGCAAGTGGGCGGTGACCGCGGCAGTTTATGGGGGTGAGAAAGTTATCGCTCTGTGGCCGGGGTTTCATGATCAGGCCTATGGTGTGGCCATCGATGTTGGCTCCACTACAGTTGCCGCCCATCTTTGTGATCTGGGTAGCGGCGAGGTCCTTGCCAGTAGCAGCCTGATGAATCCACAAATTCGTTTTGGCGAAGACCTGATGAGCCGTGTTTCCTACCTGATGATGCACCCGGGTGGAGAGGTGGAATTGACGCAGGTGATCCGCGAGGCTCTGAATCAACTGATTGCACAGGTGACCGCAGAAATTTCCGCCAGCCCTGCAGATGTGTTGGAGCTGTCGGTGGTGGCAAATCCGATCATGCACCACCTGTTGCTGGGCATCAGCCCGGTGGAGTTGGGTGGCGCGCCCTTTGCCCTTGCCACTGATGCTGCACTGACATTAAGAGCCCGTGATCTTGACCTTGTAATAAACCCCGGTGGCCGAATCTATGTGCTGCCCTGCATTGCCGGGCATGTAGGGGCGGATACGGCCGGCGTCATCCTGTCGGAGGAACCTCAGTTACAGGAAGAGATGACTCTGATAGTGGATGTAGGCACTAATGCGGAGATCGTATTGGGAAATAAGGATCGCTTGCTTGCCTGCTCCAGTCCCACAGGTCCCGCTTTCGAGGGTGCCCAAATCAGCTGCGGACAGCGCGCTGCCGCGGGCGCTATCGAAAGGGTTCGCATTGATCCCGTCACTTTGGAACCCCGATTTAAGGTTATCGGCTGTGAGCACTGGTCCGATGAGCCCGAATTTGAGCAGGGAGTCGAGGGCATTGGTGTCACCGGTATCTGCGGCTCCGGCATCATCGAGGTGGTGGCTGAGATGTTTCTGGCTGGCATCGTCAGTGTTGATGGTGTTATCGACGGCAGCCTCAGTGAGCGCAGCGAACGCATTATTCAGAATGACCGGACCTGGTCTTATGTACTGCACGAGGCCGAAGCGGTGATCAGCGTGACCCAAAATGATATCCGACAAATTCAGCTGGCCAAGTCTGCACTCTACGCCGGCGTTAAACTACTGCTGGATAAAATAGGCGCGGAATCGGTGCAGCGTATTAGGCTGGCTGGCGCTTTTGGCAGCCAGATAGACGTCAAACACGCGATGGTACTGGGGCTGATCCCGGACTGCCCTCTGGATCAGGTGTCTTCGGCGGGCAATGCAGCGGGCACTGGCGCCCGTATCGCGTTGCTAAACAGGCAATCGCGGGAACAGATCGAAATCCTGGTGGGAAAAATTGAAAAAATCGAAACAGCGGTAGAGGAGAAGTTCCAGCAGTATTTCGTCGAAGCCATGGCATTTCCACATAAGACCGACCCTTTTCCTAATTTGTTTGGGGTGGTTGAGCGGCCACCCGAGAAGGGACCCCAGCCGGAGGCGGCCAGCACAGGCAGACGTCGCCGTCGCCGTCCTTAACGGAGTACTCGTGGCCATCAGCACCGCAACGGGGACGCCGGTGGGCGTTTATACGGTAAACAGGCCCCTTAACTGGCTATGGGGGTGTTGATGGCGGTGTGGAACTGTTATCGTGTGTCCTTCGCCCATATTATCAATAATAAAAACTGATCAGAGTAACTTATTAATGGATTTGCCCTATTAATTTGAGTCTGCCTCTTTATTGGCCGAGCATAGCTGATACGGTGGATATGCCTACTCTGACAGGGGTGTGTAAGCTAGCGAAATGTGAACCAGAACGACTGAATGGCAAGGACTAGCCTTATAAATATAAAACCCGAGGTAAACATATGTTCCGCAAAACAAAGTTGAATACCGCAGTACTATCAGTAATCGCCGCAGGCATGGCCGTTGGCCACGCAGGTTTGGCAATGGCGCAGTTGGAAGAGGTGATAGTCACCGCGACCAAAAAGAGCGCTAGCATGCAAGACATCGCCGTATCAGTGCAGGCGATGACAGGTCAAGATCTGGAAGAGCAGAATATCGCCAACTTCGAAGATTATGTCGCTCACCTTCCCAGCGTCAGCATGGGTGGTAGAGGGCCAGGCCAGAATGAAATCTATATTCGTGGTGCTGCAGTCGATGCCATCAACATTACAGTCGCGGAATCTCAGGGTTCCGCCCCCAACGTGGCACTGTATCTGGATGAACTGCCAGTAACCGCCGGTGGTCGTAACCTGGATATCTATGTTTCTGACCTGGAACGCATCGAGGTGTTGCCTGGACCACAGGGTACTCTCTACGGCTCCAGTTCACAGGCAGGTACGGTTCGACTGATCACCAACAAACCCAATACTGATCAATTTGAAGCCCGTTTCTCTGCCGGTTACTCGATGACTGAAGGCGGCGACGACAGCAACAAGGTCGAGGCGATGATCAACATACCTCTGATCGAAGACAAGTTGGCAGTGCGAGCAGCCTTTTACAACGATAACCGCGGCGGTTATATCGACAATGTCGCCGGCAGCTTTACTGCCGACAACGCGGTCAACCCGACCTTCCCTGGAGATTCAGTGTTCTACGAAGCGGGCACTGTGTTCGCCAATGGCGACGTAGTGGGCCCTGGCGGCCGCAGCGTACCAGTTCACAAGACCTCTGCGACTAACGGAACTATGGTTGAGGATGACTTCAACGATTCGTCCTACCAGGGTATGCGCCTTGGCATCAAATACAATATCAATGACGACTGGGCGGCTCTGCTGCAGTTTAGCCAGCAGACACTCAGGACTGATGGCGTATTTGACTACGATCAGAGCCTGGGTGACCTGAATGTGAGTCGCTTCACCGAGGACTCTCTGGAAGATGAGTTCACTCAGTTTGCATGGACATTGGAAGGGCGCATCGGCGCTTTGGACATGATCTACACGGGTGGCTATCTGGATCGAGAAGTCTCAGCTAAAATTGACTACACCGGCTACACCAATATCGGTGCGTTCATTTCCGGCTACCAGTGTGAGTATCTGGTGGGCAGTTTTTACCACGGCCTTGATAACGGCTACACCACCGGCTACAACTTCGATCCCACCATCGGTGGCAACCCCGACGTAATCGAGTGTGGTACGCCAGCAAACCAGGCGTCCATTGAGAATGAGAATACTCGCCAGACTCACGAATTCCGCATCTCTACTGATCCAGATAATCGCCTGCGCGCTACCGGCGGTATTTTCTACGAGGACAGCGAAATTCTTCACGTAGGTAATTTCAACTACCAAGCACCTATCGACGCCGGCTTTGCTCCCATCGATATCAACACTAGTTCAACGTTTGATACTTCAGATGCCAATGCTCGAGGTCTGGTTACTGAGGCAACTCAGTTCCGCAACGACAACACACGGACGGAAGAACAGATTGCCATCTTCGGTGAGATATCTTTCGACCTGACCGACACTCTGTCAGTAGCAGTGTCGGGTCGCTACTACGATCTGGAGTATGGCTACACTGGCTACGGCGCATGGCGCTATGGTAACCGGCCGTTGTTTGTTGATGATGCTGATCCGACTAACGACATCCGTCCTAACGTAACAGGCGGTCGTGAATACGAGGTCAATTTTGCTGAGTTACAGCCTATCTCGGTTGACGACACTATCGTTAAGTTCACCATGTCCTGGACGCCTACCGATGACCTGTTGTTCTACGGTACGTACTCTGAGGGTTATCGCCCACCAGGGTTCAACCGTGCGGCTGCTAGAGAAGGTGGTCAATATAATGCTGGCGCAAATAATGTAAATGATGCTGGTCTGGAATGTGGTTCTGACGTTGCTATCGACTCTAACCCAGATACTGGCTTCCCCGGTTACTGTCTGCCCTACGTCTTCGAATCAGATACTTTGGAGAACTATGAGTTTGGTTGGAAGGCCACACTGATGGATGGCGATATGCGCTTGAACGGTGCTATCTATAGACTGGACTGGGAAGGCATACAGGTATCCCAGTTTGACTCGCAGAATATTTCGATCCTGACTATCGTTGATAATGGCGGCGACGCTGAAATCCTCGGTATGGAAGTCGATTTTGTTTGGGCGGCTACCGACAATTTGACTATCTTCGGTGCCGGTTCTTATAACGACACGGAGCTGACCAGTGTTGACCCGGGTTTTGCCATTGTGGTTCAGGATGAAGGCGGCCCACTGCCGTTGACACCTGAATTCCAGGCTAACCTGCGGGCTCGATACTCATGGGATATGGCCAACGGTATGGAAGCGTTCTGGCAAGTCAGCGGTAAGTACTCTGACGAGGCATTGAACTCCATCGTAGATACTCCAGCGGAGCCAAATACCTACCAGGACGACTACACGTTGTTTAACGCAGCAACTGGTGTTCGTGGTGAAGATGGATGGGCTGCGGAGCTCTATATTGAGAACCTCACTGACGAGCGTGCAGAGCTGCACATCAACCGTCAGGACTTTATTGAGCGTACTACGACCAACCGTCCTCGTACCGTGGGACTGCGGGTTTCTTACGAGTTTAACTAGCCCCGGTTAGTTTCACTTAAGCCAAAAAAGGCGAGCCACGGCTCGCCTTTTTTGTTTCTGCTTAGGCACTATAATAGTTATCCTGAACCCAGCAATTTGTGAGATCGAGAGCGCCCATGTCGAATGCCAGTAACAGCGATACCGATACCGAAACCGCTGAAGCCGTCGCTAAAATGCTCGATAGTGCGAGAGCTTTACTACAGGTGGGGCGGTTCGTCGATGTAGAAGCGAGCATGGGGGAGTTGTTGCAGCGCGAAGAGGGACAGGAAGAGGGCTGGTACTTCCTGGCTGTCAGCCAGCGCTACCTGAAGAAGAATCGTGAAGCACTAGCAAGCCTTGCTAAGCTGCAGGCGCTTAATCCAGGCTATGGCCGCGCATGGCAGGAACAGGGCCATGTGCAGCTCGCCCTGGGTGATAAGCAGGAGGCGGTCAAAGCGTATTTGCAGGCAGTGAGGCTGAACAATTCCCTGATTGCCAGCTGGCAGGCGCTGATCAGTCTGGCGCAGGAATTGAAGGATGCGGACCTTCTCAAAGACGCCAACGAACAACACCAGCGCTTGGCCGCATTGCCTCCCGAAGTCTTGGGAGTTAGGAATCTGCTGGCCGAGGGTAAGCTCCTTAAGGCGGAGCAGCTTTGTCGAGCCTTCTTACAGAAAAACCCGCAAAACGTTGAAGCTATGCGGCTGCTGGCCGACCTTGGCGTAAAAACGCAGATACTGGACGACGCTGAATTCATTTTGGAAAGTGCGTTGGTGTTTGAACCAGACAACCCTTACGTGCGCTTCGATTACATGAACGTGCTGTATCAACGGCAGAAGTATGCGAAATCCCTGGAGCAGGCTAAAGCGCTGCTCAAGATCGACCCGAAGAATGATCGCTACCTGTCGGCCTACGCGAATCAGTGTGTAGCCGTGGGTGAATTCGAGGAGGCGCTTAGCGTATACGACGCGCTGCGCCAGAAGTTACCGAAGAATGCGCAGTTGCAACTGATGCGCGGCCACACCCTGAAGACCATAGGGAAAATGGATGAGGCGGTACTCGCCTACCAGGCCTGTTATGCAGCGCGGCCGAATTTCGGCGATGCTTTCTGGAGCTTGGCGAACCTGAAGACCTACCGTTTTAGCGAGCCAGAAAACACTGCTATGCGCAAGCAGGTGGATGCCTCGGACACCAGTGAGACAGACAAAATTCATTTTTGTTTTGCCTTGGGTAAATCGCTTGAAGACAGTGAGGACTTTGTAGGCGCTGCAGACTATTACATTCGCGGTAATCAGTTGAAGAAATCAGAGCTGAACTACAGCGCCGAGCGAATGACAGCGCAATTGCAACAACAGCAGCAATGGTGCAACAGCGAGTTTGTTGAGAACTTAGTTGGTTTCGGCGACGAAGCAGCGGACCCTATTTTTATCGTCGGGCTGCCGCGCGCTGGCTCTACCTTGTTGGAACAGATACTGGCGTCTCACTCACAGGTGGATGGTACCTTGGAGTTGCAGAACATTCCCGCGCTGGCTCAGCGGTTGGATGGCAGACGCACTATTCACGACGAACCCAGATACCCCAAAGTATTGCGCGAAATGAGCGCTGAGAAATCTCTGGAATTTGGTAAAGCTTATATCGAAGACACGCGCATACACCGGCAGGAAGCGCCGTATTTTATCGATAAGATGCCCAATAACTTTCGTCATATCGGTCTAATACATAGTATTTTGCCGAACGCCAAAATAATCGATGCAAGGCGCCATCCGCTGGCTTGTTGCTTCAGTGGCTTTAAGCAGCTGTTCGCCGAGGGGCAGGAGTTTACCTACGGCCTGGAGGAGATCGGGCAGTACTATCGCGATTACGTCGAGTTAATGGATCACTGGGATGAAGTACTGCCGGGCAAGGTCTTACGCGTTGAGTACGAAAATGTGGTGGCGGACCTTGAAACTCAAGTGAAAAGGATTTTGGACTTCTGTGGCTTGCCCTTCGAGGAGGCTTGCGTCAATTTCCACGAGACCGAGCGCTCGGTGAGAACACCCAGTTCGGAGCAGGTGCGCCAGCCGATATACAGCGGAGGGCTGGAGCAATGGCGCCAGTTTGATCACTGTCTGGCGCCTCTCAAGGAAGCTCTGGGCCCCGTACTGGGACGTTATGATACGCCGCAGGTTGCCGTTGCCACATAGCGCAGCAACTGACTCAGTCGCCAGCTCGGCAACAGTGTGCCGGTTGGGCTAGTTCATCAACGCCTCTTCCTAAGCGTAGCCGGATAGCAGCTCTTAGCCAGGCGATATACAAGGCGGTTGCACATGCCACCATTGGATCAGCAGGACATCATTCCCACTGCAGCAATTGAGGCGGTATTACAGCCATCCGCTGTAGCGAAGGGTATGCCTAATGCGGCCTACAGCGACCCGGCGCTGTTTGAGTTCGAGCGAGATGCGGTACTGGGCAAGACATGGGCAGCTATCGCGTTCATCAGTGAGCTGCCCAGCAAAGGCTACGTAAAGCCGGTGGAATTCATGGGACTGGCGCTGGCGCTGATGCGTACTCGTGAGGGCGAAATAAATGTTTTCCACAATGTTTGCAGCCACAGGGGGATGACGCTGGTTCTTGAGGAGGCTGCAGTGCCCGGCTCATTGCGCTGCCCCTATCACTCCTGGACTTACGACCTGCATGGCAATCTCAAGGGCACACCTAATATTGGCGGGATGGGCGTGCACAATGTTGACGACTTTGTCTGCGAGAACCATGGCTTGCAAGCCGTTCGCTGTGCACTCTGGATGGGTATGATTTTCGTCAATCTGTCGGGTGATGCGGAAGACTTCGACAGTTATATCGCTCCACTCATGCAGCGCTGGGAACCTTTCGTAGGTAGTGATGGGCTCAACGAATTGCAGCTGACAACAGATGGCAGTTCGTTGCAGTTGGAGATCGGGGCCAATTGGAAGCTGGCGGTAGAGAACTACTGTGAGTCTTATCACCTGCCCATGGTGCACCCCGGCCTCAACAGTTATTCACCGCTGGACCAGCATTACAACATTATGATTGACGACCGTATGTCAGGGCAGGGCAGTTCCAGTTATACCCTGTCCGAGGTCGCTGGCACGGCCCTGCCGCAATTCGAACACTGGCCAGCCGAAAAAGTTCGCCAAGCTGAATACATTTCTCTGTATCCCAATGTGTTGCTGGGTATTCAGGCGGACCACTTCTTTGCCCTGATTCTGCAGCCGCTGTCCCACGATCGCACCTTGGAAAAACTGCAACTTTCCTATGTGGGAGAACAGGCCACCGGTGATAACTTTGCAGCATGCCGCGCAGCGGTTCTGGAGAGCTGGCGCGTGGTTTTTGCGGAAGATGTGTTCGCGGTAGAGGGAATGCAGAAGGGCCGTAGGTCACCGGCTTTCGAGGGTGGGCTTTTCACACCAGTGCAGGATGTGGCCACCCATCATTTTCACCGCTGGGTGGCGAATCACTATATGGCTGCCACGCACGTGGAGAGTGAGTAACGGGCCTTTGTTTTGCCTGCGCCTACTGAGTTGATAGCTAGTCCCTGTAAGAGCGATCCTCTTTATCGAGCATCGTTTTCAGCTGTTCAAAATGAGCCACTGATGCGCCGTGAAACTCATCCCAACTCTGTGCTGTTGCCAGCGCTAAGTCATGCGGTAGTACATTGAGCGGCTGCCCCGTCGAGTAAGCCAATACCATCGTTTTGCAGGCCTTTTCCAGATAGTACAAGCGTTCAAACGTTTCAGCGACAGTCTCTCCCACCACTGTTACGCCGTGATTCCCCATCATCAGTACGTGCTTGCCCGCTAGTGTTTCGGTGATGCGTCTACCCTCTGCCTCATCGGTGGCAATACCGGAGAAGTTAGTGTCATAAGCGATGCGCTCGTAGAAGCGAGCAGTGTTGTTATCAATCGGTAGAATGCGAGGGTCTTTAAGTGTTGATAGTGCAGTTGCGTAGCTTGAATGCACGTGCAGGATTACTCGCGCATCGGGGAGGGCGCTGTGAACGCTACCGTGAATACTCCAGGCAGATGCATCCGGTGCGTCGTCGGTCTGCATAATGCTATGGTCTTCGCTGTCGAATAGCTGGAGATTACTTGCTGTGACATTGGCAAAGTGCATCCAGCGCCGATTCATCAGAAACTTTTTACCATCTTCCGATACGGCTGCACTTAAGTGGTTGGCGACAGATTCATGCATATCGAGTTGATAGATAAGCCTGAACGCTGCCGCCAGATCTATACGCAGTTCCGCTTCAGAGGCTATGCTGTTTCCTGCCATTAATAATTCCTTGGATATCTGGCTCGCAGTACTCTATAGCTACTGCGTAATTCACCGCGGTCAACGTAGCAACCGCGCAGGTGCCTGGCGCCGCTCCCTTCTTCAAAACTTTCGCGTCCGTGGGCAATGCGGTGATTGTCGAACACAATGCATTGTCCTGCCTTGAGGCGAAACTTCATAAGATACTGTGGATCTTGTAGCATTTTGCCAAACTTTCGAAATGCGGGATAAAAATCATCCATTTCCTGTTGTGTGAAATCGAAGACATCAGCCAGGTGTTGGCTAAAGTTTGTGCCGCTGACTTCGCCATTGTCGGGATCCAGTTCGATAATGTATTGCCGTGCTCGAACGTCATGATGCTCAGTAGTGTAGCGGAACGGCGTTTTGTAAGTAGTGAGTACCTTAAAGTAATCGGGATGCTTTTCCTTCAGTGCTTTCGCTACTGCCGTGGCATCTACATATAGACTGTCTCCTCCCATTGCATCGTTAGTGCGGCAGTGCAGGAATTGAATACCGGGGGCCAGTTCTTCAGCCGGCAGGTCGGTGTGCAGTTCCAGTGCATTGCTGGTGTAGGCGAGGTTTTCAGGGTCGGCCTTGGAATACACATCGAAAACATAGCCAGAGAAAGAAGGGCGCACAGGGCCGAATAGTTCACACAGGGTTTGCAGCGCGTCATCCGTATTGGGCATATCCTCAATCAGCGCGATACCTTCGTCGAGAAGGACTTCAGCCCAGTCGGCAACAATGGCGCTATTGTTGATCAGGCTGGTGTATTGAAAACGCGCCATGTTTGGATAGTGATCGGCATACCAGGGGAGGCGAGCGCGCACGGCCAGGTCGCCGTGATTTTCTTTGAAATGCCAGCGTTTGAGCCAAGACAAGTCGTAGCGGCTGGTATGTCCGTTCGGCCAAACAATTTCCAATTGCTCGTCAGTCAACCAGGCGTTCTGGGGACGCAGGTCATCGGGTTCGGCAATAATGTCGAAAATACGCTCCTGAGTAACGCTATCCCATGATGTACTGCAGTTGTCCCGCAGCCAGAAGTAATTGAAATACGCATGGACCCCGTCGATAGCCAATTCAAGGCCTTTTTCGAACAGGGAAATACGAGACATGCTGTTAGACATGGCGCGCTACTCCTACCCTTTTATAACATCACGGTAATTATATAATAAATACATTATGATCTGTCAATGCCAAAAATTGTAGATCATAAACAAAGACGCGAGGCGATTGCGCAAGCAGCGGTCAGGGTAATAGCGGATCGGGGTCTGGAAGCCACAAAGTTGGTGGATATTGCACAAATCGCGGGAGTCACCACAGGGGCCATCACCCACTACTTCAGCGACAAAGATGCGGTCTTAATGGCTGCACTGGAAGTGTCTTACGCCACGATGTTTACTCGCATGGAGCAGGTTACTGAAACAGAAGATTACAATTTCTATGAGGTGATGGCCCAGGCCTTACCGTTCAGCCCCAAGAGTCGCAAGGCGATGTCGGTCTGGTTGGCCTTTTGGAGCCGCTCTGCAGCTGAGTCCAGTGTTGCTAAAACACAGCTGGAATTTCACCATCGCTGGCAAGCCACGGTAAAAGCGGAGGTGATCCGCTATTGCGATTTCCTCTCCAAGCCGGTGCCAGAGGACCTTGAAGAGCTCTGTGAGGGTATAACAGCACAAGTGAATGGAATCACCGTTCGTGGACTGGTGGATGCGCAGGACTGGCCACAGGCGCGTCAGCAGCAGGCATTGAAAACGTACTTAGAGCAGATTGGGATGCTGTGATGAATTCGGCTACCTCTGCCATCCTTGGCGGGGTGTAGCCAGCCAAAAACAGCGTGCGGTTCAGCGCGGTAATAAGTGCTAGGCGTTAACTCCAGGGATAGGGACTGTTCGATACCGGATGTAATTTCCCTTCGGCGTAGCGCGATAGTCGGAACGGTCGCAGCAACCTGTGGCTGTCACCGCAAATCTCTTGGGCAACCAGCTTGCCCACTCCCAGCATTTTGAAGCCGTGATTAGAATCGGCGATCATGTAGCAATTGCTGCGCAGAACATCGAACACAGGGAAGCTATCGGGGGTGAAGGCGCCAATGCCTCCAGAGGGCTCCGCTTTGTAGCTGGGCATAGTGCCGGAGAAACGCTTCTGGCAGTGGGCCAGTGCCGACACCCACATGTGCGAGAACTCTGGTCCTACGATGAACTCTGGTGATTCGGGGCCATAGGGATCGATGTCAACGTCGTCGGGGTTTTTGTCGACTACGAAGGGTGCAGCGCCGCCCTGTATGCCACCGAAGTGAAAGTCGGGTTTGTAGTAGATACCCCAAAGCTCGTCAGTGATCAGGGCGCCGTCCACATCAGAGTAGAGCGGTGCATCGGTGTCTACGTGGATAACCGGTGGCATGTGGCCTTCGTTGGTGATCTGTAGTTTTGGATCTACTCCCAGCGTGCCTTCCTGCAGGGACCAGT
>JBLFWP010000006.1:0-117661 GCA_047611225.1 Halioglobus sp.
TACTCGTGAGGGCGCAACGACGCAAGGGCACTGGGTGCGTTGGTAGATCAACAGCGCCTCATCACCACACTCAGCCACAGTGCTGTGTTCGCTCACCTTGTGCGGAAACTCTTTGGCTGTCGCGCCATAACCGCGCCCAACCACTCCCACGCGCAAGCCCTGTTCCTGTAGTGCTTCAACCAGTGCAATAACTACTGGCGTTTTGCCTGCGCCGCCTACTGTGATATTGCCAACAATCACTACCGCTACATCCGCGGCGTAACAGCGCAGTAGCCCTGCGCTATAAGCCCATCGCCTTGTGGCAACGACAATGCGGAAGAGAAACTCCAGTGGCCTCAAAAAATACAACCAGGCAGCCCCGCCATACCAAGCTTCAACCAAGGGGCGGTGGGCAGTCTTCATGAATCGACGAAATCCTGATTGTACAGCTGAGTATACAATCCGCCTCTTTCCAGTAGTTCTTCATGCGTGCCGCTGGCCACAATGCGCCCCTCATCCAACACCACAATGCGATCAGCTCGCTCGATTGTGGACAGCCGGTGGGCAATCACTATTGTGGTGCAGCGTGCCATAACGCCAAGCAGTGCTTGCTGGATATGGTGTTCTGATTGGTAGTCTAGCGCGGAGGTTGCCTCATCCAATATAAGAACTGGGGCGTTTTTGAGAATGGCTCTGGCGATGGCGATGCGCTGTCGCTGTCCGCCGCTAAGTCCTTCGCCTTCTTCACCTAGCAGTGTTTGTATACCGTCTGGTAAATCGCCGATAAAATCGATGGCGTAAGCACTTTGTACCGCGTGTTGAACTTGCTCTTCACTACAGGCCGCTAATTCTCCAAAGGCGATATTGTTGTACACAGTGTCGTGAAACAGCGGGACGTTCTGCGAGACCATTGCGAACTGACTGCGTAAGTTTGACAACTCATAGTCATCAATAGGCACACCATCCAACAAGATACGGCCATTTTTTACCGCATAAAATCGCGCTAACAATTTCGCCAGTGTTGTCTTACCACCGCCGGAGCGCCCCACTAACGCGACTGTTTCACCTGCATCAATTTTGAGGGAAATGTCGCTCAACGCAGAGGTATGGGCATCTGGATAGGAAAAGGAAACATTCTCGAAGCTCAGGCCACCCACGGCACGATCGACCTGGATAGTGCCGGTGTTACTTTCTACTTCCTGATCGAGCTGCGCAAAAATATCTTCTGCTGCGGCCAAGCCACGCTGTAAAACACTCTGCACAGCGCTAAGTTGTCGGATGGGCTTGCCCACTTGCGTAGCTGCCGTCAGGAATGCAACAAGAGAACCGGCGGTAAAGCTATCTATCACAGCGGGGCTTAATGCAAGCCACACCATTAGCGCCAGCGAAGCGGCCAGTAATGTCTGCAATACAGGCACACTCAGCGCATTGGCAAAAGCCATTTTGAGGCTTTGCATACGATTGGAATCGCTCGCCTTTCTGAACCGATCACGCTGACGACTCTGCCCCGCAAAGAGACGTATCTCTCGATAGGCAGAAATGCTCTCCCCCGACACTTGAGTGACATCGCCCATCGACGATTGAATGCGGTGACTGTAACGCCTGAAACGCTGCCCTACGATATGCACGACCAGCGCTAGAATAGGCCCCACCAACATAAAAACCAGACAGAGCCGCCAATTCAGATACAGCATGTAGCCAAGTAAACCGACCACCAGCAGGCTCTCTCGAAGCAGGGTGCCCAGCGCCGTACTCGCCGCCTCGGTGACCTGCTCAACATTGAAGGTAAGCTTGGACACCAAAACACCCTGACTATGGCTTTCATAATAACTGCCGGGTGCGAGGAGGATCTTATCGAATAGCGCGCAGCGCAGATTGTGCACCAGATTGTGAGAAACAAGATTGAGCGCGTAAGTCCCTGCGAAATACCCCACAGCGCGAGTCGCGGTTAAAACCAAAATGGCGACAGGCACCGCTATCTGAGCTAGCTGTAGCGGAGAAACCTCGGAAGTACCCTTGATCTGATAGACGATCTGCGCAATGAAACCACCTGCTCGCTGCTCTGAGGCATTGAGAGAGTCCAGTAGAAATTGCAAAAGGTCTGCAAGCAGAACAGTGGCCATCGAGTAAACGACAAAGCCCAGCATGCTGCATAAAACGAAGAACCAGCAGTGGTGTACAAAGGACAGCAGCCGCCAATAGAGCTTTGTGTCCTCCAGCCCGTTCGAGCGACTAATGCTCATTGGGCGGCGACTCAGCCATCACCAACGGGAGGCTGCGATTTTGCGGGCTGCCGTGTGGTAATACTCAGATGAACAAAGCCCATTTGGCCGGCGGCATCCATGGCCTGCACCACCGCATGATGCGGTGTTTGGGCATCGGCTGTAATCGTCATAGGGAGCGTGGTGTCACCACTGGAAACTTTATAAATGGCTGCCTGCAAAGTCCGCATTTGCGCGTCTACCAACCCCTTGCCATTAACACGATACTGTCCGGCCTCATTCACTAGAATTTCAATCTCTTCCTGCACGGACTCTTTCGGTTGCCCCTGCGCTTCAGGCAAATCAATACTCAGTTGCGTCTCACGGGTAAAGGTTGTCGACACCATAAAAAAGATCAGCAGCAAAAAAACCACATCGATAAGAGGAGTGAGGTTAATCCCCACCTCCTCGCGGTGTTGACGGCGAAACTTCAAGAGGCGGTGTCCGTGTTCTCTTCACTGTGCAGGGCATCAACCAGTTTGATCGCTTCCTGCTCCAGCTCCACTACAATGCCGTCGATACGACCAACGAAATAACGGTGCATAATCAGTGCGGGAATCGCCACGGTAAGACCCGCGGCCGTAGTAATTAGTGCTTCGGAAATTCCGCCTGCCAGTGCACTGGCATTGCCAGTACCTTGCGTCATGATTTCAGCGAATACCTTGATCATACCCAGCACGGTGCCCAATAAGCCCAGCAAGGGAGCCACTGCTGCAATCGTCCCAAGCGTGTTGAGGTACTTTTGCAGCTCGTGCACCACATGCGCGGCCGCTTCCTCAATACTTTCTTTCATCACCTCGCGCCCGTGGTACGCATTGCCAAGTCCAGCAGCCAAGATACGCCCCAGCGGCGAAGACTGACGCAAAGTACGCAACCTGGCGGCATCCAACTCACCTCGCTTCAATTGCTTCCATACGGTCGCGATCAAGTGAGGGGGAGAAATTTTCCTGGGATTGAGGGTGTACAAACGCTCAATACAAATAGCCAACACCACGACGGAGCTGAAAATAATGAACACCATCAGCCATCCGCCGGCTACTAAAAGTTCAAACACAGTCTCATCCCATCGAAGTCAAATAGTGGGTCCATTATACGCACACCTCAAATCCGGGTGAAGCGATGAGCCCTACATCCAGTAGCGATGGTGAATATTGCGGAAAGCGCTTGTAGTTAGCACGCCAAAGGCGTCAATAGTGAAGATTAGGGCTCCTCCTGACGCCGTGGATAGGTGTTCGGAACCACTTTGCTCAACACGGGATACAACCAGCGGGTGCGGGTGTCCGAAGCGATTGGCGTAGCCGCTGCTGAATACCGTCATCTGAGGCTGAACGTGCTTAAGAAATGACCAGGACGATGAGGTTTTACTGCCGTGATGCGCTGCTAGTAGCCAACTGCTGCGCAGAGACTCACGCCAGTAGCGCACCAGGTCATGCTCCCTACTCTTCTCGATATCCCCGGCCAACAGCAGCTGGTAGGGGCCGCTCTGGATCTGCAGTACACAGGAACTGTTGTTGCTGTGACGTGTTTGCTCAACGGCGGGGGAAAGAAATTGGAAGTGCTCGCCTGTAGGCCAGCGCCAAGCCTCACCACTGCTGCATTGGCGACCACCTGCAACAGCCTCCAGCGAGCGGCCATAGCGCAGTCGCCCCACTATGATTTCCTGCAACACTGCGCCCGCGCCAGCACTGTGATCCTGATCAGGGTGGCTGATAACAAAAGTATCGAGCGTTCTGATGCCTTGTTGACGCAAAAAGGGCAGCACCACAGTGGTGGCTAAATTGCTTCCGTTCGGGTCGCCGCCGCCAGTATCGTACAGTAAGGTCCTCTCTCCCGACTGGACCAACACTGCCGTGCCCTGACCCACGTCCAGCACGGTTATCCGGGTTCCGGTCCACGCAGGCGTCACGGCATTACGGGCCGGCAACAGGAACGGCACTATCAATACAAAAGCCAGTATCTTTGGTCTGACGCTCAGAGGCAGTATCACAAGGGTCAAGCCTAGCAACGCGAGCAGCACTTCGGGCAAAGACGCCGATATGGGCCTATACAGCAAGGAAGCGCCCTGCTCTTGTAGCAACTCCGCCAGCGGTAAAATTTGCTCAAGTGGCCAGCCTGCCCAGTGCCACAATAGTGCGTCCAAGGACCAATCACTGAGATAGCAAACCGCGGCCAGCAGGGCCAGAGGAACCACCACAAAGCCGATTAAAGGGATCATAAGCAGATTCGCTGCCATCGCCACCAGACTGCCACCACCAAAAAACCAGGCCCCAAGTGGCAACATCACCAGCGAGATGAAGGCTTGCAGCGCGAATGTCATCTTCAGGCGACTAAGGTGCTTATGCCACATCCCAAACCACAACAGTGCCGCCACTGCCCCAAAGGACAGCCAAAATCCACTGCCCAGAGCAGCGAGAGGATTGAACAAAAGCACCAGCACAGCAGCCAACAGTAAATTATTGCAAGCGCCGCTGTGACGATTTAGCATTCTCGCGAGGACAAAGCTTGCGAGCATACACAGTGCTCTCTGGGTTGGCAGGGTGAAGCCAGCCAGCGCCGCATAAGCTGTCGCCAATAACAGGCCAAGTAGCAGCGGCCACCAGTACATCGAGTGCGAGTATAGCGGCAGTATTCGCTGCAACAGCCCACCCAGAAGCACACCCACACCTGCAACCAGCCCAATGTGCAGCCCAGATATGACCAACAGATGGTTGATGCCATAAGACTGCAACATCAACCATAGGCTTTTGGAGATACCATTTTTATCAGCCACTGTGATGGCTCGTAGAATGGCGACCACATCTTCGCTCAAAGGCAGCTGCGCTATGTGCGTGCTGATTCTGTGCCGCAACCGCTGGTGTGCAGTGCCCAGGGAAGAGCCCGCCGAGAGCAAGGTCGCGACTCCGCTGCTGCGCACACTGCCCACCGCATCGATACCCTGCTGCGCAAACCACCCCTGAATATTATGGGAGCCGGGGTTCGCCAACCCCCAGGGCTTCTTTAATGCGGCTTCAAATTCCCAAATTTGGCCAGGCAGTATTGCTTCGTCGCCGTAATAAGAGAGCATTAGCTTACGGGGCCGCGCGCAGCGCTGGGGCACTAGCGTCGCAACCTCAAATTCAAACCGTTGGCGAGTGATGCCTCGCACCATTGTGCTCAGCGCAGGCAGGGAGATTACTTCTCCGGTGACAGTAACCGGTAACTTTACACATTCCGCCAATAGGCGATGGGAGAGTAGATTCTGGCCGTGGAAGGTTGCCAGAACACACCCCAGACCTAGCCCTGCCAGGAACCTCAGATACCGATTTTGAACACGGAGTAAGGCCAGAGACCCCGCCAGCAGTCCGGCAACCAGCGCTGAGCTCAGCAAGCTGGAACTGAAACCGACGGCAATTACGCCCACGATAAAACCAATCATCCACCATTGCATAGATTGGTTCCCGCTCTACCGCACCATCGCCTACCAATTCCTTGGCTTGTAAGTGAACAGGTATTGCGCATAATACCTGTTGTACTTTCGCTTATTCCCTTGTTCGGACCAAAGGGATAGAAGGCCAGTCAACCACACAGCCACAGGGAATAGAACATCAGATCCAACCTCGATAACGATGCCTAAAAAAACCCTAAAAATGCTGGTCCCTAGCCGCGCCAGAGTGCGTAGCATCAAGAGCTTGCAGATGCTGGGAGATTGGGTCTATGCGGCCAATCTATGGCACATCAACCGCTACTCCGCATCCATGGCTTTTTTTGTGGGCCTGTTCGTCGCCTTCATGCCTATTCCCGGGCAGATGGTGATCGCCGCGCTGCTGGCGGTGTTATTTCGATGTAATTTGCCTCTGTCGATCAGCCTGGTGTGGGTAACCAACCCGCTGACAATGCCGGCGATTTTTTTCCTCTCGTATAAAGTGGGCGCATTGATAGTCGATGTCCCGTTGCAAGACATTGAGTTTGAATTAAGTTTTTATTGGCTCAGTCACAGCCTGTCGGCGATTTGGAAACCGTTTTTGCTGGGATGTTTGATCTGCGGCTTATTCTTCGGATGCCTGGGTTACTTTGTGATCAACCAATTGTGGCGTTACCGAGTAATTTACTACTGGAATGAGCGCAAGCTTCGGCGCGCTCAAAAAAAAGCTAGCGATCCTGGCTAAGTATCTGCGCCGGCGCTAGACGCGCTGCTCGCAGAGCAGGGTAAATCGACGCAATCACACACATCAATAGGGCAATCGCGCCCACCAGCACTATATCGCTTAACAGCACATCAACCGGCAGGAATGACACCGGGTACACATCCGTATTGAGAAAACGCATATCGAGCAGCTGCTCCAGCCAACTGACAAAGCCCGGAACCGCAAAACTACTGAGAGCCCCCAGCGTACTTCCAACCACTACCCCAACCACGCCTATCATCGCGCCTTGCAGTACGAACACCCATGCAATATCAGAGCCGCTAGCGCCCAGTGTACGCAAAATTGCAATATTGCCCTGCTTGTCCATCACCACCAATACCAGCGATGAGACAACATTGAATGCAGCTACACCAATAATGGAAAACAACAGAATGGAAATCAAATCTCTGGACAACTGTATCGCTGCATAAAGATTGCCATGCGTCATCTTCCAGTGTGTACCGTAGTACTGTGAGGGCAGCTCGTTAAGTAGCTCCCAAGTGATGCGCCTCACCTCAAATAAACGATTAGTGGCGATGCGAAAACCACTCACTCCACCCTCTAGGCCTGCCAGCTGGGAAGCCAGCGGCAAGTGCACTAGCGCAATGCCCTCGTCCAACTCTGTTCCCGTGTTCAATATAGCGCTGAGCTGCACTGTTTTTATTCGTGCTTGACTTGCGTCGCTGCTGCGGCCGGTGCCTGGGGCTATTAATGTAAGTCTATCGCCAACGGCTACATCCAGACGCGCGGCCACACCTATACCCAGAACCAGTCCGTCTTCCTGTGCTCTGAACTGGGAAACCGCATCACTACCCAAGCTCTGCAGCAAACGCTGCACAACAGATTCCTGCGCCACATCCAGCCCAATACCTTTAGCGGTTTCAATATGGGTGCCGCGCATCAGCAAAGTATCGAACTCCGTAAACGGCGCCACCTCAATAACATCAGGATGTTTGGCGATGGTAGCTGCCTGCGCCTGCCACTCCTGGATGGGGCCATTACCGTAGACCGTGACATGGGGAACCAGAGTAAGAATGCGCTCGCGCATCTCCTTATCGAAACCGTTCATTACAGACAGTACGACAATCAGCAAAGTGATCGCCAGAACTAAACCAAGCATAGATAGGGAAGATAAAAATGTAGAGAGATGGCCCTGGCCAAACGCAAAGGTATACCGCACTGCCAAGCGTAAGCGCTGGGCGAAAGTCACCGTGAAGTTCTCATCTCGTGTAACTGGCCATCGCGTAGCTCCAGCGTTCTGTGCATGTGCGAAGCGATGACCGGATCATGTGTTACCACCACGAACGCTGCACTGTCCTCACCGAGCTCGTCAATCAGTGCCAATACTTGCGCTGCCGATTCTGGGTCCAGATTGCCGGTGGGTTCATCCAGCAGCACGCAATCAGGGCGGGCCACCAAGGCACGGGCAATCGCAACACGCTGCCGCTCGCCCCCGGAAAGGTGCGCAGGGCGATGATCAAGGCGATGGCCCATTCCCACGCGCTCCAATATCTGCGCTGCCTGCTGCGAAGCCTCCTTGCGAGACACTCCTCCAATCAATAACGGCATAGCAACATTTTCTTGCGCATCAAACTCCGGCAGTAAATGATGAAACTGATAAACAAAACCCAGTCGCCGATTGCGCATATCGCACAGACTATTTTCGTCCAATTTTGCCAGATCTGCTCCGCCCATCAGGACACGACCACCGCTGGGGTGATCGAGGCCTCCCAATAAGTTAAGCAAGGTCGATTTACCAGACCCTGACGCGCCAACCACTGCAATTTTTTCTCCTGCCCGCAATGCCAGCTCAGCATCCTGCAAAACCGTGACGGATCGATCACCATCTTCATACACACGAGATAAAGACTCGCACTGTAAAACAATATCATTCATACCTCAGTACCTCTGCCGGCGCGATGCCAGCCGCGCGTCTAGCAGGATAAAGTGTCGCGAGCAGGCTCAATATCAAGGAAGCGGAGACTACCATTACAACATCCCCCGTCTGCAGATCAGCTGGCAGCTCACTGATGAAATACACGGTGGGATCAAATATTTTTACACCCAACCAGCCTTCAACTGTCGCTACGATAAGCGCTATATTCTGCGCGAGTAACACGCCAATGAGCGCACCAATAGAAATCCCCACCGTAGCCAGCATGAGTCCATGGGCCACAAAAATAGCCACAATCCCTTTAGCTTGCGCTCCCATAGTGCGCAGCACCGCAATATCGCGACGCTTTTCAGCTACAGACATAACCAATGTAGAGACAATATTGAAGGCCGCTACGGCCACCACACTTAATAGCAACAAGCTGACCATCAACTTTTCCGTTTTGACAGCTCTAAAAAGGGAGCCCTGAGTCTGGCTCCAATTTTTTACCTGATATTGCGTGCCCAGTGCTTGTGACAGCGCAGTCATGATTTCCGGTGCGTCCATTAAATCCGCTGTCTTCACCTGCAGGCCATCTACATGACCCTTCGCACCCAGCAGCTTTTGCCCCGTTTGCAGAGACACATAGGCTTGAAAAGTATCGGGTTGCGCACCCACTTCAAATATACCGGACACCATCAAACGCTTGGTTTTCGGAAAGACGCCCAGAGGAGTCACTGTTAAACGAGGCACCGTAACATCGACATAATCACCGGGGCCCACCGCAAGCATCCTAGCCAGAGCGCCTCCTAATACGACATTGAAACCCTCTGGACCCAGGCTGTCCAACGTACCGGCTCGCATCGACTGAACAATGTTGGAGACCCGGACTTCAAGGGTAGGATCTACAGCAGTGATAACGGCGCCCCTAAGCGTTCGGCCATTGGCCAATATAACTTTCTCGCTGATGTAGGGAGAGACGGCCACCACTCTAGGGAACTGTTCAATCTCACTCTTCAGGGATGGCCAGTCGGCTATAGAATTGGCCGAGCCTTGCACGGCGCTTTCTACATAACCGTGGGGTACCAGAGACAGAATGCGACCCCGTAGCTCACCGGCAAAACCGTTCATTACCGCTAACACCACAATGAGACTAGCCACACCCAGCACCATACCCAGCATTGACACCGTGGCGATAACAGAGGTAAAGCGATTTCTCTTGCGGCTAAAGCTGTAGCGCATCCCTATAAAGGGCGCGTAATTGGCAATCGAGGGGCGAGCAGAGCTCAAAATGAAAGTGACCCTGCTTATTGATCAACGGAGTAGAACTGGCCAGGATTGGCGCGCCCCACTTCGCCGTCGCGCGTTTCATCGTCACAACGTTTGGGATCACCACCACATAAATCACAGGCTGTATCAATACCCAGAGCGCCCATGCCACCGCAGGAGCCTTTAATCGGTTCGCGGCCCATGATAACGCCAATCGCCATACCGCCGATCACCAGCCCGATAACAAGGGCACTAATTAGAATAAGAGTCATTCCTTTACTTCCTCGCGCCCGGTGGGCACCTGTGGCTGGGTTGAAACCATGGGGGTTGAAACCATGGGGGTTGAAACCAAGTATGGCTCAAATGACGCGGTGTGGCTGTGCACGAAATCCGCGTCTTCCCGACGAATAAAATATACAGCCAATCCCTGTATCTGCGCTACCCGCTTTGCTCGCTGTGTACCCAGCACGACCAACGCCGTAGCCCATGCGTCAGCCATCATAGCGCTAGAGTGTGCGACGGTCACTGACACTAGGTCGTGGGCCACCGGATAGCCGGTGCGAGGGTCAATGCTATGGGAATAGCGCTGACCGTTTGCCTCGAAGTAATTGCGATAATCCCCGGACGTTGCCAAGGCGATATCTGTAAGGCTCAGGGCCGTCGCTGCAGTACGACTGATAGTGTCAGGTTGCTCTACGGCGATGTGCCAGTCATCCCCACGGCCACTGGCGCCCGCCAATCGCATTTCTCCACCCACCTCCACCATGTAGCGATGGATGCCCTGCGCTTCCAACCACTTAGCTACGTGATCCACAGCGTAACCTTTGGCGAGCGAAGAAAAATCAAGGGAAACAGCTACGAGCTTGCGTACTCCACGGCCGTCATCTTGCAAACGAAGGTTATGCTGCCCAACCTCTTTGAGTAGCCCTGTAATAGCCTCTTGAGAAGGAGGCTCCGCCACTCGCGTCGCTGGTCCAAAGCCCCACAGAGAAACCAAAGGCGCCACGGTCACATCGTAGGCGCCTTCGCTGCGTTCCCCAATATCCAGGGCCGCAGTTAATACTTTAAAGAAAGGCTCAGAGACACTGAAAAGTTCACCCGCTGCCGTCTCATTGAACCGACTGATTTCAGAGTCAGCGCGATAGGTCGACATGCTTTTATCAACTTCAGCGAGGCGTAGCTCAATCCCGGTGTTTATCTCGTCTTCTATAGGTATTGCTGCCGCACTGACGTAGCTCACATGCCAGGAAGTACCCATCGTTTCCCCCGCCAGTTGAACCGTCTCGGGTGCAGACTCACAGGCAGTGAGGCATACCATGCAAAACATACAAAAAAGCCACTCAAACGAGTGGCCTGGTGTTGATCGATTTAAGCAGCTACCCACCAAAATCATCCAACATGATGTTCTCAGGCTCCACACCCAGATCGGTCAGCATCTGGATGACAGCTGCGTTCATCATAGGCGGACCACACATATAGTACTCACAGTCTTCTGGCGCAGGATGGTTCTTCAAATATTCTTCAAACAAGACGTTGTGGATGAAACCGGTGAGGCCATCCCATTTATCTTCTGGCTGCGGGTCAGACAAGGCAACGTGCCAATCGAAATTGTCATTGTCTGCAGCTAGTTGATCGTATTCCTCATGATAGAACATCTCGCGCAGTGATCTAGCGCCATACCAGAACGACATCTTGCGCTTGGAATTCAGGCGTCTCAGCTGATCGAACAGGTGCGAGCGCATGGGAGCCATACCGGCACCACCGCCAATGAATACCATCTCTGCATCTGAGTCCTTGGCAAAAAAATCGCCAAACGGACCATAGACCTTCACTTTGTCACCCGGCTTCAATCCAAACAACCAAGGAGACATCTGCCCACAGGGAAGGCCTTCGCTTCTGGGTGGTGGGGTCGCGATGCGAATATTAAACTTCACTACGCCTTTTTCGTCTGGGAAGTTAGCCATGGAGTAAGCGCGAATCACATCTTCGGTAACCACAGACTCCAGCTTGAAAAAACCGAAGTGCTCCCAGTCACCGCGATATTCTTCTTCTACATCGAATTCACTAAATTTGACGTGATGGGGCGGACATTCCAGCTGCACATAACCGCCAGCGCGAAATTCGACACTTTCACCGTCAGGCAAGCGCAGTGTCAGTTCCTTAATAAATGTTGCTACATTAGGATTGGACTCGACGGTACATTCCCACTGTTTAACACCAAACACTTCATCGGGAACTTGAATTTTCATGTCCTGCTTAACGGCAGTCTGACAACTCAGCCTCCAACCTTCTGCAGCATCACGGCGCGTGAAGTGACCTTCCTCCGTAGGCAGCATGGAGCCGCCACCTTCGCTAATAATGCATTTGCACTGGGCACAAGTACCACCACCACCGCAGGCCGAGGGCAAAAACAAATCTGCATCGGATAAGGTCTGCAACAGTTTGCCACCGGCGGGAACCGTAATGGTCTTTTCGCCATTTATTACGATGGTTACATCACCGGAGCTTACCAACGCTGAACGGGCAGTGAGAATGATGGCGACCAACACCAGCACGATGGCGGTGAACATCGTGACACCATAGACAATTGTCATATCCATATCTGTTCAGTTCCGCCTAAATATCTATGCCGCCAAAGGACATAAAGCCCAATGACATCAAGCCAACAATAATGAAGGTAATCCCCAGGCCTTGCAGACCATCGGGCACATCCGAATACTTCAGTTTCTCGCGTATACCCGCCAGCGCAACAATTGCCAGTGCCCAGCCAACACCAGACCCAGCGCCAAACACCACGCTTTCCGCAAAATTGTAATCGCGCTCCACCATAAACAGCGATGCACCCATAATGGCGCAGTTCACTGTAATAAGAGGGAGAAACACACCCAGGGCGTTGTATAGCGCGGGGACAAATTTATCGAGGAACATCTCCAGAATTTGCACAAGAGCCGCTATCACTCCGATGTAAGATAGCAGGCCCAGAAAGCTCAAATCCATATCCGGCAACCCGGCCCAGGCAAGCGCGCCGTCTGCCAGTAAATAGTTGTAGATCAGATTATTCACCGGCACGGTGATTGTGAGCACCACGATGACGGCGATGCCGAGGCCTAACGCAGCCTGAATCTTCTTTGAAATCGCGAGAAAAGTGCACATGCCTAAAAAGAAGGCCAGTGCCATGTTCTCAATAAAGATCGTCCGCACAAACAAACTAAGTAAGGCTTCCATCTACGCGCCCTCCTCTACAGCTGTGTGCTTGGAGAGTTTGAACTCCGGAGCCTCTACCTGCTCCTTCTGCACGCTCCTCAGGGCCCAGATAAACAGCCCTATCAGGAAGAATGCACTGGGCGGCAACAACAGTAAGCCGTTGGGGTTATACCAACCGCCGTCCGTCACTAGCGGTAATATTTCAATGCCGAATAGTTTTCCCGCACCAAACAGTTCACGCACCACAGCCACGCATATCAGCACCACGCTATAGCCCAGACCATTGCCGATGCCGTCCAGGAAACTCGGCACAGGCGGATTCTTCATAGCAAACGCTTCTGCGCGCCCCATCACAATGCAGTTCGTAATAATCAGGCCAACAAACACAGATAGCTGTTTGCTTATTGCGTAGGCATAAGCCTTCAGGAACTGATCCACAACAATAACTAGCGAGGCGATAATCACCATCTGTACGATAATGCGAATGCTGCCGGGAATATGGTGGCGAATCAGTGATACGAAGAAGTTGGAAAAAGCCGTGACAAGTGTGAGTGCAAGGCACATCACCAGCGTCACTTCTAAAGAAGACGTGACCGCAAGCGCACTACAAATACCCAGTATTTGCAGAGCAATAGGATTGTTCTTGAAGATCGGCCCCGTGAGAGTGTCTTTTACGGATTCCATGCTCAGGCCTCGTTCGCTATCAAATTATTGAGAAAGGGCGCGAAACCATTTTCACCCAACCAGAACTGCACAAGGTTTGTTACGCCGCGACCCGTCAAAGTTGCCCCTGCCAGACCATCTATCTGCCAGCTGGCATCCGCATTAGCCGGATCTACCGCGCCTTTTATAAGGCCGATGGCAGCCTCACCCTCTCTGTAAACCTGCTTGCCGGGCCAAATGCCCTTCCAGCGAGGGTTGTCCACTTCGCCACCGAGGCCCGGTGTCTCACCGTGCTCATAAAAACCGAGGCCCGCCACTGTATTGGCATCGGACTCAAGTGCGATGAAGCCATACAAAGTGGACCACAATCCATATCCGCGCACCGGCAAAATGATTTTGGATACACTACCACTGTCATCTTCTAACAGGTAGATGAGCGCGTAATGCTCACGGCGGGAAATCTTTGCGCGGTCCTGCTCCGTTGAAAGAGCTACCGATTTGGCAGGATCCTTGGAGGCCTTACGTTGATCATATTTATCAGCGTCCACTTCATCGGCGTAGGTACCCGTGCGTAGATCGACAACTCGTGTGGTGATCTGCGCAAACTGCTCATCAATACTTTTCCCCTCTTCTAACAATCCCGCAGCAGCAAGAATATTGCGCTTGCGATCAAGGGTCTTGTTAATTTCCTGAGCGGGCTTCAGAAGGACCGCGGCGGAAGCGACGATCACGGAACATACGATGCACAGGGAGAAGGCAACAATCAGTGTTTTCGTGGTGCTGTCATTACTGGACACGGGCAAGCCTCCGTTTGATATTGGCTTGGACCACAAAATGATCCATCAATGGCGCAAACAAATTGGCAAACAAAATAGCCAGCATAATGCCCTCGGGAAAAGCGGGGTTTAACACCCGGATCAACACTGTCATCAGACCAATCAATATTCCAAAGGCCCATTTGCCGCCGTTGGTCATCGCTGCAGACACTGGGTCCGTCGCCATAAACACCATACCGAAGGCGAAGCCGCCGGTCACAAGATGCCAATGCCAGGGCATGTCAAATGCCAAGTTGTTTTCGGAGCCGATTGAATTCAATAGAGTCGACAAGGCAAACATGCCAATAAATACACCTGCTATAATGCGCCAGGATGCGATGCGCGTAGCCAGTAACAAAAGCATGCCTGCAAGTATGGCGAGTGTAGAAGTCTCACCAACAGACCCGGGCACTGCGCCAACAAACAGCTCCCACCACGTCCACTGCTGTTGCAAAGCAACCATGCCATCAGAGGCGACCACCGACAGCGGTGTAGCCCCGGTAACGCCATCCAGAGCAACCCAAACTGCGTCACCCGATAATTGCGCCGGATAGGCAAAGTAAAGGAACGCACGACCGGTCAAGGCGGGGTTAAGGAAGTTCTTGCCAGTACCGCCGAACACTTCCTTACCAATCACCACACCAAAGCTGATGCCCATGGCGACCTGCCACAAGGGAATATCGGGTGGGCAGATCAAAGCAAATAAAATAGACGTTACAAAGAAGCCCTCGTTCACTTCGTGCCCGCGCTTTATTGCAAAGAGAATCTCCCAGGCGATGCCCACCAGGAAGGTAACCGCATAAATAGGGACAAAAAAGACGGCGCCGTACCAAAAGCAATGCCAGAGGTTGGATGCGTCGTAGCCACCAAACATTTCGATCAGCCAGCCGTGCCAACCTTCTACACCCCCGCCAGCAGCCATCGCATCAGTGGCCTGAAAACCGAGGTTGTACATGCCGTAAAACATGGCTGGAAATGCAGCCAACCACACGGTAATCATAATGCGTTTGAGATCCACACCATCGCGAACATGGGAGGTTGAGCGAGTTACCGAATCTGGTGCGTATAAAAAGGTATCGAACACCTCATAAAGAGCGAACCATTGTTGAAAACGGCCACCCTCCTGAAAATGGTGCTCCATGTTGTCTAGAAAGCGTCTCAGGCCCACGATCTATCCCTCCTTCTCGATGCGTGCCAGGTTATCCCGCAGGATAGGGCCGTATTCATACTTACCTGAGCAGACATAACTGCACAGGGCCAGATCTTCTTCTTCCAGCTCAAGACAACCCAAAGCCTGGGCCATTTCTGTATCGCCTACGATCAGTGCTCGCAACAATTGAGTGGGCAAAATATCCAGAGGCATGATGGTCTCGAAGCTGCCTACGGGAACCATCGCCCTTTCACTGCCATTGGTACTGGTTGTCATGGGTAGAGGTTTAGCCCCAAAGAAATTGCTGAGGTAAATACCGAGGTTCGAGTGCTTGTTCAGGCCAGGCGAAAACCAGCCCAGAAATTCCCGGTGGCGACCTTCCAACAGTACTGAGACCTGACAGTGATACCGACCAAGATAACTGGTGCCGCTCTGTACGCCGCGGCCACCCAGGACAGAGCCGGAGATGATTCGATTTTCACCGTTCTTAAGCTGGCCTGCACACAGGGCTTCCAGATCGGCACCTACACGGGTGCGAAGCAATCTAGGATTCTCAACCTGAGGGCCACCAAGTGAGATGATCCGTTCGCTGAACACACGACCATCCAGAAACAAACGACCAATGGCGATCACATCCTGATAGCCAATAGTCCATACAACTTTGCTGTTGCTGGCGCCTTCAAGAAAATGAACATGGGTACCCGCCAATCCTGCCGGATGTGGGCCGCCAAATTCAGCAACTTCAATATTCGATGCTTTGCCGGCGGGGACATTCGCCCCCGCAGCAGCACAGAGGTAGAGCTTGCCTGCTGTCAATTTGGCCAGTATCTCTTGGCCGAAGACGAAGGCCTCCGCTTGCTCAGCAATCACAATGGCCGGATCTGCCGCCAGTGGCTGTGTGTCGATAGCAGTGATGAAGATCGCAGCTGCCTGGGCGTCTGCCGCTGGCACTTTGCTATAGGGGCGGGTACGCAGGGCCGTCCACTGCCCGCTTAGGAGCAATTGCTCTCGTATCGCTTCTGCTGTAGCAAGGGCTGCAGAGGCGTATTTTGAGTAGGACTCAGACTCATCGCCGTCAACTTCAATGACAACAGACTGCAGAACCCGTCGGGATCCGCGATTGATCGCACTCACCACACCGGAGGCAGGCGACGTGTAGCGCAGACCTTCGGTTTTTTTGTCGGTGAATAGCAATTGGCCCGCTTTGACGCGCTCGCCTTCAGCGACTGCCATGGTGGGCTTCATGCCAACATAATCAAAACCGACCAGGGCTACAGCGCGTGCTGCCGGTGCATCTTCGATTACTTGGCGAGGGGCTCCTTGAATAGGTATATCCAAGCCCCGTTTGATCTTGATCATACGATCTGCCTACAAAATCTATACGAATATGGACGGACCGATACCCTTTCGAAGGCTTTTCGCCACCGCTCAGCGGGGGGAAAAAGTGCCACTCCGAACGCGAATCATGCCCCGCTCGAGGCAAATATCACAGAGAGATTTCGAGCCGCGCGCAGTATACCGGATTGGCCTCTCAAAAGGCCACCTCAGCAGTGAAGTTCTTTGATTTTGAACAGTTTTACGCTGCCGAAGCCGATACCGGCAAAGACGTGGCTGAACGCCTCTCGGAATTCTCGCCACGGGGGACAAAAGACTTAGTCTTGCTTTGGATAAACCACGAAATCGATCCCGGCCATTTGCTCCAGAATTCGGTGTACCTGGCAGCTGTAGCCAAATTCATTGTCATACCAAAGATACAGCACTGCCTGCTTGCCATTCACAATAGTGGCCTGCGCATCGAAGATGCAGGCGTGGCGAGAGCCGACAAAATCGCTGGACACAACTTCCGGTGAGGAGGAGTAGTCGATCTGCTTGCGCATGCTTGAATGCAGCGCCTGGTAGCGCATGAATTCGTTCACCTCTTCCGCCGTCGTTTCTTTCGCCAGCGTGAGATTGAGAATAGCCATGGAGACATTGGGCGTGGGTACGCGAATGGCATTGCCCGTCAGCTTGCCCACGAACTGGGGCAGCACTTTACCTACCGCAGCGGCCGCTCCAGTCTCAGTAATCACCATATTCAGGGGTGCACTGCGACCTCGACGGGACGCTTTATGGTAATTGTCGGTGAGGTTCTGGTCATTGGTGTAGGCGTGCACAGTTTCAACATGACCCGCCGTTATGCCATATTGATCGTCCATTGCCTTCAACGGAGGAGCAATGGCGTTGGTGGTGCACGAAGCCGCTGAAATCATAGTGTCAGTGGGCTCGATAATATCGTTGTTGATGCCTGCGACAACATTTTTCAGGTTGCCCTTGCCGGGAGCGGTTAGGATGACCTTACTGGCTCCTTTGCTCTGCAAGTGCTGCGACAACGCTTCTTCATCACGCCAGACACCCGTGTTGTCGACGATAATCGCGTTATTGATTCCGTAGGCGGTGTAATCGATCTCGCTTGGGGAGTCCGCGTAGATCACTTTAATTTCGTTGCCGTTGGCGACAAAAGATTGACGCTCGGCATCCACCCGGATTGTGCCGTCAAAGGCACCGTGCACCGAATCACGACGCAGCAGACTCGCGCGCTTGACCAAATCATTGGCAGCCTGGCCTTTGCGTACTACGATGGCACGCAGACGCAGGCAATTGCCGCCATCTGTCTTGTCTATCAAAATTCGGGCCATCAAACGGCCTATGCGACCAAAACCGTATAGCACCACGTCCTGCGGCTGATCCAATGGCTTATCAGTTGCGCCTATCAGGGATTTCAATTCCTGTTCGACATACTCACCGATAGTGAGGCCTTCGCCCTCGCCTCTATCGTAATAATTGACCGCCAGGCGGCCGACATCGATATGCGCTGGACCCAAATCAAGCTGGCTCAATCGAACCAGTACTGGAAAGGTTTCAAATTCAGACAGTTCGTTGGCTTCTACCTGCCGCACATAGCGGTGATCCTTCATGATCTCGAGTACGGAGCGGTTGACCAACGGCTTGCCATAGATATAGCACTTAATGGTCTTCTCTCGAGCCAGGCGCCCGACTAGCGGAATCATGCCTTCGGCTAGTGCCTCACGCTCTTTCCAGTCCTTGAAGTAATCATCCGGACGTTCACGCTTGCGATCATTCACTGTTTGACACCTTTTAGTCTTATAGCCAAGGGCTTCGGGCTGGGTATTATCATCTGCTGGCTTAAGTCACGCAAGATGGTATCCGACAAAATCACGCTCTGGATCACACTACTGGCTGGTGATCGGTACCGCCTGGGCTATAATGGCGCTGCTTCTGACCCCCCAAGACACACCCTCAAGCGATTCTTGTTTTATGTTCACTACACTGGTCGACAAAACACCCTGGCCCGAACAGCCAGGTACGCGCACCTCGGTAGGCCCCTTTAGTGGCAGCGCGGATGCCAGCTGTATTGCTGAACTTGCATTACCGGGCCGACTATTGGTGGTCATCACCGCAGATACCAGCACTTCGCTGGCATTGGAACGCGAGCTGCCCTTTTTCCTCGAGGCCCCTGTAGAGATTCTCGTATTCCCGGATTGGGAGACACTGCCCTACGACAATTTCTCACCGCATCAGGACATCATTTCCGAGCGCCTAAACACCCTCTATCGCCTGCCTGGCATGACTGAGGGGATACTGATCGTACCCGTACCCACCCTCATGCACCGCCTGGCACCGTGCGACTACATTGCCGGTAACAGCCTGGTCTTGCAGGCTGGCCAAACACTGGATGTAGATACATTTCGACGAAACTTGCAGCGCAATGGCTACGTCAACGTGGAGACAGTCTACGAACACGGGGAGTTTGCCCAGCGCGGCTCACTGATCGATATCTTTCCCATGGGCAGCGCCCTGCCCTTTCGCATCGATCTTTTAGATAGCGAAGTGGATAGCTTGCGCACCTTTGACCCTGAAACCCAGCGCACGGTAGACAAAGTCGAGGAAATAAATTTGCTGCCGGCTCGTGAGTATCCCCTGGAAAAAGGAGCCGTACACACCTTCCAGATGAACTGGTACGAGGCCTTTGACGTAGACCACGACCAGTGCCCTAGCTACGTAGATGTGAGTGCTGGCCGCAGCCCAGGAGGCTGCGAGTATTACCTTCCCTTATTCTTCAAAGAATGCGCGACCCTGTTTTCCTACGTGCCACCGGGCACCGCAATCGTCACCGTGGGCGACCACCACGGCGCCGCCACCCATTTCTGGCAGGAGGTGGCAACCCGCTTCGAGGAATACGGTATTGACCCACGCCACCCTCTGCTACCGCCAAGCCGCGGCTTTATTCCTGTCGAGGAGCTGTATCAATTACTGGGCCAATTTTCCGTTCTCGAGCTACGCCACAATCCCGACGCCGCCTTGCATCAGCAGACGGTGGTACAGCAACCGCCCAGTTTGGCAACGGAGAGCCACCAGGAATCTCCCGTTGCCAACCTGATGAGGTTTTTGGAGGAACATGAGGGCCCCGCTTTGTTGGTTGCAGAGTCAGCTGGCCGCCGGGAAATACTGCTGCAGTCTTTAAAAGAACACCAACTGGAGCCACCTAGCGTTGCCGACTGGCAAACCTTCCTCGGTTCCGGGCTGGAGTTCGCCATCGCCACCGCACCGCTGGATCGCGGACTGTATTTCGGCTCCGGCCAACCCACACTGATTTGTGAAGCGCAGCTCTTTGGTAACCGTGTCGCGCAACGAAGGCGGCGCAAAGCGACTGAAGAAAATGCCATTGCCAATGCCTTCAAGGACCTCAATGAACTGCGTGAGGGTGTTCCCGTGGTGCACCTGGAGCACGGCGTGGGTCGCTATATTGGGCTGCAGAAGCTAGCGGTGGATGATCAGGAAACCGAATTCCTGACAATGGAATATGCGCAAGGCACACGGCTGTATGTACCGGTATCTTCGCTGCACCTTATCTCGCGCTATTCCGGCAGCGATCCGGAGACAGCGCCGCTGCACAGACTGGGATCTGACCAGTGGGAAAAAGCGCGACGCAAAGCCAGCGAGAAAGCCAACGATATTGCCACGCAATTGTTGGAAGTCTATGCACGGCGCGAGGCTCGCGTGGGCTTTGCCTTCGAGTCGGACGAACATCGCTACGACCAATTTTGTGCTGCCTTCCCTTTCGAGGAGACGCCGGATCAAGAGGTCACCATCGCCGCCGTACTGCAAGACATGTACAGCCCAAAAGTGATGGACAGACTGGTATGCGGCGATGTCGGTTTCGGCAAAACAGAGGTCGCCCTGCGTGCTGCCTTTGTTGCGACCCGCAACCAGAAACAGGTCGCCGTATTGGTGCCCACGACTCTGCTGGCGCAACAACACTACAACTCCTTCAGCGACCGCTTTGCGGACTGGCCAGTGAAAATTGAAGTGATCTCTCGTTTCAAGTCGGCCAAAGAGCTTACAGAAATCACAAGACGCGCTGCCGCCGGAGATATCGACATCCTCATTGGCACGCATAAATTATTGCAGAAGGACTTCCGTTTTAACGACCTCGGCTTGCTGATTATCGATGAGGAACACCGCTTCGGTGTAAAGCAGAAAGAAATCATCAAGGCGATGCGCACCGAGGTCGACATTCTTACTCTAACGGCCACCCCTATTCCACGCACACTTAATATGGCCTTGGGCGGCATGCGAGATCTGTCTATCATTGCCACGCCACCTGCCAGACGGCTCTCCATTAAGACCTTTGTGCGCGAACACAATATTGCTTTGATAAAGGAAGCAGTACTGCGCGAAACCTTGCGCGGCGGTCAGGTTTATTTTCTGCACAACGAAGTGAAAACCATAGAAGAGACTGCCAGGAAATTACGCCAGCTGCTGCCCGATCTAAGCATTGGGGTTGGCCACGGACAGATGCGCGAAACACAACTGGAGCAGGTGATGTCCGCCTTCTACCACAGGCGGCACCAGATACTGCTGTGTACAACCATTATTGAGACGGGCATAGACATCCCCAACGCCAACACGATCATCATAGAACGGGCTGACAAATTTGGTCTCGCGCAGCTGCATCAGTTACGCGGCCGAGTCGGACGATCTCATCACCAGGCTTACGCTTATCTGTTAACACCACCGCGCTCCGCAATCACTGCAGACGCAGGCAAGCGATTGGAGGCTATCGAGGCCGCCGGAGATCTGGGAGCGGGCTATCTTCTGGCAACTCATGATCTTGAAATACGCGGCGCCGGCGAACTGCTTGGTGACGAACAAAGCGGGCAGATCCACAGCGTGGGCTTCAGCATGTACATGGACATGCTCGAGCGCGCGGTCGCAGCATTGCGCCGCGGTGACATTCCCGATGTAGACGCCCCACTGGATCAGGGTACTGAAGTTAATCTGCACACCCCAGCACTTATCCCCGACGATTACCTGCCCGACGTCAACAGCCGACTCATTTTGTACAAGCGAATTGCCGCCGCAGCCAGCAATGATGATCTGCGCAACTTGCAGGTCGAAATGATTGACCGCTTTGGCTTACTCCCGCGCCAGGTCAATAATTTGTTTGAGGTTTCCAAAGTTCGCCTGCGAGCGCAGGACTTGGGCATACGAACTATTGAAGCGGGCCCCGAGGGTGGTAGTATCGATTTCAAGGAGACGACACGGGTAAATCCAATGACGCTTGTTACCCTGGTTCAGTCAGACCCTCGCACTTATAAATTGTCCGGCCCTACTCGCCTGCGTTTTGAAGCGAGCCTGCCAGACGCCGAGGAACGGCAACGCTATCTCGAACAACTGCTGGACACCTTTGCCGCTGACGCCACTGAGGCCGTGAATGCTTAAATCGAAATCATCATCAACCGCAACTTTTGCGCTGCTATCCCTGCTCTGCCTTTCGCTGTTTTGGGGCACAACGCTGCACGCGCAGGAAGAGCGCTGGTTTCGCGTTGAGCTGATGGTGTTTAGCCATCGCGGTGGTGAATCTACCGAGCGATGGGAGCCGACCCCAAGACTTGGCTATCCGGGTGCCGCGCGTTTTTTGGTGGACCCAGATACCGTTGAACAGAATCAGGTGAATTTTTCAGGGCAGAGCACTGTCGACGAATTTGGCCGCCAAATCTTGACGCCTCTTCGGGGTTCTGCAAATTTCTTGCCCAGCGAGATTGAGCCTGCTGATATCGCTAACGACACAGACGAAACCGTGAAAATCGGCTCGCACTTGCTGCAGGCTGAAGCAGTAGGTAGAGTTGCCAACGCAACTGACACTACACCACAACTTCTGCTTCCCACTCCTTTCCAAAAACTACCCAATTCGCTGCTGGAGTTTCGCGGCAAGGCAGCCTACATGAACCGTAGCGGTAGTTATCAGATGCTGTTTCACGAAAGCTGGGTTCAACCCGTTATCGGAAAATCTGACACACTCCCCATCATTCTTGATCACTCGGGAGACTACGGTGGCTGGCCAAAACTGCAGGGTTCTATCAATCTTTATCTGTCGCGCTACCTGCACCTGGAAACCAATCTTTGGTTGAACACGTCGGGGGAGTACCTGGATAGCGACTGGCGCATGCCCCCTGCTCCGTTGGGGCCACTTTCGGTGATTATTGAAGAGCCATTGCCGCTGGCCATCGAACCGTTTGAAGCATTGTCTTCACCGACCGTGCTGGCAACCCTGGAGGGAGAAAACATCACCTTGGGGAACATCACAAGCGATAAGGCCGCTGCTGCCTCAGAAGACCTCGAGACTCTGCCACTAGAGAAACTGGAACCCATCTACCCCTATCGCCACGCAGTTTTACTGCAACAAAAAAGACGTATGCGCAGCCAGGAAGTACATTACATTGACCACCCCATGTTGGGCCTGGTGATCAAAGTAACGCCGCTGGACGAACAAGACCTCGAAGAAATGGCGCTGGCTGAAGAGCCAGAGCTCACACCTGAAACTGCAGAGACTGGCAGCCCCTAAGCCGCACTACGATCGCGTAACAAGGCACTGAGCAATTGCCGCACAACAGCAGACTCCTGCTGAAGAACCTGTCGCATTGTGTCCAGAGTCAGGGGCACGTCGCTCAAACCGGCGGCCGGGTTCACGACCATACAGACCGAGGCGTAGGGGACGCCCGACTCCATCGCTAGTGCAGCCTCCGGCATACCCGTCATTCCCACCACATCACAGCCATCACGAGTCATCCTTACGATCTCTGCGGCTGTTTCCAAGCGCGGGCCCTGTGTGATGCCGTGAACGCCCGAGCTCTCGTGGGAGATACCTTCCGCTTGCGCAGCCGCCAACAGCTCCTGCCGTAAGCCTCGGTCGTAGGGCTCAGTAAAATCAATATGCATAACCTCGCCAGAGGCACCATCATCAAAGGTATGCTCACGCCCCCAGGAATAGTCGATAAGCTGATCGGGAATCAGCAAGCGCCCTGGACGCATAGACTCAGTAATACCGCCCACCGCATTGATTGCCACAATACCGGTGACCCCCAGCGACTGCAGCGCCCATATATTTGCGCGGTAGTTAATTTTGTGCGGAGGAATGGCGCCGGGGCTGCCATGCCTCTGTAAGAAGAACAGCGGGATATCGCCCAACCGCCCTTCCTGAATGTCCCGCGAAGGATCGCCGAAAGGTGTTTCGACGGCATGGGACTGCACAACCTCCAGCCCCTCCAGCTCGTCAATGCCGGTACCTCCAATAATCGCCAGCGGCTTCATTGACCCACCTCCGGCCCAATGTGTTCAAGTTGTACGGTGCGCGTCGGGAAAGCGACATCGGCATCGTTGGCATGGATGATGGCAAGAATTTTCAACAGAACGTCCTCTTTGATTTGGTGGAAGTCCACCCAAACGGTAGTTTTCGTAAAGGTGTAGATGAAGAAGTCGATAGACGAATCGCCAAATGACACAAGGTTGACGATGAGTGTGCGGGAAAGATCAATTTCCTCGTGCTCCTGCAGCATAGTGCGCACCTGCTGCACGATAGTCGCGGCTTTGTCGGCGTCCTGGTAGCGCAACCCGAAGGTCTCACGAATGCGTCGGTTAAACATGCGCGAAGGGTTTTCCACGGAAATCTGGCTGAACACCGCATTGGGCACATACAGCGGCCTCTGATCGAAGGTCCGGATTCGCGTGAGCCGCCAACCAATGCTCTCCACTGTTCCCTCGATCTCTTTGTCGGGAGAGCGAATCCAATCCCCCACAGTAAACGGTCTATCAAGGTGAATACTTAAGCCCCCGAAGAAGTTTGCCAGTAAATCTTTAGCAGCAAAGCCGACGGCGATACCCCCTATTCCGCCGAAGGCCAGTAATCCCGAAATACTGACTCCGACACTTTGAAGAATCATCAGGGCCGCAACGAGCCATAGGGCGATGCGAGCCAACCTGGCAGTAGCGTGCACCGTGGCTTTGTCATTGGAAGAGGACACCCTGGCACGCCCCGGAGCCAGCAGCTCCTCCTCTACTCCGCTGATAAGACGGTTACCAAACCAGACCAGCAGCAACACAAGGCCGGTGTTAGGGATGCGAATCAACTGGGTCTGCAGAGCGTCACCAAAGGGATACAGCCGCAAAGCGACGTAAGCCACTAAAATCCAGAGGCCAAAACGCAGGGGGGTGTCCCCCGCAGTGATAAGAACATCATCCCACTTCTGAGCGCTGGAAATAGCAGCGCGGCGCAACCGCCGCAATACAAAGCCCAGCAAGATATGCAGGAGAACACCCGCCAGCAATAAAAGTCCAAGCGTTGCCATATGTTGCTGCAATGGCTCGTGCCCGACTACGTTCGTCACCAGTTCTTCAATACTGTCCACGATTTTTGATCACCTTGATTGAGTCAACAGAGATTGCCACGTTTTTAGACAGTTTTTTCATGTCGGTCGTGCACACACTGCAAGTTCGGCTATATAAAAGCGAGTGAAGACTTAAGTCAACTCTTGAAAGCACCTGCAAGCAATTGATCTGTTTTAAAAAGATTTTTCGATACTCCCCAAGGGAATTTCTAGGTGGCTGCTTATGACTGATTCACATAATGGACAGGCTCGGCCAAAGTGATATGTTCTGTTACGAGGAAGCAGACCACAACAGCTAAAGGAGCAGGTATCGAAATGAAGATGTTGAGCCCGGTAATCGGCACCTGGTACAGGGATCTACAGACCCATGCCCTGTTTGAAGTGGTGGACTGGGACACTACGAGTCTGACGATAGAAACGCAATTTCTCGATGGCGAAATCTCAGAGTATGATCTAGATGGCTGGCGCGAAATGTTGCTCGAGCATGTAGAAGCGCCCGAAGACTGGCGCACAGCCTTCGAACTAGATGATGATGACTTGCTGGACCCGGACTTGCCCATGCACCCGCAAGACTGGGCCAACCCAGTAAGCTCCATCGAACCAGACACGATGGTAGGCGTAGAGGAGTTATAGCCAGCTCCTCGCTCCTCGCTCATTGCGCAGCCAGACTCATGCCACCCAAGTATTGGTCCCGCCCTGCCACCCCTTGTACGCCGCCCTTTTAGCCCCCAGCGGCCACGCTAAACCCCTTGCTACAGACTCAGTGACCAAAAGTCCCAGCCGCTTGTATCTGCCCCGAATAACTGTATATAATCACAGCACCTGTATGGATAAACAGATATAAACAGAAATTGGCGAAAGCCAACTTCAGAGGGCGGCAACAATGGAAAAGTTAACACTACGGCAACAGCAGGTGCTGGATATTATTCGCCAGCACATCGACCAGACTGGCTACCCCCCTACCCGCGCCGATATTGCACGGGAGCTAGGCTTTAAATCGGCCAATGCCGCTGAAGAACATCTGAAGGCTCTGGCGCGCAAGGGGGCAATAGAAATGATCCCGGGCGCGTCACGCGGTATCCGCTTGCCACAGACCGATGGTATTCCCATCATAGGCCGTGTAGCAGCAGGCAACCCGGTATTGGCAGAAGAGCACATCGAGGACTATTGCAACTTGCCTGCAAGCTTTTTCAAACCCAGCGCAGATTATTTTCTGACGGTGCAAGGCGACAGCATGATAGACGTGGGCATCTTTGACGGAGATCTACTAGCTGTTCACAGCACGGGCGTTGCCAAAAATGGCGATATTATCGTGGCGCGTATAGAAAACGAAGTTACGGTGAAACGTCTGCACAAAACCAAACAAAAACATGTGCTGGAACTGCTGCCTGAAAACCCCGATTACGATCCCATTCATGTCGATTTACGCGAGCAAGAATTTGCGATAGAAGGCTTGAGTGTAGGGGTACTGCGCCGAAGCTAGAGAGAGTTCAGGGAAGCGTTAGCGAGAGGCTAGCGCTGCATACTGCAATTGGTGCCAGAACGTAGAACGAGCGTAGAAGTAGACCAGGGTATTGGTTTACAGACGTCCAATCAAAGCCGCTCAGCCCCCCACCACTAAATACCGAATAGAAGACGCCCCTCACTGACACGGGACCGAACCCGCTAGTGCAGCACTCGCGGCGCTTCCTGTGGTGTATCGACATCAACCTCACCCTGCTCAGCCATAACAGCCGCCGCCTTAATGCCGGCCTGTATCATAGCTTTCGCTACCTCAAGACCATTCTCCATAAGATAGATGCGGGATTGTTCGGAAAATTGGATGGTCACCAATGGCTCAGAATCATCATCTGCTCTTTGCAGTACGATTTCACCGTCGCCCAGATCGACTATTTCCAGTAAAGAAGCTGGCACTCAAAAAACCTCGTGTTGTTTATGCTGCAGAATCATTCTATCAGCCGCTACCAACAGCCGCTAGCACTGCTGGCGAGTATCATCTGCAGGAATGTGAACCAATACTCATCAAGCCGGCTGTAGTGACGCTCTATCGCACCGTCAGGGCCAAACCCCCGCTCAGCTGTCTTTGGGGCTGGCTTTTGCCTTGGCTTTCACTTTAGCTTTCGCCTTAGCCTTCTTTTTCGGTTTAGCTTTTGCTTTGGGCTTGGCTTTGGCTTTCGGCTTGGGTCTATCCTCATGCCACTTACCACCGTCATAAAACGCCTTCCAGCCGGTGGGCTTGCCATCGTGCTCGGTCATCACATACTGCTCTTTCGTCTTGCGACTAAAGCGCACCTGCGCCGGATGACCATCCGGATCTGCAACCGGAGCACTGAACAGGAAACTGTACTTGGGGTCAATCTCCGCCTGGTGCGGCAGTATTTCACTTACGAGAGGCGCTCGGGTTTCTCGGTTTCGGGGAAACTGACTGGCAGCGAGAAACAAGCCCGCGGCACCATCGCGCAAGATATAAGTGTCTTCCACTTTCAAGCACTCCAGCTCCGGCATCGGCACTGGATCCATTTTTGGTGGGGCTGCCTCACCGCTGCGAAGTAGCTTACGAGTATTTTTACATTCGTCAGCGGTACAACCAAAGTATTTTCCAAAGCGGCCATTTTTCAACTGCATTTCAGCGCCGCACTTGTCGCAATCCAGTAAAGGCCCTTCATAGCCCTTGATCTTGAATTTACCGTGCTCAACTTCGAAACCGTCGCAATCAGGGTTATTGCCACAAACATGAAGCTTTCGATCTTCGTCAATTAGGTAGCTATCCATTGCCGTACTACAGATAGAGCAATGATGCTTGTCTAGCAGCAAACGTGATTCCGCTTCATCATCCTCATCTTCATGTATCGCTTCATCGCCGGCAGTGAGGTTCAAGGTGTTCTTGCAGCGCTCTTTAGGAGGCAGGGCATACCCTGAACAGCCTAGAAAAACACCGGTGCTCGCTGTTCTAATCTGCATGGGCTTCGCGCAGTTGCTGCATTCAATGTCCGTCATCGTCGGCTCATTGAGCTGCATACCGTTGGGCTCAGCTTCACTCGCTTTTTCTAGCAGCTCGCTAAACTCAGCATAGAAAGAATCCAGTAAGTCATGCCATTTCAGATTACCCTGTGCAACTTGATCGAGACGTTCTTCCATGGACGCGGTGAAGCCATAGTCGAGTAAATCAACAAAACTGGTCTGCAGCCGCTGAGTGACAATGTCGCCCATTTTTTCGGCGTAGAAACGCTTATTTTCCAAGCGCACGTAGCCACGATCCTGGATAGTGGAAATAATGGACGCGTAAGTGGAAGGCCTGCCGATTCCGCGCTTTTCAAGCTCGCGTACCAGGCTCGCTTCGCCGTAGCGCGATACTGGCTTGGTAAAGTGTTGCGCCGGATCCAGTTTGATCAGGCTCAATACCTGCCCTTCTTTTAGATCTGGAAGTACCGCATCGTCAGCTTTACGACCTGCGGGTGCCTGTACCTTGGTATAACCGTCGAATCGAATGATTCTGCCTTTGGCATTTAATTGGTAATCGCCAGCCGTTACCGTCACAACGGTAGCGGTGTACTCAGCGTCGGGCATTTGACCGGCGACAAATTGACGCCAGATCAGTTCATAGAGCCGCTCTGCGTCCCGCTCCATGCCATTCAAGGATGCCTGTAACACATTGACATCCGAAGGGCGGATGGCTTCGTGTGCTTCCTGAGCCCCTTCTTTTGAGGAAAAAATCTTAGGTTGGTCTGGCAGATACTTGGAAGAATACGTCTTCTCGATATAGCTACGACAAGCTGCTACTGCTTCAGTACTCAAATTCAGAGAATCAGTACGCATGTAAGTGATGTAACCGGCCTCATACAGACGCTGGGCCAACATCATGGTCTTCTTGACACTGAACCCCAACCGGGTGCTGGCTGATTGCTGCAGTGTCGATGTAATGAACGGTGAAGGTGCCTTTGAGCGGGTCGGTTTATCTTCCCGCTTACTGACTGCGTAGCTATGCTTTTCAAGCTCGCTATTGGCGGCCCCTGCCGTATCAGCATTGTTGGGCCTGAAATTCACATCTTTGTGCTTGCGCACTTGAAAGCGAATATTTTCCTTCTTGGCCGTCGCCAGATCGGCGTGAATTTCCCAGTACTCTTCCGGTACAAAGGCGCGAATCTCACGCTCCCGCTCCACAATCAGGCGAGCTGCAACCGACTGTACTCGGCCTGCAGAAAGGCCGCGGGCAACTTTTGCCCACAACAGCGGCGATACCATGTACCCAACCACTCGATCCAGAAAACGCCGGGCCTGTTGGGCATTAACGTGGTCCATGTCCAATATAGCGGGTTTCTCAAAGGCCTCAGTGATCGCTTTCTCGGTGATTTCGTTGAATACCACCCGTTGATAGCGAGAATCGTCGCCGCCTATTGCTTCCTTCAGGTGCCAGGCAATTGCCTCCCCTTCGCGGTCAAGGTCAGTCGCGAGATAGATGGCGTCGCATTTCGCGGCCACCTTTTGCAGCTCGCTGACCACTTTTTCCTTACCTGGCAGGATCTGGTAGTCGGCCTTCCAGCCCTTACTGGGGTCAATTCCCATACGCCCTATAAGCTGTTGCCTAGCCTTCTTTTTCTGATGCGCTGCCTTCGCCTTGGGCGCCATTTTGCGCGTCTTTGCAGCCGCTGCAGCGCGTTCTTTAGGATCAACTTTTTTGGTGCCGCTGCCCGAAGTTGGCAGGTCTCGTATATGCCCTACGCTGGATTTCACGATGAAATCCGGCCCGAGATATTTGTTGATAGTCTTGGCCTTAGCCGGCGACTCCACGATAACTAGTGACTTACCCATAATTTCCTGTGTATCCGCAAACGGTCGCTTGCCAGCCCATTGAGAGCTGCGCAAAAAAGGGGCATATATAAGTCGCTATTGAGTTGGGGTCAAGAAAAATTGCCAACTCAGGTCAGATTAGTTTTTCAGACCAGGCCTCCAGAGCCGTCCGAATTTGCTCCACAGTCTCCTCCTCAGCGGACTCAGCCCAGTACACACCACAGCTGGATCCATCCACACTGGCGGCAAATATTTCGGGCGGTAATTCCAACAATGATGCGGGTACGGGAACTCGCTTACCGAGGCTACGCCAGCCTTCCGGAGCTGCAATCCAGCTATTTGAATCCAGGGGTTTGCCCTTGGGAGGCCGCAGCCGTTTGCCGTAATAAATAACATCAGCGGGGCGGAACTGGGCGAGCCGTATTAATTGCTCTTTGCCGGGTGTTTCCCTAAATTCCACGAATAAACCATGAACCGCGGCATATTCTCTGAGTCGCGCGATCCGCCGCAGTCTTTTACTTGGCGCTAATTGCACCAGCGGCACAATAGCCACTGTGACGATAACTAAAATAATAAAAAACGTTAGCATGCAACTACCTGATTGGGATCAACCGGAACAGCAGAACATCATCGTAACTTGAAAACCCCATTGTAGCGCAGGTATTCTATGCTATAACTAGCCATCACGGTTTCCGGGGGGGGAACAAACTATGATTCAGTACACTAAAATTTTGGTAGCAATCGACCTCAGTGAGAACTCAACTGCAGTAATGCAACGCGCACTGGCAGTAGCCGCCAGAAATGAAGCCGAGCTTTACATTATTCATGTCATTGAGCCCCTCAGTTTTGCCTATGGCGGTGATATCCCCATGGATTTTTCCGGCATACAGGAAGAAATACACACACAGGCCAAACTACAGCTGCAACATTTTGCGCAAAGCGCAGGGGCCGATACTGAACATCAGCGCATGATGTTAGGGAAACCCGAGGTAGAGATTCACGCAATGGCTGAAGAGCTGGGAGTTGACCTGATAGTAGTGGGCAGCCACGGCCGACACGGCTGGCAGTTACTGATGGGCTCTACCGCGAACGGCGTTCTCCACGGCGCCACCTGCGATGTGCTGGCCGTGCGCGTTGGGAAAAAAGACTGAGCGCAACCCACCTTCTCAATCAGGACGCTAGGAAGCGCCTCAACTGCGCGGGTGAAAACGGCCAGCCCAGTTCTCTGGCATCCGGGTGCGCAAGCACTGGAATACTAAGGCCATAGCGCTCATTCAATTCGCCATTAGCGCGAATATCCACTTTTTCCCAGGCAATATCACTTCCTCCCGCCTGTGACTCCTCCAGCATGCCCTGTGCCAGATCGCACAAATGACACTCGCTTGCGCTGTACAACTTGAAGCTTTTCAATGGCCTATGCCTGTTTATGCGGAGGGCTCAAAATACGCCCCTGTCGAAAGTCTTACCAGTGTGGCTTGCCCGAGCGGTACAGTACAGTATACTTGGCCTCATACCTCTGCCGTCCCGAGTAGCGAGCCGACCAATAATTCCGGAGTTTTTACGTGGCACTTTTTTCTCAACCTACCGCGCGCGCGTTAGCGATTCTGGACCTGCTAATGGCGAACCCGCACCAGGCGTTCGGTCTGACGGAAATGACCCGGCGGCTGAACCTCAACAAAGCTACCTGCCACGCCATTTTGACGACCATGGCCAACTACGGTTTTTTGGTACAACACCCAAAGACAAAAGCCTATCGCTTAGGGCCCTCAATCATCGCAGCCGGCAATGCCGCCTTCGCACAGTTTCCAGTTCTTGAGTATGCACGCCCGGAATTAGAGGCATTGCAAAACGACCTAGGCATAGGCTTTGCGGTTACTGGCCGCTCCAAATTGCATCAGGTTTTACTCGCGCTTTACGGCCGCGCAACACCCCTGATTGACTCCTTTCAACTCGGCCTGCGCTTGCCCAACACCGCGCCTGTCGCTGCCTGTTTCACTGCGTTTTCAGATGCGAAATACTTGGAGGCCTGGATCACAAGAGCGCATGAATCGCGTGATGGCTACAACGAAAAATTGGATCAGAAACTGCGCGTATCACTGATTGCCATTCGCGCCAGAGGATACGAGGTTACGCTTAACACTGACGCCGAAGCGGAATTACGGATAGAGCTCGGCCGCATTCATAATTCCTGGAGCCTGACGGAGTTGGAAGAAGCAGCGAACAAGTACCAACACGATCTGTGTGACGAACACTTCCACCTTGATCGCATCGACCCCAAGGCGCGCTACGAAATCAGCACCATCAGTGTGCCGGTGTTTGTCTACAAAGAGGTACCCGTGATGTGCTTTGTCGCAGGCTCTTTCGACAAACCGATCACCGGCGCTCAGGTAGAAGATATTGCAGCGCGTATGAAGGAATCTGCCGACCGTATTATGGCGCTCGCAAGCGGCCGCGACTCCCTCGGCCAGTAGCACCATTGCTCATATCACTACCTTGCTAAGCAGCCATGCCTGACACCCCCGCCTATCAACAAAAAAAAGCCCTGTTTGATGGCATGCTCACTGTCTACGGACGTAAAGCTGTTCTGGAAACCCTGCGCGACAAAAGCTTGAACTGCCACGCTCTGCATGTGGCCAGTAGCAACCGCGAGGGCGGCATTGTCCGGGAAATAAAAGCGCTCGCCGAGCAGCTAGAGCTACCTATAAAGGAGCATAGCCGTGAAGCCCTGTCGCGACTGTCAAAGAATGGCAAGCAGGATCAGGGCGTCGCGCTGGACGTAATTTGCCCCGCCTTTCGAACACTCGACGACTACCTCAAAGAATCCTGTGAGCAGCCCGCAAGACGCCTGTTGGCGCTGGACGGCATCAGCAACCCACAAAATTTGGGAATGATTATTCGCTCGGCAGCGGCGGGAAATATCGATGGTATTGTCATTGCGCAGGCCGGCAATGCTGCGCTAGGTCCGCTGGTCATTAAAGCCAGTGCAGGCACCGTATACCGAGCACCACTGCTGCGTTGCGACACACTTCCGAGTGCACTGGCTAGCTGCCGTGATCATGGCGCGAAAATTTGCTCGCTACAGGCCAACGCCAGCGAATCTTTGTTCGAGTACGCGGGCGCACCGTTCAGTGTTTTTGTTCTTGGGAATGAAACCCAGGGGGTCAGTGCGCAGGCTCAGGCTCTGGCAGATACACATCTCAGTATTCCCATGCGCAATGGCGTGGAATCCCTCAACGTGGCTATTACTGCCAGCCTGATCGCCTTTGGAACCTACCTGGAAAGGTAGGCCATGCCCTCTTCCAGCCCCTTGAGGGTCAGGGGGTACATGTGGCCTTCCATCAATTGATGCGCTATAGACACGGATTGCGTGTACTGCCACTCGTCTTCTGGTGCAGGATTGATCCAGATCACCTTGTCATAGACTTCCTTAAGACGCCGCATCCAGGTCTCGCCGGCTTCTTCATTCCAATGCTCAACTGAACCACCGGGCTGCACAATTTCGTAAGGCGACATGGAGGCATCACCCACAAAAATGACTTTATAGTCGTGGCTGTACTTGTGCAGAATATCCAACAGGGACATGCGCTCATTGTGGCGTCGCACATTGTTGCGCCACACGCTCTCATACAGGAAGTTGTGAAAGTAAAAATTCTCCATGTGCTTGAACTCGGTACGCGCCGCGGAAAACAGCTCTTCACAAACGCGCACGTGCGGATCCATGGAGCCGCCAACATCGAAAAACAGCAACACTTTAACCGCGTTGTGACGCTCCGGAACCATCTTGATATCCAGGAAGCCAGCATTACGTGCAGTTGAACTAATAGTGTCGTCCAGATCCAGCTCATCAGCTGCCCCGGTGCGGGCAAACTTGCGCAGGCGCCGCATAGCAACTTTGATATTACGTGTGCCCAGTTCGACGCTGTCATCGAGGTTCTTAAAGTCGCGTTTATCCCAAACTTTAACGGCCTTTTTGTTCTTGCCATTGGGGCCGACCCGAATACCTTCCGGGTGATACCCTTCCTGGCCAAACGGAGACGTACCGCCGGTGCCTACCCATTTGTCGCCACCCTCGTGCCGCTCTTTCTGTTCTTCGAGGCGCTTCTTGAATTCCTCGATCAACTTTTCCAAACCGCCTAGAGATTCAATTTTCTCTTTTTCTTCATCGGTAAGGTTTTTCAGGAATTCGGAACGCAGCCAGTCGTCAGGAATCAGCGCTTCGATGATATCGTCAAGCGCCTCAAGTTCCTTAAAATGCATACTGAAGGCACGATCAAAACGGTCGAAGTACTTCTCATCCTTCACCATACAAGTGCGGCTGAAATAGTAAAATTCATCCATATCGACAAAGGCGACATGTTGCTTGAGGCCTTCCAGCAGATCGAGTAGTTCGCGCGGAGTGACAGGCACACCCGCATCTTTGAGACCATGGAAAAAGTTAATTAGCATGATTGCACCCGTGAGCCACTAGCGTGGTTCGCTAGCGATTCTCCCTGCGATTCATAAAGGCCAAACGTTCCAGCAAGTGTACGTCCTGTTCATTTTTCAGAAGAGCGCCGTACAGTGGTGGAATGGCCTTGGTGGGGTCGCGATCCCTAAGGATCTCGTCGGGAATATCATCGGCCATCAACAACTTCAGCCAATCGATTAGCTCGGAAGTGGAAGGCTTTTTCTTCAGGCCAGGGATAGCTCGCACATCGAAGAAAAGCTCCATCGCTTCCTGTACCAGATCCTTGGCGATATTGGGATAGTGCACATCGACAATTTCACGCATGGTATCGCGGTTGGGGAAGTTGATGAAGTGGAAGAAGCAGCGACGCAGGAACGCGTCGGGCAGTTCCTTCTCGTTGTTGCTGGTAATGATTATGATAGGACGGTGCGTCGCCTTGACCGTCTCGCCTGTCTCGTAAACAAAGAATTCCATGCGATCCAGCTCTACCAACAAGTCGTTGGGGAACTCAATATCGGCTTTGTCCACTTCGTCAATCAGCAGCACGACCTGTTCATCGGCAGCGAAGGCTTCCCACAATTTTCCGCGCTTAATGTAATTGCCAATGTCCTGAACTTTCTCGTCGCCCAGCTGCGAATCGCGCAGACGGGAAACCGCGTCGTACTCGTACAGGCCTTGCTGCGCCTTGGTGGTCGATTTGATGTGCCATTGGATAAGGCGCTTGTTCAAACCCAGAGCGACTTCTTCTGCCAGCATAGTCTTTCCTGTGCCTGGCTCGCCCTTGATCAACAGTGGTCGTTCCAGCGTCACTGCCGCGTTAACAGCCATGCGCAAATCGTCCGTGGCTACATACCGTTCTGTACCTTCAAATTTCATAATCTTCTCTTTTTTCACTCTATCTACGAAAGGCCGACAGATTACAGATTGAGGAGCGGCTAATCAATACTGGTCCATGGCGTTTAATTTAAGTTACACGGTGACTTAGGTGGCCAATTTAGGCCCCATACTGGAAAACCCCGGTGGCAACTCTCAAGACTCAGGCGCTGCTTGAGCGTTTTTCATTTTGCGAGAGGAGCGCCCCTTTAGAAGGGTCAAACGCAGTAACAGCGCTATGCCAGCTGCCAATCCGCACATAAAGCCCAACGGCTTCAGCGCATGCTCTGCCGCCTCATAGCCCTCGGTGAAGTATTGAAATCCAGCCACTATCAACGCTGGAGCCATAGTATTGACGTCCGTGCGGGGGTAGGCAGGCGTCAGAAGTAGTGCTGCAGCCAGCAAAACCAGTAAAGCGGCCCAGCCAGGAGACCAGCTACGCGACAGCCACCAGGTGAGATACAGAAGCATTAGGCCAGCTGCGCCTGTATAGATATAGATGGCAGTAAGATAAGAACTTTCGCTTAACACTGACTCTCTCCTATTCTACCCAATGCACAATGTGTTCATCGTAGCCGTCGGGGTGGACATATTCTTCTGAAACGGCTCTGCCTCGTATGGAGACGGTAGCCTCGTGCACGGACTCTGGATCTCCACTCACCAGCGGGTGCCAGTTGGGCAGTTGCTCTCCCCGCGCTCGTAAACGATAGGCGCAGGTGTTGGGCAACCAGTTTAACCCCGCCACATCAGCGCCTTTCAAATCAATGCAGTTGGGCACCAGCACCGAGCGATTCTTATAATCAGAGCAACTGCAGCTCTGTTCGTCCAGATACCGACAGCGCACTTTGGTGTAATGAATTTCTCCGCTGTCCTCATCTTCAAGCTTGTGCAAACAGCACTTGGCGCAGCCATCACACAATGCCTCCCATTCAACTGGGTTGAGATCTTCCAGCTTTTTTTCATGCCACCAATCAGTCACGGCTAGAGTCACGGGCCATCAGTTGCGCCAGGGTAGGCGGCATCTGCAAAAAGAAGCCCTGGCGCTCGATATCTGCAATCACCTCTACCGCATTCACTCGCGCGAGTTTCTTATCTGCAGTTAGAGACAACAGCATGACTTTCTCGGGCTCTCCAAATTGTTGCATCAAAGCCTCTGGTACATCTTCCAGTCCGCGAGATTTTTCGACGTATAGATACGACTCTTCCTTGCGCGAACTTTTGTAAACCTGGATCAGCAACATACCTGACTAACTCCCACCCAGAAAATCGCGCAGTGGCGTCAGTACCGACGCTTCACGCCAGCCCTGCCAGGCCACAGGTGATTCCACCTTGGTACCCGCTGCTTCGCGCAGCAGTAATTCGTAATCCTTACTCTGCAATAGCACTTCAGGTGCTACCCCCAATTGCTGCGCAATACTACGCGCCCGTCCCTTGAGTTTTTTCAAGCGGTCGCGCTGACCGCCATCGAGCGGCTGCGGCAGCAAAGCCGGCAGAGCATCGTCGGGCACTGCTCTAGCATCGGCGAGCACCTGTAACAGCTCCTCTCCGTGTCTACGTAAAACCGGAGGCGGTAGATCTACATTCGCTTCCATATCTGCGAACGTGTGGGGATCGGCCTTGGCTAGCTGCAGACACATCTTGTCATCGATGATCCAATTGCGCGGCCGGTCACGGCGCCTGGCTGTCTCTTCTCGCCAGCGGCACACTGCTGTGAGCGCCTCCAGCTCTCTGGCATTCAGTTTCCACGCCGTCTTGATTTTTTTGTGTGCGGCAAGCTGCGCGCTACCCAGGCCTTGTGTAGCATCGGCTCCATCAGCCAGCACCCATTCAAGCTTGCCCTGTTCTTCGCACTGGGCTTGCAACTCTCGCCAGACCCGCATTAACCATGTCACATCAAGCCCAGCATACTCGCACTGGGCCTCACTGAGAGGCCGCTGCAGCCAGTTAGAGCGAGTCTCACCCTTGGGTAGGTCAACATCACAAATGTCCTGTACCAACGATCTGTAACCCAGGCCAAAGCCGCGATCAAGTAGTGCCGCCGCTCTTTGCGTGTCGAACATGGGTTGCGGCAATACACCCAGCCAACGCTGGAACACTTCCAGGTCCTCGCTGGGGGAATGTAAGACCTTCAATACATCTGTACTGGTCAAAAGATCGATAATCCCGCTGGTGTCTTCGATGCACAAAGGATCAATCAACCAGGCTGTTTCCTCACCCTGTGCATCGCCTACGAAACACAATTGCAGCAGGGAAATCTGGGGGAAAAAGGTATTGGTTCGCATAAACTCTGTATCGACCATCACCACTTTACAGTCAGCGACCTGCGCCAACTTTTGCTGCAGGGCCTCATCGGACTCAATTAATTGCCAATCCATAATCTATTCTACCGGCCGTCGGCCGGACAGCGCATGAGCGAGTGTTGAACCATCGACATATTCCAGCTCTCCTCCCAGCGGCACACCGTGGGCAATTCGGGACACCTGCACCCCAACGGGCTGCAGCATATCAGTGAGGTAGTATGCCGTAGCCTCTCCTTCCACTGTTGGGTTGGTCGCCAGAATAACCTCCTTAATACCTTCATCAATGACTCGCTGGTGAAAATCCTCGAGACCAATGTCCTGCGGGCCAACACCGTCTATAGGCGATAGATGCCCCATCAGCACAAAGTAGAGGCCGCGAAAACTGCCACTTTGTTCGATTGCCAAGACATCGCCTGGCGTCTCCACTACACATATCATACTGACGTCCCGCTTGGGGTCAGAACATACTTCACAAACATCAAGCTCGGTAAAGTTACGGCAGCGGCTACAGTGGCCCACGAATTCCACCGCACGCTGCAGCGCTTCTGCAAGGGCTTCTGCGCCATGACGATCACGCTCCAATAAATGCAGACTCATGCGCTGGGCTGACTTCGGGCCTACCCCGGGCAAACAACGCAGAGCATCAATCAATTCTTGTATGGCAGGGCTAAAATTCATAGAAGGAAATTCATTCCATCAAAAGGGCATTTTAAAACCGGGTGGAAGGTTCATGCCGGCGGTGAGGCCGCTCATAGTCTCCTGATTCCTGGCCTCTACTTTACGTACAGCATCATTGACCGCAGCGGCTAGTAGGTCTTCCAGCACTTCTTTGCTCTCCTCCAGTACCGCAGGGTCGATGGAAACACGCTTAACATCGTGACGGCCCGTCATGGTGACACTCACCATTCCCGCACCCGCCTCGCCCAACACCTCGGCTTCAGCCATCGCCTGTTGCGCTTTTTGCATTTCGGCCTGCATTTTCTGGGCCTGTTCCATTAGATCTGAAATCGATCCACTCATACTTCTATCTCCCACGATTTATACATCCGTTGGCGCTATGGACGCACGATCCAGCTCTCCGTCAAAACGGGTGATCAGCGACTGCAGCTGCTGATCACTTTCTATCGCCACTATGGCTTCCTTCTGTCTCTCTACCGACGCTCTACTCGTTCGCTGCGCCGGCGTTTCTTGGAGTGGCTGGCCAGGCTCGACGAGTACAGTCAGTGGCTGCGCAAAATAATTTTCCATTGCCAAACGCAATTTTTCCGCGTGGCTTGCATTAAATAAACTGGCATTGCTCTCATCGAGTACAAAATGCAGGCTGTCCCCTTCGCGTAGACGCAATTCACAGTGAGAGGCTACGTTATAGACAATACCCGCCAACCCCAGCAGCTCTAACAACTGCCACCATGTTTCCTGTTTCAACTCGACCAGTGGAAAGGTCCCGGCGGATAACACCACTTCTACTTCCGCAGGGAGCGCAACCGGCTCTGCGTCAACGAGCGCTGCACGCTCTGGCGGTGGCGCTTCAACCGAAGGCCTTATCGCCAGCTCAGCGACGGGAGCACGCACAGGCGCCTGTACTTGTTCTAAACTTGCTGGCTGCGGCGCCTGAACAGGCGCTGTTTTCAACATCGGCTTAGCGGTGTCAAGCGCGACCGCGCTTTCCACCTTATGGGACTTTTTTACCGGGTCGCCGCCCTCCCCGGCGGCAACTGCATGCGCAGGGGCTTCGCGCAAATCTGCAGCGCTAATACCTTCATCTATCATCGCCGCTGGACGGAACGCCAACATACGCAGCATGATCATCTCAAATCCTTTGCGCGGGTCAGGTGCAAGTACGATATCGCGCTTTCCGGTAAGTGCCATTTGATAAAACAGTTGCGCATCTTCGGCCGTGATAGCCGCGGCCAACGCCGCGACCCGCTCTGCATCGCCCCAGCTGTTATCGATAGCATCTGGAACCACTTGCGCTGTGGCAACACGGTGAATCAACGACAGCAGTTCATCGAGCGAACCTTCAAAATCCGGTGCGTGTTCCGCCATATGCGCTACGGTCGCAAGCACGTGGGCAGGGTCACCCCCTGCTACGGACTCCAAAAGCTGATAAACAAAACTGAGATCCACACTACCCAACATACTGCGTACATCGTCCTCCATCACCTTGCCTGAACCAAATGCAATGGCCTGATCAGTAAGGCTCAATGCATCTCGCATACTTCCCCCGGCGGCTCGACCGAGTAGCCAAAGGGCAGGCTCGTCGTAACTCACCATCTCCTGACCAAGTACGTTGCCAAGGTGACCGACGATCTGCTCTGGGGGCATGTTCTTTAGATTGAATTGCAGGCAGCGCGACAACACGGTGGCCGGCAGTTTTTGTGGATCGGTGGTAGCCAGCAGAAATTTCACGTGCGGCGGTGGTTCTTCAAGTGTTTTTAACAGGGCATTAAAACTGTGATTGGACAGCATGTGCACTTCGTCAATCAAGTACACCTTGTAGCGCGAGCGGGTCGGTGCGTATTGCACATTCTCCAACAACTCCCGTGTGTCTTCTACCTTGGTGCGCGAGGCGGCATCCACCTCCAGCAAATCGACGCTGCGGCCCTCCGCAATTTCCATACAGGAGGAACAGGTACCACAGGGCTCAGAGCTGACACCCACTTCGCAGTTGAGGCACTTGGCGAGAATTCTGGCAATTGTCGTTTTGCCGACACCGCGGGTACCTGTAAACAGATAGGCATGGTGTAGACGATCGTTGTCCAGGGCATTGACCAATGCTTGTAGCACGTGCTCCTGACCAACCAACTCGCGAAAGCTCTTCGGTCGCCATTTGCGCGCCAATACCTGATACGACATGTAGTGATTTGCCTTGCTAATACTCAAAGGAAGCTAGGATACACCAGCCGCGGGGGGAGACAAAACGCTGGCGGGCTTTTCAGCCAAAAATGGAGGCGACCCAGACAGCCACACCCCGGCACACGAGTTGGTAATTACCGTTGCTCCCTTCCAGGTCTGGCGGAGTTCACTACCTATCATTGCGAGGGGACCGCCTGGATCACCATAGCGTCTGGCCTAGAGAAACACACCCCCGACCAGAGGGCGCGTATTTTGCTGCAAACGGCCAGAAGCTGCAAGCAATCTAGGCACATTGAGCTTGACTGGTATGTTACAAAGAGTAACATTGATGTTAATCCCTCTTACATAAAGGCTCAATATGAGCGTTCCCCCACCCTCCTCCCCTGTTGCTGCGCCCGCACCGGCTCAAGGAAAGTCCGGTTATATCGGCGTCGCAGCGGCACTCGCTTTTGCCGGACTATTGACCGCGGGGCTGTACGCCAGAGTTGCTCTTTCAGAAGCTCCCGTCGAAAGAACTGCGCTAACCGTCTCTACGGTAACGTTTCAACTAGTTGACCGTTATCAGCGATCAAGCGCGTATCTGGGACTGGTGACTGCCGGGCGCAAAGCCAATCTTGGTTTTGAGCTTGTCGGATTGATCGACAGCCCTCCCCTACGTGAAGGCAGTACGGTTCAGGCTGGAGATGTTGTTGCCACACTGGATCAGGCCGCAGTGCAATCTCGTCGAAGAGCTACCGCTGCCAATCTAGAGCAGGCACGAGCAGAACTTGAGCTCGCCCAGCTGCGTGCACAGCGACAAAAGGGTCTACGGGAAACCGGAGCAGTGTCGAAACAAACCTACGACGAATCCCGACTGGCTGCGCAAGCTGCCCAATCAAGGGCAGATGCTGTTACCGCACAACTAGCCGGCATTGATATCGAAATCGCTAAATCCCAGCTGCTGGCGCCCTACGATGGCGTTGTGGCAGATCGTTACGTTCATCACGGAGCGGTGGTCAATGCAGGAACACCTGTAGTGCGCTTAATCGAGACAGCCAATCAGGAAGCCCATATCGGTGTAACCGCAAGGCGAGCCGTGGAACTGGTGGTGGGAAAAAGCTACACACTTAATCTTCGTGACCACGCGTTCGAAGCAACCTTGTTGTCTGTGCGTCCTGATGTGGACCCGATCACTCGCTCGACTACTGCCGTATTCAGCATTCCGGCCAGTAATCGTGCACTCGATGGCGAACCGGTCACTCTTGAATTAGAAGAAACCGTAATAGCAGCCGGCGGCTGGCTCCCTATCTCCGCCCTTCAGGAAGGATCCCGAGGCGTTTGGGTGGCGCTGCGTCTGGTCGCCGAAGACGACAACTACCGCACCGTGAAAGAAGCTGTCGAGGTACTTGATGTGCGCGGCGAAAATGCTTTTATACGCGGCAGCCTCACCGACGGCGCACTGCTGGTAGCCAGCGGTGTTCATCGCATCAGTTCCGGTACTCGCGTCACACTGCAGCGAGGCCAATAACATGCTGGCTCGCTATATACATGGTCACCCGCGCTACTTTGCCTTGTTCATCATCTGTGCACTACTGGTTGGAATTAACAGCTTCAGTTCCATATCCCGGCAGGAAGACCCGGATCTACCCAACTTTGTAGCCACGGTTACCACCTTCTTCCCCGGCGCCGGTCCCGATCGCGTTGAAGCATTGGTAACAAGGCCAATCGAAGACGAGTTGCGCAGTATTTCCGAGATCGAGGAAATATTTTCAACCTCAAGCACAGGCGCATCCTTCGTCAACATCCGGATATCTGATGATTTAAGCCGCGAATCGCGAGAGCGCGTGTGGTCCGAAGTACGCGATGCAGCAGGTGATGCCAGCGGCAGTTTTGTTGCGGGTGTAGACAAGCCAAACCTCGATGTCGATAGGCTTTCATCCTTTACCACCATAGTCGCCCTCTCCTCCAGCGGCACCCAGGATATGCCGCTGTCACTGTTAAATCGTCTGGCACAGGAGTTTGCCGACAAGGCGAGGAACGTACCCAATACAAAACTGGTGGAAATATTCGGCGAACCGGCCGAAGAAATTCGGGTTGAAATCGACGAAACGGAACTGATTGCACGAGGGCTGTCGCTGCAGCAAGTTGCATCAGCCCTGCAAGCAGCGGATGCAAAATCTGCATCAGGGCGACTGGTAAGTGCTGGCGCTGACATGCTGATTGAACTGTCCGGCAAATTTGATTCGATGGACCGCATTCGAGAGGTCATCGTCAATACCTCACCTCAAGGCAGCGCCACCAGAGTGTCTGACATCGCGCACGTCTATAAGTCGGCTGTCAGCCCGCCCCTGGCCACGGCACTGGCTCAGGGCCGGCCTGCGATTTTAGTGGGCTCCACCATGCAGCCTGGCAATCAGGTCGACGTCTGGAGTCGAGACTTCAATGTACTGCTGGAAGAGCTTAAGCGCACCGCTCCGGACGGGCTCAAGCTGGAGCTCACTTACGATCAAAACACTTACGCTGTAGGTCGATTGAAACAAGTAGCGACTAATCTTGCATTGGGCATAGGCCTGGTCATTTTGGTGTTGCTGTTCACCCTAGGCTGGCGAGCGGCTGTCGTGGTTGCCATTGTTTTGCCCCTGTGTGGCCTGGTCTCCATTACGATAATGGAACGTATGGGCATGGCCCTGCACCAAATGTCGGTATCTGGCCTAGTTGTAGCGCTAGGCCTTTTAGTAGATGGTTCAATTGTGATGACCGATGAGATTCGTAAGCGCCTCTTGCAGGGCCAGGGGTCTCTGGAAGCAATCACCGGCTCGGTTGATCGTTTGCGCGTTCCCCTGATTTCTTCCGCACTGACCACCATTCTGGCCTTTATGCCCATGGCCCTGATGCCTGGCGCAGGTGGCCACTTTCTAGGCGCAATAGCCAGCGCTGTCATCATCATGATCACCACCTCTACCGTGCTGGCGATGACCATCACGCCGGTGCTGGCTACCTGGCTGCTACCGCGGGATCCAGAATCAACCAAACATTGGTACATAGGAGGCGCCCGGAGCGGGAAAGCCGGCGCATATTTGGTGCGCGCAATGGACTGGAGCCTCCTGCATCCTACTGCCGCCATTATTATGACGCTGACACTACCACTTGCAGGGTTTCTAGCCTTTCCAACACTCACTGCACAATTTTTCCCGGGAACGGACCGCGACCAGATGTATGTGCAGGTAAAGCTGGCCAATGGCCGCTCTATCTACGACACAACTGAGGTAGTGAAGCGGTTGGACGAGAAACTGCGGGCTGACCCGCTAATACGACGCGTTGACTGGACCATAGGTGAGAGCCCGCCGGCCTTTTACTACAACATGTATCGAATGAAGGAAGGCATCCCCTCCTGGGCTGAGGCATTGGTTCTGACGACAGATCCAAAACAAACCGATGAGCTCATAAGACGATTGCAAAACGAACTGGATCAGGAATTCCCGGCGGCCCAGATTATCGTGCGTGGAATTGATCAGGGCCCACCGGTGAACGCTCCCCTTGAGATAAAACTCTCCGGCCCCAACCTGGCTGTACTGCAAAGCCTTGGGGAGGAGTTTCGTACGCGCCTGGAGGCAATTCCCTACGTGACTCACACCACCACAAGTCTGGCCGGTGGCGCACCGAAAATAGAGTTTGATTTAGAAGAAGAGAAGCTACGGCTCGCCCAGCTGCAGCTAAGTGATGTGGCCAGCACCCTCAATACAAGCTTATTGGGAGCAACGGGAGGCGAAATACTTGAGGGCATGGAACGTTTGCCAGTGCGCGTACGACTACCAGAACAACGCTGGCAGAGTGCCGATAGCATCGCCGACCTGCGCATCCCCGTAGGCAATGGAGCTATGAAAAATCTCGCCGGCCTGCCGCTAAGCGCATTAGGCAAACCTAAGCTGGTGCCATCGCAGAGCCCAATTTTCCACATCGACGGCCAGCGCAACAACAACGTGCAAGCGCACCTCACCCGCGGCATCTTGCCGCAGGAAGCACTAAACATGCTGAGTAAGGACCTCCAAGAGAGCCCAATCGATCTACCTGAAGGTTATTCCTTTTCTTTTGGCGGCGACGCCGACTCGCGCGCCGAAGTGGTCGATGAAATCATGGCGCCCATGGGCCTCGTTATGGCCTGCCTGCTAGCGACGATTGTGATGACCTTCAACTCATGGCGTCTGTCGACTATTGCCGGCATTGTCTGCATCTGCTCTGTCGGGCTGTCACTGCTCGCACTGGCGGTATTTCGCTATCCCTTTGGCATTCAGGTGCTGATAGGCGTTATTGGCTCGATTGGCGTCTCTATTAATGCCGCCATTATCATTATCACTGCGCTACAGGAAAATACGAAAGCCAGCAAAGGAGATGTATTGGCCATTCGCGCGGTTGTTATGGACTCCAGCCGGCATATTATTTCAACCACGGTAACAACCTTCGGCGGCTTTCTTCCGCTGATACTTGAGGGCAGCCAATTTTGGCCTCCCTTTGCAATGGCAATCGCAGGTGGCGTACTTCTGTCCACCCTCGTTTCCTTCTTTTTGGTACCGCCCATGTTTTTGGTCGCCACCAAACTCAGCAGTAACTCGCTGACGGCTGCCAAGACATTAAAAGTAGAAAACTAATACTCTCCACAGGACTTTATAGGATAAGCGTGAAAAATATAAAAACAGCGCACGAAAGTAAAACCTACCACCACGGTAATTTACGTGATGCATTGATTGTCGCCGCCGCCGAGTTGATTCAAGACTCGGGCTCAGTCGATTTCGCACTCACCGATGCGGCGCGTAAGGCTGGCGTCAGTAATGCAGCCCCCTACCGGCATTTCAAAGACAAGGAAGAACTTCTCTACTGCGTCAGTGAACTCGGGTTTTTGGGGCTCAACAACCAATCGAAAGCAATACAGTCACAGTTCCAAATGGGCTCTATTGACGCCATCATTGCACTGGGAAAGGGCTATATGTCCTACGTTACCGCGCGCCCGGCTTTCTTTGATCTGATGTGGGGTGAACGGGGCTTCAAGGTCCTCGAAGACATGGACGAGATGCACTCGAAACTTCGTATCAATGGTTTTTGGACGTTGGTAAATCAGGTAGAGGTTTGGTGCGAGGAAGAGCAAATCGCCGAGGCCGACCCGATGGATCTCTCGATGAAGCTATGGGCCATGGCGATTGGTCTTAGCCATTTGACGATTAATCGTCAGCTCGAACTCTTTGCAGAGAATGTCGACCCCTTCGAATTGCTGTCGACCAGCACACAATCTTTCCTGCGGGGTGTAAAGGAAACTCAGGGCAAGCGCTAAAGACATTGACTGCACACTATTTGGAAAAACGCCCACTGGCGCGCCCGCAGGAATTAGCACACTATTAGCACATCAGGCTGGGTACTTGTGCAGAGTTAACCTCACAAACCCGGCAGCCCAGTTTTTCCACTAATTGTCTATCACGGAAGCGCGACATGATAATCAGCAATATCGAAATTCTACCGAACATGAAAGTGACGGAGCACCTCGGGCTGGTACAGGGTAGTACCGTGCGCGCCAAGCACGCAGGCAAAGACATCATGGCGGGCTTGAAAAACGTGTTCGGCGGCGAGCTTGAAAGTTACACAGAACTGCTGCAGGAATCTCGCGAAGAAGCTGTCGAGCGCATGAGCGAACAGGCCCGCGCCATTGGCGCCAATGCCGTGATCAATGTGCGCTTTTCCACTTCCGCTATTGCCGCTGGCGCTTCGGAAATTCTCGCCTACGGCACTGCTGTTAAGGTTATGGATCTTTAAGCCGGGAAGCATTTTTTATGGAAGTACTCATCCAACTTGGTGTTTTTCTCTTGCTTCTAGCCTGCGGATTCTTCTTTGGGCGGCGCGCCGAGAGCCGCCACTACAAAAGCATCTTTGAGCGCGAGGACACCTTCCGCGACGTGGTCGTCATGTCCCAGCGCTTTCCGCCGCCTGGCATGCTAAATCACGACGCGCAGCTGGTGTGTGGCAATGTGGTAATTTCAGTCGATTACTTCAAAACTGTGGTCGCCGGCCTGCGCAACCTTGTTGGCGGCAATATCACCGCCTATGAATCACTGCTGGACCGCGCTCGCCGCGAGGCCATTCTGCGCATGCAGGAGGAAGCTTCAAAGCTGGGGGCCGACATGGTAATCAATATTAAATTCGAAACCAGCCGTGTTTCAGGCGATGCCAATAAAGCGCTAGGATCGGTAGAAGTGCTGGCCTATGGCAGTGCACTGATTACCCCTAGCTGAGCGTCGCCAGCTCTGCCACCTAGCGGCAGCCTTCTGCCAAAGTGGAAAACAAAAGAATGTCTACGCAGCCCAGAGGCAATCCCAAAATACCTGAGGGCATCAATAGCTCACAGGAACATCCGCTAAAGGAATTTGCGCAGCTGTTGATAGGCGTCACGCTTAGCATTGTGCTCGCAACAGCGACACTAACTTTTGCCATCGGTTTCGCTGCCCGCTTCATCCCCTACAGTTGGGAGCGTGAAGTTGCTTCGGGCATGAACCCAGAAGCTTTTCTATACGACACCGATGAAAGCCCCTCCCCAACCCAGCAACAAGCCCTGCAAGCTTTGGGACAGGAAATCATCAGCTCACTGGCAACACTCCCCGACAATCAGACGGGCGCTGACAGTAACATCGCAAGTGTCGACTACCAGTTTCACTTAGTCGCAAGCGAGGACCCGAATGCTTTTGCAACGCTAGGCGGGCATATCATCGTCACCCAAGGGTTGTTAGAAGAGATCACTAGTGAAAATGCTCTTGCCATGGTGCTGGCCCATGAAATAGCACACGTCCAGTACCGCCATCCAGTTCAAGCCGCCAGTCGAGGCGTGATTGTTCAGCTGCTGTTGCTGGCGGTTACAGGAGCATCCACTGGCAGCATTTTCGGCGGCGCTTTGGACATGGCGAGCCTGTACACCATGCTCAACTTCAATCGTGAAATGGAGCTGGATGCAGACCGGCAAGCTTTACGCCTACTGGGGCACCACTATGGCCATCTGGAAGGCGCAGACGAGTTCTTCAGAAAAATTGCAGAAGATGGGGATATAAGCTGGCTGGAGTTCACCCAAACCCACCCAAGCACGGACAAGCGGCTGGAGGTTATTCAAGCGGCAATGGCGCAGACACAATTGCAAGCGGGATCAACCTCGCGATTGATCCCCATGGAAACTCGATTCAGGCCTTGAGACGTTCACGCGCTGCAGCGTAGAGCTGGATATCCAACGTATTGCGCTCACGCAGTTGGTCAATCACTGAGTCGGGAATAGGCGGTGCATCGCTGGCTTCAAGCCGCGCTCCGACATTCACCGAAGCCGCTGGCGCAGTAGGCCAGCCAAACGCTTTACTGCAACGCAGCCACCAATCATCAAACTCATCCTGCAAACCAAGGACGTCCACCTCGGGCAATACCGCGAGCGCCCGGTCGAGATGCTCCTGGTCGACGGTTGAGACTTCAAATGATGATTCAGGCGCATCCAGATGCAACTGCAGCGTGATCAGTTCCCTAAAACATCTATCCCATTCTTCCCAGCCAGATTCGCCAAGGCCCAACGCACGCGTCTGGTGATTGGTAAAGAAAAACTCCCCCAGTAGCGGCAGATCCAAAAGCTGCTGATAACTGTAAGCATGGTCAAAGCGCCTGGCCACTTGCTTCAAATGGCTTACAGCCCGCTCAAGACCATCGCGCAATACCAGCGTGACGGGGACCTCACGACTTTGCTCTTCGCGGAAGCGCGCAGCGGCACTGTAGGGCACATGCGGGCAAATCCAGCGCAAAGCTGCCTGGCGCTGGGCTTCCAAGTTAAACAGATGCTGTGGCGAGCCCTTGGCTTCAATCAATACGTCGACTCCCGCCTCTGGAAAGCGTGTGCCATCGGGATAAGTGCCAAGCAGGCTTTGCAATACGGTGGTGCCACCGGTCTTCATAACATGCACGAAGAACACTACTGGCTCATTGGGAGTTTCGGTCATTGAGTTACTCATCGCCTGGCTGGCAACGATACCTGATTTTTCACATAGGTTAATGGTGGGAGTAGAAGGATTCGAACCTTCGACCGTCGGCTTAGAAGGCCGGTGCTCTATCCAGCTGAGCTATACCCCCAATGGAGCCCCGATTGTACACGGAGAATGTACTCGGAAAAATAATACAACAAGAAAATGGGGTGGCCGACGGGTCTTGAACCCGCCACCTCCGGAGTCACAATCCGGGGCTCTACCAGATGAGCTACGGCCACCATTGAGAGGTGCTGAAAAGGCGGGTGGACCAACAGACCCAGACACTCTTAGTGTGGGTGGAAAGTTGGTCGGGGTAGAGAGATTCGAACTCCCGACATCCTGCTCCCAAAGCAGGCGCGCTACCAGACTGCGCTATACCCCGATATTCTTCACATTTGGCACTGTTGCCAATCCCCTGTTTTCAGGAGGCAGCATAATACTCACCCCTCCGGTGAGCGTCAACGCCAAAAAGACGCTATGCACTTAAATTACCCCGCTGCATTCACTTGCGCAAGCTCTCATGGGACAATGCCGTCCCTCTGGCGGACCTCAGCTTTCCCCAATACATCCACATCACAGCGCAAGGAACTTCAACAATGTCTGCTCTCATTCTAGATGGCAAAGCACTGGCAGCTCAATCCGAGTCGGAATTACTGCAGCGTGTAGGGCGGCTGAAAGAAAATTCGGCGGGCAAAACGCCGATACTGGCTACTATTCTAGTGGGTGACGACCCCGCCTCCGCCACCTACGTCAAAATGAAAGGCAATGCCTGCCGCCGAGTCGGCATGGACTCCATGGCGGTAGAGATGCCCTCATCCACCACTACGGAACAATTGCTGGCCAAGATCGAAGAATTGAACAACAACCCGGATGTTCACGGCATTCTCCTACAGCACCCGGTTCCAGAGCAGATCGATGAGCGCGCCTGCTTCGATGCTATTGCACTGAGCAAAGATGTAGACGGCGTTACCTGTCTGGGCTTTGGCCGCATGGCGATGGGCGAAGACGCCTACGGCTGCGCCACCCCCCAGGGCATCATGCGCATACTGGAGCATTACAAAATCGATATTGAAGGCAAGCACGCTGTCGTCGTTGGTCGCAGCCCAATCCTGGGCAAGCCCATGGCGATGATGCTGCTGGAGAAGAATGCCACAGTCACTATCTGCCATTCACGCACGCAGAACTTGCCTGCTTTGATAGCGCAGGCTGATATCCTGGTTGGTGCGGTCGGTAGGCCGGAATTTATTAAGGCGGACTGGGTAAAAGAAGGTGCCGTAGTGGTGGATGCTGGGTATCACCCGGGCGGTGTCGGAGACGTCGAACTTTCGGCACTAGTCGATAAAGTGTCTGCCTACACACCGGTTCCTGGTGGTGTAGGGCCGATGACGATTAATACTTTGATTCAGCAGAGCGTTGTGTCAGGTGAAAAAAGTCTTCTATGAGCCTCTCCTTTCGGGCCCGAGGCTAAAGTTTAGCGAGCCCTGATTTTTTCCTACGTAGTCCGGCACAGCTAGGAAGCTAGCCGTGCCGGACGCCAACTCCAAACAAGCCGAACCGCAGAGCTAAAACGAACAACCCGGCCCAGCGGAACATCACATCAAGCTAATCAGACTTCCGCTTCCACTTGGTTCCCTCGCGAGAATCTTCAAGCACCACACCCTGCGCCAACAACTCATCGCGGATCTCATCAGCACGGCCGTATTCCTTTGCCAGCTTGGCATCCTGCCTAGCCTGAATCTGTGCCTCAATATCTTCGGCTGAGATGGCATCGTCTGAAGCGGCGCCCTGCAACCATTCATTAGGGTCCTGTTCGAGAATACCCAACAAATTACCCGCCGCAAGAATCCGGCCCTTCAGCGCGGGCTTTTCATCGTCAGGGGCTTTGTTCAGCTGCTTCGCCAGCGCGTGAATTTCGGCTATGGCAATGGGCGTATTGAGATCGTCCATTAGAGCCTGATAGAAGGGCTCCTGGGCCAACGACACTTCCATATCCACAGAGACGCCCTGTGCTTCACGCAGAGTGCTGTAGAGGCCATCCAGGGTGGACTGGGCCTGATCCAACAGGTCGGGAGAGAAATTGAGTGGTGAGCGATACTGCGCTGAGAGCAGTGCAAAACGCAGCACTTCACCGCGGTAGCTTTCCAACAAATCACGCACTGTGTGGAAGTTGCCTAGCGACTTAGACATTTTCTCGCCGTCAATATCGATAAAGGCATTATGCATCCAGTAGCGCACGTAATCGCCGCCATGGGCGCAGCGGCTTTGGGCAATCTCGTTTTCGTGATGCGGAAAAATCAGGTCGCGACCACCACCGTGAATGTCGATGGTTTCTCCCAAGTGCTCTCGTATCATTGCCGAGCATTCCAAGTGCCAACCGGGTCGCCCTTTGCCCCAAGGACTTTCCCAACCGGGCTCTCCTTCCAGAGCGGGTTTCCACAATATAAAGTCGCCCGGGTAGCGCTTATAGCCGGCCACCTCCACTCTAGCGCCGGCAAGCATGTCATCCAGGGAACGGCCGGAAAGCTTGCCGTAATCCTCCATGGATTCCACAGCGAATAGGACATGGCCCTGTGATTCGTAGGCGTGACCTTTTTCAATCAGCGTACTGGTCATGGCGATCATCGCTTCGATGTTGTGGGTGGCTCGAGGCTCCATAGTGGGCGTCAGTGCGTTCAACTGCGCCATGTCTTCGCTGTATTTGGCCGTGAACTCGTCGGTCACTGAATCGATACTTCTACCGCTTTCTTTTGCAACGGCGATAATTTTGTCATCCACATCGGTTATGTTGCGCGCATAGGTGACTGTCTCGTATTGTGTCTGCAACACCCTGAACAAAGTGTCGAACACCACTACCGGACGCGCATTGCCAATATGAACGAGGTTGTACACCGTAGGTCCGCAGACATACAGGGTGACAGTCTCGGGCACCAGAGGTTCAAACTTCTCTTTTTCGCCGCTGAGGGTATTGTAGAGTTTAAGACTCATGTGCCGTCCTTATCCTTCGTTCCAGGTATCGCGTAGGCCAATCGTTCTATTAAATACTGGCTTATCCGATGTGTGGTCGTAGCGATCCGCCACGAAGTAACCTTCACGCTCAAATTGAAAGCCCTGTTCTGTTTTAGCGTCGGCCAAGCCAGGCTCAATCCACGCCTCTTCAATGACTTCCAGCGACTGGGGATTGATGCAGTCCAGATAACCACCCTCACCTTTGTCTGGCGCTTCTTGATTAAACAGGCGGTCGTAGAGCCGCACCTGGGCTGTTTTACCGTGTGAGGCAGACACCCACTGAATAACACCCTTTGGCTTTATGCCATCTTCAGGATTCTCACCAAGCGTATTGGGGATCGTATGCGCGTGAACTTCGATAATATTACCAGCGTCATCCTTTACGACGGCATCCCCTTCGATTACATAGGCATTACGCAGCCGAACTCGTTTGCCCAGCACAAGGCGCTTGTACTTCTTATTGGCTTCCTCGCGAAAGTCCTCCACATCAATGTAAAGCTCGCGAGTAAAGGGCAGCTTGCGCTGCGCCAGATCATCTCGATTGGGATGACCGGGCACTGTAAGCTCTTCCACTTTATCTTCAGGGTAATCTGTAAGCACGACCTTAAGCGGCTTCAGTACACACATGCCCCTGGGCGCGTTTTCATTGAGGTCTTCGCGAATAGCGAACTCCAACATAGCCACATCAACCACGCCGTCTCCCCGTGTGGTGCCTATCATGTCGCAGAATTTGCGGATAGAACCCGGGGTATAGCCACGCCTGCGCATGCCGCTGAGCGTGGGCATACGGGGATCATCCCAACCCGAAACGATGTCTGCATCAACAAGGTGACGAAGTTTGCGTTTGCTAGTGACGGTATAGCTTGGGTTGAGACGGCCAAATTCAAACTGCCGCGGGCGGCTGGGCACCGGCAGACGATCCAACAGCCAATCGTACAATGGCTTGTGATCTGCAAATTCCAGCGTACATACCGAATGCGTTACGCCTTCTATAGCGTCTTCCTGCCCGTGGGCAAAATCATAGGTGGGGTAAATCACCCAATCCTCACCGGTCTGGTGATGTGAGATTTTGCGAATACGGTAGAGAATCGGATCGCGCAGGTTCATATTCGGAGCGGCCATATCAATTTTGGCTCGCAGAACTTTCGCCCCCTCATCAAAATCACCGGCTTTCATACGGCCCAGAAGATCGAGATTTTCCTCGACACTTCTGTCCCTGCAAGGGCTGTTGCGGCCCGGTTCAGTCAGAGTACCTCGGTAATCCCGTGCTTCATCAGGACTGAGGTCACAGACATAGGCGTCACCCTGCCCTACCAAATGCACCGCCCAATCGTATAACTGCTGGAAGTAACTGGAGGCATAACGCACCTCGCCTTCCCAGCGATAACCCAGCCAGCTCACATCTTCCAGAATACCCTCGATGTAGACCTGGCTCTCCTTCTCCGGGTTAGTATCATCAAAGCGCAGGTTACAGCTACCGCCATTGGCTTCGGCAAGGGAGAAATTGACACTAATCGCCTTGGCGTGGCCCACATGCAGATAGCCATTGGGCTCTGGAGGAAAGCGGGTGACCACCTTGTTGACGCGACCGCTCTGGAGATCTTCGCTGACGATATTCTGCAGGAAGTTACTGGCTACTGTGTTTTCCGTTTCACTAGACATACGTTGCTCTACGTAATGGTACGAGATGATGATTCGACGGGCCACAATTTGCATGGCCGGAAAAAAGGCGAGCAGTATAACGAGTTAAGCGCCGCCCATATAGCCGATAGGGGGTGGGAATATGGGCCCCTGCGTAATAGTGCACATCTTTCCTGCCGGAAATGTTTTACTGGGCGCTAAAAGCCCGTATCATGGCCAGCGCTAAAAACCGATACCCGCAAGGACGAAAACATGGTCATCATTCGCACGACTTTCGGCGAAATCACGCTGGAACTGGACGCCGAAAAAGCTCCCAAAACTGTCGAAAATTTCCTTAACTACGCTAGGGAAGGCACTTACGACGGCACCATTTTCCACCGTGTCATCAATGACTTCATGATCCAGGGCGGTGGCTTTGATACCGATATGCAGCAAAAGGACTGCAACGAGCCTATCGAGAACGAAGCGGACAATGGCCTCAAGAATGATTTTGGCACTGTGGCCATGGCTCGCACCATGGACCCTCACTCGGCCACTGCGCAGTTCTTTATCAACATAAAGGACAACGACTTCCTCAACCACAGCGGCAAAAACATGCAGGGCTGGGGATACACCGTGTTCGGTAAAATGACCGATGGTGCTGAAGTACTGGAGAAGATTCGCGCCGTACCCACTAGCAGCCAGGGCGGACATCAGGACGTACCTGTAGACCCCGTTATTATCGAGTCAGTGCAAATCGTCGAGGACTAGCGTCCTTCACTGGCCACCATTGTGTCCAGCACCCTCTTTATTTCCGATCTCCACCTGGACGCCGCCAGACCTGAAGCCACGGTCGCATTGGCGGCGCTCCTGGCAAAACACGAGCACTGCGACGCGCTGTATATCCTCGGCGATCTATTCGAAGCCTGGATAGGCGACGATGATGACACACCCCTCGCTCTCGATACCTGCACCCTCCTGCGCGCCTTCAGCGATACAGGCCCAGCCCTGTACCTGATGCAAGGCAATCGGGACTTTCTGCTAGGTGAGCGGTTTGCCAGCCGCGCGGGAGCAATACTGCTACCAGACCCGACCGTGATCGACCTTTACGGCCAAGCCACTTTGCTGATGCATGGCGATACTTTGTGCACTGGCGACACGGACTATCAGACGTTTCGCACACTGGTACACAAGCCGCAGTGGCAAGCAGAGGCACTGAATCTACCTCTTACAGAGCGCCGCGAGATGGCGTCTCAACTTAGGGGCATGAGCAAGGACGCCAACAGCAATAAGGCCCAGGACATAGTCGACGTCACTGTACAGGAAGTTATACGGGCGATGAAACAACACGGTGTTAAGCAGCTCATTCATGGCCACACCCACCGTCCTGCTAGGCACGACGTGGAAACAGGCACACGTTGGGTACTTGGAGATTGGGGTGAGCAGGCTTGGATAGCGTCTGCATCACCTACGGGAATGGATTTATATAAATTATACTAATCAATAGCTTATGAATTTTATGTGAAGCTATTTAGAGGTTATTCCAGGAGCGGACTGCGCATTGAGCGGTCAGCTAGCGGCAGGAACACCACTGTGAAACCGGAACTGCTGATCCGGACCCTCAATCAACGTTTGCTCCAACGCTAAGAGTTCGGGCAAGCGAGCCTCGACCTCCTCATTGGAACTCACGCTCTTCGCCAGCTTCAGGTAATCCTGAAAATGCCGCGACTCTGACTTCAGTAAGGAGAAGTAAAACTCACCCAATTCTTCATCCAACCTGGGGGCGAGCAGCGCAAATCGCTCACAGGACCGCGCTTCGATAATGGCGCCTATTATCAGGGTATCTACCAGGCGCCCGGGCTCATTTTTGCGCACCTGCTTGTGTAGCTCCCCGGCATAGCGGGAAGCTGACAGCTGCGGGTAGGCGATCTCGCGTCGCTGCATGATTTCAATCACTTGTTCGAAATGCCGCAGCTCTTCCCTCGCCAGCCTGGACAGCTTCATCAATAAGCCGTGATGCTCTACATAGCGATACATCAAGTTGAGCGCTGTGGAAGCTGCCTTCTTTTCACAGTTGGCGTGATCCACCAACAGTATCTCAGGGTTTGCCAGAGCCCAATTAATCCAGCTGCCGGGAGTGGCACAAAGGAGGAAAGACTGTATGGGCGAAATATCAAGTGCGCCGGTCATTGGCCCTGCCCAAATAAGTCTGGCGTAGCCATATAGCGCTGATAATGCGCTTCGGAAAGGGTGTAAAACTCCTGATCGATTTTATCGCGCAATTCATGCAGCGGCTGCAGGTGATAAGGAGCGACAATCTCAAAACCGAAATCGGTGGTCGATTCTATTTGCTGAGCCCCTGCCTTTAACAGGCTAAAAGCCCAGCAGTACTCATCGTGGTGCTGGGCATAACTGATCAACTGTAAGTCCAGCTGCCATTGCAGCAAGGCTTTATCTGTCACTCTCAGGGTGTTACGTACACACTGGGACAGGAAACCCGACAAACGAGAATCTACCGCCTGTTTCTGCGCAAGGGTGTAACCGTTCCAGTCGATCACCTCATGGCCAAAACGCTTACAACCTCGGCACACACTGTCGCCTATGCCTGTTGAGCAGACACCAATACAGGGGGTTTTTATAGGTCGGTCGAGCATTTTCGGACTTGGTTCAACTGAGATTGTAGTCATCAAAAGTGTACGTTATCACCAAAGTGAATGCACGGTATAAGGGCTTGATTCATTTATATTATTTGCCCGTTGCGCTATAATTCGCACCCGAATTTGGCGACACTTCCTGCCGTCCTTGAATACACTTTTGAGGCGGCATCAGCAACATTCTGTAAAAGATAAAGGAGACCTATCGTGTTAGAAGCCTATCGCGAACATGCGGCCGAACGAGCCGCCCAAAACATTCCCCCAAAAGCACTGCTGCCTGATCAAGTTGCAGCTCTGATCGAACTTCTCAAAAACCCACCGGCCGGCGAAGAAGAGTTCCTGCTGGACCTCATTAGCAATCGTGTCCCGCCAGGTGTAGACGAAGCTGCCTACGTAAAGGCTGGTTTTCTCTCGGCGCTCGCCAAAAGCGAAACCGAATGCGGACTGATAGACAAAACAGCTGCCGTTAAACTGCTGGGCAATATGCACGGCGGGTACAACATTGAGACACTGGTAGGCCTGTTGGACGATGCCGATTTGGGCGCAGCTGCCGCGACTGAACTCAAGCACACGCTGCTCATGTTTGAAGCTTTTCACGACGTAGACGAACTGGCCAAGGCCGGCAACGAAAACGCCAAAGGGGTTATGCAATCCTGGGCTGACGGCGAATGGTTCACTAGTGAGCCTGCCGTGGCCGAATCGATTAAGGTCTCAGTGTTTAAGGTCACCGGCGAAACGAATACCGACGACCTCTCCCCCGCTCCCGACGCCTGGTCACGCCCCGATATTCCACTACATGCCCGGGCTATGTACAAAATGACCCGCGACGGACTGGAGCCACAAGAACACGCTGTAACCGGCCCCATGCAACAAGTTGAAGATATCAAAGCCAAGGGCCTGCCCGTTGCCTTTGTAGGCGATGTTGTCGGCACAGGCTCTTCACGTAAATCAGCCGCCAACTCCGTACTGTGGTTCTTCGGGGACGATATGGGCGGTGTGCCCAACAAGAAAAGTGGAGGAATATGTATTGGCGAGAACGTTGCGCCTATCTTCTACAACACCATGGAAGATGCCGGAGCGTTGGTATTTGAGGCACCAGTGGACAAACTGGGCATGGGCGACGTCATTGAGATTCGCCCCTACGACGGTAAGATTCTCTCTGAGTCCGGCGAGGTACTGAGTGAATTCGAACTGAAGTCGGATGTTCTGCTAGACGAAGTACGCGCTGGCGGACGTATCAACCTTATTATCGGTCGAGGCCTAACCACCCGTGCTCGCGAAGCAATGGGCTTGCCGGAATCAGAGTTGTTCCGTACACCAAAACAGCCCACCGACACTGGCAAAGGCTTCACACTGGCACAGAAAATGGTCGGTAAAGCCTGTGGCACCGACGGTATTCGCCCAGGCACATACTGCGAGCCTCGCATGACCACGGTAGGCTCTCAGGACACTACCGGGCCTATGACGCGAGACGAACTGAAAGATCTGGCCTGCCTTGGCTTCTCCGCTGACCTCACCATGCAGTCTTTCTGCCACACAGCCGCTTACCCCAAGCCCGTCGATATCGACACTCAGCACTCACTGCCTGACTTCATCATGACCCGAGGCGGCGTTTCACTGCGTCCTGGCGATGGCATCATTCACTCTTGGCTGAACCGCATGCTGCTGCCTGACACTGTAGGCACCGGTGGCGACTCTCACACACGCTTCCCTATGGGTATTTCTTTTCCTGCGGGTTCCGGTCTGGTCGCATTTGCCGCGGCTACGGGCGTCATGCCGCTGGACATGCCTGAATCTGTACTGGTGCGCTTCAAGGGCGAAATGCAGCCGGGTATCACCCTGCGCGATCTTGTTCACGCTATTCCCTACTACGGCATCAAGGAAGGCCTGCTCACAGTAGAGAAGAAGGGTAAGAAGAATATCTTCTCCGGCCGTGTTCTGGAAATTGAAGGCCTCAGCGACCTTACCCTCGAGCAAGCTTTCGAGCTGTCTGATGCATCTGCTGAGCGATCAGCCGCAGGCTGCACAATCGCACTGGGCGAAGACACCGTCGCTGAGTACCTGCGGTCAAACGTCGTTTTATTGCGCTCTATGATTGCCGAGGGCTATGGCGACGCCAGAACCCTGGCGAGACGCGTTACAAAAATGGAAGAGTGGCTGGCCAACCCAAGCCTGATGAAAGCCGATGCGGACGCAGAGTACGCAGCGGTGATCGAGATTGATCTGGCAGAAGTAACCGAGCCCATTGTCTGTGCGCCAAACGATCCAGACGACGCTCGCCTGTTGTCAGAAGTAGCTGGCGACAAGGTCGACGAAGTCTTCCTGGGCAGCTGCATGACAAATATTGGCCACTTCCGTGCAGCGGGCAAGTTGCTCGAACAGCACAAAGGCACCATTTCCACGCGTATGTGGATTGTACCGCCCACTCGTATGGACGAGCACTTGCTGATGGAAGAAGGGTATTACAATATCTTCGGTGCAGCGGGCGCACGTACTGAAATGCCCGGCTGTTCTTTGTGCATGGGTAATCAGGCGAGAGTTGCTGCCAACTCCACGGTACTGTCTACCTCCACAAGAAACTTCCCCAATCGACTGGGTGATGGCGCCAATGTCTATCTGACTTCAGCCGAACTGGCATCGGTTGGTGCGATTCTGGGTAAAATTCCTACGCCGGAAGAATACATGGAATTTGCACGCAACCTGGACTCCATGTCAGATGAAATCTATCGCTACATGAACTTCGATCAAATTGTCGAATTTCAAAAGAGTGCTGAAGAAGGCGCGCGTATCGCAGCGGTAGAAATTCAGGAAGTTGCTGTAGCCAAGTAGGAAATTGGCCCGTAAAAATAGCGCAGCAAGCTAAAACCCAGACCTGTCAAAGCCCCGTCTTGTAGTGGGCTTCGACGGTCGGGGTGCGGCGCCGGTTCGGCTTGAAGGCTGCCACTTTTTTGATAAAACTCTCCAGCTCATCGCTAAGAGCAGAGGCCTGAGTAGTACTATTTCCGTAGGCCAACTCATTGTATAAGCCAGATATCTCACTCAATTGTGGTGCTAATGTGGGTAACGCTTGTGCTGCCCGAGCAGCAAACTGAGACGGCGCTTCTCCGCGCTCTCGCTCAACACCCAGTCCCGCCAAGCGATCGCAAAACGCCAGGTAGTGCTTATCCAATGCTGTAATCTGATGGGTCTCCTTTCTATTAAGCAAAGAGAAACCAACAGGAATAAGCACCAGTGCCCAGCTACCCAATAAAAAGGCAGCAAACTTTCGTGTAGTCACTTCACCGAAGACATCTCTGAGCAGATCAAACTGCTGCTCGCTATCAAACCCCACGACCCAACTCTGCCAGCGATACGTTAAGGCGTCATAGCGTAGGCGCAATAAGTTCAGCAGTGGGATATTGCGATAGCGCAGGGCCGATAGTGGGGCGTCCGCCAGAAAACTGCCCTCCTCTTCCATTGCAGCTTCCAATCCCCACTCAATTCGGTCAGGTGAAACAGCCGCAGTGGGGTCAACCCGCACCCAACCCTCACCATCCAGCCACACTTCAGCCCAGGCGTGGGCATCGAATTGATGCACGATAACGGTTTTGTTCACGGGGTTTATTTCACCGCCCTGGTATCCCGCGACTACTCGGGCCGGCACTCCCGCTGCGCGCATCATTACGACGAAAGCCGAAGCGTAGTGTTCGCAAAAACCCCGTCGGCTCTCAAACAAAAACTGATCCATGGCATTATTCCCAGACAGGCGGCCCGGGTTCAGCGTGTAGACATATTCTTCATTGCGAAATTTCATCAAAATTTCGTCTACCAATTCGGCATCACTGGCAAGGCTTGCTCGTAACTGCGTGGCAAACTCTCTGGCCCGTGGGTTACCCTTTGGCGGAAGCTTAAGCTCCGTTTTACGCCGCCATTGTGACAACTCCGTATCCATCTGGGCGTCAGCCCAACTTCGAGCGCGATACATATATTCACTTTCTACCGGCGCAGGAGAGTAGAGACGAAAATCTGATGTGTGCATGACACCAGGCGTACTGGCACGAGAATAATTTAAACCGTACAACCAATTCTGCTGCGTAGGCTCCATTATGATGCTGTACCTTATCCCCGCACCACTCACATCAACGTCCCTGGGGCGCTGCTCCGCTAGCGGCACCGCGTAATAACCCAGTGCCGACCAGGCGCCCTGTTCCAGTCGGCTGAAAACCAGCCCGCGCCAATACAGTTCAGATTGCTCGGGGATATCACCAGTAAACTTTGCCCGAAACGCCACCTCCCCTGACTGGCTAAGACTAGCCACATCCCCCGGTTTCATAAAATCGCTCATGCCCGTTTTTGCGGTATGATTTTTTATGGGCACGGTCCACAGCGGGCCAAAACGGGGAAAGAGAAAAAAGATAACAACCATCAAGGGAAAGGCCTGCGCCAACATGACTGCTGCCAATCTCAGCGAACGGCGCGTGAATTGATGCTCACCAGGCTGATGCAGCGCAACCAGCGCGGTAGTGAGTAGGACAACATTCACCAGAGAATAGAGAGTGATCAATATATCCTGACTGAACAGGAACTCAGTGACGCAGATAAAGAAGCCCAAGAAAATAATAACGTAGGCGTCTTTACGGTGGGACAGCTCAATGAGCTTCAGGGCAAAGGCAGTGAGCAGCAAAGCCACCGTAGGTTCAAGGCCAATGAGGGTGCGATAGCTCGCTAAAATACCCAGAAAACCAGTGAAGGTCATAAACACTTTCACCCAGCCGCCAGGATAAGACCAGCGACCGCGATACACCATGATGCGCCACACCACAGCCACCACATAAAGTATCAACACCCAGAAGGGGAGCCTCAGGGCATGCGGCGCCACTACGGTGAACAGGCAAAGGATAATCCATACCAAGGCGTTGCGCGGTACCTGCTGCCGGATATTCACCATTAGCCGCCACCCTGGTTAAACAGCGCTAGCGCTTTTAGCACTTGTTCGCGGTGTTTCTCCCCTACGTCGGGTTCAATCACCACGCCGGGCAAACGCAAGCCGTACTCTTCATTGCGTCCATCAAAATCCAGCACCCAATAACTCAGGTGTGACAGTCGCTGCTCAGCACCAAGCCCCGGAAATAATTCCCAGTCCAACCACACGCTCCGGCTGGCGTAGGCCGTGTATTGTTTACTCTGTACACCCTGCCCCTTGGCTACGCCCTTCCAATGTATATGCCGTAAGGAATCGCCCTTCTGGTAGGCCCGGAAACCGAAAAAATCATCGCTACCTGTTACATGCACTGCTGCCCCATCGGGCTTGTCGGTTGCCAGGCCCGGTAGCTCACCAGAGGGTATCGGCCGTGGGTAGACCAATGCCTGCAAATCGAGATCGACCCAGGTCCAGCAGCGCAGCAGACCCAAGGGATAGGTTGACTCAAGTAACAGTCGGCCCGGGCTGAACCAACCTCGCTTATCCACTGGAAGGTGCAGGCGCACGATGACGGTGTCCTCCTTAACCAGACTCACAAGTGCCTCACTGCTCTCGGGCCACTTGAGAAAGAGTGCAAAGTGATCGCGCTTTTTGGTGCGCTCCAGCATGACCTCAAACTCTGACTGCTGCCCCGGGAAAGCGGGCTGAGCGCGTAACGCTCTGATCGTTATGCCAGAGAGATTGGCAAAGGTGTGCAGGATCGCCACGATAGACAATGTGAATAGTAGAAAGGTAAGTGCATAGCTCAGGTTATTTTGAAAATTGATTGCAGTCATCAACATGACCAGCAGAGTGACACCGAAAAATAAACCAACCTTGCTGGGAAAGATAAAGATGCGCTTCTGATCCAGCGTCACTTCCCGAGCAGGCGGGATACGGCGGTTAACCCAGGCGCGAAATCGATTGCGCATGCGTTGCCGCAGGCCTTCAAAACCAGAGTTACGCGTTAGGGAAGCCACAGGCGACTCCTATCAGGCGGCAATAACATCCACATTGCGTTGCATTAGATCAACGAGAGCGACACCGTCTCCAGCGTAATCACCACTGGGGACGAGACGATGCGAGGCGACTGAAGGCAACACCATCTGCACATCCTCGGGCACTACGTGGCCCCTATTGTGCATAGCTGCCCATGTTTTTGCGCAGTCCAGCAGGGCCAAAGCGCCCCGCGGTGACAAACCCACTTCAAATTCCGGAGACTGACGCGTATACGCCACGAGGCGTTGCAAGTAATCCAATAAATTATCGGAGGCATGCACCTGGCTGACGACAACACGAATCTCCTCCAGCTGTTCAGGCGTAATGCACTGCTGGAGGTTTTTAATTTCCATGGTCGCGCTGTGGCGGCGCTCAAACATTTCCCGCTCTGCCTTGGGATGGGGATAACCCAACTCAAGGCGCATCAGAAAACGGTCTAGCTGAGATTCCGGCAAGGGGTAAGTGCCAGACTGGTAAATAGGATTCTGGGTGGCTATTACAAAAAAGGGGTTTGGCAGGGGTCGGGTCTCTCCCTCTACGGTGACCTGACCTTCCCCCATAGCTTCTAGCAGTGCGCTTTGTGTTCTAGGGGTGGTGCGATTGATTTCATCAGCCAGTAATAGCTGGGTGAATATAGGACCGGCGTGAAAACTGAAGCTGGCATCCTTGCTGTCGTATACCGATACACCGAGAATGTCTGCTGGCAATAAGTCGCTGGTGAACTGCACCCGCTTCCAGGATAGGCCCAGCACTGAGGCCAGCGCATGTGACAGAGTGGTTTTACCCATGCCGGGTAAATCTTCCAACAACAGATGTCCGCGGGCAAATAGACAGCACAGGGCCAGCCTTATTTGCGGCTCCTTGCCCAACAGTATGCGCCCCACTTCTTTTACCGCAGAGTCTATCGCACTCTGTAATTGCATTGTGTCGCCCCGTGATTGTTTGTGTGGCCTATCTGAGCGCTGCAAAACCCCTTTGCGCATCGATTTTCAAATCATCCACATCTTCCAGGCCTACCGCTATCCTGATCAGGTTGTCTGCTATGCCAGCTTCTACTCTCTGCTCATCGGTAAGACGGCCATGAGTGGTCGTCGCAGGATGCACGATGGTGGTTTTAGCATCGCCAAGGTTTGCCGTTAATGACATCACTTGGGTACCGTCAATAAACTGCCAGGCCTGTTCGCGGCCACCTTTGACCAGAAACGAAAGAACGCCGCCAAAAGCACGTTGCTGATGTTTGGCTAGAGCATAGCCAGGGTGATCTTCCAGCCCGGAGTAATACACTTTTTCGACCAACGGCTGTTGCTGTAACCAGGTGGCCATTTCCATTGCTGAACGGCTGTGTGCCTCCATGCGTAGGCGCAAGGTCTCAAGGCCCTTTATAAAGGTCCATGCGTTGAAAGCGCTCATGGTGGGACCGCAACTGCGCAGGAAAGTAACAACTTCCTGCATGTGTTCGGCGGTACCCAATACGGCTCCGCCCATACAGCGACCCTGGCCATCGATGTACTTGGTGGCGGAATGTATGATGATATCAGCGCCGAATTGTAGTGGTAGCTGCAGCGCAGGCGTACAAAACGTATTGTCTACGACCAACAGCGCGCCTTTGTCGTGCGCAAGATCCGCCATGACACGAATATCTGAAACTTGACACAGGGGATTAGAAGGCGTCTCGAGAAACAACATGGCAGTGTTGGGTCGTACTGCATCGTGCCAGCCCTGAACGTCCAGTAGCGGAACGAAAGTAACCTCTACGCCAAATTTCGCCATAAATTTGCCGAACAAATTTATCGTGGTACCGAAAACATCCTGGGAACAGATGACGTGATCGCCCGACTTAAGCAGGCCCATGCAGGTACTTAGAATTGCGGCCATACCCGAGGCTGTAGCAACGCATTTTTCAGCTCCCTCAAGAGCCGCAAGGCGCTCCTCAAAAGTGCGTACAGTCGGATTGGTGTAGCGAGAATAGACATTGCCTGGCGAATCACCGGCAAAGCGCGCAGCCGCCTGGGCCGCATTGTCGAATACGTAGCTGGAGGTAGGGAAAATTGGCTCGGAGTGTTCGCCTTCCGCGGTGCGGTGGATGCCCGCTCTTATTGCCAGCGTATCCAGGTGCGCCTGTGCCAGCGGATTCTCTGCATCTTGATCCGGGTTCTTGTTACTCATGTTCAGCCTTATGCATCGTTGTGTAGGCCCAAACCAGCGCCATCCGCCTGCAACGCTGCTCGCCTTGATATCTGGGCCTCATCGTTGCGCAGTAATTCCACCCGATCAAGGTAATTTTGGTCCACATCGCCGGTGACATATTCACCATTGAAGACCGAGCAATCAAAGGCGTGCACATCGGGGTTCCCGTCCTTTGAACAGCGCACCAGGTCTTCGAGATCCTGATAGACCAGCCAGTCTGCACCAATTAGCTCACACACTTCTTCATCGGTGCGGCCGTGAGCGATAAGCTCAGAGGCGGAGGGCATATCGATACCGTAAACATTGGGAAAGCGTACCGGGGGCGCGGCAGAGGCAAAATAAACTTTGGCAGCTCCTGCATCTCTCGCCATCTCAATAATTTGCCTACAGGTAGTTCCGCGCACAATGGAATCGTCTACCAGCATTACATTCTTGCCCTCAAACTCCAGCGGCACGGGGTTAAGTTTCTGGCGCACAGACTTCTTGCGCTCGCTCTGCCCCGGCATGATGAAGGTCCGCCCGATATAACGATTTTTCATCAAACCTTCGCGAAATTTAATCCCCAGCTCATAAGCCATTGACTGAGCTGCAATTCGGCTGGTGTCCGGGATGGGAATGACAACATCTATAGAGAGGTCCGGACGCAGGCGACGTATCTTATGGGCTAGTGCTGCACCCTGACGCATCCGTGTTTTGTAGACGGATATACCGTCCATCAGAGAATCCGGGCGCGCAAAATACACGTGCTCGAAAATACAGGGTTCGAGGCGGGCATTTTCCGAGCACTGCTGCCGGTGTAACTGCCCTTCCTGGTCGATAAAAATAGCCTCTCCTGGCGCTACATCATCAACCAGCGAATAACCCAGAACATCCAGGGCAACACTTTCAGATGCGATCATATACTCAGTGCCGGAATCAGTTTCGCGGGAACCAACGACGAGTGGCCGAATGCCGCGCGGGTCACGAAAGCCAACCACACCGTAATTTACCAGCAGGCCAACCACCGCATAACCGCCTCGGCAACGCCGGTGTACCTCTTTCACTGCCTTAAATATATCGTCGGCTTCGGGATTGAGTTTGCCCAACGTCTGCAGCTCGTGAGCAAAAACGTTGAGTAAAACCTCCGAGTCGGAGTCTGTGTTCAGGTGACGCAAATCGTCCTGGAACAACTCTTTGGTGAGTTGCTCGGAATTTGTCAGATTGCCGTTATGCGCGAGTGCTATACCGTAGGGAGAGTTCACGTAAAAGGGCTGCGCCAAGGCAGTACCCGAACTTCCGGCGGTGGGATAGCGCACATGGCCTATGCCCATGGTGCCACCCAGCCGCTGCATGTGTTGCTGGCGAAAAACATCTCGGACCAGGCCTTCGCCCTTGCGCTGACTGAATCGGCCTCCCTCGCAGGTGACTATTCCAGCAGCATCCTGCCCGCGATGCTGCAGCACCGTAAGAGCGTCGTAGATATCCGGGGCAACATCAGTTTTGGCAACCAGACCAACCAAACCACACATTCAGTATTCACCTCATAAGAACAAAAGATCAGGTCGTTATGCCCAGACCCTGACCATCATTAACATTGTAAAACAGCACTTGTGCCCACTGGCTAACCATATCCAGATGCGGTATCAGCTGCGAATCATCCAGCCAGAGCAATTCTTGCGGCGGCAGTAACTGTCGCAGCATGTACACCGCAACCAGAATAATTATCACTCCCCGGGCAAAACCGAAGGCTGTGCCGAGTAATCTGTCTAACAGGGAAAGCCCCGTCACCTTGACCACTTGTGCCGCCAGACGGCGCAGCACTGTTGCCAGCACCAGGGTAATTACGAATAAGGCTGCGTAGGCAACAACGTAGCGACCGGTAGGATTGACAATCAATTGAGACAAAAGTGCCGCCATTTCATCTGCAAACATATTGGCAATGATGAAAGCAGCCACCCAGCCTGCCAGCGATATCGCTTCGCGCACAAAGCCTCGCCAAAGGCTTAATAGAACTGACAGCGTCAGCACCACGATAATAACCCAGTCCACGGTGCTCAATTGTGCCCAATCGACCATAGACCCTAATCTGCCATACGAGTAATCAAGGAACGTATCTCACTATCATGGAGGTCACGCCAAATTCCGAGTCAATACTGGGTTTCATTTTCTCCAGCTTGGCGCGCTCAAACTTCGGCCCCAGATAAATGCGATACAGTACTTTACCGTCCCGCGGGATTTTCTTTATATAGGCCTTTTGATCCATGGCCAGAAGCTGGCTGCGTATGTCTTCCGCTTTATCAGCACTGCTGACACTCACCACCTGCAATATCCAGGCGACAGGCACTCCGTCAGAGTCCATCGCCAGAGGCGCCGGCGTCTGCGAGCGCGCGGTAATCTGTGGCACCGGAATCGGTTCCTGCTCAGGTTCGGGAGCCACTGTTTTTGCGGGTGGCTTCACAGCTATCACTACCGCAGGCTCTATTGGCTGCACCTGTAGTTCGGGGGAAGCCCTTAGCCCAGTGAGCTCAGGTGCTGACACGGGCGTCTTTGAAATACCTGGCGCCACAGGTATAGACCGCTGCTGTTGATCGATAGCAGTATCACCCGGCTGCACAAATATTATGGGCCAAAAAACCACACCCAAGGCGACCAGAATCAGTGCTCCTACCAGCCGTTGTTTGAGGACTTCGTTCACCTAATGAACCTCATGCTTCTTCTCATCCCGTTGCGCATCTCTTTGCACATTTTTTTGCACATCTCTTTGTAATAGAGGCAGCACCGCTGCCACCGTGAAAAACGAACCAAACACGACTACCGTATCACCCTGGGCAGCAACACTCTGAGCTCGCCGAAACGCCTGTCGTAGGTTCTTGCTGATACTAATCATATCCTGTGCGGCCTCAGACAACAGCTCTGCCAGATACGCCGCCTTTGCAGCCCGTGGATTATCCGGCTGCTCAGCGAGAAACCAGCCATCGAAACGGCCCGCAAGCGCCTTGATCATGCTGGGCGCATCTTTATCAGACATAATAGAAAAAACTGAAATAGTCTTTCCTTTACAATAACTTATATCTAAATATTCAAGTAACTTATCGATCGAAGCCGGGTTGTGTGCCACGTCCAGCACATAATTCACGCCCGCTATGCACAAGCGTTGACGCCGCCCAGGAACAACCAGCCCCGCTAGTGCCTGCTCAAGCTGCTCATCGCTGAACTCTACCTTCAACAACAGCGCGGCCTGTAAGGCTGCGCAGATATTGTCTGGCAACAATGAGCCAGCGGCCCGCGGCTCTAGTGCTAGCAGGGTACCGTCGCTCTGCTTGAGCCATCCCCGCCATGTCTCCTTCGTAGCCTCAACTTTAAAGTCTCGACCCAATAACAGCACGGGGCTCGCACCCACCTGTTCTATGCATTCGATCAGCTCAGGTGGAGGACTGGCGTCGGCCACCACCACCGGGACATCTTTTCGTAAGATGCCTGCTTTCTCCCTAGCAATTTCGCCCAGGGTATCTCCCAACCAATCCTGATGATCAAGATCGATACTTGTCACAATCGCCACGGTTGGATCGACAATATTCACCGCGTCCAGACGCCCCCCCAGACCAACTTCCAAAATAACGATGTCAGGGGCTCTCTCTCTGAAGATATACAGTGCAGCCAAGGCAGCGAATTCAAAATAGGTAAGCGTTACGCCTCCCCTCGCACCGTCGATCACCTCAAACGCTGCAACAATTTCTTCATCCGCAGCTTCGACCCCATTGAGCTGTATTCTTTCATTGAAATGCACCAGGTGCGGCGAGGTGAATGCACCTGTTGTACGACCGCTTGCCCTCAACACGCTTTCCAGCACAGCGACCGTTGAGCCCTTGCCATTAGTCCCCGCTACAGTAACGACGGGCTGCGGGATCGGCAGTAATTTCAACCGTTGAGCGACCTCTGATATACGGTCAAGACCCAGCTGGACCTCCCTGGGGTGAATTGTCTCAAGCCGCTCCAGCCACAGCTGTAGGGAGCTGCTATTCATCTCCTTGAGCCGGTTCAGGCGGTGCCTCTTCAGCTTGAGGGACTTCTTCGATCTCTTCCTCGGGCAAGTCCTCAAGCGCATGATCGGTAAGCTTGGACAGTAGTCTGGCAATGGTGTCGCGCATATCGGTACGATGGACAATCATGTCGATAGCGCCATGTTCCAGTAGAAACTCACTGCGCTGAAAGCCTTTGGGCAATTTTTGTCGAATAGTTTGCTCAATAATATTAGGGCCTGCGAACCCGGCACGTGCATCGGGCTCAGCAATATTGATATCGCCCAGCAGCGCCAAAGAGGCAGAGACTCCGCCGTAGATTGGATCTGTCATAACAGAGACATAAGGCACCGCCCCAAGCTTCAAGCGCGCCAGCACTGCACTGGTTTTAGCCATCTGCATCAGAGAAATAAGGGCTTCTTGCATCCTCGCACCACCTGATGCTGCAAAGCACACTAACGGCACACGCTCATCCAATGCAAGCTGAGCGGCGCGGGTAAACTTCTCACCGACTGCATAGCCCATTGAGCCGCCATGAAATTCAAACTCGAAGGCCAGAGCAATCACAGGTAGGCCGCGCAAGTTCCCGCGCATTGCAATCAGGGCGTCTTTCTCACCGGTGGCTTTTTGAGCGGCGGTGAGCCTGTCCCGATAGCGCTTCTTGTCTTTGAACTTGAGTCTATCGATAGGCTCAATATCGGAGAGAATCTCCTGTGTACTGTCATCATCCAGAAAGAGACCCAGACGACGCCGTGCGCCGATGCGCATGTGGTGGTCACACTTTGGGCAGACGTCCTGATTTCGATCCACGTCCGGCTTATAGAGCACAGCCTCGCACTTCACGCATTTTTTCCACAATCCTTCGGGTACGCTGTTGGCTCGCTCGCCGCTGGTATCGCTACGCACGCCCGATGGCAGAATTTTGTCTATCCAACTCATGCTGTTCCCCAGCCCTTTGAACACATGTCTATTATAAACGCGGCTGGGCTCAACTAGGAAGCCGCGCTGTCAATCCCTTGGCGTATTGAGCCCAACAAATCGGCCGCTGAAGCCAACATCGCCTCCAGACCGCCGCCTTGCTGTGCTGACTGCGCAACAGCGTTCACCAGAGCGCTGCCCACAACCACGCCATCAGCCACGGCTGCAACGGACTTCGCCGATGATGCGTCTTTGATACCGAAACCAACTGCCACCGGCAGAGCACTATGTTTGCGAATCTCCTCAACCCTGCTGGCAACCTCAACCGTATCCAGGTTACCCGCTCCCGTGACGCCTTTGAGAGACACATAGTAAATAAATCCGCTGGCCAGCTCAGCAATACGGCGAACCCTCTCGGGTGGTGTGGTGGGCGCAACCAGGAATATGTTGTCAATGCCAACCTTCTGCAATGCAGCATTCATATCTGCTACTTCTTCTGGCGGAATATCGACTGTAATAAGGGCATCTACGCCTGCCAGTGCTGCTGCCTCGGCAAACTTGCTGTAACCCATGTGCATAATGGGATTAGCGTATCCCATCAGCAACAGCGGTGTTTCGCTGTCCTTGCGCCTGAACTCGGCTACCAGAGCCAGCACCTTTATCAACGAGGTGCCATTGGCCAGGGATCGTTCGTGACCCAATTGAATCACCGGGCCCTCCGCCATAGGATCGGAAAAAGGAACGCCTATTTCAATGATATCGGCACCGCTGACAACCATCTGATGCATCAATGGGACCGTAGTATCGAGATCCGGATCTCCGGCCACAATATAGGGAATAAGGGCTGTACGGCCCTGTTCTGCCAGCTGCTGGAAACGTCCCGCAATACGACTCACTGATAAATCTCCGAAAAAGGTCTACTAGAATTCTATGCCATCGATTTCAGCGACGGTGTAGATATCCTTGTCACCACGGCCAGACAGGTTAACAATTATCATTTGTTCGGGCGTCATCTGCGCCGCAAGCTTCTCGGCATAAGCCAAAGCGTGACTACTCTCCAGCGCCGGCATAATGCCTTCTACCCGAGTAAGACTGTGAAATGCAGCCATCGCCTCATCATCATTGGCGACCACATAGCTCACCCGACCAATATCTTTCAACCAGGAGTGCTCTGGGCCCACACCGGGGTAATCCAGACCAGCCGAGACTGAGTGGGTATGCATGATCTGGCCGCCTTCATCCTGCATTAGGTAGGTGCGGTTACCGTGTAAAACGCCCGGTGTTCCCATTGCCAATGGCGCAGCATGCTCCCCGGTCTCGATACCGCGACCGCCCGCCTCTACGCCGTACATTGCCACTGACTCATCCTCTAAAAAGGGATGAAATAGCCCAATGGCATTGGAGCCACCGCCTACACAGGCAACCAGTGCGTCGGGCAATTTACCTGCCTGCTGCAGTGACTGCTCTCTGGCCTCGCGACCAATTACGCTTTGGAAATCTCTCACTAACATTGGGTACGGGTGTGGACCGGCAACGGTACCGATAATGTAAAAAGTGTCATCGACATTGGTCACCCAATCGCGCATCGCCTCGTTCATGGCATCTTTGAGCGTACGCGTGCCAGACGTTACAGGAATAACTTCAGCTCCCAGCAGCTTCATGCGATAAACATTAAGCGCCTGCCTGCGCACGTCCTCCTCACCCATATACACCTGGCACTCCAGGCCCAGTCGCGCGGCGATAGTAGCCGTTGCAACTCCGTGCTGTCCTGCCCCTGTCTCAGCAATCACACGCTTCTTACCCATGTGTTTTGCCAACAGCGCCTGACCAATAGTGTTGTTAACTTTGTGAGCACCAGTGTGATTAAGATCTTCGCGCTTCAGGAATATCCGGGCACCGCCCACCTGGTCAGACCAGCGCTTCGCTTCGTACAAGGGAGAGGGGCGCCCAACATAATGCGTCAGGTCATCGTCCAACTCGCGCTGAAACTCAGGGCCGCCTGAAAGCTGAGTATAAACAGCTTCCAGCTCTGCCAGCGCTGACATCAAAGTCTCAGAGACATATTTCCCACCGTAAGGGCCAAAGCGCCCATCGGCATCGGGTACAGACTGATACAGGTCCTTTTCGGTGTTAGTCTTCATTGGCTGTTTCCATCTCTCTTGGGATCTACTTCTTGATCCGCTGAACGTACGGCGGAAATAAACTGTGCAATTTTTGTCGCATCCTTAACACCTGGTGCGCTCTCAACGCCGCCACTAACATCAACGCCGACGGGTCTCAATTGGGCAACCGCGCCTCCAACATTTGCTGCGTCCAGGCCTCCGGCAAGCACCACCGGTAGCGCGAGCGCTACATCAGCCAAGCTCCAGTCAAAACGTTTCCCGGTTCCTCCGGGCACGCCTTCCTGCCAGCTATCCAGTAAGACACCTCGGGCGCCCTCGTACTGACGGCATTCCTCTTCAATATTCGTGTCCGGCTGTACTCGAAGAGCCTTGATCCAGGGGCGTAAAAACTGACGACAAAACTCACCAGACTCATCACCGTGAAATTGAATGAGATCGATGGGCACTGCTGCCAGCACCTTTGCAATATTGTCCGCGGTCTCGTTCACAAACAGAGCCACCACAGTAACGAATGGCGGCACCGCAGCAGCGATTGATTTAGCCTGATCGAGACTAACCGCCCTAGTGCTTTTGGAGTAGAAAACCAGGCCTATAGCATCGGCACCACAGCCTACTGCGGTGCGCGCATCGTCCGGCGTGGTAATACCGCAGATTTTGATACGCGTGGTGACCATGGGATTCGTTAACCGGCAAAAAAGAGGGGCGCATCATAGCAGACCAAGCGCCGTACTGTCAGTAACAGACGTTGGTGCGTTTACGGATTTTCTCCCAGCATCACTGGGCCATAAGGTGTCTCAGGCAAGTCGAATTGGGCCGGATATTCGATGCCTGCTAGATACAAGCCGTCTGGAGCAGCGGTTTCGGCCGCTACTGTTCTATCGCGCCCTTCCAGCAGTTCGCCGATCCATAATACCGGCTTGCGGCCATCGCCAACGGCCATGAGGGAACCGGCAATATTTCTGACCATATGGTGCAGGAAAGCATTTGCCTGGATGTCGATCACGACCAACTCTCCGCGGCGGCTCACTTGCACCGCCTGTACATTGCGCATTGGCGTGGTTGATTGGCAGGAGGCCGCTCGAAATGCACTGAAGTCCCTCTCACCCAACAGTGACTGTGCTGCCCGTTCCATCGCGACCGCATCCAGAGAGCGTCTATGCCAAGTCACCTGACCCGACTGTAAAGCAGAGCGGATGGCTGTATTCCCAATGACGTAACGATAGCGGCGGGACTGTGCTGAAAAGCGGGCATGAAAGTCTGCAGCTACCGGCTGCGCCCAGTGAATGCGAATATCAAATGGCAGGTTCGCATTGCCACCCATCACCCAGGCTTTGCAGCTGCGTTCAACAGGGGTATCGAAATGAATAATTTGTGAGAAGCCGTGGACACCGGTATCAGTGCGGCCGGCGCAATGTACACGTACGGGTTCGCAGGCTATCTGAGCCAAGGCGTGTTCAAGTTTGTCTTGTACGGTAGTGACGCCTTCGAAAGGCTGGGATTGCCAGCCGTTATACTGGCCGCCATCGTACTCTATGCGGCAGGCGATCCGACTGCCGGGAGGAAGCGGGTCGGTCGAAAAAATGCTACCCGCCAATGCGATCTATCAGGGATCTGGCCTCAGCTTTCAGCTCTTCGCCGCCCTCGGCAACCACTTCATCCAGAATTTCCCGAGCTCCGTCTTCGTCGCCCATATCTAGATAGGCTCTAGCGAGGTCCAGCTTGGTAGAGAGTCCGTTCGCGTCCGCGGCAATAACCAGCTCTTCGTCATCTTCTACTACTACGGGGCCTGTATCAAAATCAGCGGATAAATCCAACTCATCATCATCCGATAAGGCAACGCCTTCAATTTCAAGGCCGCTGAATTCGGCTTCCAGTGGCGCGTCGGACATCATCTCTAAAGGATTGGGCGCTAAACCGGGGGAGTCATCTGGAACCTCGTCTACCTGCGGTTCACTCGGCGGTGCGCTGGTTTCCGCTTCTGACGCATCCATAGCAGAGATCAATGCCTCGCCCTGCGCCGAACTGCTGGCATCACCCAATGCCTGCAATTGTTCCAGCTGTGCAGTAGCACTACCGCGGTCTTGCTGCTCAGCGTAAATTTCAATCAACTTGAGTCGATAAACCGAGCTGTTTGGCTCATTGGCCAATGCGTTGTTCAACAGATCAATAGCCTGAGGATGTCGCCCGTAGGCAATGTAGATATCAGCCTCGGCCAAGGCGTCAGAGTCTTCATGGTCGGAGGCGTACTCGTCGTGCTTAAGCCCACCGTAGCCGCGATTTCCCCGAGCTTCTATCGTCGGGTCGACAGCTTCTGGCTTCACCGACTCCAACTGTGGCTCCATTTCCAGCGGCGGGTCTTTCAGTTTCACTTCAGAAAAGACATCTGCAACACCGACGACTCGAGGGGACGGTTCGTCAAACTCATCGTCTTGACGGCGACTGCGAATAAAGAGGAATGCAAAGACTCCTAACACGGCCGCACCAAGGGAATATAGTAGGTAGCTCAACCAACCACTAGTATCGGTGTCCTCGGCACTTGTCTGAGTAACACTAACTGCGTCGCTGTCAGCAGTGCTTGTGGACTCAGAACTCTCAGGTTCAGCAGCACCTTCAGCCTGCGAGGCCTCAGCCACCAGAGCTTCATCCATTTCTGCTGAAGATTCGCTGGCTACGTCCGCTTCTTCCGAGGTCACTGATACTTCAAACGCCGCTTCTGCTTCTTCCAGCTCAGCAACTGCGGCGTCCAACTCTTCGCCCTGGCCTGCTGATTCGCCCACAGCGTTTTGCAGTGCAGCGATTTGTTCATCTTTTAGATTGACCATGCGCTGCAGTGTTTCAACTTGTTGCTGCATTGCCGCCATGCGTTCTTGCGTATCCATCTCGTCCAGCGTAGCTGTGTCCATGGCTTCAGTTGCCGCGACGCTGCCGCCACCTGCTTCGCCTTCTGGACCACCCGAGCCGCCCTGACTATTTGCCGCGGCTTCCTGCGGGTCTGCGGAAATCCTGAGTGAGGGGCCGCTTGCGGCATAAGCTTCTGCCGCTCTGCCTTCGCGCCACGCTGAGTTCTGTTCCTTTACCTCTGCCAGTGCACTACTCAAATCGCCAGAACTGATATCTTCAGCGGTAGGCAAATAAACAATATAGCCTGCCTTTACCTGGTTAATGTTGCCATTGATAAACGCTTTGGGATTGAGGCGCTGAATATCGAGCATGGTCTGATGAACAGAGACCCCTTCAGGTTTTGCTTTGGAGGCAATTTCCCAGAGGGTTTCATCTCGGCTGATCATGTAACGGCCACCAGACTGAGGGTTGGCTGAGGCGGAGGCGTTGAAATCACGCTGGGGCATTGCTCCCGGCGCAAGGTCAGATTTTTTTACATCGACCCTGGTGCCGCTAGTGGCGCCCGTGCTTTTGTTTTTTTTTGCGGGAGCAGGAATACCCTCAACGGCCTCAACCTGCTCACTGGCAGAAATAATGGGGCCAGCATCCGTAAATACTGGGGGGTCTATAAGTACAGTGTACTCACGCAGCAGCCGGCCTGAAGGCCACCGCGCTTCAACAATAAAATCCAGATAGGGCTCCAGCACGGATTCGTCTGAAGCAAGAACGATGCTCGCGTTACCTTTTTCGTCGACCACGACTTCGAATGTAATATTGGTTAGGAAGTAAGCTCGCTCCAGACCCAACTTGTCGAAGTCTTCTCGCGTAGCGAGGCGAACTTTAATTTCTTCTTGATGCAGGCCATCGGTATTAAGCAAGTCGACACTGGCTTTGAGTGGCTCATTTAAAAACGACTCGAGCTTCAACTCACCCAAGCCAAGGGCCATTACAGAACTCGCCTGAATACATCCCAGCGAGAACATCACTGCTGCTAACTTACGAGCCATACCAGCCCCTTATTATTTTCCCAAATGATCTTAAGCCGACCTCCCCAAAGGTCGACCACAAGTTCGGGTTGCTGGCAGCGTTCGTACTGTATCGTTTGCCCTGGCAAACAGTAGCACCTGAAACATTAGCCCCTACAGGTGATCGCAAAGCCTTGTGGCACTTGCGATACAGGCGCTCGGAGCAGCCCGAATAACTCTTTAAGTATCAGTGAATAACAAGCATTAATCAAGGTAGGTTGCCACCAAGCTCTCGGCAATTTGCACACTATTTAGGGCTGCCCCTTTGCGTACATTGTCCGACACTATCCACATATTGAGCCCTTTGGGGTGCGAAATGTCCTCTCTAATCCTTCCTACGAACACTGGGTCTTTGCCTGCAGAATCACTCACGGCAGTGGGATACCCGCCGTCGACCCGCTCATCCATCACTGTTACGCCTGCAGCACCTTCCAGTAGATGTCTCGCTTCTTCGGCAGAGATCTTATCCACTGTCTCAATGTGCACGGCTTCAGAGTGCCCAAAGAAGACAGGTATCCGCACACAAGTGGGATTAACCATAAGGCCTGGGTCACCAAAGATTTTTTGAGTCTCCCACACCATTTTCATCTCTTCACGGGTGTAACCGTTGTCCTGAAAAGTGTCTATATGGGGAATGGCGTTGAAGGCGATTTGCTTGGGATAAACCGAGCATTCAGCCTCCTGACCATTCAGTAATTTGGCCGTCTGCCCGGCCAGCTCTTCAATGGCTTCCTTCCCCGTTCCCGATACCGCCTGATATGTGGCGACATTGATCCGCTCAATACCAACCGCATCATAGATAGGTTTAAGTGCCACCAGCATTTGAATAGTGGAGCAATTTGGGTTAGCGATAATATTGCGCGTACTGTAGCCCGCTAGTGCCTCAGGGTTAACTTCTGGAATCACCAGCGGAACATCTTCATCGCGACGAAAATGTGAGGTGTTATCAATCACCACACAACCAGCGGCCGCTGCAATGGGTGCGTACTTTTCAGAGAGGCTCCCACCAGCCGAAAACAAACCAATTTGAGCCTGCGCAAAATCAAACTCAGCCAGATCAGTCACACGCACGGACTTGCCGTGAAACATAATGGTCTTCCCGGCAGAGCGATTACTGGCCAGCGCGTATAAATTCCGCACCGGAAAGTTTCGCTCTTCCAAAATGGAGATCATCGCTTCCCCAACCGCGCCGGTTGCGCCTACTACTGCTACATCGTATTCACTGCTCATTACATAGATCCTTATTCAGGCCCGGTATAGACCGTTCTAACCCAGTGCGCCAAACAGCCATGGGGATTGTTCTTTCCAGCGTTGCTCGAAGGCAGTTATGGTATCGGAGCTTTCCAGTGTCAGACCAATATCATCCAGCCCGTTGTACAAGCAGTGCTTGCGAAAAGCATCCACCTCAAAACCAATCTCTTCGCCGGAAGGGGTCTGCACCACCTGCCGCTCGAGATCAATGCTTAGCTCGTAGCCTTCAGTGGCGTACATTTCCTGGAACAATCGATCAACGATATCCGCCGCAAGTACCACTGGTAAAATGCCGTTCTTGAAACAGTTGTTGTAAAAGATGTCGGCAAAGCTAGGCGCTATAAGACAGCTGAAGCCGTAATCTTCCAGTGCCCAGGGCGCGTGCTCTCTACTGGAACCGCAACCAAAGTTTTCGCGCGCTAACAAAACGCCGGCTCCTTGATAGCGCTTCTGGTTCAGCAAAAAATCATCGTTCAACGGACGCCCACTGCAATCCTGACCCGGCTCGCCTTGATCAAGGTAACGCAGCTCATCAAACAAGTTGGGACCGAAGCCGCTACGCTTGATGGATTTCAAAAACTGCTTGGGGATAATTAAATCGGTATCCACATTGGCCCGATCCATAGGTGCAGCAATGCCCTTCATTTCTGTAAAACTTTTCATTGTCTCTTCTCCCTACCAGTCACGCACGTCGACAAAATGCCCGGCTACTGCCGCAGCTGCTGCCATCGCAGGACTCACCAAATGAGTGCGACCACCAAAACCCTGGCGACCCTCAAAATTTCGATTAGATGTGGAAGCGCACTGCTCGCCGACTTCCAGTTTGTCTGAGTTCATCGCCAGACACATAGAGCAGCCTGGCTCACGCCACTCCATACCCGCTGCAGTGAATATCTTGTCCAAGCCTTCAGCTTCTGCCATTTTTTTGATTTCACCAGAACCGGGCACAACCAATGCACGTCGCAGCGTACTGGCCACTTGCTTGCCTTTAACCACTGCAGCAGCCGCGCGTAAGTCTTCCATCCGCGAGTTGGTGCAGGATCCTATAAATACAGTATCAAGCTTGATATCGGTTATCGACATCCCGGCCGTCAGACCCATGTACTCCAACGCTCGCTCAGTCGCTTCACGTTGCGAGGCATTTTGCATTGATGCTGGATCGGGAATGATGCCGTCCACCGGTAATACCATCTCTGGTGAAGTGCCCCAGGTAACTTGTGGCTTGATCTCCTCACCGCGCATTTCAACGATGCGATCAAAAACCGCATCATCGTCGCTGTGCAAATCAGCCCAGGCTTCCACCGCTTGATCCCACAGTTCTCCCTTGGGTGCAAAGGGTCGCCCCCTAACGTACTCAGTGGTGGATTCGTCGGCAGCGCACATGCCTGCACGGGCACCCGCTTCGATCGCCATATTACAAACTGTCATGCGCCCTTCTATACTCAGTGCGCGCACCACTTCACCGCCAAATTCAATGGCGTAGCCGGTGCCGCCAGCAGTGCCGATTTCGCCAATAATTGCGAGCACAACATCTTTGGCAGTAACACCTTTCTGTAACTGACCGTCCACGCGCACCAGCATGTTTTTCATTTTCTGCTGTACCAGACACTGAGTGGCCATCACATGCTCCACCTCAGAGGTACCGATACCGTGCGCAAGTGCACCCAGTGCACCGTGCGTAGAAGTATGCGAATCGCCGCACACAATGGTCATACCGGGAAGTGTAATGCCCTGCTCCGGGCCTACAACGTGAACAATACCCTGGCGGATATCGTTAACGTGAAATTCCAGAATGTCGAAGTCTTTGCAGTTATCGTCCAGCGTCTTCACCTGCAAACGTGAGATAGGATCGATAATGCCTTCCACGCCGCCCAGCCGCTCTTCACGCTCAGTAGGCACGTTGTGATCCGGCACGGCCATGTTGGCATCCACGCGCCAAGGTTGCCTACCCGCTATGCGCAGACCCTCAAAGGCCTGAGGCGAGGTAACTTCGTGAATGAGTTGGCGGTCAATGTAGATTAATGCACTGCCGTCATCCCGCTGTTCTACCAAGTGGCTCTGCCACAACTTGTCGTAAAGGGTTTGTCCGCTCATGGGGCACCTCTGCTAATGTCTTAAATTCGGTTTAAATCTGTCTCAACCTGCGCAGCTCTTGTCTGACGGGCCTTGCATCACTTTTCAATGGAGCGTGAATTATGGGCTTGATCTATTGATAACTCAAATCTATTATTTTCATTACAAGAATTCCTGCTGGGAATACATGGCTCTCAGCAAGCGAGCCTAACCAGCGCCAACTCCTATAGGGGGCGACACCGTGGATACACAGAATCTCAAGGCCTTTGTAATGGTTGCCGAAGGAGGCTCGTTCTCTCTGGCGGCGCAACGGCTGCATCTGACGCAGCCAGCTGTTAGCAAGCGGGTCGCGCAACTTGAAGATCAGCTGGGAACACCCCTTTTCGATAGGATTGGCAGGCATGTGAGCCTGACGGAAGCCGGGGAGGCGCTACTTCCCCACGCTCGGGCTGTGCAGCTGCAACTGCAAGCGGCGGAGCGCTCCGTGCGTGATCTGGCCGGAGAAGTCTCCGGGCAGTTGCGCCTGGCCACCAGCCACCACATCGGCCTGCACCGTCTACCACCCGTGCTCAGCTTTTTCAGTAAGGCTTATCCAAGTGTTCACATCGACATAGATTTCATGGATTCGGAGCAGGCCTACGACCTGACACAGCGGGGTGAAGTTGAACTGTCCGTTGTAACACTCGCCCCCACAGTACAAAGTAATATCATCACCCGGACCATCTGGCGCGACCCCTTGGACTTTATGGTGCAGAAGGGTCACGCATTGAGTAAAAAGAAGAAGATAGATTTACAAACACTGAGCACTCACCCAGCGATCCTGCCGGGCCTTAATACCTATACCGGGCAAATTGTAAAAAGCCTGTTCGACCAACGCGGCTTACCGATGGAAGTGTCTATCGCTACCAACTATCTCGAAACCATTCGTATGATGGCATCTGTGGGGTTGGGCTGGACTGTCCTCCCCCGTTCAATGCGCGATCAATCTCTAGTGAACTTGCCGATCGACGACGCTTTGATTGGGCGAGAACTTGGGGTAGTGCATCACGAGGGCCGCAGCCTGTCCCGCGCGGCGAGGGCGTTTATAGAAGCGCTGGAGAATTTTGCTGAGCCTGAGGCCGATTAGTGCTGCGGTTTGGAGTCACCCTGGCCCTGCAGCACGCCATCTCCTCGGCGACCATCTTTCCACATACCGTCGTGATCCGGAAAATAGAAAGTGCCATTAAAACGTGCCACCACACCAACGCTGTTGTAAATTCCGCCAGTGCAGAAACCGAATCTGCGCTTAACACTCACCTGCTCTACTTTCGCCTCTATCCACTGCCCTTGCCGTGCAGAAGATATGTAATCAATACTCAGGTGCACCGTTGGGCTGCCAGCACGCACGCCTCTGGCGAGATTAACACCGGTAGCTGCAGTAATATCTGCCAAGGTCATCAACACGCCGCCGTGACAAATACCCATCGTGTTGCTGTGTTGCGGTTCCACCAACAGGCCAAAACTGGCTTCTTCATCATTCAGTAAACGATAGATTGGCTGCAGACTATCAGTGTAACCAAGCCCCTCGGGAAGGCGCTGAAAACCGTCCGGTACGGACTCGTCAAATACTTCACTCATGCCGATTGCTGCTCCTAATTTCAGTGCCTAATAAATTCCCATAGCCAAACCCGCAGCCAGAGCCTGACCTAACTCTTCACCGGCCTTGTCATGTTCTGCCTTGAACTCGCCACGCAAGATCAAAGGCTCGGTCGCGGCTGGAAAGGGGTAGCCCGACAAAATGCGCTCAGCCTGCTGCTGCGCTGCGCGTCCATCATTGCCTGCACTAATCAGCAAGGCATAAGGTATAACCAGACCACGCTCTATAGCCGGGTAAAAAGTACGGTCGAGAAAATCCTTCATCGTGCCGCACAGTGCGCCTGAATTTTCCGCCATCACTAATAGCAGACCATCTGCCTGTGACAGGTCGGCAGTGGCCGCATCCCAGGCTCTCAAAACTCGCACTGCCACCTCCTTTTCGAGGCAGGCGCCCCGCGAGGCAGACTGCGCCAACTTCGCACTGGTACCACTCTGACTATGATAGACAATTAACAGGTTTTTCATTGTACGTACGCCGGCGACTTTGCAGCACGATTGGAACACAGCTTATGAGCACAGTCACGTATACGACCATGGTCTGTTCACAGAACCCAACTGATGCTCTAATACGCGCACTCGGGAAAAACACTTTCCCTACACGAACTTTCGATTGATCGATTAAAGAAAAGGACTATCAGATGAGCACGGTGAATCGGCAGTGGCTGCTAAAAGAACGACCCGCCGGCATGGTCCGTGCCGAAAATTTTAAGCATGTTGAAGCCGCTATGCCCCAGCCCGATCTGGCTGCGGGACAAGTGCTGATAAAATGCCTGATGCTGGGCTTTGATCCTGCCATGCGCGGTTGGATGGAGGATGCACCAAGTTACCTGCCGCCTGTGGCCATTGGCGAACCGATGCGCGCCAGCGGAGTAGGCCAGGTCGTGCAGTCAGAAAATCCAGAGCTACCAGTGGGCACCCTAATTCAGGGCCTGATCAACTGGCAGGAATACAGTATCGGTGATCCCACAGGACTTATTCCCCCAACAGCGCTACCCGCCGGCACACCACCTAATCTTGCGCTCAGCGTATTTGGCGGCACCAGCCTCACTGCTTACTTCGGCTTACTGGATGTGGGGCAACCCAAAGAAGGCGAAACAATATTGGTCTCCGGCGCTGCTGGAGCCACAGGTTCAGTGGTCGCTCAAATTGCAAAGCTCAAAGGCTGCAAGACCATTGGCATTGCCGGCGGTCCAGAAAAATGTGCGTGGCTTATGGACAGCTGCAAGCTAGACGGCGTGATCGATTACAAGAATGAAAATCTGAGCCAGCGCATTGGTGAGCTTTGCCCGGAAGGCGTCGATGTCTTTTTCGACAACGTAGGCGGAGATACTCTGGAAGCTGCCATCACACACATGAATGATTTTGGCCGTATCGCTTTATGTGGCGCCATTTCTGGCTACAACGATGACACCGCCAAGGCCGGCCCCAACAACCTCATGATTCTAGTCGCGAGACGCATTCGCATGCAGGGCTTCATCATGCTGGACTATCTGCCCCGCGCCAACGAGGCGATTGAGGCTCTCACCGAATGGGTCATGGCGGGCGACATCGCATGGCGAGAAGATATACAGGAAGGCTTCGACAATATCCCGGCAACATTTTTACGCTTGTTTCAGGGGAAAAATGAAGGAAAACAACTGCTGCAACTGGCGGATCCAGAGTAGTTATCCACAGATATTACTGTGGATAACTTTGGGGACAGCTATAAATTCTGGCGGATTTTTGTACACAGGCGGCAACAGGAAGTGCCTTTGGATGCAAAATGCAAAAACCTATTTATTCTTATATATCAAATAGATAGCGTTTTTTTATAGTGTTTTTGGCGCCTGATGTGAAAAAACCACTATAAAACAAGGGTAAAAATACGAAATGTGGATATCATTCGCGACACGATGTTGGCGAGTACTCACGCTATACCCCTTTCAATTTCCTGATTTCCAGATCGCTGTAGCCAATACCAAGCTACCTTCTAGCCATCGCTCACTACCTGCGTAGCAAGGCGCTAGAGCTCCTTATTTGCGTGACAAATGGTCCAGCAGCAGTGAATTTTGGCATTGCGCTGAAAGTCCGGATCCAGTGTTTTGGCGGTAATATCTTCACAGGAAAATTCCTCTAACAACGCTGGGTCCAGCTTAAAGCCGCGCCGATTATTGGAAAAATAGAGCTGGCCGCCTGGCCGCAACACACGCATCGTATTGCGTACTAACTCTAAGTGATCACGCTGCACATCAAAACTATCTTCCAATGATTTCGAGTTCGAGAAAGACGGCGGGTCTAATAAAATCAAATCAAATTGCTCATTGCACTTTGCAAGCCATGCCTGACAGTCTGCCTTAACCACTTTATGGCTATCTGCCTGGATAGCATTTTGCGCCAGGTTTTTTTCCAACCATTTCGAATAGGTGTTCGACATATCAACACTGGTTGTGGAGTTCGCACCACCGATCGCCACTTGCACTGTGGCACTACCGGTATAGCTGTAAAGATTGAGGAAATCTTTTCCCTTGGCCTCTACTGCAAGCCGCGCTCGCAGTGGACGATGATCCAGAAACAGACCGGTATCCAGATAGTCTCGCAGATTAATCAGCAGTGAAGCTTGCCCCTCCTTCACTCGTAGTAGCTCACCGGAACTGTTTTGTTTCTCGTACTGTTTCAGCCCTTTCTGTCGACTGCGTTGTTTGTAAACAATATCTTCGGCCGCAATATCAAGTGCCTGAGGTAGTGCCGCGCGAATTTCATCGAGGCGCCTGCTGGCATCTTCTTCAGCGACACCTTTGGGCGCTTTGTATTCCGCAACGTGAACATGACTGCCATAAATATCAACTGCAACGGCGTACTCAGGCATATCCGCATCGTACAATCGATAGCACTCAACGCCTTCCCGCTTTAACCAGGCCGACAGGCGCTTTTTATTCTTGCGGATGCGATTGGCGAACATCTGTGCGCCCTCAGACAATTCCGCCACTTGTGATTCGGATTGCGCACCACCCAGCACTGCGTCGACTGGTTGAACGGGCGCATCACCGCGCTGTTCGTTGTTGCTTAAATCAAACAGCAGAAGGCTAGTGGCCATGGGGCCGTTATAGAGCGCGTAACGCTTATGGCTTCTCAGTCCCGTCGCTTTACCAAGATCAATCTCAGAGGTGAAAACCGCCGCCTGCCAACCGGCAAACTCTCTCACCATTACTTCACCCAACTGAAAATATAGACTCTTGAGCTGTTCCTTTTCTCCCATCCTTTCACCATAAGGTGGATTGCAGATGATCAATCCAAAAGGCAATGGCATATGGGTTGGTTTAGAAAATTCGGATAAAGGCTTACAGGCTACTCGCACAGATTTTTCCAAGCCAATTCGAGCAATGTTTTCTTCTGCCCGGCGAATCACGCCTCCATCTGAATCGTAACCGCGAATTTCGGGTAACTGTGCATTGCGTCCCCGCTCTGCTCGACCGCGCGCATCGCTGACAATTGCCTGCCATTGCGCCTCGTGGTGCACCCGCAAATGCTCAAAGCCAAAACGCTTGCGCAACAGTGCCGGGGCAATGTCCGCCGCCATCATTGCGCCTTCCAAAAGCAGAGTGCCTGAACCACACATTGGATCAATCAGGGCACCGCCTCGCGCGGCAACACCAGGCCAGTCAGCGCGCAGCAAGAGTGCCGCGGCGAGATTCTCTTTTAACGGTGCTACACCAGCACGCAAGCGGTAACCCCGTTGATGCAAACTTCCCCCTGATATATCGATGGACACGTGGGCGCTATCGCGCACAAGGCGAACATTAATTCGAACATCGGGATTGGCCCTATCAACAGACGGTCTTTGCCCTGTTGCATCGACAAACCAATCGGCTATCGCATCCTTGGTTCGCTGCGCACCATACTGGGTATTGCGAATATTTCGATTATCACCTGAGAAATCGATGGTGATACTTTTTTGAACATCAAACAAACCACCCCAGTCTATGGCCTTTAACGAGGCATAAAAAATATCACCGTCGGCGGCGTCCACCTGCGCCAATGGCCACAGAATACGATTGGCCAGACGCGACCACAGACAACTGCGATAGGCGAGCGCCCAACTGCCAGTAAAGTGCACACCCGCCACTGTCTCGCGAGTGGACTCGGCACCAAGCGTCGTTAGTTCTGCCAGCAAGAGCGCTTCTACGCCCTTGGGGCACGTGGCGAACCACGCATCTTCATTCATGCTTCAAAAATCCTGTTCAATTTGACGGATACTCCAGAAATGAAATAGCTACTCTTCTCATTTCAAATGAGTTACCACGTAATAAATAGATTGTTTTGACTACTGCTTCGACCCTGACTCAATCGCTGGATGGCGCTCTTTTTCGCGGCCTCGGTGCGGCTTTTTTCTTCGCTCTGGACGTCTTGCGCTTGGCCTTGGGTTTCGCCTTTAGCTGTGGCTGTTTGGCGGGAGGTAAGTTCGCTTCCTTTTCCTTCAACATGACATCCAGCACCAGAGTAGATGAGCTCTCAATATAATTGATGAAGCGGTCGTACTCATCATCCGAAAGCGTTCTAAGAATATCGTGCTGGCGCACCAGGTTCACGAAGCGCCTTTCTCTCTCATACTGCTTCGGTAGCGCCAGCATGCCCCACTGTTCCAGGGTCTTCTCCAAAGCAGGATTATAGGTGCGCATAAACTTGATCAAAAACGGGATAGGGTCATGCCGCGCCAGTAATGCAGCACTGCGCAGCATCAGCTCCAGCGACATAATAGTCTGGCCACTTTCAATGTCTTCCAATACGCTTCTATCGCTGAGATCAATACGCTCTGCAAGATCCTTGATTGACAGCCCTGCAGTCTCTCTCGCATCTCGCAGGAAGTGCCCCGCTTCCGCCATTGCTTCCAAGCGCTCTGGCTCAAACTTATTCAGCAGAGTATTACGCAGCCAGGTCTCTCCAAACATGGCACTCATAGTGGCTGTATTGCGAGCAATATCGAGGGTGCCGCCGGCCACTTGCCCGGACAGTTTTAACACTGCATCCAAAAGGGATTCGCTTTCATTGTTTTCGTCAGCCATAGCCACAGCATAGCAGACTTACCCTACAGCAGACATGCGAGACCGTAGCTGTAATTCGCTGCACCCACACCCCGCTCTCGGTAAAGTCTCCCCAGTTCACAATGCTGAACAAGAAAGCAAAAGAAGTAGGCTACTATATGCACCACTGTCCAACACTGCTTCCCAGCTGGAGTAAATCATGTCTTCAAAGATGAAAATCGGCATATGCCTGCCCTACATGAAAGCTGGTCTAACCAGAGACGACTACATGGCCTGGTTTCGTGCTATCGACGACGGCCCCTATCATGCCCTGTCCTGCGGTGAGCGAGTTCACGGCCCTACCTACGATATGAGGGTGTTGCTATCTGTCGCGGCTGGGGCAACTTCGCGCATTGAAATTACACCAACGCTCTACGTGCTGCCCATGCACAGCGCTACGCGAGTCGCCAAAGAACTGGCCACCCTCAATATTCTTTCAGGCGGACGGTTAAAAACCGTATCTATCGGATATGGCGGGCGCCAGAAAGACTACGAAGCTGTGGGTGCTACCTTTAAAGGGCGCTACGTCAAAATGGACCGACAAGTAGAGGAGATGCGTAAGGTATGGCGAGGCGATGAAATCGTAGACGGTGGCGGAATGATTGGCCCTGCTATCAGTGAGGCCGAACAACCGCGTCTATTGGCCGGCGCCATGGGCCCTAAAAGCATAGAACGCTGTGCGCAGTGGGCTGATGGCTTGTATGCCTGGTCAGGGAATGGTGAAACGGTGGAGCTGAACAACACTTTCGCCATGGCCGATGCTGCCTGGGAACGGGCCGAACGCAAACAGAAGCCCTATCGAATGGGAGGCTTCTGGTACACATTGGCCCAGGACGGACAGCAAAAACTCTACGACTACGTCTACGAATACCTGGCCATTGCCGGCCCGGAAATTGCCACGATGATGGCCGAAAGCGTCCACCGCAGCTCAGCCGATGCGGTCAACGAAGCCATAGACAACGCTGAAGCCGCCGGTTGCGAAGAACTCTTTATGGTTCCCGCAACAGCTGACATCGCTGAAATCGACAAGCTTAGCGACATATTGGCCAAGCGCTAAGCCCCCTCTATCTTAGCGACTGCAATGGCGGACTGCTCTAAAAGCCGCCTAAGCGGCAACTAGCCTTCTCCCAAAAAAGTCTCACGAGTCTTCAGCTTGTGTAGCTTGCCGCTGGCATTTTGAGGAAGTGGATGGCCCCAGAACTGGATATGCCGGGGAATTTTATACGAAGCCAGGCGGTCCTTAAGAAATGCGCGTAAGTCCGCCTCACTCATTTCCTCACCGGGATTGAGATGGATAACCAACGCAAGCTCCTCACCCATAGCGTCATCCGGCACTCCAAACACTACGTTTTCCTTCACGGCAGGAAGCTCATAGACCGCCTGCTCGATTTCGCCAGGATAGATATTTTCACCACCGCGAATTACGATCTCTTTGATTCTACCGGTGATGTGTAAGAAACCGTCTTCATCCACCCTGCCAACATCTCCGGTTTTCATCCAGCGCTGCGTGTCAAAGGTTTCCGCATCGGCGTCCGGTTTCTGCCAGTAGCCCATTGTGCAGCACACGCTAAAAACTTCCATTTCACCGCCTACACTGGCGTCTTGTTGATTACCCTCAAGGTCTACGAAACGCATGTTTACAATAGGAGAAACTATGCCTGAACCATCGGGGCGAAGGTCGTATACCGCCCCACTCATTGTCGCGCCCACCGCAAAGGTTTCCGTCATTCCCCATCCCGCCGAACGGCTAGGCTCGCCACATTTCTCTCGTATCATCTCAGGCAAACCCGCAGGTGTTGCAGCACCGGCAGCACTGACTCGGATCAAAGACTCAGTGTTGTAATCATCGAACGCTGGGTGATACAGCAAATCCTGAATAACAGCAGGCACACTAGCGAGGCTGGTGACTTTTTCTTCCTGAATCGTTTTCAATGCCTGCTCGGCATCCCACTTGTACATAATGACAACTTTCTGCGCCGTATGAATCGGAAGAAGCAAACCTGCCAACAAACCGGTGCAATGAAACAGTGGCACAGTCAGCATCGGTGTTTCTCGCTCCGCTCCACCACGAAATTCTCTGGCACCTTCCAGTTCCATCAATAAATAACCGAGGAAAAACATGTTCATCAGTGACTGGCATGCTGAAATATGGCGGTGTAACACACCCTTGGGAAAGCCGGTGGAACCCGAGGTATACAGAATGACGCAGGTATCTGTGCCAGAAATCTCGGGCGCCTGGTAACTCCTACCCTCGCCTGCCGCCACCACAGCGTCAAAATCATGTACCCGCTCAGATGCGTTGGCCGCTGCATCTGCGTCTACTAACAGCGCCTGAACGCCAAGGTCGCCCAATAATGCCTCTATCAATTTAAGGCGCGGCGCATCGCAAATCAGCAGTGTACTCTGCGAATCGTCCAGCGCGTAGCGCAGCTCTTCCGTCTTGCCCCAGCTGTTGATAGGTACAACAATGGCGCCGATAAGGGTGAGCGCAGCATAGGCTATCGCCCACTCAGGGTTGTTGCGCATGGCAATCGCTACCCGGACACCCTGAGCCACACCAAAATCCGACTGCAGAGAGGCCGCCAAAGCGTCTACCTGCACGAAGAAATCAGCATAGCTATAGCGCTTACCCTCGTAGACCAAAAACTCCAAGTCTCCGTGCGCCCGCGCACCTTCAAACACTTCAACCAGCGTTTTAGGTGCATGTTTGTACGCCGGATAGCTGAATCCATCCAGCTCTACGGGCTCCATCTCAAACAGCCCTCCCTCAGCAGTGATTTCTTCTTTCTTCTTATGGACTTCAGCCGGGGTTAGCGACATTGGAAACGCTCCTCATTCAGGGGGTTCAAGAGGCAGACACTCTATTACAAAGCCTTCCCAGATACCTGCACGGGGCCCACATTCCCAACAGCAGTTCAACAAGCGAGACTCTTCGATGAAGCTGTTTGGGAGGTAGTTTGAGAAGTGTAGCTCGTTTTCTGCCATTCGGACTCCCGATAGCCTCCTGCAGAAGCTATACTCGCGGCCTAGCTCACGATCACCGGGATTCGAATTAATGGCCAAGCGCGTGTACCTGTTCAACGAAGGAACCAGGGACGATAGAGATTTACTAGGTGGCAAGGGTGCCAATCTCTGTGAAATGACCAGCCTGGGACTCCCTGTTCCCTATGGTTTCATTATCACCACTAGTACTTGTCGGGAGTTTTTTCAGCGCGGCAACAAGCTGCCAGCACTGCTGGAACAGGAATATCGGGTTGCTCTTGATCTGGTAGAGAAGAAAATGGGCACCCGTTTTGGCGACCCGGAAAATCCGCTTCTATTTTCTGTACGCTCCGGAGCACCGGTATCCATGCCCGGCATGATGAATACCATTCTCAACCTGGGCCTGAATGACGAAATCACCGAGGGGCTCGCCGAAAAGACCGGCAACCCACGCTTCGCCTACGATTCCTATAGGCGTTTTATCCAGATGTTTGCCGACGTAGTACTAGACGTAGACGGTGCCCTCTTCGAAGAAAAGCTGGACAACTATAAGAAGGCCAATGGTAAAACACACGATGTCGATATGAGCGCCGACGACTGGCGTGAAATAGTGCGCATCTATAAGACTCTGGTGGACTTCCCCGAAGATCCCTTCAAACAGCTCAAACTGGCGGTTGAAGCAGTGTTTATGTCCTGGCACACCCCGCGGGCCATTGTGTATCGCGAAATGAATAACATTCAGGACTCACTGGGTACTGCTGTCAACGTACAGGCCATGGTGTTCGGCAACTTCGGCGATGACTCTGGTTCTGGCGTAGCATTTACTCGCAATCCAGCCACTGGAGAGCGACAATTTTTTGGCGAGTACCTATTTAATGCTGCAGGTGAAGATGTAGTGGCCGGCATCCGCACTCCACTTTCAGTCGCTGCGCTGGAAGAGCGTATGCCTGAGGTATACGACGAGTTGTACAAAACTCAGGCGCTATTGGAAAAGCACTATCGTGACATGCAAGACATTGAATTCACGGTACAGGAAGGCAAGTTCTACATGCTGCAGACACGCAGTGGAAAACGCACCGGCAGAGCATCTGTAAAAATTGCCGTCGATATGGTTAAGGAACAATTAATCAGCGAACGCGAAGCCCTGATGCGAGTATCACCTGAACACGTCGAAGCCTTCCTGCATCCCATGGTTGATCCCGCCGCGAAAGAAAACATCGTTGCTACTGGCTTACCGGCAAGCCCCGGAGGCGCCACTGGCCGCGTGGTATTTTCTGCAGAAGAAGCCGAAGTGGAAACCGCCACTGGCGACAGCGTTATTCTTGTCCGACGTGAAACCACACCCGAAGACATACACGGTATGAAGGTGGCCGCTGGCGTACTCACAGAACTTGGAGGCATGACATCCCACGCCGCGGTGGTTGCCAGAGGCATGGGCGTTTGTGCCATCACCGGCTGCGGCGCTCTCACTATCGATGTCGCCAATGGCACTGCAACAACAACCGAGGGCGTGGTCATTTCCCGTGGTGATGTTATTACCTTGGACGGCTCCTCCGGCGAAGTCATGCTAGGCGACATTGCAAAAACCGAAGCCAGTTCCAGTGACGATTTTCAGGAGCTATTGTCCTGGGCTGATAAACACCGCCGTCTTAAGGTCAGGGCTAATGCAGAAACCCCTGAAGACGCTGCGAAAGCGAGGGAACTCGGTGCAGAAGGAATTGGGCTGTGCCGCACCGAGCATATGTTTTTTGCTGCGGATCGCATCGATATAATGCGCGCAATGATTGTCGCCGAGACCGATGACGAACGCCTCATTTACCTGGACCAGCTGCAGAAATTCCAACACGACGATATTCTGGAGCTGTTTAAAGTAATGGATGGCCTACCGGTCACCATTCGTCTTCTGGACCCTCCCCTGCACGAATTTCTGCCCCAGAGTGATGAGGATATTGCCGCGCTGGCAACGCGCATCGGCAAGAAGCCCGATCGCCTGAAGGAAATCATCGAAAGCCTTGCTGAAGTAAACCCAATGCTGGGCTTCCGCGGCTGCCGGCTTTCAGTGGTATACCCTGAAATTACTCGCATGCAGGTCAAGGCCATCATTGGTGCTGCGGCCGACGCTGTGGACCAAGGCTTCAAACCCAAGCCAGAGATTATGATTCCGCTGGTCATTAATGTGCGAGAAGTTCGGCTGGTCACCAAGATCATTGATGAAAGCGTGCATGAGCTAACGAAAGCCCGCTTTATTTCTATCCCCTATAAAGTGGGCACCATGATGGAGACGCCTCGCGCCGCACTAGGCGCTGATCGATTGGCATCAGAAGTAGAATTTATGAGTTTCGGCACCAACGATCTCACCCAGATGACGTATGGTTTCTCTCGCGATGATGCGGGCAAGTTCATTCCCAAGTATCTGGCCGAGAAGCTGATCGACGTGGACCCATTTGTATCACTGGACAAACGAGCCGTAGGCCGGCTGATGGAATTAGCCGTCAACGAAAGCCGGCGTGTTAACAAGAGTTTGAAATACGGAATCTGCGGAGAACACGGCGGCGACCCGCGCTCTATTCGTTTCTGCCACGATCTGGGTCTCGACTACGTTTCCTGTAGCCCTTTCCGCGTACCTGTTGCACGAATTGCAGCAGCCCAGGCCAATGTGGGATTTGATTACGACGACTAGGTCGACAACGAACGCAGTTGCAATCAGAGAATGGTCGGCGCCCGCTCTTGGGCTAGCCGGCCAGCTCTTCCTTCAACACAAACTTCAGTACCTTGCCCGCAGGGTTACGTGGCAAAGCGTCTACCAAATGAAGACGCAACGGTAGCTTGTAACGCGCCAGCAAAGGGTTCGCAAACTCGCGCAAGCCTTCCAAAGTAAGCTCATGGCCCTCGTTCAAGGCAACCACGGCGGTCACCGCTTCGCCCCACTTCTCATCTGGAAGGCCAATAACTGCGACCTCAAGAATTGCTTCGTGCTTATACAGAACGCTTTCCACCTCTGCCGGATACACATTTTCGCCGCCTGATATCACCATGTCTTTGATACGGTCGCAAATGTACAGAAAACCGTCTTCGTCAAAATAGCCAACATCGCCGGAGTGAAACCAACCTTCCACATCAATGGCCTCGGCGGTGGCTTCGGGCCTGTTCCAATAACCCTTCATGATGTTCGGACCGCGCATGCAAATTTCACCGCGCTCACTGCCCTGAACTGGCATGTTACTGGCGTCGACGATACGCAGCTCACTGTACAGTGGAGCTTGCCCCGCAGAACCCAGCTTTGTTAACGCCCAGTCGGATGTCAGGAAGGATGCAAACGGAGATGTCTCGGTCAATCCATACCCCTGCGAAAATGCCACTCCGCGCTGGCCATAAGTTTCTATCAACGATTCTGGTACGGGCGCCGCACCACAGATGAGCTGCGTAATAGAACTCAAGTCTGCTTCCGAAAATTGCGGTAGCTGGGCGATGAATAGAAACATCGCCGGAGCACCAAACATGTGAGTGACCTTATAGCGCTCTATATCAGTTACCACCTGGACCGGATCAAAATTACGCAGTAATACAACGGTGCCGGCGATGTGAAAAGTTGCTAACGTCATAACGTTGAGGCCGCCAATGTGAAACAGGGGCGCTGCAGTTAGCACCACGTCATCCCGGCTGCCACCAAAGGCAAAAAACGCGTTTATGTTGTTCCACATGATATTTCCATGAGTCAACATCGCACCCTTGGGAAGACCGGTCGTCCCCGAGGTATACATAATCACGGCTACATCATGCTGATCGACTGAAATCGCCGCATCGATAGGCTCGGCTGCGCTGCGTTCTGTTTCAAGATGTTGCCAGCCATCGGCACTGGACTCACTTAAGAAATAGGCTTTACAGGACAACCCCTCGCGGGCGGGCTCCACTACCGGACGAAGAGCATCGTCTACTATCAGCGTATGTACACCGGCATCATTGATAATGAAGGTGAGCTCTTGAGCCGTAAGGCGAAAATTCAGCGGTACAAAAATCGCTCCCAGTGCCTGGGCTGCAAACATTGTCTCCAACAGTGCTGGATGATTGAATCCGAGGTAGCCCACCCGATCTCCCACACAGACTCCGTTAGCTTTTAGCAGAGTCGCTTGCCGGCGAATCCTGTCGCCGAACTCTGCATAGGTCATCTCAACTTCTTCAAAGATGATAGCAATACGCTGAGGGTTAAGGTCGGCCCTGTTCAGGGTCGCGGCTGCCAGATTGGGTTCTACGGTCGATCTATTCACAATTGAATCCTCGGTCTTGGCCAAATATCTTAATCAAAATTGCTTTCGGGTGAAGCCACACTTTCAAGCCTCCAATCACCGGGGACCACGATATTATCACGCCGCCATACGGGGTAAAGCCTTTCTGTCCAATGCTACAGTGAGCTGCCATTGCGCGGAGATAGAGCGCCCAATCATCACGCCTGTAAATAGACAGTATTCTCCCTTGCAGCTTAAGCTCAGAGCGAAACAATGATACCTTTGCGCATCCTTGCAAATAGAGCTACTCCCCAATGACCAGCAGTTTTACACCCCCTCAGCGAACCCTTATGGGTCCTGGCCCCTCCGATGTTTCTCCCAGAGTACTGAAAGCGCTGGCACAGCCCACTATAGGCCATCTCGACCCGCTCTTTGTAAAACTCATGGACGAGATCAAGGGCCTTTTACAATTTGCCTTTAAGACCAGCAACGCACTTACACTACCCATTTCCGCACCGGGTTCGGCGGGCATGGAGGCTTGTTTCGTTAATCTGCTTTCTCCTGGCGACACAGTAATCGTTTGCCAGAATGGCGTTTTTGGCGGCCGTATGAAAGAAAACGTAGAGCGCTGCGGTGCCACTGCCCTCATGGTGCAGGACGACTGGGGAAGCCCTGTAAGTGTAGATAAAGTAAAAGCTGCTTTTGAGGCAAACCCCGCGGCTACCACTTTAGCCTTTGTCCATGCAGAAACCTCCACAGGGGCGGTAAGCGACGCGCAAGCTTTATGCGCGCTGGCCAAAGAGCATGGCGCTCTGTCTATCGTCGACGCAGTGACTTCACTGGGCGGCATTGAACTTTCGGTTGATGACTGGGGCGCTGATGCAACTTACTCCGGCACACAAAAGTGTCTTTCCTGCATCCCCGGGATTTCCCCGGTAACGTTCAGTGCTAGCTCAGTAGAGCGCATCAATGCGCGTAAGCTGCCCGTACAAAGTTGGTTCCTCGACATGCAACTGGTGATGGCTTATTGGGGAGGCGGTAGCAAACGCGCCTACCACCACACCGCACCAGTAAATGATCTCTATGCCCTGCACGAATCATTAATCATGCTGGAAGAAGAAGGCCTTGAGGCCTCACATGCACGCCACCTCAAAAATCATCAAGCGCTAGTTGCTGGGCTGGAAGCAATGGGCCTGCAAATGGCCGTCGCGGCTGAGCACCGGTTACCGCAGCTGAACTCTGTGATAGTCCCCGAGGGCATCGACGAAGCTGTAGTGCGCAGCGTTCTTCTGGAAGAATTCAATCTGGAGATAGGCGCTGGCTTGGGCGCATTGGCTGGAAAAACCTGGCGCATAGGACTGATGGGCTTTGCCAGTAACGAACGCAATGTCCGCTTCTGCCTGGAATGCCTCGAGACTGCGCTCGCGCGTCAAGGTTCTGAAAGTGCCGCCGGCGCCGCACAAGCGGCAGTCGATACGATCTACGGGTAATTACAGATGGCTGCCAGCTCTAGTCTTCAGTAAGCATCTGCCACAACTGCGCTACGCTGTCACGGCTAGAACCGCGATGCACAAGATAGTCCGCATGCTCGGTTGCCCCAGCAGCCGGATCAAGCTCAATGCTCCACAGCGCATTCACCTCATTGGGAATCATTGAATATCGAATGTCGATAATCCTATTGGCGTGCTCGGCATCGCGTGCAATATAACCATTACTGAACCAGCGGAAACGCTCAATATCCTCGGCCTGTTGTGAGCTTTTATCCAACCACGGCATATCCCGATCAAGGTTGAATTTTTGCACAGATTCACCTTCAAATACTTTGGGGGAGAATCCGGTACGCACCGCATCCACATAAAACCGGTCGTCAGTCTCGTAGACTATTTTCCACATCTCAATATTGCCGAAGCTGGGTTTAGCCTCAAGCCTAACAGGCTGGTGACCGCGCTTATTAGCCAGTTCCCAACCTATTTCCTGCGCGGTGTCGCGACTCCACAAACCCAAGCCCATATACGCCAGCGCCCAAATCAGCGCGATGCGCGCGTACAGCGGTTTCTTTTTACGCGCAGCGAGAACCACCCCTGCTAGCAATGGCAGCGTGAACATCGGATCGATAATTGAAATAGTGTTCCAGGCAATGCGAACATCGCTGAATGGCCAAAACAACATAGTGCCGTAGGTAGTACAGGCATCCAGTAAGGCGTGTGTGGCGTAACCCAAAGTACAAAACAACCAGCTCTGCTTGAAGCTCAGGCCGCGCTTTCTACCCAATAAGTAATGCAACACCACCGCGCAAATCAAACCACCAAAGGGAATGAACGCAAGAGAGTGCGTAAACTGTCGGTGGTACTCCAGAAATAGCAGAGGGTCGCTGCTGGATCGAATCAGCACATCCAGATCGGCCGCCATACCGGCCAAAAAACCGAGCAGGCCTGCGCTTGCTGCCCATTGCGCCCGCCCCGTCGCCTGGGACAGAGAGGCACCCAGCACGCCCTGTGTAAGTGGATCCATTAGTTCACGCGGCGCAGCGTATTAACATCCGTATGGTCGTAGGATTTTTTGTCATAGATATCCAACACAGTGCTTTGGCTGTACCGCATATCATCACCGGTAATAGTAATCGTGTGTGAAAAAGCCGTCGTCTTTGCCTGTTTGAACATAAACGGCGCCTGGACGATACCAAATTCAGGCGAGCTCGCATCAGCTGCCACTTCAAACACTAGCGGTGCTGCGATATCTTCCGGCGATGCCAAATTACCGCCCGCCATCACCGCCACACCGCGTGGAATGGTAAAGCACTCAACAATGGTGTTGTCTGCCAGATCCCATAACCAGTAGCCCACCTGATCATGAAAAACTTCCTTATTGGACTTGCGACTGACCACCTGGTGGTAACGAACTATCGAGAGAGTTTGTTTGTCTGCATTGGTCACATCACCCGCTGCTTCAAAAACCATTGTTTCGTAGTAGGGGTTGCGTTCCTCGCCATCTGGCTCCGGCGCACGATCTACACCCTTGTCGCCTTCCCAGTTTCCAACTAGTGCTGCAAGGGGGCCGTAATCGATTCCTTCGATAGTTGTCTGCTCACTCATTCAATTTGTTCCCGGTAGATAAAAATGCCTGCTAAATGTACCTAAATCTGTCTTCAGGGGCCACTGTGGCGATACAATTACTGACCGTCGGCAATAGAACCTAGCTGCAATCACGATGTCATAGTTTCTCAGACAGCACACTCAACCGTTATTCGTAAAAGGTAATGAACATGCGCGCCACACCCCTAATTGCTTTCACCCTCACCGCCCTACTCACCGCTTGCACCACCAACCCCTACACCGGCGATCAGCAAGCCAGTAAAGCGGCGACCTATGGAGCGGGCGCCGCTGCCGTGTGCGGACTGCTAGGCGCATTGGATTCCAAGAAGAAGGCGCGCAATGCCGCCTTGGGCTGCGGTATCGTTGGCGTTGGCGTAGGCGCCTACATGGACGTACAGGAGGCAAAACTGAAGGAACAACTACAGGGCACCGGCGTACAGGTAATCCGAGAAGGCGACAAAATCCGGCTTATCATGCCCGGCAATATTACCTTTTCAACAGATGCCTACGCACTGCGCAGTGACTTTTACGCTGTATTAGATTCAGTAGTGCTGGTACTTACAAAATACGCCGATACCAAGCTGCGAGTTTCCGGCCACACAGACAACACTGGCAGTAGGCAGCACAACCGAACCCTGTCTGAAGAGCGGGCACAAAGCGTAGCGGATTATCTGGCCAGTGCGCAGGTGACCCCTTCGCGGATGATTGTGGAAGGCCTTGCTTTTGATTATCCAATTGCCGACAACAGCACAGCCGTGGGCCGTGCAGAAAATCGCCGAGTGGAATTACACATTCTGCCAGCCGCTTCCTGAGAAGCGGCGTGTATGAATAGGCGTTACGCCTGAACGGCGCTACCCCAATAGTTAAAGCCTGCTATTTTAGGCGTGCTGGGCAAGTAGCGCGTTTCCATATCGGAAATCTGAAAACCACCCTCGGTCAGTAGCGATGGGATATCGCGATTGATATTGCACCCCCCCGCCATAAACCGCCAATAGGGATTAATCCTCGCTTGCCACTTCGCTACATTGGCATCCGGCGCTTCACCGTGTTCGCAAAATACCAGCATGCCGCCGGGACGCAACACTCTCGCCATGCCCTGCAGCGCGGTGATCGGATCTGGAATTGTGCAAAGAGAATAGGTCACCATCACAGTGTCGACGCTATTGTCCTCCAAGGGAATTTGCTCTGAGGGCAGGCCGATAAAGTCCACGTCAAAATCAACATCAGCTGCACGCTCTGCAGCCAACTCCCAGGATGCCTCTGAAGGATCCAGACCAATCACGCGGTCGACCTTGTTGGCATCGTAGTACGGCAAGTTCAGTCCTGGACCAATACCAATCTCCAGTACCGTGCCACTAGCGAGCGGCACCACCTTCTCCCGCTGTTTCATGATCGGCTTGGACCCACAGGCACAACAGATAAACCGGGGCAAAATGTAGTTTTCGTAAATACCCATGGCCAAACCTCTCTTTTAAGCTGCTCTATTGTTTAGACGACAGCGTCTACGCGTTCAACAATAGTACCGTTAGCAGTACCACCACCTTCACAAATCGCCAGCAAACCGTAACGCTTGCCGCTGCGATGTAACTCGTGCACCAGCGTGGTCATTAGCTTAGCACCGGTTCCGCCCAATGGATGTCCCAGAGCCTGTGCACCGCCATTGACATTGAGCTTGGTCAAATCTGCTTTCATGGCTTTTGCCCAGGACAAGGGCACTGAGCCAAAGGCTTCGTTTATCTCAAACAGATCGATGTCATCCATAGTGAGGCCGGCTTTCTTCAGCACTTTCTCCGTCGCAGGAATTGGTCCTTCCAACATGATCACCGGATCAGAGCCAATCACACTCATAGCGATAATACGCGCCAGAGGCTTAAGACCCAATCGCTTGCAGGTTGCGCCATTGGCAATCAGGACAGCGGAAGCACCGTCACAAATTTGCGAGGCATTGGCTGCCGTCAATAAACCGCCTTCCTGCATGGGCTGGAGGCCAGAGATGGCACCCAAAGTTGCGTCCAGACGAATACCCTCGTCCTGAGTGTGCATCTCTCGGCTGCCGTCTTCCAGCTCCACTTCGATGGGAACGATCTCGTCAGTAAAGCGCCCTTCTTCTACTGCTTGCTTAGCCTTTACATGACTATCAAAGGCGAAAGCATTCAATTCATCTGAAGTCAGCTCATACTTCTTGGCCAGCATTTCAGCGCCGGCAAATTGGTTGAACTGCACACCAGGGTAACGCGCCGACAATTTTTCGCCATAGGGCAAGCCATGGTCAGCTTTGTATCCGTCAACAATGTTCGCGCCAATAGGCACTTGGCTCATGCTCTCTACGCCACCAGCTATCACCAGATCCTGCGTGCCAGACAATACGCCCTGTGCGGCAAAGTGCATCGCCTGCTGGCCAGAGCCACACTGGCGATCTACCGTAGTACCGGGAACAACCTCACCCAATACAGAAGACAGGCAAACACCGCGCGCTATGTTGCTGGACTGTGCTCCCACCTGCGATACACAGCCGAAAATCAAATCATCGATTTCTTCCACAGCAACACCAGTCTTTGCCACCAGTGCATCAACAACTTCAGCACCTAAATCAATCGGGTGCATTTTCGACAAACGTCCGTTTTTCTTACCACCGGCACTGCGCACCGCGCCTACAATATATGCATCAGTCACTTGTATATTCTCCTGTCGTTAAATTAAGTTTGGTCCGGTCAAATCCAGACCTCAAATTTTTTGCTCAGCTGTTGGCTGCGGCTTTTTTAATTTCAATCACATGAATCTGACCATAGACAAACACGCTCAAAAGGTGGCCTACCAGAGAGCCTCCCGCTTCTTTGCACAGTTTGAAAAAAGCCATCGTTTCAATTGCGTGTACCACTGCAAGCACCACAAGAATTCGTAGGGACCAAACAGCTAACGCACTGTCGCCTTGCGTAGCTGCCAAGCCTATCAACACGGCATAGATAACTAACATAACAATTTTTGCTACGGACATACTCTTCTCCTTTTCCTTAAGATTGATACGCCTGCGGATCGAGGCGACGCATTTCGGCTTCTATCCAGCGTTCTATTTCATCCATCAACTCAGCGGGCTCACGCCCCTGGGCGCTCACCGGTTGCCCAATCGACACATCAATAACCCCGGGAATGAATGAAAATGACCGCCGTGGCCAACAACGGGCTGAGGTAACCGCTATGGGAATAACATAAGCACCAGTGGCAACTGCAAGACGGGTCGCACCACTTTTATAGACACCCTTCTTGCCCCGCTCGCCACGTGTACCCTCTGGAAACATAATGACCCACTTACCCCGGTCCATCAAAATCTCGCCTTGTTCGGCCACTTTGGCCCAGGCTTTGGAGCGCTGTTTTCTATCAATGTGGATCATGCCAAGACGACCTATGCACCAGCCAAAAACAGGTATGCGCAACAACTCTTTCTTGAACACGTACGCCAACGGGTGGGAGGACATGCTGGCAAAGTAAAAAGTTTCCCAAGTCGATTGGTGTTTGGGACAGAGTATGACTCGTCGCATGTCATCGGCCGAGGGCAAATTCTCCTCCCCGTGCAGGCGGTATTCAACGCCAGCAATCATCCTGGCAGCACCCACCACACCCTGCAACCACGGTGACGCAAACCACCACCACAGTTTCACATCGGACAAAAACACCGAGCACACCACAAGTGTCAGCCCGATGGGTATCACTGTCAGCACGATCCAGGTAAAGACCAGGAGGGATCGAATGGCGTTCATTCACTGCACCTCTAGCTTGAAAGGTGTGCATTAAAGCAGAATGTGAGCCAGTTCGAAATCCCGCCCTGTTTTCCGCTTCATTTCACGTTAATATTAAGGACAGTACAGTAACAGGATCAATGGACATGACAAGCAAGCCTCACCCCGGTCTGCACCCCCTTGCACAAGGCGCCTACGCATGGCTCGCACCTGAGGCAAGCTGGGGCTGGAGCAATGCAGGCCTAATAGTAGACGGCGAAGAGTCTCTGCTGGTTGATACCCTCTACGATCTCGCGCTAACCCAGGAAATGCTCGATAAAATGCGTGCCGCGGAGCCGCGCGCTCGCAATATAGGTACGCTGGTCAATACTCACGCCAATGGCGACCACTGCCACGGCAACGAACTGGTGTGCGACGCTCGAATAATTGCCTCCACCGCCTCGGCGGCTGAAATGGCAGAGCTACCTCCGGAGGCCATGGCAGCCATTATGGAAGCTGCCAAGGGCATGGGCAGCGCCGGTGAATATTTTCTACACTGCTTCGGGCAGTTTCGCTTCGACAACATCAGCCATACCCCACCCAATCACACTTTCGATGGCGAGATGGACTTACGCGTGGGTGACAAGCCCGTACACCTGATTGAAGTAGGCCCAGCACACACCCGCGGTGATGTACTGGTGCACTCACCCAAGGACCGCGTGGTCTACACCGGTGACATACTCTTTATAGAAGGCACACCCGTCATGTGGGAAGGCCCGGTAGCCAACTGGATCAAAGCCTGCCTGTTGATTGAGAATATGGACGTAGATTTGATAGTACCCGGCCACGGGCCCATTACCGACAAACACGGCGTGGCCCAAGTGCGCCACTACCTGCAATATGTGCGGGATCAAGCCTGGTCACGCTACGACGCAGGTATGAGCGCCTTTGAGGCGGCAAAAGATATTGAGCTGAGGGAATATTCAGCCTGGTCTGACCCTGAACGCATTGCCGTCAATGTCGACAGCCTATATCGGGAGTTTGCCGGCGAAAAAACCACCACCGACATATTCCATTTATTTGCTCAGATGGCTGAAATCGCCGGCTTCGGATCTGCTGCCGACAGTATCGCTGCACTTAGCCAGGAACCTTCAACCTAAGAACCTTCAATCTGGAAGTCTTCAATTTTGGAATCTTCGATCCCGGAACCATCGCCCACTGAAAATCATGCCGTCCTTTTTTAGCCAATAGTTCCTGGCACTGGCATTGTCACTGCTTACCCCTAGCTCCCCAATACCGCGGCAGGCAGGTCCCGGACCTCAACTTCGGCGGCAGATTACCCAATCTCGGCCTCTGTAATTGTCCGCTGACGCCGGTATACTAGGCGGTTGGCGATAATCAACATCACAAGGTCCATGACAGCGAAACCAAACAGTTGAAGAAACCAGTATCAAAAGCCGACATCAGAGATGAGTTGTTGCAGGAAATGGAACGTTTTCTGCACGGTGGAGGTGCTGTGGAGGAAATCCCCAGAGGCATCTCTGGGAAGAACCCGAGTGACCCAGCGACATTTCTCAATCGCACCCTGTTCGTAGAACCCAAAGGAACACGCACACTCGTACCTGAAGTTGTCGCCGCCATCGAAGCCAGACGTATAAAAAAATTCGCGCGCAAGCCCTCTCGTAAAGGCCGCCTTGCCAAACGCAAGAAAAAGACCATCTACGACGATTTCGGAGAACCTTTGCGCCGTGTCTGGGTAGAAGATTAAGCAGAAAAATAGAAAGAGAGAGAAGAATGAGAAGCGAACTAAAATACTTGTTCGCGCAGGTAAAACGTTCAATGATCACCCATACAACTTTTACGCCTCTTCGGCGTGCATTGCCAAAACTAATAGTACAGCCTTGCTGACAAGGAGCTCCCGCAGTGACCACTGATATCAAACCATTCAAAATCGACATCGCCGCAACCCAGTTGGACGACCTGAAAACCAGGCTCGCCAATACCCGTTGGCCCGACCCTCAACCGATGGCTGGTTGGGAGCAAGGCATCCCACTGGATTACAGCCGGGAACTTGCTGACTACTGGCTCAATAGCTATGACTGGCGTCGCTTCGAGGCAAAACTCAATAGTTGGGAACACTTTACGACCAACATCGACGGCGTGGATATCCACTTTATTCACCAGCGCAGCAAACACGACAACGCCCTGCCGATGATTCTCTCCCACGGCTGGCCTGGCTCACTGGTGGAATTTCATAAGATCATCAACCCACTGGTAGACCCAACCGCTACCGGTGGCAGTGCCGCAGACGCCTTTCATGTGGTGATTCCCTGCCTCCCTGGCTACGGCTTTTCCGGCAAGCCCACAAGCACCGGTACTTCTGTAGAAAATATAGGGCGCATGTGGGGTCAGTTGATGGCGCGTCTGGGCTACGACCGCTATGTTGCTCAAGGCGGTGACTGGGGCGCGATAATCACTCAAAGCATGGCTATCACTGAAACAGAACACTGCGCTGGCATACACGTAAACATGCCACTGGTTATTCCTGACCCAGACACCATGGACAATCTGACTGAGCAAGAGCAGAGCGCGTTGGCTGCCATGGGCGCATATGGCGATGTGGGTTCGGGCTATTCCAAGCAACAATCCACCTATCCGCAAACACTGGGCTATGGCCTGGCTGATTCGCCCGTAGGCCAAATGGCTTGGGTGGTAGAAAAATTCTACAACTGGACAGACTGCGAAACCGATGGCGTAAAGCACCCGGAGAACGTGCTCACACGGGACGAACTGCTAGACAATGTCATGGTGTATTGGCTCAACAATGCCGGTGCCAGTTCAGCGCGCCTGTATTGGGAAAGTTTCAACGTTGGCAGCTTTGATCCCATCGACATGCCTGTAGGCTGTTCTATCTTTCCCCACGAAATATTCCGCAGCAGCCGTCGCTGGGCCGAGAAGCGATTCTCTAATTTGATTCACTGGAATGAGCTGGACAAGGGTGGCCACTTCGCCGCACTGGAGCAGCCCGAGACTTTTATGGAAGAAGTGCGAACTTGTTTCCGGGCACTGCGCTAAAGCGATATTGAAAGAAAGAGTGCCCTGAAGCGGAACGCGAGCCAGATGTCTATCCAGCTTCTGCGTTTAGGGTTTGTCTAGCGAGTTGTTAGTCGACAGGCTGTTGCTAAAACTGCGCGGAGCCGGCCCAGCTTCGTCGCGATCCAAAAAATCAGAAGGCAGATCTTTGCGACGCCTTAAGAATTCCTCCGCAGCACTGGGTGTAGGCCAAGGTTGATCTCCTTCTGCATTCAACAAAGCGCTGGTCACTGGCATCAAACTCGGGGTGGGTGCTTTATCGCTATCTACCATAGATCTGGCGGTGACACTGAAGCCCTCGCTGTCCAAAGGATGAGGTTTTCTCTCTGCCACAGTTTCGTGTATCGCGGCGGAAGCTTCCTCAGCTAAGCCTTTCTCAACTAAGCCTTTCTCAACTAAGCCTTTCTCAACTAAGCCTTTCTCAACTAAGCCTTTCTCAACTATGCCGTCCGGCAGATCAGCTTCCGGAGGCAACAGTGCCGGTTGCGGAGGCTCCAAATCGGGGAAAGGCTCGCGATAGTCCAGCGACTCTTGCAAAGAGTCATGTTCTACGTTTGCGCTAGCGCTCGCTGGCATACTTATAGCAGCCGCATTCATAGCTGCTGTCTCAGCCGCGATCTCAGCTGCAATTGCGGCAGCCATTTCACTCTGCGTCTGCTGCGCTGAAACGACTTCCTTCAAGCTAGGCGGTGGCGCATTCGTGGCACTCAGCTGCGCGCACGGTTCGGTAGGCGGCTCAGCATCAGCAAAAGGAATTTCAGGGCCGCTGCCAATAAATTCCAGGTTCTGTAGAGCAACATCAGACGCACGCAATGGCTTCTCGACCTCGGCATTGACCACCGACATAGTCCGGCGCTTGCCAAACTTGGCAATATTAGGGGTATGTCCGGGACCGGAGCCAGCCTGAAAGCTGTCGGGACTCAGCGAGCGTGCCTGCTCTGCCAGAGTCTGGCCGATGGCCGTGGCCTGGCTTGTCACTGGTGCTGCCTCTGCCTCCCGCTGATGTGCGTCTAGATCATAAGTTGGCTGTGCTGCGCCGCCCATACTGGCAACCTGCTGTGCCGGCATAGCCACTGGCTCTTCCTCCGGAAGATGCTCCGGCTCTTGTGCTTCCAACAGGGTGTCGTCCTCTACAGCCTCGGCGGCATCTATCTTCGCCTCTTCCTGCGCTTCTTCACTCAGGACTCGCTGCTTCAGCACCTCACTGGCACACTCAGACCAGCGGCCGAAGTGCGAGGACTCCGCCGGGTCAGGCATGCGGTGCTTGCGAAAATCCAGTATTTCACTGGAACAGCGGTCTTTAACCGCCCGGTAGTAATGAATGTGATCTTCTGTCTGCAGCGGAACTACGTCGGCATCATCGCCGATAATCAGTATCTGTGGAGGTAACTGGCCCTGCAGGTGATGCAGTAAGTCCGCGAGGAATGACAATCGGAAAGCGGCTTGTAAAGTAGACTTGGCCTGCGTGTCGCAGGGCACATAGAGAAAATCGCCCAGCTCGGAAAAGCCGCTGGTACGCATCAGCAGATTGGCGGTGCCGCACAATGGGCCCATAGCAAGCACAGCGTTAACAATAAAATCGGCACCGCTGCGCATAGCCGCTACAGTTGCAGCGCGGCGCTCGGGCTCTTCCATTTCCCAATCGATCAGTACGACATTGCGGCCTTCGGCTCGCAGCGTCTCTACAATTTCATCCTGAGGCTCAGCCGAATCCAGCGGCGCTGCGGTATTAACGTCTGGGGGAATTCCGTGGTCGGGGTTTTCCAGCGTCAGGCGTTCCATCCAGACGGCGAAAGGAGACTCTCGGAACAGGGCGAGGTCATCCGGTGTGTATGTTACGGCGTTATCAACACTGTAGCGGTACATAAGTTACGGCCTGTTTTCACTATCAACTGAAAACAGCATAAGTCGGGTTTCCACTTAAGCCGTTTGTCTATTTATAGCCGAATGGTTTGCGGCTGTCCACGCAATCCACAAGAAACTAACCCCGACGGGTCAGCGCCGCAGCTCAGCGGCTATTCCCACTTTTTTTTGAACAAAAAATAGGCTATTTATACCGGCTAGGGAGCTTCATAAATAGTCGCGCCCCCAACAACTGTGCGCTCTACTTTCAAGTCACGCATTGCCATGGGGTCGTCCTGCGGATTTCCAGAGAGAATCACGAGGTCTGCATACTTGCCAGGTTCCAGTGAACCCCTGTTGTCCTCCTGAAAAACCTGCCATGCGGCGTCTATGGTCACTGCCCGCAGTGCATCCATTACCCCAATGCGCTGCTCGGGGCCCAGTACTTCACCGGATTGGGTCAACCGATACACCAGGCTCCACACCGCCTGCAATGGTTGCATCGGTGTCACGGGAGTATCCAGGTGTGAGCTAAAGCGCACGCCGTAATCTTGTGCCCACTTCGAGGGGCTCATAACGGCCGCCCGCTCCGGCCCCATAAACAGTGCCTTGTGCCGATCACCCCAATACCAGGTGTGGGCAGTAAAAAAGCTGGGCGTAACACCCAGACCCTTCATCCTGGCCACCTGGTCCTTTCGCGCCATCTGGGAGTGGATAAGAATCATGCGCGGGTCTGCCACCGGATGCGCCTGCTGCGCCGCCTCAAAAGCATCGAGAATATCTTCTATAGATTCATCACCATTGCCGTGGATGGCCAACTGGTAGCCTGCCTTGTGTAGGGCCTCGACTTTCGCAAACAGTTTATCCCTTAGAATCGATGGGTAGCCCTGATAACTTGCGTCACCGTGGTATTGCGTGTGGTAGGGCTGGCTCAAATAACCGGTGAAGCCCTGAATGCTGCCATCGGCAACCAGTTTCACTGGGCCTACCCACACTTTCTCAGAACTGTACTCCTGTGGGTCATACTCGCCATTGAGTAGCGAATCACCGAATTCAGCCTCAAAGGGAAAGAGCACCAGGCGCTGTGGAATCACCCCCACTTTGCTGAAGAAGGATAAGCCTGTCGCCAGCTGGGGAGTCACGCCGCCAGATTGCGCAGTGGTAACGCCAATTGCTGAATACTCAACAGCGGCAGCTTTGAACAGGCGGTAGGTATCTAGCAGCTTGATATCCTGCATCATTCCTACCAGCCCCATGCGCGCGGTTTCTTCCAGCAGGCCATTGGGCTCCTGAGAACCGGGACGCCTGCCAATCACACCGCCTTCCGGGTCTGGTGTCTGGGCACTGATGCCGCCCATTTCCAAAGCCATACTATTAACGACCAGCATATGGCCGGATACGTGCATTACCGATATGGGATGCTCGGTGGATATGGCGTCTAATTCTACCCGCGTAGGATGACGCTTTTCAGCTAACAGCGTGTCGTCGTAGCCAAAACCGCTGACCCATTCCCCCGCAGGAGTCTCGTCTGCTCTGGCCTGAACCGCGGCCATTACTTCAGCCATATTCTTTCTTTCGCCTATAGGAGGGCTGTTCAAATCTGCGGAAATCACGCTCATGCCGGAACCCGGGAAGTGGCCGTGGGCATCAATAAAGCCAGGCAGCAGGGTTTTTCCGTGCAGATCTATCACTTCGGTATCATCGCCAACCAGCGCCATGATTTCTTGCGTTGTGCCTGTCGCCTCAATCAATTCGCCGCGCGTCGATAAGGCAGCCGCAATAGAGTTGTTCGCATCCATCGTCAGAACATCACCATTGATAAACACTTGATGCGCGGGCGCCTGCGGCGTACGCAGGGCAATTTTCACCAACACACCCAAACCCACCGCCAGAGTGAGCAAGATCACCAATGCCGATTTCCAATTCATAGACCAGTCACCCTAACTATTCTTGTGAGGTTCTCTTTTTTCAGAGTCTTGTTGTAATCATTGCACTCACCCTAAACAAGAGGGTCCAGGGTGAGCACGATTAAGGAGGGATGACTAAGCGACTTCGCCTATCAGAATATTTGCCATGCGCGCCCGATGCCAGCTGGCATCACCAAACAACATCTGGCTGTGCTTCTGCCGTTTGAAATACAAATGCACAAAACACTCCCAGGTGAAGCCAATGCCGCCGTGATATTGCACGGAACGGCTGGACGCGAATGCCGCTGTCTCACTGGCGGATGCCTTAGCCATATGCGCCAGTACCACCGCATTGTCTGGATCGGTGTCGATTGCACAGGCCGCGTTGTAGAGCAGTGATTTACATTGATCGATTTGAATCATCACATCTACCAGAGGGTGTTTTACCGCCTGAAAGAACCCTAGAGGGTGCTCAAACTGCTGACGCGTGCCAACGTATTCCACGGTAGTCTGCAGCTGCCATTCAGCGGCGCCTACAACATCGGCCGCCAGTATTGTCCAAATGGCCGGCATAGCCTGAGCGAGAGCGGCGACGCCATCACTACCCACTTCCTGCGCCGCCACATCCTTGAACTCGATATGGGCTTGATCGCGTGTCAGGTCAACGATGGCATCGGGCATGATATTAACCCCGGCAGCATCCGCTGCGACCCAGTACAGGGATACACCACTACCCTTTTTCGCGCTGACCAATAAGCGCTCTGCCTTGCGAGCATCCTGCACAAACCATGCAGTACCTGACAAGGTGCCAGACGAAGCTTCGACATCAACATCGTCCAATTCCCATGATCCTTCACGGTTCGTGATCGCCAACGCTGCAGAGCGACCCTCGGCAATTTCGCCTAGCGCGGCTTCGGCTGAATCACCACAGGCCGCCAGCACATAGGTTGCATTCAATGTGCCCAGCAGTGGACAAGGAAACGCTGCGCGACCCAGTTCTTCTACTAAACCGGCTACCGCTACAGCCGGCATACCCAGGCCTCCGGCAGATTCGGGGACGGCAAGAGAGGTAAAGCCAAGGTCAACAATTTGCTGCCATAAGTTTTGATCCCACAGGCATTCACTCATGCGCTCTGGATTGGGATCCCCTGCTACCAGGGTATGTAGCCGTTCGGTGGAAAAGTTGTCGGTAAAGAACTTACGGGCCGACTCTTTCAATAGAGTCGCCTCTTCACCAAAACCATAATTATCAGGCTGTGTCATGGGAACTCCTTATTTAGATTTGGCCAGGCCAAGCACACGCTCGCCAAGAATATTGCGTTGCACTTCACTAGTGCCGGCGGCAATCGTCATGCCATACGAATTCATATAAGCCATAGGCCACTGACCTCCCGTGGGGGCATTTTCATCACCCAAATAAAGTGAAGCGCTCGCGCCCTCCACTTCCAAAGCCAAGGCAGCAGTCTCCTGCGCGATTTCACTGGCCAGTAGTTTGTTTTGCAGCAACAAACGCGTGGGGTGATCCTGCAGGGCAGTCACTCTGGAGCGACGCTGATTTCCCCCCAGACCGGCCTCCTTAATAACCTGCTGCATAATACGATCGCGAATCAAGGGATCATCAGCCGCAGGCTTGCCGTTGCGCGATGTATTGCGCGCCAGCTCGATCAGGCTTCCAGTATTGGTTGAATGGGTAGACTTACTTTTCAGGCCGCCGGAACGGGGTGTCTGCAATTCGCCTGCGCCACGCTCATGTAACAACGTGGTCATGGCCACTTGCCAGCCTTTACCCAGCTCGTCCAGGCGGTAACTATCGTCCACTTCAAGGTTTTCAAAAATAACTTCGTTAAAACCAGTCTCGCCAGTCACTTTAATCAACGGCCGAACGGTAACGCCATTGCCCAAGGCAGAACGAATGGGCACTACAAAATACGACAGGCCGTCATACTTGTGCGATTTGTCCGTACGCAGCAAAATAATCATCCACTCGGCGAAGTGCGCCAGAGATGTCCACACTTTGTGACCGTTGATCACCCACTTGTCGCCTTTTTTCTCGGCAAACGTCTGCACGCTGGCAAGATCAGAGCCGGCACCGGGCTCACTGAAACCCTGGCACCAAATATCTTCACCGGAGAACAGCCGCGGTAGTAGGCGTTCCTTGAGCTCGTCCTGAGCGTGGAAGTAAACCGTTGGCGCCGCCATGCCCAAGCCTATAACGTTAGGCAGGAACGGTGTGCGCGCGCGAATCATTTCTTCGTTGGCAACGCGCTGGCAATCGCTGCGCCCATGGCCCCCGACGGCCTCAGAATAATCGCAGCCTATCAAGCCTGCGTCGTAGGCTGACTTTTGCCATGCTTGCAGATAACCCAACTGCTCCTTGGTCATAATTTCCAGCGGGGAAAGGGGCAGCCGCACCGGAGGTTCTCCGGGGGTATTGTCCTTCAACCAATCTTTGCAGTACTGACGAAATTCCGCCTGTTCCGCGCTATCCTGTCCGGCACTTTCTGACATTTTCTATTCCTTTAAACAGTTGTCGCATGTTGAGTTGTTTGGGTGCTATTTCGGGCCAGCGGAAGGCCCGTTAATCCAGCGTATACTTACCAAGAAAGACGCCGATTCTACCTACCGCGGTAGTTACTGTGAACCCGGCAGTGCAATTTAGACTCTGTGCAGGTGTTGTTGTGAAACGCTCTGCTCCAGTGTTGAGCTTGCGGCAGCGAGCCGTGCTAACACCAGCGCCTGAGCATGAAGTTTTATTAATAATGCGGGGGCCTTTCGTTACCATCCATGCCTCCTCCACCCGCCTCATCCGCAGCGGTCTGTTCCTCTTGCCGCTGCTTTAGCAATTCAATCTGCCGGCGCAGCAACAGAATCTCCTGCTGCTGTGTGGCCATCGCGTCATCCAAGGCGCGAATGGCATCTTCCTGAAAGGCCATCTGACCCTGCAACTCCATCACCTGCTGCGCAAGATCGTTCTGATCGGCGGTCATTATCTTCACTCTCCTAAACTCCCAAGGCCCAGACATCTGGTTCCCGATCGGGCGGGCACCTAATATACTGCCGCCTTGAGGTAATTACACGAGCAAGCCATGTCCAAAAGCAAAAACACCAATAGCCGCCTTGTCTACTCTACTGATGTCGGTAGGCGCTGCCCGCAATGTCAGCGACCGCAGGCAGATTGTGTGTGTGGAGCCGATAGGCCTGCCGCCCTGGGTGACGGCATCGTGCGGCTACATCGCGAAACCAAAGGCCGAGGAGGAAAAGCCGTCACGCTTATTAAAGGGCTGCCTCTGTCAGAAGCCGAATTGAAGGTTTTGGCTAAGAAACTGAAGCAAAAATGTGGTGTGGGTGGCTCAATCAAAGAAGATTTCATCGAAATTCAGGGCGATCAACGCCCAATTCTCAAAGCAGAATTAGAAAACATGGGGTATACGGTCAAAATTGCCGGCGGTTAGCATTTAACGCGAACTTTCCCGAACTTAATCTATTTTAGCGTCTTTTTTTCTGATTTTGTGTCTTCGAGCCTAACTCCGAGAGCGCCTTTGAGGGCTCTCATTTCTCCAGTTAGCATCCACTTCCAAATTATTTGTGAAATAACACCCTTAAGCCTTTATTTTTATTGGACTTATTCAATATTTGTGTTAAAAAGTCACTCGTGAGTCGGGAAATGACGCGAACGGGGCGCTTCTCCAGATCGTTTCAATGATACCCAGGCCACGGACATAATTAGAACAATAAACAGCAGCATCTGATGGGTTAGTCACCCTTGCGAGGACGTGGTTTATGTATGTTACCGCTGAACATCTGCGAGATCAGGTTATACGACCAACACTGAAGTATATGGGAGCATGGACGCCTGCTTGTGAGGCTTTCCTCCTCGATGCTGCAGTCAACGCCCCCGAACTGGGCCTATTTTCAGCCCGCAACGAAGGCCTTGGCCTGTTCCACATTACGGCTGCACAGCACCGTGATCTGTGGGATCGGTATCTGGCTTACAACCCGGATCTGGCCAGTAGGGTCAGAGGGCTAGCCAGCCAACGCGCTTTTCTTACCGACCCCGATAGCGAATTGCAAACCAACCTCAGCTATTGCACTGCAATTGCCTGGTTGATGCATCATCGCGCCGGCGGCTCAGTAGAACAGCCAGACGCAGTAATGGCGGTAGGCTAAAACACGGTTCGTCGGCTGCTTCTGCATCCGGCGCTTGGCATCAGCTGCTGCCGTGCTTAAACATCTCCCATACCGGGAGATCTTCTGGCCTATCAATATCTGACAACGTCGGTAAACAGGCCCATGACAATCCCGTCTTTCGTAGCGACTCTACAGTCTGCTCAAAAACCTGCTCAGTACCCCAGTTAATATCCTCGAAAATACCCGCATTGATGCGCTTCGCTCCTATGAGCACATAGCCACCATCGGTAGCTGGCCCAAGCACCACATCAGACTCTTTGAGGGCTGCAAAGGCCGCCTCTATGTAGACCGAATCAATACCGGGGCAATCACTGCCCACCAGTAACACGCTCTCATGCTGCTGCAATGCCGCCACCAGCGCGCGATACATGCGCTGGCCCAGATCGTCACCCTGTTGGGGAGTGATTCGCGCCACCCCCAATGCAAGGCATTCGTCAAACAGCGGATGAGTTGCAGCACCTGCCACAGACAGCTCAACCTCGGCAGCTTTCGAATGCAGCAACTGACTGCAAGTCCATAACACCAACTGGCAATGCAACTCACAGGCGTCTTCTTCGCTTAGAAAAGGGACCATGCGTGTTTTCACCCTACCCACCTGCGGTGTTCGGGCAAATTGAATGAGTAGTCTGGATTCTGAGCTGGAAGATCCTGGCGCGACCGTTTCACTGACCATAATAATGCCGATGCAGGGTCTGGGGAGAAGCACCGAAATAATAGGCGAAGCGCAATGCCCACATACGAAGAACTGTCCTCGCTATACCACCCCGCTCCCAGCGCCGCGTGGACGTCACTACCTGCTGTGTCAGAATCAATGGCGCGCAGCTTTCGCGCAGGCGCTTGCACAGCGCAACGTCTTCCATAAGGGGAATAGCGTCGAAACCGCCGCAACTGTCGAACAAGCTCTGCTGCAGGAACAACATTTGATCACCGGTACCGATGGAGGTCAGTCTGGAGCGATGATTGATAAACCACTCAATGACGCGATAAGCGAACGCCTCTCCACCCAGCCTTATCCTGGAAAAGCCCCATTGCGGATTACTCCGAATGACCTCCTCCAATGCTGCTGCGGAGATTGTCGGACGGCTATCGGCGTGCAGGAAGAAAAGATAAGGCCCCCTGGCAAGCTGCCCGCCCAGATTCATCTGTGCCGCGCGGCCAGCTTCTCCCATTAACAACTGATCGCACAGGGGCATGGCCAGGGCGACGGTTTGATCATTGCTGCCACCGTCGACCACAATCAATTCGCTATCGGGATAGCGTTCGCGTAAATCTTGTAACAGCGTGGCAACAGCACCCTGCTCGTTGAGTACAGGAATGACGAAGCTCACTGCGCCAGACATCAGGCTTCCAGTGCGCCGCCACAACTACTGCCCTGCCCGGCCGTGCAGCCAAAACAGTGTTCGCCAGTAACAATTGGATTGCCTTGCAGGGAATCGTCGCTTAGCAACTGCTCAATATGACGTTCGCCGTCGTGCGCAATCAATGGCAGCTCCAGCATTTGGTTGAAATCACAATCATAAACGTAGCCGCGCCAATCGATACTCAACAGATTGCGGCACATCACCGTATCCAGGTTTTCCTCGCTGTAGCTGTCCCGCAACAACTTCATATAACGTGTGTAATCCCCCTGCGCCAGCAACACCGAACCAAAGCGGCTGATAGGCATATTGGTGATGGTAAACAGGGCTGTAAAACGAATACCAAACCGCTCTTGCAGTTCGCGGCGATAATCCGCCTCAAGGGCGGTTTGCTCCGGCGGCAGGGCAGCGCCTACCGGGTTATAGACCAGGTTCAGAATAAGATCGTCACCATAGCCCAGAGCGTTAAGCTTGCGCAGTGCATCCATACTTGGCTCATAAACACCTTTGCCGCGCTGTGCTTCTACGTTGCCCTCGGAGTAGCAAGGCAAAGAGGCAGTCACTTCCACTTTCTGTTCAGCCAGAAATTCGGCGAGACCTTCCTGCCCGGGCTCAAACAGCACGGTGAGATTGCAGCGGTCGATAACACGAACACCCAGTGCCCGTGCCTCGCGCACCAAATAGCGAAAGTGTTCGTTGAGTTCAGGCGCGCCACCGGTAAGGTCAAGCACCTTAATCTCTCGGTGCTTTAACAGTGCCAGCACTTGATCAACGGTTTCGAGAGTCATCTGCTCGGTACGAGTAGGCCCAGCGTTAACGTGGCAATGCACGCAACTGAGGTTACACAGGTAGCCCAGGTTAACTTGTAAGGTATCGAGGACACCGCGCTGAATCGGCGGAAAATCGCTGTGTAGAAGAAGAGGCCGGGTGTCGCGCATAGTGTGGTCGCTTACAGACAGGTAATACCTTGGACAACCCAAAGAACGATTGATTCACGCAGTCTAATATTGCGCCTGCCGCTCTTCGGGGGTCAGAAGGACGTGAGTATCCCCCATCAGATACTGGAATACCACGTTATAGGCCAATACCGCCTGCACGTAATTGCGCGTCTCCTTATAAGGGATAGTTTCAACCCAGACCTCCACCGACACTGTCTCATCAACATCATTTTGCCAGCGGTCAACGCGGTGTGGCCCCGCGTTGTAGGCCGTTAATGCAAACACGCGATTGCCGCCGAAGCGATCCAATAGCTGGCGGTAGTAGGTACTGCCCAAATGCACATTGTGCTCCACCTCAAACAACGCATCGTTGCTGTGGGCTTTGCCTATAGATGACGCAACCTGTTTGCCCGTCGCGGGCATTATCTGCATCAGCCCGCGGGCACCTACCGGCGAACGCGCCTCGGGAAAGAAAGCGCTTTCACGCCTGGCAATTGCCATTAGCTCGGTGCGCGGCACCTTTACCGCCAATGCATGGGATGTAAATGTACCTTGATAAGGCGTGGGAAAACGTTGGTCCAGCGCGTCCCAGGCCTTGGCCCGATTCGCCGCATCAATAGCCATGCGATACCACTTTTTCTGTGACGCCAACAAAGCCAATTGCTCGTGCCGCGAAACATCACTGACATTCTGCAATACGTTGAACCATTCCGAATGCGCCAGCGGGTCTTCCTTGTGAAACTTTAGCTCTTCAATACGCTCCACCGCGGGCAATACAATCATAGGGGCGGAGTCATCCACCAGTATCTGCTGATGATCGAAGTTGTATGCCAAACCCAATTTATCGGCCGCCAGGAAGCTGTAATAACTGCGCTCGGTAGCCAGTGCCGCCAGAGCTTGCCGGGCTGTTTCGTGATCGCCATTTCTGTGTTGCACTATCGCCTGCCAGTATCGCCATGCACTGTCTTCGCGAGCCGCATCTGAGAGCTGGGGTAATGTGCGCTCCAAAGCAGCCCAATCTTCCTCAGCCAGCGCCCAGCGCAGGCGAATTTCGACCAGCTTGTCGTCCCCTAAACGGCCCAGCGTATCTTCCAACCAGGGAATATTGGCTTCGGTACGAGCAAACAGACTCTGCAAGGCAATAGCTGATTCAGCTGCCACCGACTGCTCTTCACTGAATTGCATTTTTTGTTGGAAGCCCTGCCATGCGCTGCGTGCTTGCTGCGGATTGTAGCGAGCAAGATAGGCCACACCATGGCTGGCGATGTCTCTTGCGTATGCACTGTCGCTGCTCAGGTTTTGTTTGAGCAGTATTTGCGGGCTTCGATATACCGCTTGCAATAGATCCGAACGGGGTAGCAACTGCGGGCTACCCTTCTTTGCTACGTATCGCATCAGGGAGCCCTGCCGCGCATCAAAGGTATTGAGTAAACGCGTCCAGATGATGTCGTCGGTCAACTTGCCCGCTTTTATCCATGCATTGAACAATGGATCACACTCTTTTGGCTGGGATTTGCCATGCACCCACAGGCCCTCTGCCCCGTCATAGGCGATTGCAGTATCTCCCGCCGACAGTTGCGCTCGAAAGTAATAACACTTGAGGTCGATGGTGTTGGGTTCGGTAGGCATCGCGGCAAGAAAGTCTCGCCAGCGTCTACTCTTCCCCGCCTGTTTTAAGTAAGCCGAGAGAAAACGGATCTGCAAAGGTGAATCAGCGCTTCTGTTAATGAACAAGGATGCTTCTGTGGTGCTTACCTTGTGCAGTTGCCGAGTCAGTTGAAAGTAATCGAGATACAGTGCCAAAGGATAATCATCAAGAGCAGCCCGCAGGGTCTCATACTCGCTACGCTTACCGCGCTCTAGTGCCACTAGCGCATCGGCGTATTGCTGCCGTGCAATGGCAACATCCGTCGTGGGATGGGGGCTGGGATTTGCAGTGGCAGAGGCGCCCCCTGCTGTTAGTAACAGCAAGAAAACGATCAACCATAGCCTGACTGGATACCACACCCCAAACTTACCTCTTCAAAAGGCCAGTGCCGCTCCGGTTAATCCGATTCGGCGAAGGTTCAGAGTGATGTGGGGCGGCCTAGATTGCAATAGCGCATGGGGAACATACGCTAAATAGTTTTGGGGAACTTTGGAAACTATCGCAAAGTGAACCGTAAAAAAAACGCGGAGACCCGAACGCCTCCGTACTACTAAAAATCAATTAGAAAAACAGACCTAGAGTGGGCGCGTCAATATTGGCGTAGTCCATGATAATTTCTCTGTGGCCGATGCGGTATCCATCGGGGGTAGTCAGCAAGGTATCCCGCCGCTGCCCGCTGTACATCATATTTTCACTACCCGGGCGCGCGTAGTAGAGATGAAAGTTGCTCACCACCTTTAACTTTTCGGCATCGCGCGCCATTAGCTCGATGTTGCCTACAATGCGACGGGTACGCGATGGCGGGTTTTCCGACCAGGAATTGATTTTGTAGGCGCGCTCAGCACGCAACATCAACAGGATGTAGTTTTCCTCGCGTATGGGGCAACCCATTGAATCAGCGTCTTCCAACTCCTTCTCTACGCTGATCATATCCTCGTTGCCACGATCCCTGTTATTGATCTGGACGTTGACGCGAGCTGGCATCTGGTAACTGATGGTATCGCTGAGCAATGCCAGCCATTGCAGATACTGACGGTTATCGAGCAAACGTGCCTCATGAAAATAAAAACGCTCCAGGGCGCGCTGCTCTTCTGGGCTCACTTCCAGTGATAGATTGCTCATTGCGTGTCCTCCACAGCCATTAACTCATCGCGCCACCGACTATAGAAAGCGCGCGCATAGGCTTCGTTGGCTGTCGCACTCACCAGACCGGGCATATCCGGGTGCGGCTTTTCCTCACCCAGCCCAAGGCCGTAGAAATAAGGTCGGTCATCGGCAAAATCAATATTGCTGCCCAGATACTGCTGCGACCAGACTTCCGAATCTTCCTGCTCAAGGATTCCCGCGGGACCAAAAAACGACGAGTAGTTACTGCGCAGAATTTTCTTAACGTTGTCTGGCGCATCCGCCGGAACCACCGCCCAAGACCAGTATTCAACTTTGCCGGGGCCACGTGGGTGCGACACTTTGAAAGAGGTGTTTGACCACAGAAACGAAAGGTTGGGATAAATACCGTAGGTGAGCCCTTTCATACGTGAACGCAAGTCCCCTACTCTTTCCTCGGCCTGTGCCTGTACCTCTCGCAGATAGTTTTGTACTTCATCACCGCCAAACAACGAGCCAACCGCCTCCATACCCCAGGCCACGTCATCGACCGGGCCGCCTTTCGGCATCAGGCGGAAAGTTGCGCCATGGCCAGGTGTCGTAATAACGCTGTGCCCCAGTTCTTCAATGATGTCCTGCGCTTCTCTAGGAATGATCGCGCTGTGCAGGAAGGCTCCATGGTTCACGTCGCCCAATTGATTCTCTACCGGCAGCTTCCAGTTGGCATTGATCACCCAACGATGGGGAGCGCCCATAAACTCAATACCCTGCGGGAAGCGCTGGAAAAACGCGTCCAGATAAAAGCGCATGTCGCCCAGATAATCTTCCAAGGGGATGATATTTTCATCGAAACTGCCGAAGATCAAGCCGCGCCAGGATTCCACTCGTGGTACTCGCTTGAGGCCCAAAAGGCTTTTATCCGGCTTGGTTCTAACCTCACTCTCCTGAGGGATGGTCTTCAAATCACCCTCTACCGAGTAAGACCAATTGTGATACGGGCAGACAAAACGCTTGGTATTGCCGTGGTCCGCCCGGCAAACGGGTAAACCTCGGTGGGAGCAGCTATTTACGTTGGCGTAGACCCCTCTATCCTCTCCTCGGGAGAGAATAATGGGTGTTTCACACATGTAGGCCTGCACGAAGTCGCCCGGCTCCTTTATTTGCGATTCATGCCCCAGAAATAGCCATGATTTCCCAAATATTGCAGCTTTTTCAAGGGCATAGACGTATTCGCTGGACCAGCACCTGCGGCTTATCAGAGTGGCATCTTCATTGACTAAATCACTGACACGGTACTTCACTGTCTGCCTCCAAGCTTATTGTCGAACTTATCGTATCGACCGATATTATCACTCATTAATTTTTTTTAGTATAGTCGAGCTTGATTCGGATTATCGAGGGTCCTGTGGTATTTTTTGATGACATTTTGGCAAGCGGTTAATAAAGCGTGGCGATTCAGGGCGACAGCGCAAAAAAGGAGACCAAGGGCGAGCGTACCTCCCGCCGGCTAATGGACGTGGCCGAAGGTTTATTCGCCACGCAAGGCTATGACGGCACTAGCCTGCGGCAGATTGCCGATGGTGTAGGTATCAAAGAGCCCGGGATCTACAACCACTTCTCAGGCAAACAAGCCCTGTATGAAGCCGTTTTGTTTCGCGCCTTAAACCCCATGGCCCAGGCACTCTCTTTGCACATGGAGGACGCTTCAAACCTGCGGGACCACACCGAGCTCCCCTCTATCATGACGGACCTCCTACTGGAACATCCAAAAATGGCTGCGCTGTTCCAGCAAGCGATGCAGGGAGACACAGCGTCCATTGGCAATCAACTGGTAGGAGAATGGCTGGAAAAATTATTTAATCAAGGCATGCAGAGCATGAAGGATGTTGGTGCGCCGGGTGCGGGAGCAACCCTGGGGGGGGAAACAGGAACGGCGCCCATCAACGACGAATACCGCGCCACACTGGCTATTAATTTAATCGCCATGTTCAATCTAACGGCGGGTTACTTTTTATCACAGCGCGCCTTCGACACACTTGCAGAAGGTGAACTGACAGACCCGGATAACATTGCTAAACAGAAACGCCTGCTGCACAAAATTATCCGGGCAATGCTTATCAACTAAAGAGGAATTTAATGAATGTCGATCTGCCTGCGCTCTAACGCTTTCTCCACAAGCTTCGGCGCTTGCAATGTAAGCACACCATTTTCAAACGATGCCTGTATATTTTCTTCCGACACTTCCGCGCCTAAAGAAAAGCGGCGCACAAACTTTCCATAACGCCGCTCCTGTCGAATCGTTTTTCCATCTTCGTCCTTTCGTTCGGCCTTTTTAGAAACAGCCTCCAGAGTTAGAACGCCCTCCTCCACCGATACTTGAATATCACTTTTATGCACGCCTGGTAGCTCTGCGGTGATTTCGTAATGGTCTCCACCATCTGCAATATCAACGCGAGGTGCGAAAACATTACTCGCCGACGCACGTGCGGGCTGCGGCAAAGAGCCGTGAAAAAATCGATCGATGTCGAATAAATTACTACGATGTACTAAAGACATAAAAGTTCTCCTGGGTATTTTTAAACAGCGTATCGCGCTGCCTTGTCTTCATAGATAGGGTCAGGTGGATAAAATACAAGGGGGAAGGAATGGGTATTTTTCCTATGCTGCCATATGACTACTAAAGAACCTCAAAGCTATGACACGTGGGAATGATGTTCTCGGGGCTACAATGACTGCACTACACCATAAAAAATATAATTGCTGCGCGGGTAAAGTTCCGCGACAAAAACTGGCATTATGGAGTAGCTTCGAGAGCACTACATACGGCACTACATAC
>JBLFWP010000007.1:0-93965 GCA_047611225.1 Halioglobus sp.
GGCAACCATCCTATTAACTACGGAGCATCCATGAGCCGCCCGTCCCTCCACGACCTGGAAAACCATTCCGATTTCATCCAACGCCACATCGGACCGGGGGTCAAACAGCAAACAGCAATGGCCCGGGGGCTGGGCTACGACGATCTGGATGCCCTCATAGATGACACGGTTCCAAGTGCTATCAGGCTCGATGAGCCTATGCAGATTGCCGGCGCCAAAACCGAACAGGAAGTAATCGCTCGGCTGCGCGAACTGGCGAGCATGAACATCCTAAACCGCTCTTTTATCGGCACTGGCTACCACGATACCTTTACCCCACCTGTTATCCAACGCAATGTGCTGGAGAATCCGGGCTGGTACACCGCTTATACACCGTATCAGCCAGAAATATCCCAAGGCCGCCTGGAAGCGCTTCTCACCTTTCAGCAAATGATCATGGACCTCAGTGGTATGGATCTGGCCAACGCTTCTATGCTGGACGAAGGCACGGCGGCGGCGGAAGCGATGACGATGCTGCAACGGGTCAACAAAAAAAATCGCAGCAATATTTTTCTGGTCGCAGAAGACTGTCACCCACAAACCATTGCGGTGGTGAAGACCAGAGCGCAAGCACTCGATATAGACATTGTCGTTGGGCAGCCCGAGGACATGCTGGCAAACAACGAGGCCTTCGGCCTGCTGCTGCAATACCCCGGAACCTACGGTCACCTTGAAGACATTTCGCCGCTGATTGAGACGGCGCACGAAGCGAAGACATTGGTGGCTGTGGCCGCCGACATCATGGCTCTGCTGATGGTGAAGTCGCCTGGTGCTCTGGGTGCCGATGTTGTTGTTGGCAATACACAAAGATTTGGTGTGCCTATGGGCTTTGGTGGGCCGCACGCTGCGTTTTTTGCGACGCGCGATGCATACAAGCGTTCTACTCCAGGCCGTATTATCGGCGTTTCTGTGGACCGTCGCGGTAATCAGGCGCTGCGCATGGCCATGCAAACCCGTGAGCAACACATTCGCCGCGAGAAGGCGACCAGTAACATTTGTACGGCGCAGGCACTCCTCGCCGTCATGGCAACGTTCTACGCGATGTATCATGGGCCTAAAGGGCTTAGGCTCATCGCCACACGTATCCAGCGGCTCACCTGTATTTTACAGAAGGGTTTAAACGACGCTGGTTTTACAGCAGACAACGCTACCTTCTTCGACACTCTGTGTTACACCGTGGGCGATCAACAACAGGCCATCAACAATCGCGCTTTAGCCAAGGGCCTGAACCTGCGTCTTATCGACAACGATCGCCTGGGCATCGCGCTGGATGAAACTACCTCAGCAAAAGATATCCAAGCCCTACTGGAAGTTTTCAGTGAAGACAGCACACCGCCGCGCATAGAAACGTTAGACGAAGCTGTAACGGAAAACTCCGGCATCCCCGACAGCTTGATGCGCCCGCTGGATTATCTACAACACCCTCTGTTCAACGACTACCATTCAGAAACAGAGATGCTGCGCTACATGCGTTACCTCGAGGACAAAGACATAGCGCTCAACCGCGCCATGATTCCGCTGGGCAGCTGCACAATGAAGCTCAATGCCACCACAGAAATGCTGCCAGTAACATGGCCGGAATTCGCTGGCATACACCCCTTCGCACCTACAGAACAAACCGCGGGCTATCAGGCCTTGCTTGCCGAGCTGGACCACATGCTGCTGGAATGCACGGGCTACGACGCCATCTCCATGCAACCCAACGCGGGCTCACAAGGCGAGTACGCGGGCCTTCTCGCCATTCATCGCTATCACGAGAGTCGCGGTGACACACAACGAGATGTTTGCCTGATCCCCTCCTCGGCCCACGGTACTAACCCTGCCAGTGCAGCACTTGCCGGTATGCGCGTTGTCATTGTGGAATGTGATGGCCTGGGCAATATCGATATGGAAGATTTGCGCGCCAAAGCAAAACGTCACACAGAAGACTTGGCCTGTATCATGGTCACCTACCCCTCCACGCACGGCGTGTTCGAGGAATCCATCATCGAGCTGTGTGAGGTCATTCACCACCACGGCGGCCAGGTGTATGTGGACGGTGCCAATTTGAATGCATTGGTTGGCATAGCAGCGCCGGGTAAGTTCGGTGCCGATGTATCGCACCTCAACCTGCACAAAACATTCTGTATTCCACACGGTGGTGGCGGCCCCGGTATGGGCCCTATTGGTGTAGGCGCTCATTTGCAGCCCTTCCTGCCCAGCAACCCTGTATCACCGGTACCAGGGCTGGATGTAAACAACGACGTTGTTTCTGCAGCACCTTATGGCAGCGCTTCTATTCTACCTATCTCCTGGGCTTACATTGCCTTGATGGGTGGTGAAGGTTTGGTCCAGGCAACAAAGGTCGCTATTCTCAACGCAAACTACATTGCCCACCGTCTGAAGGATCACTACCCGGTGCTCTACACCGGCACCAGTGGCAACGTTGCCCACGAGTGCATACTCGATATACGCCCGATCAACGAAGCCAGTGGTGTATCCGAAGAAGACATCGCCAAGCGCATGATCGACTATGGTTTTCACGCGCCTACTATGTCGTTCCCCGTTGCGGGTACGCTGATGGTAGAACCTACTGAATCAGAATCTCTGGCAGAACTGGATCGTTTCTGCGATGCGCTGATTGCTATTCGCGAAGAGATTCGCGAGGTGCAGGATGGCACGCTGGACTCAGAAGACAATCCCTTGGTGAATGCACCGCATACTCTGGCAGATGTCGCGGCAACCACATGGGAGCACGCTTACGACCGCGAACAAGCCGCTTACCCGGTGGAGTCATTGAGACGCTATAAATACTGGCCACCGGTAAACCGGGTGGACAATGTGTTCGGCGATAGGAACCTGGTCTGTTCCTGCCCTACCGTCGACAGCTACCGCGAGGACTAAGCAGTAGCAACCCTATAACCAACGGCGTACGTCGCTGCAGTAACCTTCATAAACTTCGCCGTGTTCCTCGGCGAGATACTGCTCCTCGATACTTATCTGCACCTGTATCACTAGCAGGTCCAACACCATGATCAGTAAGGTGAGTGCATTGGGCAACAGCAGGAAAAATCCCACAACGCTGAGCATCACTCCCAGAAAAATGGGGTTGCGTGAGTAACGGAAAAGTCCACGCTGCACAAATTCTGTATGGGACTCATAGTCCACGCCGATGCGCCATGACGCACCCATCTGTCCCTGCGCAACTACCATCCACAACAATGCCACCGACATGAGCGCCACACCTGCCACCTGCAGCATCGGGTTGTACAACCAGGTGATAGGCACAAGGTATTGGTAAAATCCGGGCGGTAGCAGATACATCACCATCACCACTAGTGACATCAAGGGCAGGATACGAAAGTATCGGCTGACTACCAACTCAGGCCCATGATTACCCAACAGGCGGTAGGGATTGATACCCGTCATCTTCCAAGTCCTCCAGGTGCGCCAGAGGAACGCCACCCCGAAAAACAGCGAGAAATACACGGGCAAAAATAGTTTCAATAAGTCATCCATCAGTCTCTCCTTTTGTCTGTTGGAAGAACTTTAAGGCTTACTGTCGCTGGAAGGTCAAGTGCTGTGTAATAATCGCCTGCTTCAAATTACCCATGGACTACTCAATGATTCTCGATAAACCTCTCTCCCTTCCCTGCGGAGCCGTTCTTTCAAACCGCATCGTTAAAGCCGCCATGACCGAAGGGCTGGCAAGCCCTGCAGGCTTACCCACAGCGGAACTAGAGCGTTTGTATGGTCTGTGGAGCGACGGGGGCGCGGGCATGCTGTTATCGGGAAACATCCAGATCGATGAGGATCACCTGGAGCGGCCCGGTAATGTAGTTGTCGATCGCGAACCGAATGAAGCCATGCGCACAGCACTTGCCAGCTGGGCGAAAGCTGCAACACGTAATGGCAATCACTTCTGGGCGCAGATCAGTCACGCAGGCAGACAAACGCAGAAGCCGGTTAACCCGCACCCCAAAGCACCTTCAGCTGTAAAGGTAGGTTTACCCGGCGGCCAATTCGGCGAACCTGTAGCACTCACTGGCGATGAAATTAGGGAAATCATTCGGCGCTTTGGCGTTTGTGCCGCCGCTGTTAAAGAGGCGGGATTTACTGGCATACAAGTTCACTCAGCCCACGGTTACCTGCTGTCCCAATTTCTCAGCCCAAGAACTAACCAGCGCACCGATGAATACGGCGGTGAACTCGCCAATCGGGCCCGGCCATTACTGCAAGCGGTGGCAAGTGTTAGAGCGGCAGTAGGACCCGACTTTCCAGTGTCTGTAAAACTCAACAGCGCCGATTTCCAAAAAGGCGGTTTTGCCTTTGAAGACAGCCTGCAAGTGGCGCAATGGCTGGAGGCCGCTAGCGTAGATCTAATCGAAATTTCCGGCGGCACCTACGAGCAGCCAAAGTTATTGGGTGGCGAGGGAATAGAAGAGGAAGAAACACAGAACGTTGCGCACTCCACACAGATGCGCGAAGCCTACTTCGTAGACTTTGCACTGGCGATGCAGGAAAAAGTGTCTATCCCGTTAATGGTGACCGGTGGATTCCGTAGGCGCGACGTTATGGAACAAGCCATCAGCAGCGGTGGCGCTGACGCGATTGGTATTGCACGACCGATGTGCGTACTAACCGATGCGCCTGCACAATTGCTAGAGGGGCTGGACGAGTTACCGCGCTACGAAAATGAACTCGTCATGTTCCCAAAATGGCTGTCGTTTCTCAACAAGCTCAAGACTCTGCGTCTTGCAGGTAACTTTGGCGTGCAATTTTGGTATTACGCACAGCTGGATACACTGGGCCGTACGGGCAAAGCAGATACATCGATCACGCCCTTTGCAGCAACGCGCATGCTGCTGGCGCATGACAAGGCCTGGCTGGTCGCGCGGAAAAAATACAAAATTTAACCACTATCTTTTTACCATAGAACAACGAGTGGCACCCCAATGAGCTCTGCCCTACCCCCCATCAACTTCAAACGTAACAATCGTTGTTTTTGCGAGAGCGGCCAACGCTTCAAACATTGTTGTGGCTCTACCCGACCGGATCGCGCAACACCCAGTGGGATATGCATCGTAGAAGACTTTCTCTCCCCCTCGGAATGCCAGGCAATAGTCGCCATAGCTGCAACGCTACCCTCCGAGCGTCTCAAAATAATGGATCTGGAAAAAACCACAGCTGAAAAGGTTGTTCGTCGATTCGATGAACATCGGGTCACGGAGCGGGTTCAAATGCAAGATAACCAGGGATTATTGGATACCAATATTACGCGCGCCGTCGAAAACATTATCGCTCCCGCATTGAATTCGAGCTTTGACTGGTTTGAGCAACCGCATTTGTTGCGCTATCGACCAGGTGGTTTCTATGCGAATCATGCCGACAGTGAAAGCATTGACCAAACCACTGGTGACTGGGGCCGCGTCATTGACCGGGATATCAGCGTGCTACTTTATCTGGATGATAACTTTGAAGGTGGGGAATTATTATTTGGCAACTTTGAATACGCGGTGAAACCGAAACCGGGCATGCTGGTCTACTTCCCATCAGACCGCCGTTACATGCACTGTGCCCTGCCGGTTACATCCGGACAGCGCCATGCCATCGTAAGCTGGCTGGCACAACGGGGAGTGGACAAAATGCGCGAGGCTCCGGAAGACGCGACTCTGCTGTGATTGGTATTCGAAGTATTGAAGCACTTTGAGAATGGATGGGCCCAGCGTCGACTGGAACCCCACGTCCTATGCCTGTGGTGGAGCACATCCGCGGAATACCACAGTAGAACCTGCCGGCAATTACCAGCAAGCTCCACGTCAAACACTCAGGTCCTGGAAAATTTAGCCCGAATATCCTGCTCGACCATGTACAGCACGGGCAGCAGTACCAGTGAAACCAGACCACCGAATAAAACACCCCAGGCCATACTCATCACCATCGGCGTGATGTAACTGTTCTCACCCAGAATGCCGTAGGCAGTGGGGAGCAAACCAATGGCAGTGGTAATTGAAGTAATAAATATTGGGCGAAAACGGCGTTTGGCGATATCGGCCACACCTTGCACGGTCAACGCACTGCCCTTTTCTTTTTGCTCTTCGTTGAGCGTATGCAATAGCACCAAGGAATCATTTACCAGAACGCCCACCAGCCCAATGATGCCGGTTATAGACATCATCCCCATCGACAATCCCTGCACCGCGTAACACACGACCACGCCAATCAAACCAAAGGGGATACAAATAATAATCAGCGCCGGCTGGGAGACTGAATTGAACAGAATAACCAGAGCTGCAAATATCGAGAGCAAGCAGATAATCGCCGCTGTACCTAAATCCCCCAGCGCTTCGCTTTGCTCCTCCTGCTCACCACCAAGATGCACGCGCAGCTGCGGGTAGCGATCAGTCCAATCCTTGGTAGCAATCCACCGTGCCAATTCAGCGTTAATCGCCTCGACACTGGTTGCACCATTAATTTCGCCAAACACTGTGACAGTACGCTTGCCCAAATAGTGTTTTATGTCTGCCTCACCAGGACGCACCGAGAACTGCGCCAACGATTTCAGGTAGATAGCCTCACCGCGTTGATTAATCACTGCGAGGTTCTGCAGCGTGTCCAACTGGCCAGCAGAACTTAGTGGCAACTGCAGGCGGAATCGAATGCGTTCATCAAGGGTCTGCAACTCGTCGACCAATAAACCGTCTACAGCAATACGCATCGCACGTAGCAATTGCTCCATGGTTAAGCCGCGACTTGCAAGAAGGCCATGATTAACATCCAGCTCGATAACATCCTTACCAGGCTTGGAACTTGTCCATGAATCGGATACGCCAGAATGATCCCGAAGGAAGGCCAGAACTTCATCCGATACTTCAAAACGTTCATCCCCACTGCTGATAACTTCCACCTGGACAGGCTTACCCTGCAGAGGTACATCAGTCTGGGCGCGCACGTCCAGCGTATGGAAGCCCGATTGTTGCTCCGCCCACTCTCGTAACTCCTCCACCAAATCAGTCGTATTGGTGTCCCCCGAGCGTCGCCCCAATGGCTCCAACTGAATAGAAACAACTGCCCAGGCATGATTTCGCCCTTCGGTTGCGCCATAAAAATCAGTGTCGTGATGCCCTACTTGGCTGGTGACGGCCAGTAAGTCCACAGGGTTAACAAAGTCGCGTACTTCTCGCTCCAATCGCTCTACTGCGACTACAGTCTCCTCGAAGCGGCTACCCACTGGTAGCTCGACCTTTATCTGCACCGTATCAATATCGATATCGGGGAACATGCTGAAACTGATTTTCCACCAACCGACGGCCATCACCACAATAAACAGAATCACAAAAACGAAGAGGGTAAGATAGCGGCGCTCAAGACCCTTGCTGATATTGCGATGATAAAACTCACGCAATGCGACAAACTTTTGGGCACGGTCATGCTCTGCCTGCCGGGGTACGTGAGCCAGGTGCCCAGGTAAGAACAACAGGCTTTCCATCAAGGAGGCACCTAACAACACGATGACCGTCAAAGGGAATGGCGTCATGAAAGCGCCACTGGGGCCACTCAAAAACATCATCGGCATAAACGCCAGTATGGTCGTCAGGGCGCTGAAGATAACGGGCTGGGCGACCTGCGAAGATCCGAGCACACTTGCCTCTCTCCTACCCATGCCTTCAACGCGAAGGCGCTGCGTGTTCTCACTAACCACCACCGCATCGTCCACCAAAATTCCCATCAATAGAACAATAGCGGTAAGAGTCATTACATTGATGGTCACACCGATTGCCGCGAGCAGGAGGAATGCTAAACAGATCGCAAAGGGGATTCCCACTGCTACCCAAAGCGCAAAGCGTAGCTCCAGGAAGTAACACAGCAGTATCAGTACCGAGATCAAGCCCAATATCGCGTTGCCGCCTAACACGTCCAGCACATTCACTGTGAGGCGGGATATATCGGCTGTCATTACCAGCTCTACCCCAGGAGGCACCACAACATTCTCAACAAACGCTCGGACATTGGCGGCTGTATGTACTTCATCAGACAGCGCTTTTTTGCGGGCCTGCAAGGCAATGCCCATACGGCCATTGACCCGTGACTGAACATCCCAGTCTTCGTAGTCCATTACTACGCTCGCCACATCGCGCAATAGAATAGTGTTGCCCGGCGTACCGGCGCGCACCACCACGGTCTCAATTTCACGTGGGTCCTGAAACTGGCCTACCGCAATAATCTTTTTCTCTGCCACAAAGGAGTCAATCGAGCCGCCGCTGTCGCGTAAATTTCGCGATCGAATGGCCTGAATGATTTCATCGTGACTCACACCCAAGCGTGCGAGTTTTTCGCTCTCCAGCATAATGCGCACTTCGGGGCGCCTATAACCCAGCTTCTCCACGCTGGCGATGCCCTTTACCTCGCGCAGGCCATCCGCCACGTTGCGTGCCACATCGCGCAGTAGAGCCTCAGGCACATCACCAGTGACATGCACTTCCATAACCGGCGTTACCAGTGTGGAGAGCTCTTCTAATAGAGGTTTTTCGAGGAGATCTGTCGGTAAACGTGCTGCAGCTCTATCTACAGCCTGCTGAATATCGCGCATGATTACCGTTTTTTCAGCGGCATCGAGGTCCAGGGTGAGCGTGATGACAGACAGGCTTTCCATACTGTTGGAATAGAGTTTCCTGATACCCTCTACTTCCAGCAGCTCTTCCTCCAGCGGCAGGGTGATGGCCAATTCTATTTCTTCCGGCCCGGCGCCTGCTTTTATGGTGGTGATATTGATCACCCCCATGTCTACCTTGGGATTGTATTCGTAGCGCATGTCGGCGATGGTCATAAAGCCGAGAATGAAAACCACCACCATGATCAGGTTGATCACCAGTGGTCTATCAACAAACCAACCGATTAGCCATTGCATCGAGCTTAGTTTCCTTCCCGCACGCTGACGACCGTGCCATCGAGTAACAGGCTCTGCCCATCGACAACCACTTGATCCCCAGCTACTAACCCACTTACAACTTGTAGCCGGTTGCTAAATCCAGCGGCCAACAACGGTTCCCGCATTATCGCCTTGCCTTGTTCAATCACAAATACTACGCGCCGCCTGTTGCGATCAACCAGCGCTGACTCGGGCAACAAAAGAGCATCGGGTGTACTGATGCCATCGAGTATCGCGCGGGCCGTCATCCCTGGCCGCAAGGTGTCAGGGGTTTTGGCGAGAATCAACTTAACCGGAAAATTGCCTGTTGCGGGGTCAGCGTTCACGCCCACCCACTCTATTAGGGCCTGAAACTCCCTGCCATTGAGGCCAGACACAAAAACGCGCGCCTTCCCGCCAGCTCGGATATTCAGAATATCGGCCTCGCTAACCCAAGTGTGCATACGCAAGCTTTGCACTGCTTGAAGGGTGATCAAACTGGCACCGGCGCGTACCGGCTCTCCCGCCTCAACAGCCTTGATATCAACAAGCCCAGCGGTGGGACTGAAGATGCGCGTATCGGCCAGTTCTCGCGTAGCCAGTTGCAGGCTCGCCACCGCCTGCTGGTAAGCCGCGCTCGATTCATCGACAATAAGTTGCGCGCTATCCAGTACTTCCTTGGAGATGGTTTCTTTCTCTGCAAGGTTGCGGCGTCGCTGTAATTTTTGCTGTGCTTCTTTCAGGCTCGCTTTGGCGCGCTGCATCTGCTGCTGCGCCTGTTCCTGAGCGAGTTCTCGTTTTTCAGGATCCAGTTCCAGCAATAGCTGTCCCGCTATAACGCTGTCGCCCTCATTGACGTGTACCGCCTTTACCGTGCCAGACAATTCCGCGGCCACATTCACTTCTTCCAAAGCTTCAATCACACCAAAGGTGCTTACTGTGCCTTGCCTGGTTTGTGTTTTAAGTGTTTCCACCGCCACCGATACACGTTGCGGTATGGCATCTGCCGTTGCTTCTTCTGCGCTATCGGCTACATCTTCAGAACAGGCAACCAGTAGCGAAGCCAGAAGTGTAGTCAGTACCAGGTGTTTTTTGACCATCATGTTAAGGTGTGCTCCCGCTGCCATACCCTTCTCTCAGGTGGCCAATGTTGTAGCGCTTAATGCCGAAGAAGCCGCCCAATAACAAATCGCCATCGTCGAGGAAAACCGTAATGCCGCCCCAGTTATTCCACAAAACGGAATCGTTGGGAAACTCCCAGGTCGCTTTCTTTTCACCCGTTTCCCAGTCAGCTGCGAAGTATTCGTAGACGTCATTCTTACGATTAGCGACATACACCAAACCGTTAGCGGTAGACACCGCCGGTGGCATCCAGTCGGTATTGTCCACGTCACTGATAGTCCAGGACTCTTCAAAACGGTTCTTCTTCGACTGCCACTCATATTTCGTAATGCCTAGAGGGGCCTCGCGGGTAGTGCCTGCCAAAAAAGCGTTGCTGAGTAGGTCCATCGAGATAGGCCCGGGCTCTGGGTAGGTACTGTTTATGACCAGCACACCATTGCCATAGACTACTGGAGACGCCTCTACCGTTGTCTTGCTCAGCCCGAAAGGAATTTGATCTGCAATACGCCGACTCTTAGTGCCGGACTTTTGTTTGAACTTCTCAGGAATCTCGTCGCGCCAGAAGGCCACGATTTGTGCGTTTTCAGCATTGCCATCAGAGATAATCACCAGCTTGTCTTCGTCATCTCCAAAACCCAAAAGAGACGGCGTCGTCCCTGAGCCATCTGACGCAGCACCCATAGATATTGCTTCTCCTTTGGGCATCACATCATAGGGCGAGCTCCATGCGCCTTTTTCTTCCGCATTCGACAACTCGTTACCGGTCCAAACGAGTTTGTGCATCGTCACGGCGGTCACCACGTAAATACCGCCCGCCTCGTCTACTGCAATGGAATTCTCCACCAACTCACCGGGAAACAGTTTGTAGTCCACCACCTGTAATTCTCGATCAGTGACGATTATTGCGCCAGTGGCTGCAACCACCAGATGCCCGTCGTACGTCATGTTGATGCCAATAATTCTCTCAATACCAGCAGCCGCTTTTTCAGGTAACTGGCTGAGGATGCTGGCGTGCTTTACCGGCAGCAGCGGCTGATCTACTTTGTTGCCATCAAAGGACTTCACCAGATGATGCACATCGTAGAAGGTGTAGTGATAACCCTCTTTGTCGATCACCGCGTAAGCACCTGAGGGCATGGTGCGCATGCTGATGCCAAATTTGTAATACATCAGCCAGGTGTTGAATAGGATTCCCCAATCATCCTTATCGCGACGCTCCTCATCAATGTCTGTCATTACTTTTAGAATAATATCGTTGGTCACTTCGCTGTGAACGTCCTCCCGGCCGGGATAAGGCACGTTGGATACCAGCTCAAAAGCCTCTCCGGTAGCGCGCACTTTTATCAGGCCCAAGGGATTGGAGGCGATAACCACTGTGTCGTCACCCATATGCTTGAACAGAGGCGCAGAACACCACACCAGCGGTATTGTCTTTACATCTGCCAGCGTTAACTTCGCGCCAATAGTGGGGCCGTTTATCGCGGTGACATCTGTCTGTGCGGCATTGTGATGGGATATGGCGTAGGCACTATTGGCAATCCAGGGATTGGCCACAGGCATATTAGCCGGCGCACTTTGTGCGGCAACAGAAAACAACACGCCCACCAGCAAGGCGAGCTTCGGCAAGAAAAACGCCCAGTCCAATTTACTAATTGCCATATACAGCACCGCCATCCACTTTGATAATCGCTCCGTTGGTAAAGCTGGAAGCGTCAGAGGCGAGATAGAGTGCCGCTCCAACCACCTCCTCAGGTTGCGCCGCACGGCCCAATGGCACCATTTTACCAATCATCTCCTTCACTTCATCGCTCCAGGCATTGGCTATATCCGTCAGAAAAGGCCCAGGAAGAATACAGTTGCATCGCACTGTGGGGCCGAAAGTCCGCGCCATTCCCTCGGTCAGGTTGTTCAAGCCGGCCTTGGCAGCGCCGTAAGGTAATTCGGAGGCGCTGGGTGCAAGGGCCGCAATACTGCTGACGTTGATAATCGAACCTCCGTCTCCCGCCGCCATTTTTTCTCCGACCACAGAAGACAAACGGTAAGGGCCAGCAAGATTAACGGCGATGACTTTATCGAAGAGCTCCCTTGTGACGGTCGCTGGTGTCTCATACAACGGCGACATGCCTGCATTGTTCACCAGCACATCGATACGGCCGTACTTCTCCATCACGGTGTCTACCAGCTGATCGCAGGCATCCCAATCACCTACATGGCAGGCCACTGGCAGGCATTCACCGCCAGTCTCCGCAGCAATAGTGGTAGCGGCTAGTTCACAACCGTCGATTTTGCGTGAACTGATGACCACAATGGCGCCCGCCTGCGAAAAAGCCCGGCACATCTCCAGCCCCATACCGCGACTGCCGCCGGTCACGACAATAATTTTGTCGGTCAAATCGAAATGGCTGGCTATTTTTTCAGCTTGCATAGGATGCTCTCTCGGGGCTCAATTTGGGTGAAATCGTCGGCTACCCTCAAGCTAGCTCAGGTAGAGCGATAGAATACGAGATACCGCTCTCGCTGTCAGCAGCAGGCCACGCAGTTATGGGCTGTCGACTGGACTTGATCCAACGGCGTCATATACAGTATTGGACAGCCATCGAGCAGGAGCTGGCATAGCAACTGGCAGGTGGATGGACCCAAAACCCTCTGGATATTCAATGAGCGAAAAGTTTCTAATTGTAGGCGCGCCCCGCACGGGCAGTACTCTACTGGTTAAAACGCTGAACAGCCTGGATGCAGTGCGTTGCCACGGCGAGCTTTTGGGGCCTGGTTCGGTGCGCGGCCTGGAAGATGGCTTTGACCTTGTCGAGGCCACCAAGGAGGCACGCGAGGCACGCGCGAGCCGCTTAATAGACGAACGAAAGCAGGGTCCAGTTCAATTTATCAGTAACGCATTGTCATCCGACTGCGCTGCGACAGGTTTCAAAGCCCTTTACCAAACTATCCTGCTGCCACAGTGGGAGGAAGTTTGCTCAATGCTGGTTGCGATGCCCGATTTGAAAATCATCCATCTGCAGCGCCACAACAGCCTGCGCCGTTTTATCTCCGAACAGGTTCTACAGGGGGGCGGCGCAATTCACTCAGAAGCTGGTGGCCGCAGTGAAGCCCAAATTAAGGTGCCCATCAATGTTGATGCCTTTATCGCCAGAGACGCAGAACTTCAAGCCCAACGCGATGAATTTTTCTCACAGTTGTCAGGCCAAACCATTCTGGATATCAGCTACGAAGCGCTGGCTGAGGATACCGCTGCAGCGGTGCAAACCGTATGTGAGTTTCTGGGGTTAAGTATCGAAAAAAGCGCTATCGCCCCGGCACTTAAAAAAGTGGGAGCGGTAGATTTACGAGAATCAGTCAGTAATTATCAGGCACTATTGCAACACGAAGCAACGGCAAAAATGGTCTTGAGCGACTAGAGCAGCAGGTTTCCCCGCTGCAGTTGCCGCTGCTATTCTTTAAGCGTTTCGAATCGTCACACCACCATCTACCACGACGGTCGAACCTGTTATAAAACTCGCCGCCGGCAACACCAGTGACAGTGTCAGGTGGGCCACTTCCTCAGGATCACCATAACGGCGCAACACAGTACGGCGGTTGACGAACTTTGCCTTGTCTTCTTCCGGAATAGCCTCGGTAATGCCGGTGCGTATCGGGCCCGGGCAAACGCAATTACAAGTGATTCCTTCTTTGCCCAGATCTACCGCCATAGCACGGGTGAGTCCTACACTGGCGTGTTTTGCGACACTGTATGCAGCGCTGAAACGCGTGGCACCCAGCGCCTCAGTGGACGCGATGTTCACAATGCGTGGGTTATCTGATTTTCGTAGATAAGGTAGGGCAGCACGAATGGCCCAAGCTTGAGCACCCGTCATTACCGCCAGAGACAAATCCCACGCCTCGGCAAAATTGTCGGCATCTACCTCGGTACCAATGACCAGACCGGCATTGTTCACCAGAATATCAATCGCACCATAGTGCTTACCCGCTTGCCCAACAGCATCTTCAACGGCGTCCCGGGAGGAGAGATCTACAGGTACTACATAGACATCCCCACCCACAGAGCGAATCTCCTGGGCCACGGTTTCCAAACCCTGGGCGTTGATATCCATGATCGCCACCTTGGCACCTTCATCAGCAAACAAGTGCGCAGTGGCGCGACCCATGCCGCTGGCGGCACCGGTCACAATCGCTACGCTGCCTTCAATAGAGCGGCTTAATTTGGTCAATCGTTTCATAATTCGTCCTTAATATTTTTACAGCCTGAGTAATTTTCTTCTACTGCAGTCTGGGCTCTCCACCGCTGAGACCAAATTCTGGCCAGAGGCCATGCACATAAGTTTGGCAATTACCCCAGCCAATACCACCACCGATCGGGTCTTCTACCTTGATCATACAATCGCGAAACTGGGTATACCGTTCTACTTCAGATGGCGTACTGGCATCGCTTGTATAGGCACCATCCACCTGAAGCTCGCCACGCCAACTCCCGTGGTGGTGGTTGTCGCCGCCATGGTAACCGCCAGCGCCGAGATAGAAACCTGTTTCCGATAATTTTTCAAACTGCATTGGGCGTTCGCTGCCGTCATCCATGTGAAACAGGAATTCGCCCCCCTGTAATCGCTTGCTGTCTTGATCAAATTGCAAAGACGGCGTCATTCCGATTATCAGGCTACTCTGCCCGTCCGCAGTTTCCAGACCACCCTGCACTGATTTTTGTTCGTAACCCGGTGCTGAAAATTGTAGAAAGTAATGATGGAAGGCATAGCGGCTACCATCTTCGCGTTGAAACAAGATTGGGTTCCAGATCGCCAGCACCTGCGGAATCAGGTGGTGATAGTCTCGCTCCATATCGGCAATGGGGACACCTACTTGAGGGCGAATGCCCCAGGATTTGTCACGCGTAGAGACCCAACTGTCGGGGCTGATCTCAACGCGCTCACCATCAACTTCCAGCCATCCCGCGACCACACCGGTTTGGTGATAGCGAATCTGATCGGTAGCCTTACGAAAACCGTGCATGTCGCGGCGGTCTTCGCGCTGCTCAACAACGCAGGGCACAACCGCAGTAAAAAGAATATCGAATGCAATGGGCTGCTCATCGTTTGCCTCCAGGCGCACGCGAACACATTGCAGGGGCTCAACGATCTCATAACTGATTGGGCCAACGTTCACCGTTTCTGGGTCACTATTAAGAGAGCGACTGGCACGCACCACCCATTGCTCAACCCCACGGCTGACGCCAGCATAAGCATCCACCACGTTACGATTCGTGTATTTACCAAACCCAAAACCAATTTGCACCGAACCATCCCGCGCGGCAGCCATACCGCAGACTTTTTCAGTCCAGGCCAAATCGCTTTGCGCCACGGTAGCAAACGTTTCTACCACTTGATGATTAAACTGCTCATCAGCAGCGAGTAACGGCCCAATGGATCCCGGCATTTTCCTTACTCCCTTAAACGCTGATGTTATGTGTAGCCATCCAGCGATCTAAAAGCGGTGTGCAAGTGTTGTTGATATCGAATTCGTCCTCCGGCTGAAAAATACCTTTGGCAGTGAGCAATGTTCCCACTCGGGCCATGATCACACCGAACTGGAACACGGCAAAAAATTCGTAGTAGCCAAGATCAGCAGTGCTGCGGCCACTCTGTTCTTGCCACTGCGCAATAAGTTCTTCCCGAGAGGGAATACCTTCCAGCGGCTCCATTGAAAGGCCTTCGGTAAAACTGCCATCGAGCACCAACCACCATGCAAGGTCGTGAACCGGGTTGCCCAAATGAACCATTTCCCAATCCAGGGTTGCGCAGATATCGGTGCCGTCCATCATGAGGTTGGATGCCTTGGCGTCGCCCCAGCACAAACTGATGGGCTGATCTGTGGGCTGGTTTTTTTTCAACCACGCGAGGCAGGCGTGGAGTTTTGGGTAGGGGCGATTCTCTTCTTCTGCCCACAGTAAAAATGCCTCGTACTCAGCCATCTGTGCCTCAAGCGGATTAGCATACGGGGCATAACTGCATATCTCGCCAAAGCCCCTATCCTCCCAATTCACACTCCCAACACGCGCAATTTCGCTAACAGCATTGCGCCAGATAGCACCACGCTCCTGTGGGCTACATTCGGTTAACCAACCATCCATGTGATAAGGAGGGTTGTCTGCAAGGTAACGTCCTGGCACCCGCTCCATCACGTAAAACGGTCGGCCCAGCAATGCTTCGTCCTCCTCCAACGCCACCATTACGGGCACGGGGATTCCGCTGCCAGCCAAAGCGTCCATGGCATGGTACTGAAGGCCCAGGTTATAGCTGGGGAAAATGCCCTCTGCTACTGGCTTAAGGCGGGCGACGAGGCCACGCTCTTTAGGTTCACCATCCTCCAGCCAGGTAGCCGTGAACAACAGTGTCTCGTTGGATGCACCGGCCTCGGGAGAGGTGAACTCAGATATTTCTACTTGCTGCGCATTGGGCAGCTTCTCTTGTAGCCAACCGCAGAGACGATCGCGCATTTCATTGCCAGTTATCGGTTCAGACACAGGGAAACCTCAGAGTTTTAGAGAGCTGGAAAGCCTAGCACGAGTGGTCGCACTGTGCTGCCACAGTCATGCCACACAAACGCGCTAGGCGACCATGAGTACAAAAATGCATCCTTCGGTGAATCGTGTTTTAGCTCTGTGCCGGAGATACGCTTTGAGTCTGGCTAAACCCTACCGGCGGTTGCAACCCCACGCCCTATGGTGGGGTTTAGCCAGGCTAAAAGCTGACATCGAACGATGTCTCAATCGGCAGCGGCGTGTACTAGTGCAGATAAATGCCATGCCAGCGGTTGTGGTTCATGGGCCTCCCGCTAACGGCGTGGGGCTCCAACTGAAGCGGGGGTCCATGGATCGCAATCGCGGAACAATCGTCCGAACCGCACACAACTGCTGGCAAGCAATCAGCTTGAACCCGCAGCATGGAGTCCCGCACGTCGCCCAAAAAATGACGATTCGCCAAGACAAGTACCGCTGGAATAACCAGCACCGTCCTGTGCGATGTTGGAGGCGCAAGCACCGGCAGCATAGAGGCCCGATATCGGTTGCCCAGAATCCAGCGTTAACACCTGCGCATCCTTAGATACTCTCAATCCACCGAGAGTAAAACCGACGTACACCGACTTCCCCGCGGAACACTGCAGCGCAGCGTAAGGTAGTTCAACGAGAGGTACCAACCAGTCAGAGTACTTATGAAACTCAGGGTCATCACCATTTGCTGCGTGTTTGTTGTAATCAGAGAGCGTCTGCTGCAAAGACCACGTGGGCAGCTCGAGATCAGCCTCCATCTGCTCCACAGATTCCCAAGCATCGATCAGTTCCTGCATTTGCATTTCAGGCCGCTCAAAGTTTGCATTGTCCACAATGAGATAGGCAATGCCATCGGGCTGCTCTAAACAGGCGCACATGGTTCTAGCATGGTAGCTGTCTTCATTAATAAAACGTTTGCCATGTTTGTTCACCAAAATGCCTTTTAACAAACTTTCCGGCGGGTAGAAAGGTGCTGTGATTAGCGCTCCGTCCATGTGAATCGCTTCTCCCCCGGCCGCCTGCCCCAGCGATATACCGGCGCCATCGTCGTTAGGGTTACCCTGCTTATAGATCCCCGCATCCGCCAGGCGCGGGCAGTGCTCTTCCAACATGGCCTGATTCATAGCGAAGCCGCCGGCTGCCAGCACCACGCCTTGTCGCGCCCGCACAAAGCGCTCTTCTTTGAAGTGGGTATAACGCACTCCGCATATTTTGCCGCTCTCATCCACCACCAGATTGCGTACGTTGGCATCAAACTGAAACTTTACTCCCAGCGCTTCGGCAGTGGCAGTGAGCTTTTTCATCGCCAGAGTGCCGCCCTCACTGCCAGTCTTTTCAACTTTGTGCCCACGAGGTGCAGGCTTTGCTTTTTCACTGAAGGGCCAGGCCTTTTCATTGCCGGACCAGATCAGACATTCATCCGTAGGCTGCTCAAAGTGCTTTTTGCGATAGAAGCCATCATTAAAAGGTACTCCCTTCTCGAGTAGCCAGTTGAAGTGGGAAACACTCTGCTCACAGTAGAGGCGAATTTTGTCTTCCTCAGGCTCAGGTGTGTTTGCCATAAGGTAGTTGAACATGTCCTCAACGGTATCTTCGATATTATTGGCAAGCTGCGGACGTGTTCCGCCACCGAGATAAAAGTGTCCAGCAGCCGAGCAGGTAGTGCCACTGATGCCACTGGCCCGTTCCAGTACCAGCACTTCTGCCCCGGCTTCCGCCGCCTCTATAGAGGCGCATGAACCTGCGGCACCAAAGCCCACGATGACAACGTCGGCCTCGCTGTGCCATTGGGTAACGGTAGCAGCCGCAATCGGTGCATATTCTGTGTCAGTCATTATTGGAGCCTCATTGAAAAGCAAAAAATTCCTTGGACGCAGATACGCCAGCCCTGGAACGCCTAAAGCGAGATGAGGCGATAGGGATCACTGCCGTCCCACGTTTCCGCCGTGGCTGCATTGCGATCGTAGTCATCCAAGAAGCCCTGATCGTGTGGCATCAACTCAATTACGATGCCGCGCATGGCAGGGGAACTCATATAGACATAATTGAGGCCAGGCGCCGGAACGATGCGGCCTGTCTCTTCCATACCCCGCTGTTGGCACTGTTCTATGGCCAGATCCACGTCTGGGACCATATATGCAATTTGTTGCAAGACCTGTGCATCGTCGCTATCACGATAGAAATAGCTGTAGGGAGAGTCAGCGTCATTGGTCTGGTGAATTAGCTCAATTTGCATGCCCTGCTGATAGGCCAGCCCCACGCTCATCTCGATATCAGTTTCGCGCCCATCCACTATGGATTTGGTGGAAACATTGCGATAGCCCCACCATGGCCCCACGCCCAACTGCTCGATCCAGCAAGCCATGGCCTGATCCAGGTCGCGCACCAGGAATCCCCATTGTTTAACCGGGCCTAATATATGGTCTGCGAACATTGCTACGCTCCTCTGGCAAGCATCACAGCATACTGGGCGGGGGCCGGTGTCGCACTATTCTCTGGGGACAAAATTTGTGGCAAAAAAAAACAGCAGGAGGCTCGAATTGAGGCGAGCATGAATCGATGCACGGTAGTGCGACTATAGAGTGTCGGTTGCGTTAGGGCTGATTGTTTCGTGGGTAACACTCTGAAGGATTGAAATGTTCCGCGGTTTCTATCCACGGATTCCCTCCTGGCAGGAACGCCACACTTTTAGGGAGAGCCCGTAATCGCAACCGTTGGCATCGCATGTATCTGCGCTTCGAGCAGTGAATATATCAGTCACCGTTCGATGTGAGTTTCGAACTTTGGCCAGCCTCAAAGCAGTTCGGCCCGTCCCCTGCACGATAGAAGCAGGAGGGAGCGTTACTTCGGATCGGATGCAGTAGTAGCGTCGCTATCCGCTTCTACCGCCATAGCAGACTTGCGCTGCTGCCGCGATTCCCTCAGTGAGGCACGCTGCTCTTTGGTCAGCACATCCATCATCTCTTTGCGGGATCCCTTCTTCTGCGCAATAACCCTCATTTCGACTACTTGTTCATCGGTAAGATCAACACGACCCTGCAGCCTCTCCAGCGCTTTTTGAGGATTTGCACCTTTACGCCTACGCATGTCTTTAACGCCTTCGCGCTGTTCTGGCGTCAGCACTGCATCTATCTCTTCACGGGTACCGCCGGCGCTGCGGATTTTCCACATCTCTTGCTGCTGCTCTTTGGTTATACCCAGTTTAGTCTGCGATTCCAACCAGGCTCCTGGCCTGTTGTCTGCCTTTACCGGATCAGCGCTCTCAGCAAACGTAGCGACAGAGGCCACCACCAGACAGAGAGGGAAGAGAATCTTTTTCATAAGCTTGCTCCTTGGGACAAATAAGCCTCCATCAGGCAATCCTGCCTGATGGCACTTGGGTCACTTTCGAACTTCCACCATGATTGGGCCTATATAGGACCACCACGCAGCGTAATTTATCACAGCTTCTACCGAAAGATTGTCGTTTTACGGCCACTTCTTGGCCTGCCAAGAGCAACATCGGCAGCGGTTCACTGCGCGAGTGTAAATTGGTTAAACTGGGACTCCCCGGTGAGACGGCCAACAACCGTGAAAGTATGAATCTGTTAGACGAAAAACTGTTGGGCGCTCTCTACGAAGCGCCTCTGGAAGACGCGCCGTGGCAAGGTTTTATCAGCCTGTTACGGCAGCGCCTTTCGTTGGTGTGTTGCCACCTCTACCTCCACTCTCCAGACGCTGATACTCCAGATAGAGCAGTCTCTGACTGCAGTTGGGAAGTGCGCGCCCTACTGGGCCACCACGATTCGCGCTATCACGACCAGGACCCTTTTAAGTATGGCTCCATGGAAGTGGGCTGGGTCTATCGCTGGGATGATTTTGTCAGCCGTGAGGACCTCATCGAATCGCCGTTTTATCGGGAGCTGGCTAGGCCCCTTGGCTTTGGATTCGCCCTGTGCATGAGCATCGAGGAACCCTCCGGACAGCGCGCGTGGTTGTGGGTTGCGCGCACCGAGGAACAAGGCGATTTCAGCGAGGGCGAGCGCGTTCAATTCCAGCGTTTGTTTTCGCATCTGCAACGCTCTATGAAATTGCTGGCGACCTTGCCCCACGAAACAGCGCCCACCAGCATAACTGTGGGAAGCCGAGACATAGGCAGTATTTTATTCGACGATAAAGGCAGACCGATTAGCGTTAGTGATAAGGCAAAGTCTGCAGCTGGCAATCAAAACAACTTCAGCATTAATGACTCGCAGCTAGGCCTGAAAGACCCTGAACAACAACAGCAGTTCACTGTACTTATCGACCGTCTTCTCCAGCCAGGCACCCAAATCACTGCAGAAGTATTTTCCCTGGGGGAGTCTGACGGCAAAAAGCATGCGCTATTGCTGCGCTCACTGAGGGCAGATAAAGCAGCTGTAAAACCAGCTCTGATCCTATATCTAACAGACTTGGCGACCCGCCGCGTAACACCCGAACAACTGCTACCCGAACTCTTTGGTCTTACAACGGCTGAGACAACGCTAGCGCTGGGCCTCGCACAGGGAAAGAGCCTGACAGACGTGGCTACCGCTATGCAGATTCCGCAAAGTAGCGCGCGCAGTTATTGCAAACGCATCTACGCAAAGACGGGGCTAAGCCGGCAAGTGGACCTGGTTGATTTGATGGTTAAAAGCGTTGCAGCGCTGGCATCCACATAGGGACGCCAGTTTAGTCTCAAGGTTCGAGAACGACTTTTATCGCGCCTGCCTTGCGGTCAGCGGCAATGGCGAAGGCCTCCCCCGCTGCATCCAATGGCAGGCGATGAGTGATTAGAATATCGGGGATTTCAGGGCGCTGAGACAGTAACTGGGCCGCCATTTCCACATCGCGCACCAGCCCTTGCCGCCCGTAAAGAGAAGACGCAAAAATCTTCAGGCCTTTCATACAAACATCGAAGGCGGGTAATTCCACACCGTCCCAGTAAGTTGCCAGTATCAAAATAATACCGCCTGGTTTGCACAGCTTCGCCGCCTGCGCCAGAGCCTTTGAATTTCCGGCACATTCAATCACTACATCGTATTCCTCTTGCGGATCAAGCCTTGCGCCCAACCGCTGGGCCGCTTCTTTTTGTGCATCGTGCCTGGCGGCAACATCCACCGTTTTTACAAACGGTGTTAGAACCGCAGTGGCCGCAAGACCGACTGCGCCAGCGCCAATGACTGCCACGCGACTGGCCGGGTTGAGATCCAGCATGCGAATGCCGTGAGCGGCGACAGCGAGTGGCTCCACCAAACAGGCATCTAAGGCACTGACATTATTAGGCAGGCACACAATGGCGCTTTCCGGCACTAGAATCTGTTCTGCCATACCCCCTTCCAGCCCAATGCCGTGCACCATGCCCGGGCCCAGGCGGCACAGACCGTAATCACCCTGCACACACATATCACAGTGCCCGCAGGGCGCCAGTGGCTCAAGGGCGACGGGTGTTCCATCCTGCAACGTTCCCGCCACCTCGTGCCCCAGAGTTACCCCTAGATTAAAGCCCATGTCGACCATGTGCAGGTCTGAGCCGCAGATACCTGAAGAGCGCACATTGACGACAACGCCCTCCTCTTTTGTTGTTGGTGCCGGGGCAGGCACATCAACAACCTGTATATGTTTATCGCAACAGCGAACAGCTTTCATAATTGGCGACTCCGATATTTCCTTGGGCCAAAAGTACCCGGTGGTTCTTTCTATAACTCATAGAAGCAGGGTGTTATGAAAGTCATAGTCTGTGCAAAAGCAGTGCTGAACCTCTAGGAAGACTGATCTGCCAGAAAATCCTGCAACCACTGCCCATACTCCACACGCTGTGACGCGGCAACGCTGCGCCTGAGAATTTCCTCCATGAGTAAATCCTGCTCTTCGTTGAGCGCACCAAACCCTATCGATACGATTATTGTCATCAGTGTGTGGAAGGTAAAACTGCGGTACTCCTGCCAGGTCTGATCAAGGTCAATAGCTTCCCCGTGATGACCTCTGCGCTGCACATAATATTCCACCAGATCACGTTCGTGGATGGCAAGTATGTCTGCCGGCAGGGAATCAATCAGAAAATACTGTACGTCTCGAATGCCTTTTCCCCAGTGCGCAGCCTGCCAATCGAGCATGCCCATTTCATCACCCGAGACAAAGAAGTTACCGAGATGGCTGTCGCCATGCAGTAGTGAAAGAGGGCCACTGAACCAGTACTCGAGTAGCGCATCCCAGTTTTTAACCGTTGTCTTGTAGGCATCAATCAAATCAGGAGGGATCACACCTGGCTGCTTCTTCAAACAGGGCTTCAACGCGAATTTATTCAAGCTGCGCGATACCAGACCCATAGTGGGCGACAAAAACGGATGGTAATCCAGCGGCAGTATCGCTTCGCGCTGTGCACTGCCCATACCGTAGTGGCAGGCGTGTAACCGGGCAAAAGTATCCAAACAGGCGTGCACTCTTTCCAGAGAAGGCCCTTTCATCATGTCTGGGTTGATGAACAACTCCACACTGGGGTCGTCGTGCAGGTTTTCCTGTATCTGATAGAAGCGTGTGCCCTGACAATAGGTGGCGTAGGTAATGGGCGTGCGCAGGGGTAAATCTCTGGCTACGTGGCGAAAAAAGTGAGACTCCAGACGCCAGGAATTGATGATGCTGAAAAACCAATGGGTCACCAGCGATTCCATGGGCAGTTTTACAAATATACTGGCCGGGAGAATCGCCTCTCCTTCCTGCTCAATGGTGAGCACCAGATTGTGGCAATTGGTGCTGACGGAGGGAATATCCTGCCGCGTTAGAGCAGTGATAGCGACTGTGGGACTATCCGCGTCCAGTGCGCCCAAGTTGATTAGCCGGCTCAGCTCCTTGGGTGTTACAACGTCATCTGCCTTGTAGGGCACGCTGTTACCGGTGAAGTCTCCCATCGCATCGAACATCAATCGCGCCAGTTCTCTCAGCGCTATCCATAGCATGTTGATTGTCTTTACTATTCCCACTAACCAAGCCCTCTTAAAACTTTCACAAGCTGAAACTGCTCTTTCAAATCTACCGTTTTCGACCAGCTCTGCGCTAGTCTTTCATACCACTGGCAGCTATACCTCCTCTAAGATAGCACTGACTGGCGACGGCGAGTATGGTATCTATCGGATTGGATTTCTGTCACAGGGGTTCCATAGCTTAGACGTTCAGATAACCCGCCAAAAATGGCAAGATTGAAGCGCAAGGACACACCCAGTGAACGACGGTCACACACTGCAGGCCACAGATTATCACCGCACACCCATGCGCATGCTCAACGGGATATTGCGCGGCGCCAATAGCATTGGCCTGGCCTCATTTTCAATGGAAGCTGAAGCGCTGATGGCTCAGGCCCGCAAAGAAACAGGGCACAGTGATTTCGGTGATCCGCGTTTTCTAGAGCCCATGAACCTTCTGATTCAGTCTTTGAATGATGAGGCTCAGCTCAATCCCATAGGCCGGTTTCTGGCCAGAATGAATATTCTGCGCTTACTCAAGGGACGCCTCTACGCTGAAGATCTCCTTGCACGGCACCCGGAAATACTGGAGCGCAATCTACCGGACCCAGTTGCCATCGTAGGGCTGGCCCGCTCTGGCACCACTCGACTGCATCGCCTACTGGCCTCCGACACCCGTTTTCTGCACCTTAAGTCCTGGGAGAGTGTTTATCCAATCCCGGACCCGGACTGTTTTGCGGCCAAAGCAGCCGGAGAGACCGACCCTCGTATTACAGCGCTTGAGCAGGGCCTAAAGGCAGTGCTGTATATGAGCCCGCAGATATCAGCAGTCCATCCTCTGGGCACCTTTGAGGTAGAGGAAGAGATTGGCCTAATCCAATATGCTTTCTCCACGCAGTTATTTGAGATACAGGCCAAAATCCCCTCCTTCGCTGAATGGTTGATGACTCACGATCAAACAGCCGCCTACGAATACACGACAAGACTGATGAAAATTGTGTCGTGGTTTCGCGATGACCCAGAAGACAAACCCTGGCTGCTAAAATCACCACAGCATATGCAGGACCTCGATGCCTTACTGCATGTTTTTCCCAATGCCAAATTGATCTGTCCGCATCGGGACCCGGTGAAAGTAATTGGCTCATCCTGCTCCATGGCATGGAATGCACTGGTGCGCGACAGTGAGTCCATTACCCCCGAATGGGTGGGACAGGAGTGGCTCACCAAAACGGAACGCATGCTGAAGAAAAGCCTGCGCGTGCGAGCACAAATGGCCGCTCCCGAAAACCAATACGACATCCTCTATGCCGACATCACCGCCGATTGGCAGCAGGCAATGCAGGGTGTATACGATTTCCTGGAAATGCCCTTCGCCGACGATGCAAAATCAAACATGCAGAATTGGCTGGACAGCAACGGGCAGCACAAACACGGTGCTCACAAATACAGCCTGCAGGACTTTGGGCTAGACGCATCTGAGGTAGAGCAGCGTTTGCAGTTCTACCGTGAGCGCTTCAATATTCCCTTCGAAACAAGCAACCCACATCTTGCCGCCAGCGCAAGCTGAATATAATGGACACCCTATGACCTTACAGACACAAAGTCGAGACGCACTGACAGAACTCATTTCTCTACTACAGGAGGTGGATACTCGCTGGTCGGGGCCTGAGTGGAATCTACATTCTGAGGAAGATATCACGGGCTCCCACAGGGCCTTAATGCACATTCTGGAAGCCGCTTTAGTGGGCTACTTCGAACAAGATGCAAGCCGGCCGGATTTTCGCCGTATCGTAACCCCCAGCCGTAAACTCACCGGCGACAATAGCGACGCCATCTATTTTGATGCACCAGTGAGCAACGAGCACACCTACGTTATCCACGGCTGCATGCAAGGAGCGGCTTACTTCTCCCTAACCATTGAAGAGGGAGCCAAGGACGGCCATCTGGCGACCAATACAGCAGGCGTAATCAACAACACCGAAATGGAAATAGACAGCAACGGCAACTTCACCGTGTATCTAGGCGGGGAAAAGCGCGATGCCAACTGGCTGGCGCTAACACCGGGCGCATCGCGCGTTACCACCAGGCACTATTTCGAACACGAAAAGCCCGCCGCACTAGACCCGCAATTGGAACCCAGAATGCACATTGAGTGTCTGGATCCCAGCTCGGTTCCAGCGCCACCTAACGACGACTCTGTCGCTGCAGGTATACGCAGGGTTGCCAATGTAGTGCGCAGCCGCACACTTGATATGCCACCTATGGCCAACAGCGTACTGCCCTCCTTCCTGTCGCTAACACCCAACGAATTCCCGCCGCCGCAACCACCGGGAGACTTTGGGCTAGCAGCCTTCGACGCACACTACTCTATGGCACCCTTTTTTATCAATGACGATGAGGCGCTGGTTATCACAGGACGCTGGCCCGACTGCAGCTTTGGCAATATTTGCCTGTGGAACCGTTTCCAACAAACATTGGACTACGGCAGCCGCACCGTTTCCCTCAACCGTGCGCAAACGCAGGCCGAGGCAGACGGCAGCTTTAAAATGATTCTCGCCCACGAAGACCCGGGCCTACCCAACTGGCTGGATACAGAAGGCAAGCTGTTTGGGATGGTGTTCTGGCGATATTTCCTGGTAGAAGGTGAAGTAGAAACACCACAGGCAACCGTTGTAAAACTATCTGAGTTGGGAGCCTGACATGAAGAGTAAACTGCCCTTCCCCGTCCGCATGCTGAATATGGCAGGCGGTGCTGCCAGCGCGATAGGCCTGCAAGCGATCAAGCTCGATGCCGATCACCTGCTCAAAACAGCCCAGAAAAATACTGGTTTGAAAGACTTTGGCGAAGATGATTTTCGCGAACCGATGAACCTATTGTTACTAGGGCTGGCTGAGGAAGCGCAGCTCTCCACACTGGGAAGAATGATCGCCAAAACTGACATCGTTCGAACTCTGGAAAACCGGTTGGGCATGGTCGATCTGTTAAAGAAACACCCGGAGATAGAAGAGCAGCCCATTGAACGCCCTTTATTCGTGGTGGGCCCACCTCGCTCAGGCACCACCATTTTTCACGATCTACTGGTGATGGACCCAGACAATCGCGTGCCACTCTCCTGGGAGACATCGTACCCACTACCGCCCCCAGAGACTGCTACTTACACCACGGACTCCCGTATCGCCAAGGTGCAGGCAGACTTGGATCGTGTGGATGAGCTGCTGCCCCAGTTTAAGAAAATGCATCCCATGGGCGCGCAGCGTGCACAGGAATGCGTGACCATAACGAATCACGATTTTGCGTCGTTGATTTATTTTGTGCAGTACTTTGTACCCACTTACGATCGCTGGGTAGTGAACTACGATATGCAGTCCGCCATGAAGTGGCACCGACGCTTTCTGCAAATTTTGCAATGGAAAGCACCCGGCAAGCGCTGGGCATTGAAATCTCCCCAGCACATGTGGCATCTGGAATACATTCACAAGGAGTATCCCGACGCCCTGTTCGTACAAACCCACAGAGACCCATTGCGCACAGTCATTTCCATGAGCAATCTCTCCGCTACGCTGCAGACACTGAGCAGCGACCACGTAGATTTACCTGCCGTAGCCGCCTACTACGCCGAGGTTCTGTCACAGGGCTACAACAACACGGTGGCCTACAGACAATCGGGCAAGCTTCCTGACAGTCAGGTAGTGGACTTATATTTTCGGGACTTTATGCAGGATCAAGTAGGCACCGTGCGCCGCGCCTATGAACACTTCGATATGGAGCTCCCACAGAACGCGGCAACGGCAATGCAATCATTCCTTAATGACAATCCTGCGGACAAATTCGGCAAGCATCTGTATGAACTTGCGGACACAGGCATGAAGGAGGATGCCTTGCGTGCGATGTTTGTAAACTACGAGACGTATTTTGATATTCCCCGGGAATCGATCTAGCTAGGGCGCTTACGTAAACCGCTTCCTGGTCATGAGAACTATGTTCGTTCGGAGAGACATTCATCGCCGCCCATTTCAAGCTCACGGCAGATCAATGGGCGTTTATCATAAATGCTACACAGCATAGTATTTCGATCCAAGGCTGCACACCATCCGTCGTCTAAACGAGCCATCGTCATCCCGCCCCATTTATCCAACTCAATATATTTTTCAGGCACACCAGTATCCGTAATAAGCAGAACCTCCAAGCGGCAGCAATTCGCCCTGCAGGTTGAGCACGTCACGTCATTACCAGGTAAATTGATTACTTCAATTGTCATTCTTTATTGTGCGCCATTTCTATACAGCCAATTTGATCATGTAATTATTTTATAACACCTCAAGCTGCCGCGCGAAGCGCTCAACAACGCTGCCTTGTTACATGGCATATGTGTACGTCGTCTGACCATATGGCACTAATGGGCCATTTTCTAAGAGACACTTTTCTGCCCGTTACTTCTCCAGTCTAGCCTGCTAAATGCAGGTTGTGTATTTTTCTCCGCGTCATCGTCCTGCTTTTTACCACCGCACGATGATCCAGAATGTCGTTTCGTCTGCCTTCATAAACATCTGCCGGCGTGACGTTGTCTAATGATTCATGGTAGCGCTCGTGGTTGTAATGCTCGACCCACTCAGCGATAGCCTTTTCCAGTTCCCATGGATAGTAATAATTCTCCTGCTTGACCACGTTTTTCATTGAACGGTGATAGCGTTCAATCTTGCCCTGGGTCTGCGGGTGATACCGCGCTCCACGACTATGTTTGATGTCCTGTTTCTTCAGCCAGTCCTTCAGTTCTCCGCTGATGTAACAGGGCCCATTATCCGACAGTAGCCTGGGTCGACTTCGTACGCGGGCCTCGGACAGCCCTGCCGACTTCAGGGCATCTTCCAGTGTATCCGCCACATCAGCGGCGGCCATGGTCGTCGTCAGACGCCAGATGATAATGTAGCGTGAGTAATCATCCAGTATCGTGTACAAGAAGTACCAGCCCGAGCCAACCACCCGGAAGTAAGTCAAGTCCGTTTGCCACAGTTCATGTACCCGACTGGTCGGCTGCTGGAATTTATCCGCTGCTCGCATCATAGTGAACTGCGGGCTAATGATCAGGTCGTGGATCTTCAGCATGCGATAAACACTGGATTCCGACACAAAGTAGTCGTGGGTATCGGTGATGTGCCAGACCAGTTCTCTGGTCGTCAGCTCAGGCCGATCCAGTGCTACGGCCACAGACATACTGCGAACCGAGTCCGGTATTCGGTTCCAGTGACGTCTCGAGGCTCGGCCTTGGTTGGCAAGGCCGTCGAATCCATCTTTCTCGTAGGCACCATACCAACGATAAAAACTGGTGCGACTGACCTTAATCTCACCTAGTGTCCGACGGACAGACAGCTCTGAGTCCTCAACCAAACGGATGATGGCCAACTTTTCCGATGCGGCGCGCATCATTCGTCGTCCAAGATCACACCCTGCCTAGTCAGACTTTTTTGAGCCAGTCATTGCGTAGGTAAAGTTCGGCAACGGCTTGCTTCAGATCGCCGTTCTCACGCTTGAGGCCGGTGACTTCATCAGTGTTTGCTTCGCGAACGGTATCGCCCGACAGGCGCTTCTTGCCGGCCTCCAGAAAGTCCTTGCGCCAGCGGTAATACAAATTGGGATTGATGCCCTCTGGGCGACAGAGCTCAGCGATCGAACTCTCCCCCCGAAGACCATCCAGAATAATACGAACCTTCTCCTCGGTGGAGAACTTACGGCGGGTGTTTCGGCGTATATCCTTGACCGCTTTTTAGGTGTTTGACATGCTCATAGTGGGACTCCTCTGCTTCAGTTTAAAAGTAGCAGAAGTATCTCTTAGTGGATTAGGTCATTTGGTACCATGGTGGCTGACGCCGTACAACCTCCTCATCAAGAATGCCGGAAGAGTAAAGAGCAAATTGTGCCTCCATCCTCTAAAACCAGCCCCTGCAAAAGCGATGTGCCAACTACTTCTCATAGGAGGACAACTCCCCTGAGTCAGAAAGCATCTTGTAAATAGGCGCGCTGACAGTACCTCCGTCTCCTAGTACTTCATTTACCTCCACAAATGAAACCTGAGCATCCCACACTGCCCTCGATCTCATGACTCGCACATTGTCACGAGTTTGAATCGCGAGATAAGCGAGCGTTATTAGTAAGGCTACCGCACCAACCACCTAGGCAAAAGCAATAATCGCGTTCCAATTCAAAACGGTCCCTCCCGCAGGTTTTCTGTGGCGCCCCAATCCCCATAACGCCACAAACAGGGGCGAACCGCGCAGTGGTTTGTCCATGCCTGCTTTGTCTTGTTATGTATTTTTATGGTGATGTACCGGCACTCGACTAAGAATCCGGTCCAACAGAAGGCCGATGCACAGGAGCGTTAAGAAAGGAATTAGGCGAACACCTACCATCCAAATCTCAGGCGTCGACGGTAGGCTATTATTTTTCTCTAGTGCTGCCCATTTATGCTACACGTTTTCGTTCCAGTCGGACTCCAGTATAAATTCCAGGAAATCGCCACGGCTACGGTAACGGTAACGAATAAAAGTCACACTATCCCAGGCGGTGCGCTCAATATCAGCTTCTCCTCCGAGAACTACGATCGGCTTTACCACGATCAACGGATGGGCGGCCTGCATAGTCAGGTCAGGTGCAATTTTAGATAAGTACCTACCCTCTATCTCTTCAGAAGTTTCATCTGCTTCGCGCCCATCACGGTATTTTGGCTTGTCTCGATACTTATTGAGATTCACGTTCACAAACTCATTTCCGTCATCGGTCGATGCGAATTTTCTAAATGGTTGTTCCGCGTCGGGACCAAACATGTCTGTGGCGCGTTCGACGTAGTAATCAACTTCATCGTCTGTGAGAGGGCTTCCGCTTCCACCGTACCAGAGATGGAATGCTGCGTAGAGAAGGGCAATGACTCCCCAACGAATTCCTGATGCACTCATAGTAAAATTCCAGCTTGGTGCCAACTTTCAAAGTTCATTTCTTAATGACGCATAACGCTTAAAGAACCGGCGGCGAAGCCGCCCGGTTCCTTTACTTGTTATGCGTCGCTACCAGCGCACTCTATACACTAGCCTAACAGCGCTTGAAGGAAATTTTCATCACCTTCTCGCACACGTTGATCGATTGCCGCCGAAAATTCCTCGTCGAAGAACCCTCGCAGTCTGGGCCAAACGGCCCGCCCGCCATCGCTTCGGATGACCAGTGCTACTCCGAGTACGTAGCTATCTACCCACTCCATGTTTGGGATTCCTCGTTGGCGGGCGACCCACGCGTCTTCAGCCTGATTAATCCATGTGAACAGCCAGAGCATCCACGTCACTCTCTCAGAGTCGGTAAGACTCTCGTAATCGGACTGTCCTCGAATGTGGAGTTCAACCAGTTCTGGGCATTGCGTGAGCTGATGATAAGCCTGATTGTTGTCTCGCTTGATCTCACGCGTCATCTGAGCTGACATTTCGGTCCGGGCGCCACGGACTTGAACCACAAGTATTATCAAAGTAACCAGAACCGCGAGTGATCCTACGATTTCTCCAAGTGACCCTAGCTCTGAAAGTGTCATATTTCGATCCCTCCTGACGCATAACGCTTCAAGCAGGGGCAGCTGTAAGGCTGTCCCTCGCGAAGCGCCCTTGCTGCCTTGACTTGTTAGCTTATTTCAACTGAACTTTCTTAAGTGATTTAATTTCACTGTCACACTGCTCATTATCGACGATATCTATGTCGGCACTTTTACACTGCACACAAAAGTTCAATGTTAATTTCAAACAGGATGAGTTACCTCTCTCTACTGTAATGGTACTGCCTTTACCAAGACCAAAAGACGTTAAGGTTCTTGGCTCTACCTTATTCTCGCCCGGTTCAGCATCTACACTGAAAAACGATCCGTTGGGCAGAGATCCTGACAAAACACCATTTACCATCACATCATATTGATTAGCTACTCCGGCGAATGAGCTTTCTCTATAGATAAATATTTCCCCTCTATAAATATCTGTATTTGCTAGGCCTTCGTAACTTCCATTCGTTACAACAGGTGTGGAAATAGTGCAGCCAATAAGTCCTAACACCAATAACGGCATGGCTAAAATTTTGATAATACCCATTTTCACAAAACTACCTTTCCATTTAGTAAAAATTGTATTCCTGTTTCTTGAGAGCTAACGCCCGCATATGGGGCGACTGAAACGTAGCGAGGAACGAGCGAAGTGTAAGTCGTCCCAGCCACGAAGTGGCGACATGATGCGCTTGTTATGTGAATATTCTGGCTGCAAGTCGCGCTACCAATTCTTCTGGTGGTCCATTTTGGTATTTGGGCCGATTAGGGTCGAATACTTCCCACGGGTATGCATTCTTTACAAATATATCAGCATCCGGCTTGAGCCATGCTGGGTCGTCTAGTGTAGATGCGCGCAGACCTCTCCCAACCCGATCTTCTTCAATCCACATGCCTATGGGTGAACCACAATCTGAACAAAATTCATGATGTATCGTATTACCAATATCACTTTTTACAACGTAACTCTTTGGTTCAGTATCAAACACAATTTTGTCCGTCGCGAACCAAACATTAGCAGCAAAAAGGCCACCTACTGCTCGTTGGCAATCTCGACAATGGCACTGAAACATTAGGAGCGGTAGCTGCGTGCATGTATAGCGTATGTTCCCGCAAGCGCAACCACCCTGGATGGGCAAGTCTGTAGTCATCATCATACTTCTCCTATTGCTTCGCAATCCACATAACGCCCACATAAAAGGCGGAGCGTCAGCGCCGTCCAGCGCAACGTAGTGGAGCGATTTTTGATGTTCTTGTTATGTGTTTGTTGCACCACTAACCTCTAAAACTTGAGACACCCATGTTTCACGCTCTAATATTGAATTAAAGTGTCCAATTAGTTGGGTAACTTCTACAAGCCCTTTCTCTGTCAAAAAGTATCCGCCGTTTAGCGGCACGTCACTCTCTGAACACAAAAGCGGTTCATTGAAAGTAAATATTACGTCGTATATTTCTTTACAAGACTCATTCTTTCCTTTGCCCCGAACAGTAACCCTATCACACTGCATAAGCTCACCTATGCGAGATGATGCAATGTGTACTGCATTCGATAATGTCTGATTACTGTATCTTTCCTTGCTCATATCTATTTACACATAACAGCTAAGTATATGTTGTAGCCAAGTGTAGACATTATTGCTCCATCTGACTATGTGTAGGTGTATGTAGTCACATGTGTTCGATACTAGCTGCCGTATATACACATTTAGCCCATGAAGGTCTCAGCATCGGCACATTTCTCCGCCAGACCCTCCACAATTCGGCCTCGCAGACCAAGGGCAACAGCAGTGCTGTATGCCATGAGCCAGGCCCTGCCTGCCACGCTCCATCGCGCGCCAGATCGCTTGGCTGCCGCTCTTATTGAGCCCTCTTCAAAAGCAATGGTGACAGCCACGATCTGCTGACGTTTGAATGCGTGAACGGCGTTGAGTGAAACGAAGGCGTCGGCTTGCTCTCTTTCATCTACAATAATCTCGATAGTGGTCTACACCTTTCAGCCGTTGCGTCGATAACGAACAGCTATGAGATTTTCACCCCAGTGTTTTTGAAAGCGTCGACTGCCCGGCATGCCAGGCCTTATAGTGCGAATGACTTCCATGTCCTTTCCCTTTCGCTGCATTGGCAGCGAGACTAGCACAAGCTGGTAGACACGCATTGTGAAGTCGAGTGAAAGGGCAGATTTGATGGCGCAAAGGGGATGAGGCCGTTTTTACGTAGAGCGAATGTCACTCATCCGTCGAAGCACCAGAAGCTGAGTTCTCTGGTACTGACGCCACAATAGAATCTGGAATCTGCTGCATGGCCACATCCTCTAGCGAGTTACTAGTGTTGAGCCGCGCCTGCATGAAACTGAGTCGGCCAGCGAATTGCCTGGGGTTTCGCTTCATGAAATCACCTCATAGTGCCCACCTATACGGGCTTTTGATCCGCTGCAGACTCCCAATCAAATTTGGCACAACTTCCCTGAGCCTGATCTCTGCCAATCGCAATCGCAGGGTTATCCCCATTCGGGGATATTCATTAGCGGCCAAGCCTGCAGCAAGTCGCATCCGGCACCAGTCACTGGCCGATGAGACGAATAGCACAAGCCTAGAAACTGTAGAACATATCCACTCCAAAGGCCCGAGGCTTACCGCGAACATTACCGGAGACGCCCACTCGGGCTGACTCAATAGTGCCGGTACCGTAGAAAAACTCGTCTGTGAGATTCTGTACAAATATCGCAATCTCTAAGCCTTCCACTGCTTTGGGTTGTATGGCGATACGTGCATTCCACACCGTGTAATCATCCAGCGTAGCCTCTTCCTCAAACAGAAAGGCTGCTGGATCCAGCCCGGTGTAAACCTCGTCCTTGTGATAGCCGCTTACACGAGGTGTTATCAACGCGATGTCTGTATCCCAGTCATACTGGATTGCCCAGGTATAGGATTGCTCTGGCACATAGGAAAAGGGCTCATCAGAGCGATCTGTTAATTCAACTTCACCTGCATCATTGACAAATTCATCATTGAACTCCTTAAAGCTGGCATCGATGTAGCTGGCCGTAAAGTTGATCATCAAGCCTTCCAACGGCAACATAACCAATTCGACTTCCGCGCCCTGCATTTCGGCACTACCCGCATTGGTGATACCGAACAAGGTGTTGAGCTCACCGAACTCTCGTGTCACACCAAGCTGAAGATCGTCGTAATCCATGCTGTAGATGGCGCCGTTCAATCTTACACGCTGATCGAACAGCTCTGTCTTAAATCCAAACTCTGTGTTTTTCACAATCTCGGGATCGAAGGCCAATGGGAAATCCGGGCCAAACGTGGTGAAACCACCCGCTTTGAAACCTTCGCTATAGGTCAGATAGAACATGCCTGAACTGAGAAAGCCGTCGGTCCAAGTATCCGGGGCAAACATTGTAATCGTGCCGGTAGGTGAAAACTCGGTCCAACTGTCCTCATCATGCAGCTCGGGGAAATCGGGATTGATTGCCACCGGCTGCAAAAACGTAGAGAGCGCAGTGAGTTCGTCCCGCGTGATAAGGCCCATTGGCTCTGCCAGAGACACATAGTTGCGCTGGTCAATCTTCTTTTCTTCCCACGTAAAGCGCCCACCAAGAGTGAACTGCAACATATCGCTGAAGTGATAAATCAGTTGTCCGAAGGCCGCGGCCGATGTACTGGTGTAGTCAATCAATTGAGCGCCTCTGAAACCCACCACCTGAGCGGGCAAAGTACTGATGGTGTCGGTGCCGGCAATCGACACGCCCATCCAGCCGCCCAGGGCCAGAGTCTGCCCATCTATCTGATCTGTAATTTCCTCGTCCGACCCATAGACGCCCAATGTGTAGTCCAGGTCGCCATCAAATAGGCTACCAAACAGGTTAAATTCCTGCGATACAAAAATGCGTTGCTCGCTACTCGCGTCTATACCACTGCCCTGTAGTTGCCGGGTGGTTTCCCCAAAATTGGAAATTGCAATATATGACGTGCCTTCCTGGTCTCGTTCTCGCTTCAGATCATCCTGATGGAGATAACCGGTCACACTTTTCAGCGTCACTTCACCGAGGTCCCAGCCCAGGGTAAGGCCCAAAAGATTATTGGTTACTGTGTAATCCAACCCCGTTGAATCCATTACCACTTTGTCGTCTTTGACAAGGCTTTCGCTCAGGGCACAGTTTTCCTTAAACGTTCCAGGGGTGGTGGAGACGAAGCCCTGTAAAACAGCATCGGGGTTAACGTTGATACACGTCGATGGCGCGGCGCTCTCATCTCGCTCTCCCCACAATGCGATAAGGTCTACAGTCAACTCTTCAACAGGGAACCAGCGCAACTGACCGACCACCGCTTGGCGGTCTTTGTCGCCGTAATCGATACCCGTGAAGTAATCTTCCATGTAGCCGTCTTCATTACGTGTATCGTAAGTCAGCGCACCATACAAAGTGTCGGCGATTAGAGGGCCATCAAAACGAGCGCTGAAATTCAGGCGATCGTAATCTCCAAGACCAAGCTCAACCTGCCCTTCAAATTCTTCACCCGGTTTTTTGGTGCTTAATAGAAGAGCACCACCGGCAGTGTTTTTACCAAAGAGTGTTCCCTGCGGCCCACGCAATACCTGGATGGACTCCATATCGACTACGTCTACCAGCTGCGTATCTGAGCGCGGCATAAAAATACCATCCACATAGACCCCAACACCGGGGTCTACAGCAGCTCCAACCGCTCGTGCGCCAACACCTCGAATGGTGAGGCCGGACACCTTCTCGCCGTCTTTGTTACTCAACCCTGGCACCTGCTGAGTGAGATCGGCAATGTTGTTGATTTGGGCGGCGCGCATTTGATCGGCATTAAAGGCAGAGACCGCCACAGGGGTGTCTTGCAAGCTCTCCTCTCTTTTCCGCGCTACGACCAACACCTCTTCCAGCACTGCTCCCTGAGCCTGTGGCGCACCCACTAGCGCCCAGACAGGGGTCAAAGCGAGAGCAAAGGCAGTGCTGTGCCAGCGCAGCCCCGAGGTCTTCTGCAGCCTGTGCCTAGAGTTGGGCTGTGGTGTATTCACGATGGTTATCATTATGGTATTCCCTGAACGTAGGATTAGGCTTGAGACAGAGTTTGCGGCGTAGGATCACCTCCATACCAGTGCTTTCAGTTTCATCCATGGAACAAGCTATAACACTAGCCGCAAGGGTCAGTTTCCACTGACGGACAAGTTGTGGTGACAGGGGCAGTATAGGAATGAAATGAGGAGTCTGCCCCGTTACAGCCAGTATTCCCACTTACAGGCGTGGTCTGTACTTTCCCGGTAAGGTGGGATATCGACTGCGCGGCAACGAATATCTTCGTTAACCATCTCGCCGGATTTACGCATGGCGATCACGCACAGTACACAGTTGCTCTCCAGGCGTTCCTTATTGGATTCGCCGAAGCGCTCTTTGGAGGGGCAGCGCTTGTGTGTAATAAAACCATGTCGGGGGTTTTCCAGTGCGAAAACGGCGTCTACCAGACCTACCTCTCCCGGCGCAAATTGGAAACCGCGCAACAGCGTTTCTACGTCACCTGTTTGACTCCCTGCTGCAATCAGGCCATAGCGCAGGTCTTCCTCGGCGCCGCCGTAATCCAGCCACACATCTCGCTCCATTTTCAAAGCCGTGTTCTGGTCATAGCGTTCGGTCAGCAGCTCAGTCCAGCGTGCTGTCTGCATCACGTATGTGAGAGTGGCAGTGTTCCACAACATCACCATCGACTCATTGGACAATGCTTGCAAATCCAGAGCCTCGCTTAGATGCGCTGGCAGTAATGATGCGTCATAACGAGCAAAGGTAAGCATATTCTGGATGTTGGGCATTACCTGCCATAGAAAATCCAGCTCCTGAAAAAATATTGTCTTCAGATCGCCTTCGGCATTTTCCAAAGTGGGGTAGATTTTAGCTGTAAGTTCTCCACAAACATCCGTACCGAATTTATCTGCTACACAGCGCTGCCACAGGTAGAAGAAATTGTGGTGGGCCTCAATGGTCAGGCCAAATAATTCCAGCAGCTTTTCTTTGGGTAAAGCCCGGTAGTCCACCGTTGCACCGAACTGTTCGCTGGCGATCAATTCTGACATAAGACGCCTCTTTTCACCGCTGAAGCCTAACTACCGGAATTCCGTCACAGAGGAATACTGCGACATATAAGGCTGCAGAATTGATTGCCACAGCAGATAACCCTTACCGTTGAGGTGTAGCTCATCGCCGGTTAGTTCGTCACGCATGGAGCCATCTTCCGCGAGAAAAGTGGGATACAAATTAATGTAGATGACACCCAGGTCGGCTGCGACTTGCTGAATTACTTCGTTGTACTGCTCTACCTCATCCTGTAACTCAGCAGCACGTGGTAGCAAACTTTGTAGATAAATGTGCGTGGTTGGCGATGCCTCCTTTATGGTGGAGACAATTTGGCGGTACTGCTCATAGCTCACCGAACGTTCCGGGCCGTGGGTCAAATCATTAGTACCAATTTTTATGAACACTGCGGCCGGGCGGCCTTGTGAAATTAATTCGAGTCGCCGCAACACGCCCGTAGTGGTGTCGCCGCCGATACCTCGATTTTTTATCGGCAATTTAGGAAACATTTCATTCCAGTACCCGGCATCCGTAATGCTGTCACCCAACATAACCACATCACCTTCTACAATCGGGAAGGTTGCAAACGCATCGGTCTTTTGCTCATACATCCAATCGAGATAGATACCAATAATGGCCATCCTGTTGAACCAGGCACCCAGGGCAGCCAATATGACCAGCACATTCAAGGCAATCGATATTCGAATTATCCATTTATTCATCACGTATTCCCTACATAAGTTTGAGCAGTTGCTCAATAGCCCTGATGACTATCCCGTGGTACCAGGATACATGCGGATCCTCCTCAGGCACCTCATATTGCACACGTAAGGCCGCTAATCGCTTCTCCAGATCGGCGGTAATTTCGCCATAGCCCGATCGGCCGTACAAGTTGTCCTGATCTCCCGGATCTGTCTCTAAATCAAACAACTCCCACTCGTCGTTCTGATAATAATAAATCAACTTATAGCGATCGCTGCGCACACCATAGTGCCGGGCCACACCATGAAAGCCCGGATTTTCGTAAAAATGATAATACAGATCACGCTGCCATTCGGGAGGCTCCGGACCTACCAGAGGTAACATACTGACACCGTGCATCGGCTCCGGGGCGGTGACGCCCGCAGCCTCTAGCAATGTCGGCGCCATATCGATATTTTGAACCAGGCCATCGGTTGAGCTACCGGGCCTGATATGCCCGGGCCACTGTATCAGCAGAGGTACACGGGATGAGACTTCATCCATCCATCGCTTGTCGAACCAACCGTTTTCACCCAGGAAAAATCCCTGATCGGAGGTGTAAACAATGATCGTGTTGTCGACAAGATCATGTTCTTGCAAGGCATCCAGCAGGCGGCCAATTTGCCTGTCCATACTCTTCACAGAAGCGAGATAGGTTTTGATATAGCGTTGGTACTTCCAGCGCACGTCGTCGTCATCGCTTAAATCAAGTTCTTCATATTCAGCGTTGCCCTTGGCGAAAGCACTTTCCCATATCACCAACTGCTCGGGTGTCATATTTCGGGGCTTGCTCAGCTTCGCATCGTTGTTTGTTATGTAATCTGAGATGCTCATGCGAGCATCCTGCCGTGCTTCGGTGAGACCCTCCATAGAGCGCAAAAGACTGCTTGGCTCTTCTACTTTTGCCGACTCCTGCCAACTGCGCAATTCCTCAGGGCCAGGCAACCAATCTCTGTGCGGCGTTTTGTGGTTATAGACGAGGAAAAAAGGTTGCTCAGATCCTGCTACCTGTTCCAGCCATGCAATCGCCTTGTCGGTCACCAAATCGGCCACATAGCCTGTTGCCTCCTCGATACCCTTTGCACTTCTAAAGCTTGGATTGTAATAAGTGCCCTGCTCCATAGCATTGGTAATCACCTCCCAGTGATCAAACCCCACCGGGTCACTGTATAAATGCCACTTGCCGATCACCGCCGTTTGATAGCCTGCCGTTTGTAAAAGATTGGGGAGGGTTTGCTGCGATCCATCAAAGGGGCCAGACCATTCATTGCTATAAAAGCCATTTGCATGACTGTGACGCCCGGTTAGAAAGGTAGCCCTGCTAGGACCGCATATGGAGTTGCCTACGTACGCGCGGTCAAAGCGCATACCTCCGTCGGCGATGCGATCTATATTGGGTGTCTGCATCAGGCTGTTGCCGTAGGCGCTCACAGCGCGAACGGCGTGATCATCTGACATGATGAAAACGATATTGGGGCGACCATCTTTGGCGAAGGCTGACCCGGCAGCCAGCAGGAGAATCAAAATGCCACCAACTGTTCTACTTCTTCTCAAATTACTACTCCCAAAATTTGACCAATGCGGCACAAAGGCCGCAGCAAACAATCTCTACCCCTGTTTATAGCAGAAGAAACCGCTCGCATCTCGTCAATTCCCTGTTGCACCCTAATACAGCGGGTCTGGCCTAACACTTTGTGCTTTGTGCTTTGCGCTTTCCATTACTGTTTTACATCCATCGGTAACGCAGTTCCAGGCCGTAAGTGCGCTCGGCCAACGCAGAATAACGATGAAGATAGCCGTTGGGCAGAATCCTCTCGTTGCTGGATTGAATGGCGGACGCATAGAACTTGTCCGTAATGTTCTTGACGAACACTGTGACTTTCCAACTGTCGCCCTGGTTCTGCAATACCATTGAAGCATCGTATATGGCGTAACTACTTTGAATAGTGTTTTCATCCGGATGAAGGCCAAACTGCACATCGGCCTGAGCGCTGACCATACCTTTAAGAATCATATCGAACGGTGTATCGATAGAAAGGTGGTATGCCGTCAGAGTCAAAGAAGGCCTGAGCCTGAAATTCGTTGTACGCAGAGTGGAACAGCGCAGCGCACCTTCCTTTGACCTACACTTCTTCTACATTGCCAGAGTGGGCGACCCCTATAGGTCGCGAAACAGCGTTTACTGCTACATAAATGGCTTTTTCAGTTATATTTTTCTATTCTCGGCCAGCCCCGGCTTCGGCGGTTGCAAACAGCACCAGTTTCCAATAATTTGGCCTAGCGATGTATTGTAGCTCACGTAGCTTAAAAACCCTGTAGCCCATCAGCGACCCGAATCACCCAGAATCAGGAAAGCCAATGGCCACATTGGAGCAATAACATGTCTCTACAATATGAGGCGCGAAGACTGATGCTGGCCAGGAAAGAGACCGTCGGTGCAATTGCCCGTCAAGTTGGCTACGATAACTCATTTACCCTTGTTTCAGCCAAAACATGGGCCGTAGCACACGCAGTTTCGCGACTCGTTACGCTTCAGTGCCGCTCATCCCTTCAGTCTGTAATTGATTGAAGAGCGCTCAACTAATCGCTACTAAGGAAAAACATGAAATTTTGGCAAGCCATTACCTGGGCCGAGACCGACCAACTTATCGAAATAGCGCGCTTCGCAGAAGAAGTCGGTTTTCACGGCCTTATGAGCGGCGACCATGCGGTATACCCCGAATCGATAAGGCCCGACTACCCCTATTCCGACACCGGCATGCCTCCCATGCAGCCCAGTGATGAGTACCCAGACCAAACGGCTATCTTTGCCGCCGCCGCCGCCGTCACCCAAAAACTTGTGTTTACTTGTGGGGTATACGTTTTGCCACTGCGTAATGTCCATGAAGTTGCCCGAGCTGCAGCTACGCTCAGCGTACTGAGCGATGACCGCTTCATACTCGGCATTGGCGTGGGCTGGATGAAGGAAGAATTTGAAATTTATGGCGTGGACTTTCACAAGCGCGGAAAAATTACCGACGAGATGGTCGATGTTCTACACAAATTGTGGGCAGGTGGAATGGTGGAACATCACGGGGATCATTTTGATTTCCCGCGGGTACAGCTCAGCCCGGCTCCGAAAAAGTCACCTCGAATTTACGTAGGAGGCAGTAGCGAAATAGCCCTACGGCGCACCGCCAGAATAGGTGACGGGTATGTTGGGGCCGGCACGGCGCCCAAGGAAGTGAAAGGATTACTACAGCGTCTGGATGAACTGCGCAAAAAATATGGCCGCGACCATCTGCCTTTTGAAGCCATGCTGGGGATTAGCGCTTTACCTGATTTAGATTTATTCAAAAGCCTGCAGGACGACGGCTTGGAAAGCACAGTGGCTCCGCCCTTCTTTTATGCACTTGGGAAAAAGACCTCATCCATTGATGAGAAAAAAGCCTTTATGGAAAACTATGCAGAGACGGTGATTCGGCACTTCTAAAAGCCTCTGGCTTTTTGTGCATGGCAACTACTCTAAGCGTAACTACATTTCATTGGGCACATTGTATAAGGTTTGATAACGCTCGAAGAATTTTCTATCCTGGGCCCTACTCTCATCAATTTCGTAACTGTGGTGACCGAACTTTCCTTTCGGCTTAGAACCCAGGTACGTTTCCATCTGCGCTTTAACCGTATTGCTAAGTGGCATACCAAAATGACTATAGATCCTTTCAATGCAGGCCAGCGGGTCATCCAATAAATCCTGATAGCGTGAATCAGCGATGTTCGCCTCCGGCACAACCCCCGCCTCGCGCTGATCAATTACATCTTGCAGCCGCTGCGCCGTTGCTTCACCCATAATAATGTTTTCGAACATCTGCGCATTAAACGGTTGATCGCTGCGCATGTGGTACAAGGTTCCCATTAAGCTAGTAGTAGAGGCCATACATTTGATTGGATCGCGATGGGTCTGAACGATTCGCGCATCGGGATAAACCTTTAACAGCGTCTCAAGATGAACCTGATGCTCGGGCGCTTTCAGCAACCAACGCTTGCGCGGGTTTTTCCACTGCAGAATTTTTAGCACTGTCTTGTGATACTCATACACGGGCAGAAAATCTGCTTGCGCGCACCACATGCTATAGCTGGGAGTTTGGTGCAGCGACGCGTTGTGATCGCTGATAAACGTCCCCGCCATTAACAGTCCGCACTCTGCAGGAATATCACCGCGCATTTCGTGCATGCTGGCAAACTCCGGTGCAACCCGGTTCCACTGGGTAAATAGCTTGTCTGCCTGTTCAATACGGGGATCACTGTTATAGGAGGCAGCCTCCGGGGGCGGACAAGGCTGCAGTGCCTCCCATATCAGCGGAACACCTACGTCTGGGTCCTGCGAGAGCAGTTCGTACAAAATAGACGTACCCGAACGCGGTAGGCCAACCACAACCATTGGGGCCACAATTTCCTGCTCCAAGATTTTGGGGTGTTTCTTCACGGTGTCAGTAACATTGAGCCGCGTACTCAACCACAGAATAATGTCACTACGCGCCATCAATCGACCTGTAAGGGTCAGCTGGGCCTCCTCTTCCAAGGCTTTCACCATGACAGAAAACGGCTCACGCCACAGGTCATCGCCAAAATCCTCCAGACCAGTGGTACGCCGCGCATGGGACAGCAGCGAATGTTCATCCAGCGGTACCACCGACACCAAATCAAGATAGCGGCCCTCTCGATTCATCGCTCTCACCCAGTCCGGGTGAAGGGGTGCTATCCATAAAGGCTTAAGCGAATCCGACATACTTGTTCTCCGAAATTATTCTGCCCGTTAGCATCTCACGCAATTCGACACCAGTTGCAGCCTCCTCCCCACTATCACTGATAAAAGAGAGTTGTTCGTCTGAGCTCCTTTCGACCTAACTTGCGATTATCAATTTTGGGCCGAAGACGGTTTCAGGGTTGCGACTAATACCCGAAGCGCTTGATAACACCTCGCCTGCGAGCGGCCAATTGCTCCCGACGCTGTACAGAATCAATTTTTCGCGCGTTGACTGGCAGGTACCCTGCCAGCTCTTCAACCTTAATCTGTGTGCATGCGGGCGTCGGGTAGTTTTGAGCGCCTATCCAGCGCACTGTGATATACCCTTCCTCATGGCCGGACGGGTCTAGCCAGTTGGGCACACCGGGATCGGAATGCGCCACCACCAACAGTAATTCACCATCCTCTTCCAACTGCGCGTGGTGGCAGTTAGTGCTGCACAGTCGATACCGGTAATCCATGGTTTCCCACCAATAGTTACCAAACTCTACCGCCCAATAATTCGCAACAGGGGGCGTCACCTTCACCACCAGCACCTCATCTTTCGGCACCTTCCAATAGCAGATAAGCGGCTCACCACCGGGAGTAGCGTCAATGGCATTGTCGTCTAGCTGGCGATAGGACAGAAAACGGTTGGGCTGTACCTTCCACTTGTCTAGCATGTTGGCCCAATACAGTGTGGATTCCTTCACCCAGGCGGCGGAATCAGCGAGACCTTGCAGGACTCGCTCTGGCGTAAGAATTGGGTCGTGCTCCAGTTCGTTGACGCGGTCTATCTGCGCCACCATAGGCTCTTCGTTTTCCCAATCAGCAAAGAACTGGCGAAAAGTGACCCGCCAGCTACCCGGTGTCGTTCTAATCCAGTTCCCCGCGTGCTCCTGGGGACTCAGGACTATTTTGAAGCTGCCATCGTCATCCACTTCTATATCTGAATCGATCAGGTTTGCTATCGCCGCGCCACCCCAGGGAGTGGCACCATCCTCTACCACCGTAACCGCAAAAAACCGGGCGCTACCGCGGGTACCCGAAATTACGTAGGTGTGTTCACCATTGATGGGAGCACCCACGTACAGAGCGTCGGTATTGTCTCCACCCTGCTTACGAATGGGGTCAAAATAATGCAGCAACTCGGGGAAATCCGGGTCGCTATTGTCGAGATGAAACTGCAGGGCCAGAGACACATTTCTAGCCAACAGGCGTAGCCCCTTTGCCCGGTCTATACTCTGGTCTGGGGTAGTGTCGCGAAATATCAGATCGCCGGCACTTTTTAATTCATCGCAAAAGTCTTCCCAACCGGCCTTTAGCTGGGGGTCCTGTGGATTGTCGCCAAACATGTTGCCTCCCTCGTAAACAGCTGAGCCGCTTATGTTTTTTTACTGTGACAGCCGCCTCAAACTAATCAAGAAAGACTTGCAAATCTATAGCGAATGGCAATTTTTAATATGCCCTATTATAGTGTGCTGCGAATACGCAGTGGCATACTGACTTCCTTACAATGCTACACCCACATGAGACTCGCACATTGACCCTAAGAATTGCCCACTATCTGCTGTTTGTAAGCCTGCTTAGCGCCTGTGGTAGCGAAGCCCCTTTTGAAGACTTCGTCGTTTCCGATCAGGCGCGCGTGCAAATCACTGAGCGCCTGCCCTGTCTGGATCAAAACCCGCAGAACAATGCCTATTTTGGCGACTTACACGTGCACACCGCCCTGTCCAATGATGGCTATTCCTTCGGCGCGCGCAATAGGCCGGACGATGCCTATCGCTTCGCCTTCGGTAAGGGCGCTGTAACGCTGCCTATAGAAGCAGGTAACCAGACAGACACCCGCTCTGTGACTATTGATCGCCCCCTGGATTTCATGGCGGTCACCGACCACGCTGAATTTATGGGCGAGCAAACCCTGTGCTTTGATCCCGACAGCGGCGTCGCAGACGCGGATTTTTGCGCTGCATTTAAGGACGGGGCCGGTCGCAACCCAAAACTGCTCTCCCAAATTTTCAGCCCATTCTCCAGCCGCGATGAGGACGTCTGTGGAGAAGATGGCGAACGCTGCAAAGAGGCAATCCTGATCCCCTGGGCGGAAACAATAGATGCAGCTGAAAAGTGGAACGACATCAGCAGCGAATGTGAACGAACGGCATTTATTGCCTATGAATACAGCTCTCACCGTTTGGGCAGCAACCTGCATCGCAATGTTATTTTCCGTGGCACTGCCGTACCGGAAAGGCCGATAAGCTATCTGGATGCCCATCGAGAATGGCGCCTGTGGGAAATTCTCGAGAAGGAGTGCCTCAACAGTGACACCGGCTGTGATGTGGTATCAATTCCGCATAACTCCAATATCAGTAACGGCCGTATGTTTGCAGTGGACTATGCGGGGGCGTCAAGCGAAGAAGCCCAAGCCGCTAGAGCTCAGCTGCGCATAAAACTGGAGCCTGTAATAGAGATCATGCAACATAAAGGCGATTCGGAATGCCGCAACGGTGTGGAAGGCGTATTGGGTGGCGAGGACGAGCTCTGTAATTTCGAGGAATTTGAAAACTTTGCATTTATTTCCATCTCCGGCAGCAAGGATGTAGGCAGTTGTTACGACGGCCCGTTTGCGGACTATCTCCCGCATCTTGGCCCCAACTGCCTGTCGAGAAACAGTTACGTTCGTTACGCTCTGATCGAAGGGCTGAAGGAAGAAGAGCGCATAGGCGTCAATCCCTTTAAGTTTGGCATTAGCGCCTCTACCGATACCCACAATGGCACCGGTGGCGCTGTGAGCGAAAGGAATTTTGCTGGCCACCTGGGCTGGGCAGACGGGACACCGGAACGCCGCGTGAGCACCGACCCTGAAATTCCCGGCAACACCAACAACAGTCCTGGCGGTCTCATCGGTGTTTGGGCGCCAGAGAATACACGCGATGCGGTCTTTGACAGTATTCAAAGGAAAGAAGTTTTCGGCACCAGCGGGCCACGGATTCAACCGCGTTTATTTGCTGGCTGGGGTTATGACGACGGCCTGTGCGACGACCCACAATTGCTGGCCAAAGCCTATGCAGGTGGCGTGCCCATGGGGGGCGATCTACCTCCTATTCCCAAAGGTGCTTCCCCAGTGTTTGTTGCAACCGCTGTGGGCGATGCCGGTACCCCGCAAGCGCCGGGCACTCCACTGCAACGGCTACAAATTGTGAAAGGCTGGTATGACGAGCAGGGTGATCATCACCAGAATGTCATAGACATAGCCGGTGATGGCAACAACGGTGCCAGTGTTGATCTGGATACCTGTGAAACCACAGGCACAGGCGCGACCCAGTTATGCAGCGTGTGGACTGACCCGGAGTTTGTCGCCGACCAGCGCGCGGTCTATTACTTAAGAGCGGTTGAAAACCCAAGCTGCCGCTACTCCACATGGCAGTGCAACGCATTGCCAGAAGCAGAGCGTCCCGATTCTTGCAGCGACCCAATCGTAGCCAAAGTTCTTCAGGAGCGGGCCTGGAGCTCTCCTATCTGGTACACGCCAGCCAGTATGTGAAACTGAACTGGCGCAAGGCTTTACCGCCTATCCTGTTTTGGGCAGCGCCAGTGCCTATCTCCCTGTGTAGAATCACACTATCAACCAGAGAGGCACATATTATGGACATCAAACTATCAGACGCGCCCGAGGGACCCCTCAAAGGCATTCGCGTCATCGACATTACCTCTATGATTACCGGGCCCCTGTGCAGCCAGCAGCTGGGCGACCTAGGCGCAGACGTTATCAAAATTGAACCCACTCACGGCGAAGTAGCCCGCTGGATGGCGCCACCGCAGAAAGCGGGCATCACCGGTTTCTACTCGCAAATGAATCGCAACAAGCGCAGTATTGCTGTGGATTTGAAAAGCCCCGAAGGCATCGCCATTGTCAAAAAGTTGGTTGCAAGCGCCGACATCCTGGTAGAAAACTTTCGCGGTGGAGTGTCCGACAGGCTGGGCATAGGCTATGAAGACCTAAAGCCACTCAATGAAAAATTAGTCTATCTTGCCATCACTGGCTTTGGCCCCACCGGCCCCTACTCCCACAAGCCTGCCTATGATCCATTGGCACAGGGCCTGGTTGGCATGATGCATATTCAAGGCATGGCGTTCGGGGGCAAGCCACAACTGATCCAGTCCGCCATAGTTGATAAAACCACGGCGACGACTGCAGCGGGTGTTGCAATGGCAGCGCTCTATGCCCGCGACCGTCCCGGTGGCACCGGCAAAGGTCAGCGCGTTGACGTGCCAATGATTGACGCCTGGGCTTACAACTCCCTTGCCGACATGATGCCGGTAGACAGCTTCCAACCGAACGACATGCAGGATCCCGTGCCGCTAGCAGTACTGCGCACCTTTGCCACCACCGATGGCTTCGTGGTGGGCATGGCTCTGCAGGACAATCACTTCGAAGGCCTGTGTAAAGCATTGGGTTGTACTGAACTATTAGAACGTGAGGGCATGCGTAATGTGGGCGAGCGGGTCAATAATTTCGCCCCCTGGTTGGATGCTATCGAAGAGGTGATGGCGAAATTCTCAACCGAAGATCTATTAGCGCGACTGGATGCCGCTGGAGTTCCCTTCGGCCCGGTTAAAACAGTGCGTGAGTTCGCCGATGACCCTCAGGTAAAACACAATCGTACTATCTTCGATGCAGAGCATCCTGAAGCGGGGATGATGCGCTACGTGCGCTATCCCGGCCACTTGTCTGAGACACCCGCGGCATTGTATCGCCACCCTCCTCGCCTGGGTGAGCACTCGAAAGAAGTTTTACTCGAGGCGGGTTATAGCGAAGAACAGGTTGCGCAGCTTTTGCAGGATAATGTCGTAGGCGCCTACGAAGCTTAGAGCGCCTTACGCTTTCTTTCCACACACAGCGGCTCTATTGCTCGCAGCGCCGCAGATTTGTGCTGAACGAAGTGGGTTGGCGTCTAAACCGTTAGTCAGCAAACAAAAAGAGATGCCACTGTCAGGGTCGCCCCAGGCCACCTGTCCACCAACACCCTGATGCCCTATCGCACGCGGTGAAACCTTCTGCCCCATCCCGCGGTAAGGCAACTCTTTACCACTGCCAGCTATCACTATTCCCAAACCTCGATTGGCCGCGACCTTGGTTATAGGATCGGGGAAATTTACTCGCACTCTACCAATGGCATCGGCAAGTATGTCTGCATCCCATAATTCATTCGGATTGTGTAACAGACCCTGATAAAACAGCGCCATATCCGCTGCGGTTGAAACAGCACCACCTCCAGGAACGCCCAGAGCGCGCACCTCAGGCTCATTGAAAACCAGTAGCGAGTCATCGATAGTATTAGGCCATTCAATAGTCGCCCCGAACAACTTGGTCAGCTCTTCTGAGTCCGGCGGCGCACCTACGTGTCGCAAAATCGCGATATCTTCCTGCTCGGTGACCGGAACACCCAAACGCAGCTTCTCTAGCCCCAGCGGTGCAATAATTTCTGCCTGAATGTACTCTCGAAAATCCCGACCAGTAAGTTGCTCAATCAATTGCGCCAAAACCCAGTGGGCCGAAAGCGGGTGATACTCCATACGACTGTTCGGTTCCCACTCCAAGCGCCAGCTGCGCATCGCCTCAAGCCGCTCTGTGGACGACCACCACTGCGGGGCACCCAATGTCGCCCGCGGAAAACCCGCCGTATGACACAGTACCTGCTCAACCGTAACGGCTTGCTTCTCATTGTCACCAAAAATCTCAAGATAATGGCTTACAGGCTTTTCGATCTCGATCAGGCCTTCGGCTATCAAGCGCCATATCGCTGAAGCGACTATGGGCTTGGTGCAGGAATACACATTGAAACGCGTACTGTTATCAGCCTCACCGTAGGTCTCGAAGAGCCCCAGTTTGCCGTTTCTGGCAACCGCTATCTGCACCGAGGGTAACGGACCCTTCTCAATAGCATGACGAAGACGCCCGCGCAGATCATCCAACCTGGCGGCATCGAGGCCCAGTTCATCGGGGTTGTAAATATGGGTATCAGAAAAAGCCATGCAAATTTCCTGGAAGGACTATCATGGTAAACATTACATACGAAAGACTACGCAGAGTTAAGGACCGTTACCATGGGTGATTCCAACAATCCGGCCATTGACCTGGCAGCGCATACGAATACAAACAACAACCTCGGGCATTGCCTTGTCACTGGTGCCGCCGGCTTTGTGGGTAGCCATCTGGTGAAAGCCTTATTGCTGCGCGGGCTGAAAGTGCGCGCTCTAGTGCGCAACACGCCACTGCAACTTAGCCACGAAAATCTCGAATGCTTTCCCGGTGACATTCAAAACAGCGAGCAGATGCTGCGGGCCTGTGAAGGAATCGATACGGTTTTTCATACGGCGGCGATGATTGCCACTCTGGGAGGCAGTGCGGTAACACAGGCTTACCGAGATCAGGCACGGGCAATCAATGTGGGGGGAACTAGCAACATCATTGCAGGCTGCCATGCTCACGGCGTTAGAAAATTGATTCACACCAGCTCTGTTGATACTTGCTTTAATTCCGCCGAAGACTTGCACATGGATGAACACACACCCTATGCAACGTATTCCATCTGCGAATATGTGCCCACCAAAATAGAAGCCGAACAATCAGTGCTGGCTGCGAATGGCAATCAAGGACTCGCAAGCTGCGCGCTGCGCCCGGACGGTATATGGGGTGCCGGTGGTAGTCTGATGCTGGACATACTGACGGAAAAACTGCGCGCTGGAATGATGGTCGCCCGCATAGGCGGCATGGGAGGCCTGCACGATCATGTGCACGTTGATAATTTGGTCCACGCCCATCTACTGGCCGCTGATGCCCTCACCCCCAACAGTCCACCAAGCGGCAAGGCCTACTTCATAACCGACGGCGAACCCGCTCATATGTTCGATTTTGTGCGACCTTTTTTTGAAGGGATGGGCTATAAAATCCCCAAAGCCAACATCCCTGCAGGGCCGATAATGCTTATCATGGAATGCTGGCAATGGCTGCACTTCAAATTAGGTATTCCCGAGCCCGCATTCTCTCCCCATGAGTTAAACAAATTGACGATATCCACGGTGGCCTACAGCGATGCCGCAAAGCGCGATTTCGGCTATGAACCCGTAGTAGCAGTCGCTCAGGGTATGGAAGACGCCGTTGCTTACTACCTCGCGCAAGAGCAGCACTAAACGGACCAGCACCTCCCCTCTCGCCCAGCATGCCGCTCAAGCGCAGGTTCCAGCTGCACTGCAAACCTGAACCTTGCTGTCCGGTACTTTGAACTATCCCGTGTTTTAAGGCAGGTGCCTTGCAGACAGCTTCCTCGGACCTACACCCCATTGCCAAAAAGCGGCTATAATTTTAGCTAGTACTCGCTTCAATCAGGGTAGGGCTAAGGATCGCCGTTGGTGATATGTTTGTGCCTTGATCGGCCGCCCACAGGAACAACCTGACAATCAGGTGACAAGTACTGGCAATGCAACAATAAGAATTACTCAGGAGAGATAGCGCTATCATGTCTTCAACACTCAGCACTTCAGCTATGAGCACTTCAGCATTTGACTACGGCTTCGTCTCAGCGGACTCACATGTCACCGAGCCACCGGATTGTTACCAGAAATACATTGATCCGGCCTACCGCGATCGCGCGCCCCATATAAGACACGATGAGAAACGCGGCGACCTGTACATTATCCCCGGTCTCAATTCCATGTCTGTACCCATGGGACTGGTGGCCGCAGCGGGAGAAGAGTCCCACCAAATGACCTTTGCCGGTAGAGATTTCAAAGATTGGCATCGCTCTGGCTGGGACCCAAGTCACCGCCTCGCTGATCAGGCGCGCGATGGTGTCGCCGCAGAAATGTTGTACGCCACTGTAGGCATGCCCCTGTGCGGCCATGAAGATCTCGACTACCGCCATGCCTGCATGGTGGCTTACAACCGCTGGCTAAAGGATTACACCAGCTATGCTCCCGACCGCCTCTATGGCGCCGGGCAGGCCGCAATTAAAAACCCTGCCGAAGGTGTCAAGGAACTGATTGAGATTAAGAAGATGGGCTTCACGGCCGTGATGATGTCTGGCATGCCCGGAGAATCAGATTACGACGACCCGATCTACGACCCACTCTGGGCTACTGCCGTAGAGCTGGGCCTGCCACTGTGCTTCCATATCCTCACCAATCCCGCTTACAGCGGCCACCGCGGGCCCAAGATCAATGCATTGCTCAATGTGATACGCGGCTGTCAGGACATTATGGGCACGATGATCTACGGCGGTGTATTTGATAGATTCCCCGATTTAAAGGTGGTTTGCGTAGAAGCCGATGCGGGATGGGCACCACACTATGCCTTCCGCATGGATCACATCTACAACCGGCATCGCTTCTGGAACAAGGCACCTGAGCTGAGCAAACTGCCTTCTGATTTTTTCTTCGAGAATATTTACATGACTTTCCAGGACGACTGGACTGCCGTAAAGATGACGGATCAGTTAAATGTGGACCGCATTATGTGGGCCAACGACTTCCCCCATTCGGACTCCACCTGGCCGTTGTCCGTTCAATTGGTCAATGAAAACATGTCACATCTGACGGAACAACAGTGCCGCCGCATTCTGCGAGACAACTGCGTTGAACTGTATGGTATGGATGCCCCGGAACAAGTAGCCGATCTCGCTAAGGCAAGTTAGCCGCAGGAATTCACAGCATGACCTATGATTTGAAAATCGTTGGCGGCACTATCGTCGACGGTACTGGTGAATCTGGCTATAGAGGCGATGTAGGTATCTCTCAAGGACGCATCGTCGCCCTGGGAGATGCGCCAGACGATGCCACCACCACCATCGACGCCACCGACCGAATTGTGTCTCCCGGCTTTGTCGATATCCACACCCATTACGATGCACAAATAATCTGGGACCGCAGTCTCAGCATTTCTCCCTGGCACGGGGTGACCACCGCCGTTATTGGCAATTGTGGTTTTGGTATTTCACCTATGCGCCCGGAGCACCGCAAAACTGCGATGCGCACTCTGGAAAAAGTGGAAGGCATGTCTTTCGATGCACTCAGCGCAGGCCTGGGAGAAGACTGGCCCTTCACAACCTTTCCGGAGTATCTGCAACTGCTGGAAAACAAGGGCAGCGGCATCAACGTTGCTGCGTTCATTGGCCACACACCTTTACGATTATGGGTCATGGGTGAAGAAGCAACTGAGCGCGAGGCCACCGAAGAAGAAACACAAGCCATGGCTGAACTGGTACGCGAAGCGATGGCGGCAGGTGCAATTGGCTTTTCCAGTTCGCAGGCAGCCACCCATCATGGTGACGGCGGCAAACCAGTACCCAGCAGACTGGCGGCCTTTGAGGAAATCGATGCCTTAGTTGGTGCAATGGCAGAGAGTGGTCGCGGTATTTTTCAGGCAGCCATGGGCAGGACACTGACAGACAAACATTTCACTAAGCTGGCAGAAAACCACGGCATCGCAATCACTTGGACGGCACTGCTGGCGGACATGGTTGGCCCTGGCTCGCACAAGCGCTATCTGGAAAGCGCGGCAGTGCAACAAGCAGGTGGCTTGAATATCGTGCCGCAGGTTGCCTGCCGACCCATCATGTTCGATTTTAATTTTGACCAACCTTATCCCTTTGAGCAGTTTGAGTTATTTCAAGCCACCATGCAGGCAGACCTAGCGGGAAAGCTTGCCGCTTATGGAGACCCACAGTTCAGAGAAGATTTTAAGGCGCAATCCGCAGCGGACGCCAAGAATGTGAATGCAGGCTGGGCGCAGCGCACAGAGATCTCTCGTTACGACCCAGATCCTTCTCTGGAAAATAGAACTCTGGTTGAGGTCGCGGCGGCAAAGAATATCGACCCGATTGATCTTGCGCTTGATATGGCCATTGAAACCAACTTACAAAGCCGCATTCGTTTTGGATTTTTGAATCACAATGAAGTCGGCGTCGAAGAACTTATTACCAACGATCACACTGTCATCACATTATCGGACGCCGGCGCCCACGCAGACCAACTGTGCGACGCCTGCTACGGCACTCACCTTCTGGGATACTGGGTACGCGAAAAGAACGCAATGTCAATTGAACGAGCGATCTACGCACTTACCCAGCGTCCGGCACAATTGGTGGGGCTTAAAGATCGGGGCCATCTTGCGCAGGGCCTGGCTGCAGACATCGTTATTTTTGACCCGGAAACAGTAGGCGCAAGCAGTTTGAAACGCACGCAGGATTTACCTGGCAATGCAGAGCGCCTCGTCGCCGACGCGCTGGGCGTGGACGCAGTTATTGTAAACGGCGTAGTCCTGCGACAAGACGGCGAAGACCAGTGTGATTCTTCTACACTACCCGGCAAGGTGCTGCGCGCTGGCGCAGCAGCAGTCGCCTGATGCTCCCACGCTAAGCACAGTGTCAGAGAAAACTGCCAAGGTGCCCCAATACCCCTCAGCTGAAGAAAAAACTGCAGCCACAAAAACGGGTATGTCCCTCGCACTGTGGGCGCAGTTCTGCCCAAATGCACCAGCCATTATTTCACCAACGGGTAATCGCTCTTTCTTCGAACTGAACGCCAACTCCAATAAACTGGCGCGCGCACTACGTACGCAGGGCCTGAAAGCTGGAGATGCCGTTGCATTGATCTCAAGCAACCGGCCGGAGTTTGCTGAAGTAGTATTCGCTTGCACCCGCGCTGGTTTACTTTACACCCCCATAAATCGTCATTTGAATGCCGACGAAATTGCTTACATCGTCACCGACTGCGGCGCAAAAGCGCTGATCGGTGATGCCAGATTCGCACAACAGATGGAGGACACCGCCGCGATATGTCCTGCAGCAACCGTTCGTTTATCACTGAGCGGAGACATAGGCGGTTTTGATTCCTACAGTGCCGCAATTGCAGAACACGCAGGCACAGATCTGGGAGACCCAACACTGGGTAACCGAATGCTATACACCTCGGGCACCACTGGTCGCCCCAAAGGCGTAATACGCCAGCCCAATTATTCCACGCAACTTGAGGCAATTACTTCCGCGCCCAAGTACCAAAGTGGCACGGGGCAACTCAACCTGTGCACCGGCCCTTATTACCACGGCGGCCCGCTCACTTTCTCTCTCAGTATGCCGCTGAGTCAGGGCGTTGGTGTCGTCATCATGGAAAAATGGGATGCAGCAGAAGCCCTAAAGCTTATAGAGGAACATGGCATCACCCACACCCACATGGTGCCCACTATGTTTCATAGGCTGTTACGCCTGCCAGATGAAGTTCGTAGCAGCGCTGATATTTCCTCGATGCAATATATTTTGCACGGTGCCGCACCCTGCCCCGTCCCCGCCAAACAAGGCATGATGGATTGGTTTGGCCCTGTCCTGTGGGAGTACTTCGCCGCCACCGAAGGCTCCGGTGCATCCTGTAGTCCGCAACAGTGGCTGGCAAGACCCGGCACCGTTGGCAAACCCCCAAGTGATGATCACGTTCGTATTCTGGACGATGAAGGTGGCCTCTGTGGGGCAGGCGATATAGGTAACATATACCTGAAAGGCGCGGGCGAGCTGGATTTTCAATACCTCAATGATCCCAAAAAAACGACAGACGCTCACCGCGAGAGCCACTTTACGGTGGGTGACATAGGCTATCTCGATGAAGACGGCTTTCTTTTTATCACCGATCGCAACGCCAATATTATTGTCAGTGGCGGGGTCAATATTTATCCCGCCGAAGTTGAAGCCGCGCTACTTGAGCACCCTGCGGTAAAAGATGCCGCGGTGATCGGTGTGCAAAACCCCGAATGGGGAGAAGAAGTGAAAGCAGTTGTGCAGCTGGAAGATCATACTTCTTCAATCGAAGAGGATGCGCTGATAGAACACTGTCGCGGCAGCATCGCGCATTTTAAATGCCCGCGCAGCGTAGACTTTGTCGAGAGGCTGCCACGGGATGACAATGGCAAACTGTATCGCCGGAGATTGCTGGAATCGTACCGCCCCTAGAAAGGAAACACTGGATAAATGAATACTCAAGTTGCAGTGGTTACCGGCGGTGCCAGTGGGATGGGCAAGGTCTATGCGCTACGCATGGCCAACGCGGGCGTCAAGGTAGCTGTGCTGGATAAAGGCAATGCTGCTCTGGAAGACATTGCAGCGCAGTCCGCCAACATTTATACCTTCAACTGCGATGTCGCCGATACAGTGTCCGTGACAGACACTATAGAAGCGATAACAGCACAATTGGGGCCCATCGACCGCCTCGTTCATTGCGCAGCCATCATGCCTGCGGGGCCACTACCTAGCCAGCTAATAGAAAGTATTCACCTGCTGATGGCGGTCAACTACGGCGGCACCGTAAATATGGTGCGGGCTGTGTTAGGCGATATGCAGGAAAGAAAAACAGGCGAAATCGTTTTGTTCGGTTCGCTGGGCGGCTATGTACCGGTGCCCGATTGCGGTGCTTACTGCGCGACTAAGGCCGCAGTGAATAGCTTTGCCGAAATTCTGATGGAAGAAAATAGAGGCAGCGGTGTGCACATCATGCTGGTGTGTCCGCCGCTGGTTAACACACCGCTGCTTGATCAGGCGATGGCGTCAGCAAACCCCAAGATGGTCGCTGACTCTATTGCCAAAAAACGCTACTCGTCCCCTGCTGCAATTATTGATGCAGTAGAAGAAGGCTTGCGACGAAAGAAAGACATTCTCTTTCCCAGTGCAGCGGCCAAAATAATGGCCTGGCTTAGACGCTTCTCTCCACGACTGGTGTGGAAAATCATTCATCTAGCCAACAAAAGCTAGAAAAAGGGATTACTGGGATGACAGCCGGACACGATGGTGAGCAAAGCAAGACCAGCTACAAAGACAGGGTATTCAGCCTGGAGGGTAAGGAGCTTCGCTACCCCACGCGCTTTCTCGATGGCTCTTCGTCCATGGGCATTTTCAGTGTGTCTGCCAGCGTAGCTGACGAACTGATCGCAGACAGCGGCTTCAAAACAGCGCGCATAGCACCAGGCAAAGCTGCACTGTCGATTATCTGCGTTCACTACACCGACACCCAATGTGGCGCCTACGAAGAAATTGCCATGGCCTTCTTTGTGCAGCGTCGCGGCCGTCAAGCACGCTGGGCTATTCCCTATCTCTCGACGCTGTGGGATGTCATTAGAGGCAATATCGCCAGTTACACATGGTGCCTGCCGGTCAGTTCAACACTGTCCAGAGACTGCGGAATTTTTATGTGGGGCTTTCCCAAGACTCTCGAAAGAATTGACTACCAACGGGATGAAACCCGCACGCAGTCGAGCTGGATGATTGATGACGAGGTAGTAATGAGTTATTCGGTGCCGGCCAATGGGGAAAAAGACGCCAGCGAAATTTCGCCTCCAGTGTACTCGTTGCTGGAAGGCAAACCCTACGTCAGCTACTTAACGCAGCGCTACACGCAGGTAGGCCACCACGGTCGCGATGGGATTTTGAAACTGGGGAAGCATGCCGCAGCGGAACCGCTGCGGCGTCTTGGCTTACCGAAAAAACCTATGATTGCGGCGTTCAATGGCCACCTGGAATTCGAGATGAGCCACCCTGAGCCGCTCTAGGAAAACGCGGCCATGTCGAAGTAATCACGCCAGGCTTTAATTTTCCCACCTTCAAATTCGAACACGCCCATGACCGGCAGTTCAATACGATTGTCGCCCATCACCAGTGTGTCGGTGCGTTCGTTCATCACCACACCGTCTGCGCCTTCTACCTGATTGTGGACTACGAAGTTAATCTCCGAAGCCATACTGATGAAGCCTTCGATAAATGCTCTAATGTCCGCCTTACCTACATGCGGCGGCCCCATGGGTATATTGGCGTAGGCTGCGTCTTCCGTAAAGTGATCCATGATGGCGTCGAGATCATGCTCGCACCAGGCCTTGATGAAGCTGTCTGTGATGGAGGCATTGTTTGTCATAGTTTGTTCTCCAGTATTCTGGGATTGAAGAGGGAGTGAGAAAGCTAACTCTAACACTTAAGTAGGGTCCGTAAACGTCGGGGGCCGTGCTTCAAGGCTGGCCACTATGGCTTCGAGCTGATTCGCAGTACCCATGAGCGCTCGCGAACAATTCGATTCGGCAATCAAGCCATTCCTCGTGCTGTCCATCATTGAATTGTTGAGCAACAGTTTGGAAGCGCGTATTGCCTCGGGGTTTTTTTGCACAATAGTACGCGCCATTTCCAATGCAGTTTCTCTTGGTGTAGCGCTCAATAGAGTCGCCAGGCCATATTCGTAGGCTTCCTCCCCACTAAACGTGCGACCTGTAAAAACCAACTCCTTAATACGATCCAATGCTGCTATATGCCGCAAAGACTGCGTGGCCGACATATCCGGTAGAAGCCCGAATGTAATTTCGACAAAGCCCAACTTTGCGTCAGGGGCTATCACCCGAATGTCCGCACCCAAGGCGATATTGAGACCGCCACCCATGGCGCCTCCGTGTATTGCTGCAATAACAGGGATCTCGAGCTGCTGCCATCCCCACCCCAGCCGCTGTACTCGGCTCGCGCCGTCTTCGTCTATATCGTCGTAGGCTTCTGCGGCGCTGTCAGTTGTAAGATCACCGCTGATCATATCGCCAAAACTCGCCATATCCAGACCGGCGCAGAAGCCCTTACCTTCACCCGAAAGAACGACGCAACGCACACTGGCGTCCTCCCGAAGCCGCTGAATCGTATCGAGCAAGCCTTTCATTACTTCGCTGTCGACTGCATTGCGTTTTTCTGGACGGTTAATGCGTACGTCAGCTACGCCTTGGTCAATTTCAACGAGCACCGCATCGGACATGATTTGCACTTCCCAATTTCATTTGGGACAAGCATAGAAGGTATCGAGTATTTTTCCGCTGTCCAAACAGGTCAATCTGCAATGACCCCGTTGCTGTCTTGCAATCCAGCCCTCAAAACGCGAAAATTTGGCCATGCGTATACCTTTAAAAGCTCTCACCTTCCTTATCTTGTTACCGCCGCTGTGGATTGCACCCAGCTGGGCGGACAGGGACTTTCCACCCCATGTCAAAACCATCGTCGAACAACGATGTATGGTCTGCCACGGCTGCTATGACGCGCCCTGTCAGCTCAAGATGGACGCGTGGGCGGGTCTTGAGCGCGGCGCCAGCAAAGACGAGGTATACGATGGTAGCCGGCTGATCACGGCCAATACATCACGCCTGTTCGAGGACGCCCTGAACACCGAGGAATGGCGTGAAAAGGGCTTTTACCCCGTACTGAACCCCGAAGAGCCCTCCAAGGGCAGCGCCGTACGCATGCTGGAGCTGAAGCAAAAGCATCCGCTGCCAACCGGAGGCCCCCTCCCCGATTCCTTTGACCTGAGCCTGGACCGCGATCAACAGTGTGCCAAGGAAGCCCAGTTCGACCGTTTTGCTCAGGATCACCCGCAGTGGGGCATGCCCTATGCACTACCCGCACTGAACCCCAAAGAAAACGAGACACTCACTAACTGGCTGCTTGCCGGCGCACCTTCAGTGCCAACAACGGCGCCCTCCGCTATAGAATTGGCAGCGGTCAAGCAGTGGGAAACGTTCCTCAATGGGAACAGCCTGAAAGAACAACTCATGGCCCGCTATATCTACGAGCACCTGTTCGTGGGCACCCTGTATTTCTCTGATCTGGGTGGCGACAGTGGCAACTACACTATCGTACGTTCACGCACCCCTGCCGGTGAAGAGATCGACCTCATCAGTACAAGGCGACCCTATGACGACCCTGGAACGACAACGTTCTACTATCGCCTACAAACGCTGCGCACTGCGGTTCTCGACAAACGCCACATGCCCTACGCCCTGAGCGAAAAGCGACTGCAGCGTTGGCACACACTTTTTCTACAGCCGCAATATGAAATCACAGCACTGCCGTCCTATAAAACAAGCGAAGCATCCAACCCCTTCGTTTCTTTTCGGGAACTACCGCAGGATGCCCGCTACCGATTCATGTTGGAAGAAGCTCAGTTCACCATTATGGGCTTCATCAAGGGGCCCGTTTGTCGTGGCGCCGTGGCACTGAACGTTATCGATGATCACTTTTGGGTCGTCTTCATCGATCCAGACAGAGAAAATGCCGTAGCAAGTGCTGAATTTTTGTCAGAGGAAGCTAAAGATTTGCGTCTACCCGCAGGCAAAAGTGGCCTGCTGATCTCTATCGTCGATTGGGTCTCTTATTCGCGCCAGCAAATGCGCTTTCTAAAAGCTAAATCCAAATACATCAAGGAGAACACCAAGACGGAAGACACCAAGCTAAACCTCGACCTAATATGGAAAGGCTATGGCGAGAACGACAACGCCTCGCTAACGGTTTTCCGCCACTTTGACAGCTCAACAGTGGTGAAAGGCATGGTAGGCCAGGAACCTAAAACGGCCTGGGTGATTGACTACTCCTTACTCGAGCGAATTCATTATCTGTTGGTTGCAGGCTTTGATGTATACGGCAATGTTGGTCATCAACTCGAGACCCGCCTGTATATGGATTTTCTGCGTATGGAAGGCGAACAAAACTTTCTCTACTTCATGCCCTCTGATGAGAGGCTTGAGCTGCGGGACTACTGGTATAGAGATGCCAGCGATAGGGTGAAGAAGTTTGTACTGACTGATGCGGCTGCCTTCGATCGTGACACCGATGTTGTATACACTTCTACAGATGAAAAAAGCGAATTACTGGAGCGATTGAAGCAACAGTTACCTGGCGCAACTGCCGAGCGCTTCGCAGTCACTGATCCCGAATTTTCCAGCCTGATCAACACGCGGGGCAAAGGCCTACACCTGATGCCTGAAGTAGCCTTCCTTGAAGTGCTGAGCGCTGATGGAGAAGATCGTATTTATTCCATTGTCCACAACAGTGGTTTCAAGAACAACGCACACCTGTTTGGAGAAGAGGGTCGACGCCTGCCGGAAGAAGATTATGTCTCAGTCGTAAAAGGGTTTATCGGCTCCTATCCCAATATCTTTTTCCAAGTGCCCGAAGCGGACTTATCCGGCTTCGTGAAAAAGATTGAAACTATGGAGACGGAAGAAGACTACGCGCAGCTGGTCTCTTACTACGGAGTAAGGCGCAACGCACCATGGTTCTGGCGTTTAAGCGACAAGTTGCAACAGCACTATCAAGACACTTTCCCTATCGAAGCTGGGCTGTTTGATCTTAATCGCTACGAGAATCGCTAACCAATCCTGCCTGGCTTGTGGGGGAAAACCCCCTCACACCCAGGCTAGCTTCGCAGTTACCTGCAGGCGCTAAAAGCCTTTCAACCTTATTCGACCCTACCCAATAAGCGTTAAGGTCAGTAAAGCTAGAGCCATAGTTAGTCTATTTATTGGCTACTCGATTTTCCTTCAGCCCGCCAGGCCCTGCCGTTGATCGTAATAAATCCGAAGTAGTAAACCACCGGAGCCACCACCCATATTAATTGCGGCAGCACCGTATAGCCCTGCTCCCCAATCGTGAGCCACTCGGGATTCCAACTGTACACCCGGTACTCCCAGATCACGCCATTGCCCATTAACTCGACTATGAATTCCTGCCCCGCCCCCCACAGCAACATGATGCCAAGCTCTGCCGCTCGAAATCGAGTGCAGCAATCGGGCGTCTTCAAAATGGACTGACAAAGCCAAAAGCCCACAATAAATAAACCAGCATCCCAAAAGGTGTGGGAGAAATGCAAAGTGAGTATGGGCAGTGGCCACTCGATTTTCATGGTGTGGATGGTGGCACCAAGAAAGTAGAAAGCAAACTCCCAAGTGGAACCCACAGCAAAACCCCACACCATCAACCAGCAGTGGACTGCCTTAATGCGGCCTGAATAATAGAGCCAGGCGGTGAGAAGCGGAATGCCAAAACCCACGGTCATATCTGCCCATACCTGCCAGGTCATTGCTTCATTCTCCACGTACCTAGCCCTCCATCATAAATAAGCCCAACATAGACAGATCCACCGCTACTACCACATCAAATCGTCAGGTACTTCATAACCGGCATAGGGGTCATCCTCGTCCAGCTCAACCTTCTCATTAGTGTTGAGTAGTACGATTACTTGCTCGTTACGTTGCATAATTTTTTCTGCAGCCGCCGCTGGCAACAATTCATAATCGCCGTCGAGTTTCGCAATGGCCAGCCGGCCCCTCACAATATCTTTCTGCAGCGCCTCGGTTACATAGATTTTCTTGATCTTGGTACCATCAGTAAATTGGTGCGGCACGTCGCCCTTCTGGCGATCCACGCGGTTCATTTTTATAAGTTGAATTACCTGTGCTTGCAGGGCCTTCTCTTCATCGGCGTCTAGCTGCTGCTTATTCAGCTCCCGGTCACGTTGTGCCTTCTCCTGCTGATGTTTTTGAGCCTGCTCCTTGTCAACGTTCACCTGCTCATGGCCTTTCTGATGGCTTTTCGCTTCTTTGCGCTTTTCGTGTTTAATCTTCTTCGCCTTCTTTTTGTCGACGATACCGGCGTTGAGCAGTTGGTCTTGCAAGGAGGCCATGATGGAAACCTGTAATGTGCGGACTGGTGTCCAAGATTATCGTTGAATCCCAGCGGCCCGGCAAATCACCTATGCACAAAGCAAGCTATTGCCCTCCCTCATCTGAGAGCCTCTTTCCCGCCAGCCCGCGGGAAAGAGGCACTGTGGCCTAATTCTGCAGTGAATCCTTTCCTAAAACACCATCGTTTCAGGCCTTAGTCCAATAAGTTGAGCCAGCAAAAACACGCCTTTCCCTATAATTGGCCACCTCTTTTTTGAGTTAGTAACCTCCCATTTGCGTAAGCACTAAGGGCCTCAACAGCCCGGACCAACACCAAAGGTAGCCAAGCATGAATCTGGAATTTTCCGAAGAGCAGCAGTTTATTCGCGATCAGGCCCGCAATTTCCTGAGCCAGGAGAGCACTCCCGTAGTGGTGCGCTCGGTACTGGATACAGACGCCGCCTACGACCAGCCCTTATGGCAGAAGATCGTTGAACTGGGCTGGACTGCGATGGCCATCCCAGAAGAACACGGTGGTTTGGGCCTTGGCTATCTGGAGCTGTGTGTTATCGCCGAGGAATTGGGCCGAGCCTTGGCTCCGGTGCCTTTTTCATCCAGCGTTTACCTTGCTACTGAGGCTATCAAGAGCTGGGGCAGCGAAGCTCAAAAACAGGCGTTTCTGCCCAAATTGGCCGCAGGAGACATCATTGGCACTTTGGCCACCTCTGAAGGCATAGGCCGGCCAGCGGTCGCAATACAAGTAGCCGATGACAAGGTTAGCGGCAGTAAACTGCCGGTTCCCGATGGGGAAATCGCCGATTTCACCGTACTGAGTGCCTTAAATGAGGCCGGTGATGTCACCTTGTACATTGCAGACCTCACGGACACAGGCGTCACGCGCGAGCCTCTAAACAGCCTGGACCCAAGCCGCCCCCAGGCTCGCCTGAGTTTCGACAATGTTCCTCTTCAAGCGCTTGGGGATGCTGGCGCTAACGAGCTGTCACAATTGCTGGACCGCGCTGCCGTTCTTTTATCCTTCGAACAAATCGGTGGTTGTCAGGCAGCAATGGAAATGGGCATGACGTACACCAAGGAGCGCTATGCTTTTGGCCGTCCTGTCGCCTCATTTCAAGCCATCAAACACAAATTCGCCGATATGTACGTAGCCTCTGAACTGGCCCGCTCCAACGCGTACTACGGCGCCAGCGCATTGACGCACAACGCAGTGGACCTGCCGCTGGCTGCAGCGACAGCGCGTGTTAGCGCTACCGACGCCTACTATCAGGTCAGCAAAGAAAACATTCAGGCCCACGGCGGTATGGGATTTACCTGGGAATTTGATTGCCAGCTGTACTACAGACGCGCACAACTACTGTCGGGCCTTATCGGCACACAGTCAGTATGGAAAGACCTCGTCGCCACCCGCTTGCTGCAAGCCGCCTAAGGAGAATCGCAATGGATTTCAACGACACACCAGAACTGGCAACATTTCGCAGCGAAGTAAGAAGCTGGCTGGAGGCGAATGCCACTGCCCGCACCAATAAACAATTTATGGGCATGGAAGGCGACGAGGCTCTAGCCGAAGCGAAAGCCTGGTACAAGAAAAAGGCTGATGCTGGCTATGCATCCCTGACCTGGGCAAAAGAGTATGGCGGCGGCGGCCTCACCTCTCTGCACGATGTTGTCTGGTCGCAGGAAGTTGCTAACTTTCTGACGCGAGACGCGCATTTTGTTATCGGTATCGGCAACTGCGGCCCGGCGATCATCCACTTCGCAGACGAAGAGACCAAGCGCGAGTTATTGCCGCGCATGGCCAGCGCTGAAGATGTGTGGTGTCAGTTATTCAGTGAGCCCAGCGCCGGTTCCGATGTGGCAGGCTTACGCACCAAGGCTGAGCCCGACGGCGATAACTGGAAACTGAACGGGCAAAAAATCTGGACCTCTGGCGCGCAATATTCCGATTACGGAGTAGTGCTGACTCGCACCGACCCCACGATTTCCAAGTACCGTGGCCTCACGCTCTTCATGATCGATATGCGACAGGAAGGGGTGGAAGTTCGCCCCATCAAACAGATGGATGGCGGTGGTAATTTCAATGAAGTATTTTTCAACGATGCCATCGTGCCCGACAAGTACCGCCTTGGAGAGGTCGGCGGCGGCTGGACCGGCGCGCTAACGGTTCTGATGAGCGAACGCCTTGCTATCAGCGGTATACAGCCCACCGGCTTTCCGCAATTTCTGGATTTAGTGAAGTCGCTGGAGTTGAACGGCGAACCCATATCGAAAGATCCAATTGTGCGCGATCGACTCGCCACCTGGTATAGCCAATACGCTGGCTTACAGGCTGTGAACATGCGCATGCTAACCGCGGTCGCCAAAGGCGGTGGTGCGGGTGCTGAAGCCTCTATGGGGAAACTGGTCGGCTCCGTTATGAACCAGGAAATTGCCAACTTCGCCGTGGAGATGTTTGGTCAGTTCGGTGTAATTCAGGATGCCGAACTCAGTCCGGAACGAGCGCACTTTCAGCAGCAGGTCCTCTTCTCTCCCGGAATACGCCTCGCAGGTGGTACCGACGAAGTAATGCGCAACATTCTAGCGGAACAGGTTCTGGGATTACCGCAGGAGCCAAGAGCCGACAAAGGTATGGCGTTCGAAGATATTCCTACCGGCCCCAGTTAATCACTATCGCCGTCTGATCACGGACGCAACATAGCGAATTAGTTGTGTGTATTGGCGCCATGCGCCCTGCTACACTTTGGCCCTATGGAAGCCAAACTCTATACAGAAATATTCGCGGTGCTTGTTGTGCTGCTGTATATCATGGCCGTCATCTCAGCGCTGGAGGCCATTCTCAAGGGCCGAACGGCGCAGGGCTCCATCGCCTGGACCATTTCACTTCTCACCCTGCCGTGGCTCACCGTTCCTTTGTATCTGGTATTCGGCCGCAATAAATTTGACGGCTACCTCGAGAAACGCGATGTGATCGAGGCCGAGTCCCAGCAGTTAATCGACCGCACCAGCGGTTCTGTGCAGCAACATATCGTAGCGTTTACTGACGATCAACAACTGAACACCAGCCTACTTAATCTGGCCCGAATGCCCGCTACCGCAGGCAATAAAGTTGAATTGCTAATTGACGGTAACCAGACCTTCGATAGCATCGCTGCCGGCCTGGAAAAAGCTGAGAAATATATTCTTTTTCAGTTTTACATCATTCGCGATGATGATCTGGGGAATCGGCTGTGCCGCATACTGCAGGACAAAGCCCGAGCAGGAGTCAAAGTGTATTTCTTGTATGACGAAATCGGCAGCCGCCCTTTTCCTCGAACTCGCCTGTGTAATCAGCTCACCACGGTCGGTGTCCACGTTGCGCCCTTCAATACCACCCAGGGTCGACGCAATAGACTACAACTGAATTTTCGTAATCATCGAAAAATTGTGGTCGTTGACGGCAAGTGCGCGTGGATAGGCGGCCACAATGTGGGCAATGAATACCTGGGCCTCGACAAGCGTGTAGGCCACTGGCGCGACACGCACGCACGCTTCGAAGGGCCCGCTGTAGCCGGCGCTGAACTCGCTTTCGCCACTGACTGGCTGTGGGCCACTCGAGCCAATCTCGAACTAAACTGGAACCTTGCGGAAACAAAGAAAGGCGACAGTAAAATTTTGGTATTTCCCTCAGCCCCAGCCAGTGAGTACGAGGAAGCAGGGCTGATGTTTCACCAAATCATAGTCGCAGCACGCCGCCGAATTTGGATTGCCAGCCCCTATTTTGTGCCGGATCGAGCTATTGTATCCGCTTTGCAGCTCGCGGCCCTGAGGGGTGTCGATGTTCGTCTAATCATCCCTGATGAGCCCGACGGGCCGGTAATCGGTATGGCGAACTGGTCCTATACCGATGAACTGCTGCCATTGGGCGTGAAATTTTACCGCTACCAGGGAGGGTTTATGCATCAGAAAGTATTATTGATGGATGACCATCTGGCGGGCGTGGGCACAGCGAATTTTGATAATCGCTCCTTCCGTCTCAACTTTGAAATCACCCTGCTGGTAGAAGACTCGAAGTTCGCCTCCCAGGTAGAAGACATGCTGCAGCGGGATATGGAACGTAGTCGGCAGGTCACCCAAGAGGAAATAAAAAACAAGCCACCGTGGTTCCCGCTGGCAATGGGCGCAGCCAGGCTGTTGGCGCCGGTGTTGTAACACCCGGGCCCAAGGGCCCTACTTCAAGTCAAACCCACTTTTCCGACTACCAAGCAGCGCTTACTCAATCACACCCATCACAAAGATAATCAACACCGCCGGTGGCACTATATAGCGGATCAAGAAATACCAAAGAGCGAATGTACCGTCTGTAACCGTATCCAGCTCGTCCCGGGATTCTTCTTTCTTCATTGCCCACCCGGCAAAGACCGCAATCAGTAAACCGCCTACTGGCAACAATATCTGATTGGAGAAGTAGTCCATTGTGTCATTGAAGTTTTTGCCACCCAAGCTCAACTCGCTCATAACGTTATAGGACAGGATAGACAGCACACTGAATACAGACACAGAACCCACCACCAACAATGCACTTTTGTGGCGCGGCATCTCAAAACGATCCTGCAGCCATGAGTTGACCGACTCCGCCAAGCCCACCATAGAAGTGATCCCCGCCACCGCAAGCATCAAAAAGAATAATACGCTAAACACGTGACCGCCTGGCATTTGCGCAAACGCTACAGGCAAGGTCTGGAAGATGAGTCCGGCACCCGCTGCGGGATCCAGACCGTTATTAAACACCGCTGGAAAAATGACCAGACCTGCCAGCAGGGCCACACAGACATCGACAATGACGATCAGCAGTACCGATTGACCGATGGAGATAGACTTAGGAAGGTACGAGCCGTAAACCATCATGCCGGCCATCGCCACACTGAGAGAGAAGAAGGCCTGCCCAATGGCAGCCAGTACCGTTGCGAAGCCGATTTTGCTGAAATCAGGTGTGAACAACCACGTTACCGCCTCGCTGAAACCACCGGCGAAGTAATTGTAGCCGGCAAGGCCAAGCAACAGCAGGAACAAGGTGGGCATCATAACGTTCACGGCCCGCTCGATACCGTTTTTAACGCCCGCGAAAATAATCAGCCCCGTGATGGCAAGCGCTGCCAGTGTCCAGAACAGCATGCCGACATTGTTATCAAGCACTGCCGCAAATTCAGCTTCTGCGCCAAGCGCGTCGATTCCCACAAAGCCCGTTGTCACCGCTTTAAACAGATACCACAGCACCCAACCAACAACTACCGCGTAGACAATCTCAATGGTATAAGCCGCCAGCAATCCCATGCCACCAACCAGTCGCCAATGTTTTGATTTGCCGCTCTGTTCGGCCAGATTCGCCATCGCAGTAGGCGGACTGCCCTGCCCTCTGCGGCCAATCATTAGTTCGGCCATCAAAATAGGAACACCAATAAAAAACGCGCAGGCCAAATAAATGAGCACAAACGCTGCACCGCCATTTTCACCGGTGATATAGGGAAAGCGCCAGATATTGCCCAAGCCAACAGCAAAACCTACCGAGGCCATGAGAAAGGTAAACCGAGAAGACCAGTGCGCACCGCCTGCTGCAGCCATGTGACGCTCCTAAATTGTTATTGTGATTTTATTGGCCCAGTTTACACGCCCTTTACACAAAAAGTGGAAAAGGGTCAGGCACCTACGGCTTGGGTTGCTTGCTCTAACCAGGCCCGATCAGACGAGTTCAGCAATGGGCCAATAGTGTCTGCTACCTGCCGATGATAGCCATTGAGCCACGCTAGTTCCGCTGTATCTAACAGAGCGAAATCGAGCAGGCGGTTATCAAAAGGCACCAGTGAAATAGTCTCGAAATCCATCATGGGGGTTTCACCCACTGCATCAGATGCCTTACGCACGATGACCAAATTTTCGCAACGCATGCCAAACGCCCCATCTCGATAGTAGCCAGGCTCATTACTAACAATCATGCCCGGCATAAGCGCCACACCGTTGTGTGCTTTGGAGATTCGCTGCGGTGCCTCGTGCACGCTCAGAAATACGCCCACGCCATGGCCGGTGCCGTGATCGTAGTCGAAACCTTCACGCCACAGAAACTGTCGCGCCAGAGCATCCAATTGGGTACCGGTAGTGCCCGCAGGAAAGCGCGCCTGAGCCAGCGCAATATGGCCCTTCAAAACAAGGGTAAACAGGCGTCGGATCTCAGCACCGGGATCACCAATGGCCACGGTACGTGTAATGTCCGTGGTGCCGTCCGTGTACTGGCCCCCGCTATCGAGTAAATACACAGTGTCCATTTCCAGCGTGGCTGGGCTGCCATTGAGGTGGTTGTAGTGGCACATGGCTGCATTAGCGCCAGCGGCAGAAATGGTGTCGAAGGAGCAGGCATGGAAATGTTTCCCCTGCTCTCTGTAGGAGAACAATGTATCGGACAAGGCTGCCTCATCGTGCAAGCGGCCAAGCGACACCTCCTCATCGAGCCATGCCAAAAAGCGAACCTCTGCGACAGCATCACGCAAATGCGCGTTGCGGCTGCCCGCCAACTCCACTGCATTCTTGCAGGCCTTGGGAATAAGCACTGGGTCTTCGCCGAAAACCAGAGTTGCACCGGCGCGTTCCAATTCCAGTTGTGTCCAGGCGCTGGCGCTCGCCGGATCCGTCAAAATCTTTTGCCCGGCATAGCTCTTAAGAGATGCAGCAAATTCCGGTTCTGGCAAAACACTGACGCCCTCGCCTACATGCTCAACAAAGCCCGCCGGAAGCCTTTGGGCATCCACAAATAGTGTGAGATCGCCCGTCGCCTCTAGTAGAGCAAGGCTTTGCAGTACTGGTAATTGCGGCATATCGGTACCGCGAATATTCAATAGCCAGCTAATGGCATCTGGCTGAAAGATCAGCGTTCCATCACAACCTGCTGCTACCACTTTTTGTGCGATACGTGCTCGCTTACTAAGGCTGGATTCTCCAGTGACGTCCACAGGTAATAACAAAGCTGTTTTTACCGTGACTTCGGGCCTGTCTTGCCAGCAGCTATCAATCAGATTGCCCGCATCGGCTACCAACTCGAGTCCGGACGCTTGCAGTAATTTAGCTGTCGCGCGATACCAACTGAGACTGTGTAGTCGAGGATCACAGGCCACTTTTGCACCCGCAGGCAAATGCTCTGCCAGCCATGCTGGTTGAGGGTCTTCTATTAAATGGTGGTAGGCAAAAAGCTCGGTGGAAACCTGGCTTCGAACCGCAACGGTATAGCGGCCATCAACAAAAATAGCCGCGCGCTCAGGCAACAGCAATGCCACACCGGCAGAACCCGTAAAACCGGTTAACCAGTGCAGGCGTTCATTGTGTTCGGGGATGTACTCCCCAAGGTATTCATCCGCCCGTGGCACGATAAGGGCGTCGTAGCCCGACGTGGCCATCTGCTTCCGAACAGCGGCGAGCCGTTGTTTATAATCGATCACAGAGGTAGCCTATGGGTGGTGAAACCGGACGGACCAGGACAGCTTGAATGGGTGGCGCTACAGGCCCATTTGTCCGGGCCTGTAATCTTTCGTAGTTTTAGCAGCGCTTGGTGCTTAACTACTGTCACGCCAGCCCTACCTATTCTTCGTAGAGATCAAAATCTGTTTTGGAAATTCCACAATCCGGACATTCCCAGTCTTCTGGAACATCGGCCCACTTGGTGCCGGGCTTAATTCCATCATCGGGTAAGCCTTCAGCTTCGTCGTAGATAAAGCCGCAGATCACACACTCGTATTTTTTAAAATCAGTATCACTCATTACTGCCATTCTCTTGGGTAGTAAAACGAAAGATTATACACAATGCCCACTGCCTCGCGGCAGTGGGCGGTACAACTAATTATCAGATAAGAGGGGAATGGCCCTTACTTAAGTCTGGCAGCCAAGCGCTTCGAACCCGCAGTCAGGTAGGTAAGTCCACTTTCGGTTGGAACCCCACGCCCTTTAGTAGACTTGCCTACCTGACCACTCCATTCTTCCCAATCTTACCCGTTTACTTCGAAGTAGCGAGCCTCGGCATGAAACCAAAACGTCTAAGGCACCCTCCAGGTCAGGTATATGGCAACTCTCTACTTAAGTAAGTGGCATTCTGATCTGAGGGGAAATTTTATCCGAAAGGGACTAAAAATCACTCTCCAGAAATAGGCGATAGTTATCTCCTTCAGGTGCAGCGACCAAAGACAATGCTTGCTGCAGCTGCGGGTCCAGGGTTTCCTGGCTACCCACCAGGATATCGAGAGTATATTTCCGCTGGTCTAGGGTCAGCCCACCCTCAGCTTCCAGCGGCCCCTCTAGTGTCACGACCTTCCCTTCCAGTGGCGCACCTTCGGCTTGCTCAAAATCGAGCGCATAACTGCCCAGTTGAATGGGCCCACGCGGTGATTGCCAGCTGCCCTGCTCCCACAACACACGCCCCTTACCGCTATGGGGCAAACCGTCGCGCAATTGCAGCGAGGCTATCTGCATGGAAAATGTGCCGTTCAGAGCAACTGGCGCAAAGTGGCGTAGTAAATTAGCCTGTACCTGCCCTTCCAGATCGCGCACGTCCAGATCCTGTGCACCGCGCAGCACTAACTCTCCTTTGATTCTTTGCTGTCCCCATTCACTACTTAGCTGCACTTTTGGCGCTAACAACAACAGGGAAAGCGGGTCCAGTGACCACTGCACTGCACCTAAATGCAAATAACCCGCAGGAAGACGCATCATGCAGCGACTCGCACTGCCCTGCCACAAAGTGCCAGAAAGACCCTGCAAAACAATTTGTTCGCCAGGTAATACCAAGGACAGTAGTCGTGCCGGAGCGGATGCCACCAGACTCACCAGAAACACCAGTGCCAGGACAAATACCCCCAGGAAAAACGATTTACGCATGCCGTCTATCCCGCCTGCGCCACTCGAACGGTGGTATTAACTCGCCCGGTTGTACCCGTCTGAGTAACGGAAACTTCTCGCACTAATAAACCTTCGCGGTACTCCATCTCATGCAACCACTTCAGCACGTCGTCAAACGCAGCGTGTTCCAGGCGCACCTGAATTTCACCGCGGCTGTTTGGTTGCAAGCGACTTACCGGCAAATCCAGCCTGGTAGTAGATTGGTTGATCAACGATGTGAGGTTTCGTTTGGACCCAACTTTGGCGCCACTTTTGCGCAAATCCATTAATTCAGACACCATCGCATCCACCCGCACTAGTGATTCGCCAATGGCGGAATTCTGAAGTACAAGTTGATCGCGTTTATCATCTAGTGGTGACCACACCATGCTATAGAGGAGGTACAACACCACAGCAATACTCAGTAGAAAAACACTCAGCTGCTCGCGCTGGTTGAGGCCTACAAACCACTCTTTCATGAGCGCACCCCTACTCGCAGGCGCGCACGAACTTTCTCACCCTGTGCGCTGCTACTTTCCATAATCGCTTCCAGACCGACTTCGTTAATGCGACTGCGCAAGCGTTCCACCCCTTCAAAATCTGCGGCGATAACATTCAAACGCATTTCATCGCCTTTCTCGTTGTAGTTAATGGTGGCAATACTGGTGCCGGGCAATTCGGATACAACACTACCCACCTGCTCCATCAAGCTAACGAAACCACTGGCCTGGCCTGTGCCACCCAGCGCATCGAGCTGTCGGCGCAACTGTTTTTCTGCATCCACCACCGCGCCTTTTGGAAAAGCGGTGCGGTAGCTGTCCTGTACTGCGGTGCGCAGAGCAATGTTTTCCGCAGAGAGATTGCGGTAATCCGCGTAGCTGGATGCCAACTGCAGGCCAAAGGCCACTGCAAATACCGCAGCCACGGCGCGCCACTGGCGCCACCAGCGTTCGAAGGGCAAACGCGGTGCGTAGGCCCCCATCAGCAGATTGAGATTTAGGCTGTCGCCTTCACTCAACATCAAAGCCGCACAAAGATCACCATTGCGCCATTGCACCAGCTCTTGCAGCTGGGCAGGTAGCAACGCGGTGTCACTACTTTGATCGCTGCCGTAAACAATTATCGACTTAGGGACTTGCGTCTCGCCTGAATGCGCAAGTAACACCTGCTCTAACATATCGCGCTCCAGCGCAAAGCCTACACATTGGCCCAGTCGCACAATCGCCTGATCCTCTTCCAGCACCAGACACCACTCGCCCTCATGCCATGGCAGCAGTAATGGCTCTGGTAACCACTGCGTAACACCGGGAAACGCAGCCAATTGTTCCTGCCATTGTGCCATTTTCGTTGCCGTGCACAGGGCAACAGCCAATTCGTCTTTACCTAATGGGGTATGGGCAAAATGCAGGTCTTCTACGTCTTCTGCCACCTGCTCTTCAAGCATAAAGGGCAGGGATTTAGTGATGTGTTTCTTTTCCGCCGCTGTAAGGGGAAGCGTCAGGAGCCGGGCATCTGCGCCGGGCACGGCAAAACACAAGTTCATGCGCCGCTGCGACAAGGTCGAAAGTAACTTTTCCCGGGCGATATCGTTGTCCAGCCACAAGGGTTGGTCACTGGCTCCTGGTGGATACCAAGCCAGTCGATCGCCTATTAGCCTTATGACAGCCGTATTTTGCAAAACTGTACTTCCCTCACTCTGTTACGTTCCCCGATGGCTGCATCTGGCAACCCCCGCATCAATGACATTTACCCCTGCCAGTTTTTATAGACTGCCACTGGCTCTGACCACTGTATCTACGCGCCTGTTGCCGCGCTCCAGCACACTGTACAAGCGCATGTTCCTATCGGCAAGGTCCACCTCGGCCCGCAATAGGAACCAGGAGGAGGTCTGACGCAGCAAGCCTCCAGCTCTTTTCATTGTTCCCTGGCTGTTGCCGAACACAGAATTCTTAAGAAAGGCCGCCTTGTCAGCAAATCCGATCTCGTCTCGCTCTTGCTGCAGCACATCCCCGTCTCCCTCGCTCAATGGTGAGAGGTTTTTATCCCCGTTCAATGCACGCAGCAGAAGTGGAGGGGCTGTGTGGAAATTTAGCCATTTGTCCTCAGGCTCCTGAGGCCAGACTGTTATAACCGGCAACAGCGCCTGATAGATTTCCGGCGTCATATAGGCCACAGCTAGTAATTCGCTGGGGCTTGCCATAGGCCGATTGCCAGTGCGATGGGCAGGATCTCGGGAATAGTAATAGTCGTCTTCAGCACCGTCTGGCAGAGGTTTGCTGTCGGCATCCAACCAGTCGCTGACGGCTTGCGTGATCAACTCTGCCTCGTGTTGGCTGACACTGGGCTCCTCAAGCGCCTGCAGCAAGCGTATGAACACCTCCTGTGACGCCGTGAAACGATCTTTCGAATTTTTAGCCACCGGTTTTGCCAATGCATTGAGATTAAAGCGGCCCTGTAGGTCTTCGAGTGAACCGCTCATCCACCCGCCATCATCAAGGGCGAAGGGCGGCCTCGTAAGGGCCCATTCTTCGGCCAGGTCGTCCTTTGGTATGCCCGTTTCTTTATCCTTGTCATAGTCAGCAATCAACGCCATTGCCGCTAGTTCTTCCGCACCGCGCAAATAGGAGTGCGCCTGTTCGGCCAGCAGAATATTGGCACTGCGGGCGAAGAAGCGGGTGAATTCACTTTTCATCGCAACAACCAATGCTGTGCTTATAGCGAATACCAACATGGCAATGATCAGGGCTGCACCCTTCTGGCGATACGGGGCTTTAGACCCTACAGAGGAGGGTCCAAGTGGGCGCCGCATCTTTCCTTTATTGGCTGGACGGTAATGCATACAAGCGCCTCATCTCTCCCCAGTCTTCTAACTGCAAATTGATTTCAACTGCCGCAGGCGGCGGTTGGGCTGTACCCGGAGCACTATTGCCCGCAACCCAATTTTCGGCCCAGTCGGTGGTATCCACTGACTGATCGTCGCGCTGACGCTGCACCGCTTGCAGAGAACCCAGAAACGCCAGATCCATATATTCAACTTTGTCCAACAACATCACCGTGTCTGGCTCCGTATCCCCTGCCCTATCCAACACCGGGTAAGAGTCACGCCACAGGGCCTCGTCTTCTATACGGTAGTTCACTCGCTGCAGATGGCTGCGCAGATTAAGATTAGGGTTGTGCCAACCAGTGCGGGTAAAGCTCAATTCAAAACGCGCTAAATCGCCACCGGTGAGCGCAGGCTCTATCTCGCCAAATTCATCGCGAATGGGGCGATTGGCGAACTGGCGTATATCGCGTGAAATAATCATCCAGGCGCGATTCACTTCGTAGATTCTATCGGCGCTCACTCGCAAGCCCTCCACCCCGGTTATCACGGTGGATAGACTAGAGTACGCAATCGCAGAGACAAAGGCGGTAATCGCCATAGCTATTAGCACTTCTACGAGGGTAAAACCGGCGGTTTTACTGACGCTTCTCATTGGTTTATGAAATCTTGCAGTTGAGATTCGTTGAAAGGAGGAGTACCCGAGCCAGCGGCTCCGTCACCTCCACCGTCCCCACCATTTCCACCACCTCCCCCATTGGCACCATTGCCACCATTTCCCGCTGGCTGCTGGTCAAAGGCGAGCTCGCCCGAGATAAAGCCTATCAAGCTGTAGAGCGGATTATCTTGCTGGCTTTCATCTTTAGCGACCGCGATTTCAATGCGGAAAAAATTATCGATCACAGTCGTTTTGGTTTCCAACCACCAGTGCCATTCCTGATCGGCAAATTCAGTCAGCCCACTGTCTTTGCCTGCCTTAATGCTGCGAGTAGCGCCTGCGAAAATGCGCGTCTCGGTCATTTTATTGGCGGCCACCATATGGGCCAGTGATTTGTCGCGCAGGTAGGCGGTGTTGTCCATCTGCTGATACAGCGACATCAGCAGGGCGGGTAGTGCGACCGCAACAACGGCCAAGGCCACCATCACTTCTATGAGCGTAAAGCCTTTGGCTTTCACTCGCCCTCCTCCGGTTCGCCACGTAGCAGCACATCAAAGCGCCCCAGCAAATCCCATTCGATACGCCACATCAGATCACCTGTGGCAGTGTCGCGCACATTGATTGCGCCTACGGTTGTTTCACCACTGGAATAGAACACGACTTGCGGGGCAATCAGTTCCTCACCATCCTCATTGAGCTCGATCTCTCGCTCGCTGAAAGGGCCGTCTTCAAGTTCCAACTCCAGCTCAATACCTTCGGGCATATCTTGTGAGGCGAACACTTCCTGGCGCGCATCAACCTCCTCCCAACCTTCCAGGCGCCGCTCAAACCAGTTATAGCTGTAGAATTTTGCGCCATCTTCATACTCTTCCCGTAACAGAAGGCCGTAATCCTGCCCGGTCATTTGCGCTTCATCGAGGGCATAGCTGGAAACATCGGCTAGATTGTAGACAAAGGATTGCAGGCGAATATCCTGGCTGCCACTGCTTACCGCCAGCGACACCATGGTAGTAATCATCACTACCACCATCATAACGACCAACAGTTCCAGCAGGCTGAATGCCCGCTGACGTTTAAGCGATGTAGCGGATGCCGCGTTTACTGACATCTTATGGACGCTACTCGATGGCACCGCTCGATGACACAACAGGACATAAGATCAGTTCTCTGCTCTCCAGTTGCCGATGTCGGTCGCCTGACCTTCACCGCCGGACAAACCATCAGCACCCATAGAATAAATATCAACTTCTTTGTGCTCACCTGGGCTCAAAAAGAGATAGGGACGGCCCCAAGGGTCTATAGGCAATTCCTCCAGGTAGCCGCCCGCTTTGAAATTGCGCGGCTCTGGGTCCAGCGAACTGGGCTCCACCAGAGCTTGCAGGCCCTGCTCGGTAGAGGGGTAGATATAGTTGTCCAGCCGGTACATTTTCAGAGCGGTTTCAATATTCTTAAAGTCCGCATAGGCTTTTTGTACACGCGCATCGTCGGCCCGGTTGAGCACGGTAGGCGCCACCACGCTGATCAGCAGGCCCATGATTACCAGCACCACCAGAATTTCCACCAGGGAAAATCCTGCACTCTTAGTATGTCTCATCGTTCACTTCACCATTGTGTTTAAATCAAATATTGGTAGCAGTATCGCCAGAACTATCGTCAGTACCATGCCACCCATGAACACGATCATCAGCGGCTCTATCAAACTCGTCATTGTCCCCAGCGTCATTTCTAACTCGCGTTCCTGATTGGTCGCAGAGCGTTCCAGCATCTTTTCCAACTCTCCACTGGCCTCACCACTGGCAACCATGTGCACCATCATCGGAGGAAAACGGCCACTGGTCTGTAGTGCGCGGTTCAAGCTACTACCCTCTTGCACGCGCTCTGCCACCGCTTTGCTGTCTTCTCGCAACACCAAATTGGTCAGTACCTGGCCGGCAATTCTCAAGGCATCCAACAGCGGTACACCACTGGCCATCAGAATGCTGAGGGTTGATGCGAAGCGCGCCGTATCAATGGCGATCACCAATCGCGACATACCAGGCACCTGCAACAAAAAACGGTGCCAGCTCTTTTTCCGCGCAGGGTTTTTAAGTAATTGGCGTGCTGCAAAATAGAAACCGATAAGCCCCACAAGCACCCATACGCCGTAATCCCGTATAAAATCACTGGTGGCGATCAAACCCCTGGTCAACGCCGGGAGTTCGCGTTTGCTGTTGGCAAACACACCAATCAATTCAGGTACCACGAACACCATCAGTGCGACCACCACCGTCACGGCAACGCCCAATAGAATGAACGGGTAGATCATCGCCATTTTCAATTTCTGTCCGGTGTACTGACGCTGCTCTGTGTAATCGGCGAGCTGCTCCAACACTGGGCCAAGAAATCCTGCGTGCTCTCCGGCGTTTACCATGGCACGAAACATTTCATTAAAAACCTGCGGGAACTCTCCCATGGCATGCGCCAGTGTGTGCCCCTCCGCCACTCGCGATCGCACTTGCAGCAACATACCTTTGATGCGCGGGCTGCGGCTCTGTTCCGCAGCCGCCTGCAATGCTTCATCAATAGGCAGATTGGAATCTACCAGGGTTGCTAGCTGGCGCGTCATTAGCGCCAAATCGCCGACGCTTACGCGGGAAAAAAATTGCGGCGAACTAAAACCGGTTTTTTCTGACTCTGCTTTATTCGCCTGAAAAATTTCCACAGGCTGCAGACTCTGGCTGCGCAACTGTGCTCTCACCTGCCGCTCTGAGTCTCCCTCAAGAACGCCTTTGACGAGTTTTCCGGTGGTGTTAAGCGCCCTGTAGCGATAGGCAGTCACAATTCAGGTATCCGTATCAGCCTAGGGAAGTCACGCGCAGGACTTCCTCGATACTGGTTTCCCCGGCCAATATTCGACGGCGTCCGTCGCTCTCGATTCCGGGATATTCTTTGCGTGCGACTTTCAGAATTTCTGCTTCGCTGGCACCTTCGTAGATCATGACGCGCATGGCATCGTCGATCTCAATCATTTCGTAAATACCGGTACGTCCGCGAAAGCCCGAATAGTGGCAGCGCTCGCAACCCACCGCGTGGTGGACCTTGTGGTCATCATCGCCAGCAAGACCAAGCGCCTCTCGTTCTGCAGCATTAGGTTCAACTTCCTCCTTGCACTCATTGCACAATAAGCGCACCAGGCGTTGCGACATCACTGCCAGCAAGCTGGAAGACAACAGGAAGGATTCGATACCCATATCGTGAAGACGTGTGATGGCGCCTACGGCGGTATTGGTGTGCAGTGTAGACAACACCAGGTGACCTGTTAGCGAAGCCTGTACCGCAATTTCTGCCGTTTCCAGATCGCGAATCTCTCCCACCATCACAACATCCGGATCCTGGCGCAAAACGGCCCGCAGCCCTCTGGCAAACGTCATGTCGACCTTCGCATTCACCTGCGTCTGACCGATACCGGGCAACATATACTCCACCGGATCTTCGATAGTAAGAATATTGCGAGTCGTTTCATTTATCTCGGCAAGGCCCGCGTACAAGGTAGTGGTTTTGCCCGAGCCTGTTGGGCCGGTTACCAAAATTATGCCGTGGGGGCTGTGCAAATGCTTTTTATAAGCCGCCAGCACCTGTTCGTTCATCGCTAGTTGGGCCAGCTGCAATTGCCCTGCCGCTGTATCCAGCAAGCGCAACACCACCCGCTCACCGTGAGCAGAGGGAATAGTCGACATACGAATATCCACCGCGTGCCCTGCAATTTTCACTGAAATCCTGCCGTCCTGCGGCACGCGCTTCTCTGCAATATCGAGCTTCGCCATTACCTTGAGGCGCGACACTAACAACGGCGCTAACATTCGCTTGGGCGAAAGCACCTCAGCCAACACGCCGTCTACGCGGTAACGCACACTGAGTCTATCCTCAAAGGTTTCGACATGAATATCTGAAGCTTTATCGCGCACAGCCTGCGACAAAATGGCGTTGATCAAACGAATAATCGGTGCGTCGTCTTCGGTGTCCATCAGGTCACCGGTTTCGGGAATTTGATCGGCCAGACGACTGAGGTCGACATCGTCTCCGATGTCTTCTGCCATTTGCACCGCTTCGTTATTGTCGCGCTGGTAGGCCAGCGTTAAACGGCGCTTAAATTCACTTTCAGATACATCCAACAGGCCGTAGGGCCTACCGAGAAAACGACGCAGCTCCGTCATCACCTGTACCGGTAATTCCTCCACATGCACCACGATGGGTTCGCCACTGGGGTGTGAATCAAGCAACACACCGTGCTGTTGAGCAAAGGTAAACGGCAGGCTCCCCCGCCGCAGTACCGGAGCCGCTGGTACTTCTTCGGCAGACTCTACTTCAGGTATGGCGCTCAATTTTCCTCCATTGACTCAGAGGCTTCAGATGAATCCTCAGGCAGGGGTGGAAGAGAAGCCGCATCCATCTCTTCAAGCTGTTGAATTTGCGCTTCCCACTCGGGCAGCATTGGCAGCGAATCATCGTCCAGGAACATCAACCCGCGCTCACGGCGCAGCGCCTGTTGGTCACGAATGTAGCGATACTTTTCGGCTGTCGCACCGGCTAACTCCTCATCGTCTCGAATAATCGTAGCGCGAATAAAAATCAGCAAATTGTTTTTGGTGACCTGCACTTTGTCGGTGCGGAACAGTCTGCCCAGCCATGGGATATCACCCAAAAAAGGCACTTTCTGCTGCGCGTCCTGCACATCGTCCTTGATCAATCCGCCCAGTACTATGACCTCACCGTCTACCGCCAGTACCTTGGTCTGAATTCTGCGCTCATTGGTAATCAAATCGGAGGCCGCCACAGACAGTCCACTTAAGCTGGACACTTCCTGCTCGATATCCAGTACCACAGAGTCACCTTCATTCACGTGCGGCGTTACTGTCAGTGTAATACCAACGTTCTCACGCTCGATAGTCTGGAACGGATTTTGTGCGCCGTCGCCACCCGACCCAGTGTTGGTAAACGAACCGGTCACGAAGGGCACGTTCTGACCCACTGTGATAAACGCTTCCTGGTTATCCAACGTCAATATGCTTGGCGTTGAAAGAATATTGGCGTTGGCTGTTTCCTTCAGCGCACTAAGAATGACGGAGATGGACAAGTCATCATCCAGCGTGCCCCAACCCAAAGACAGACCGGGGGTTCCCGCTAGGGCTCCTGCCAAATTGCCTATATCAAAACTGTCGTCGGTGGAGGAGTTATTGTCGTCCGCTGGCAACACAGCCGCAGCAATATTCCCCGCACGCGTGTCATTGTTATTAATATTACTGCCGAAGAAGCCGCTATCCTCTGCGAACAACCACTGCAGTCCGAGGTCCTGCCCGTCTATCAACTCCATCTCAACGATGATGGCTTCGACCAATACCTGCGCCCTACGGATATCCAAGCGGTGAATAACGGCTTCCAGAGCCGCCATTTCATCCGTGTCTGCGGTGATGATCAGCGCGTTGGTGCCCTCATCTGCCTCAATGGTCGATTTGTTTTGCGCGCTTCCGGTCTTTTTGCCCTCGGGGCCGTCCAACTGCGAGATGTTCTGCATCACCCGCGTCAAAACCTCTGACATTTCCTTCGCGTCAGCATATTCCAGATAAACCACCTTAACGTTGCCACTTTGTTCCAGGGGCGTATCCAGGTGAGTCACCAGCCGGAGCAGGCGGGCCCGCTCCAACTCGTCGCCGTTAATCAACACACTGTTGGTGCGGGAATCTGCCACCAGCAATACTTCTGAATCAGCGCCACCGGCCTGTTTCGCTTCAGACTTACTGAGCTGATCCAGCATTCGCACCACGTCTTCCGCGACTGCATAACGTAACTTCACAATATCCGTCTGCTGAATAGCGGAACGATCCATGCGCTCGATAATGCCCCTGATTCTATCGATATTCGCGGACACATCGGAAATGATAATGGCGTTACTCGGGGCATAGGCCGCCATGTGTGCCTGTTGTGGTACCAGCGGGCGCAAAACCGGAATCAGTTTGGCGGCAGAAATATTGTCCAACCGGATAACCTGCGTTACGTATTTGTCGGAGGTTTTACCGGAGTCGCCATCCATTATCTCAACCGGGGCTGAGCGGGCATCTTTGCTTTGTATAACGCGCACTATTCCACCGGAACGCACTGCGGTGTAACCGTGTACTTCGAGAATCGATAGAAACAACTCATACAATTCGGCGCTATTCACTGGCTTGGAAGACACCACTTTGACCTTGCCCTTTACGGCGGGGTCAACAACGATAGTGGTGCCTGTGGCTTCCGCGACAAATTTGATCAGTTCCTGGATGTCAGTATCTTTCAGGTTAACCGTGTAATCCTGCGCCGCCAGCGGCATGCTGCTCAACAAACAGGCCAGCAGGCAAGCTACAACCGGGGCGGGACGTAACCGGGATAAGGCATTCACTAAGCAACATCCTTTTGTAAAAGTTTTACTACAGTTTTGTTTTTCACGTTTTACTCTTTAATTGTCTGTTCCAAGCTTTACCACTACTGGCCAGTGGCATCCAGGCTGACACTGAGCGATATCGGCTGGTCGTCTCGCTTGAGCTCGAAAACCACTTCTCCGGCGGAGCGCATGGCGTTGTACAGCACCATGGTATTGGCCGGGTTATTCAGCTCGATACCGTTTACCGATGTCACAACATCACCTGCTTTGAAACCCAATTGGGCAAACTGTTCCGTTTCCTTGCCTGGGCGAACCCTATAGCCCAACAACTCACCCCCCTCGCGCACCGCGCTGACACTGACCACCGAGGACAGCGATTGCGGATTCTTGTACAAACGCTCGCGATAGCTTTGAGCCAGGGCGGTGGCTTCAGCGTTGCCGCGCTTATCGACCTCTCCCTTAGGCTTGGCTGCCTTCACTTGGGGCTCGCGTTGCACTGGCTGCCCACTGGCGAGCTTGGAATCCTCAAACAGAACCAGTAGCTCGTAGGTACCGCCATTATCCAACACAACCTGCTTAGGCATGACCTTGGCCAGGCTCACCCTGCCGGGCAGGGGCATTTTGTCTTCCACAGCATAAACATTCTGCACCGACTTATATTCAATAATGGCATGGCCCAGCCCATTTTCCGTGGAGGCAACAATACCCCGCAGAACAAGTTTTAACCGGGTCTCCCGGGCGCCATTCTCGATCCCGTCCCTAGCGCTGGAGTTAACCACCTCCGGCTCTGCGACAAAAACGGGCGCTGCCCCGGCTTCACCAAACAAGTGCCAGCCGCGCATGCGCTCGATATCTACCGTACCCGATGCCGCGCTTTTGCTGCTCATCACCACCGGGTTGATAACCTGGGGCGCTGCGGCGGTGGGCTCAGCCGACATGGGCACCAACGCCCACACCAGCTTCGCCAACGCAAGCACGGCCCACAGAGCCAGCACAAGCAGCAATACCTGCCGCAAACGGCGGGCCCTGGCCGGTTCGGACATGCTCTGCACGGCCCCCGCGAGGGCAGAAACGACACGCGCAGAAACATCGCTGGATTTATTGAGCCAATCGGCCGACAACAGTCACACCCCTTGTACCCCGGCAACGCTGAATCTCGACACGAGATGAGCAATAGAGGGCCGGGTTAATTTATAGACCCGATTATAGGGCCCACAGTTCAAAGTTAAAACTGCGAAAGGCATGTATCTTGTGGCTAAAACCCCAATGGTGTCAGAGGGATGACCGAAGTTTCTAAGGGAATACGGCAGGTTTTAGGGGCGATTCACAGCAGATGGATCCAGCCCACCGCACCCGCAGAGACTGCCACACTCCTTGACTCTTTCGAAGCGTCTGGTCTAATTTGGATTAATTCGGGCCGGGCGAGCCCAAAAACACCGCCTGGAACCTCACCTCATAACAATAAGGGCTACCCCTGGAAGAGCTACGCACCCTGCTATTGCCCTGGTATATGCAGGTAAAATTCGCTCACCTGCTCACGGTGGCCATGTGGTCATTCAGCACTGCGGTGGCCTATCGCAACTACATTGTTCCCGCCTTTAGGGCCTGGTCACGTGAACCGGGCGACCCCCTTGCCATTGCCCGGCGCAATGAATTCATGGAACGTTTCGACAAGGGCGCTATTCTGGAACACGTTGCCTTTCCCGTAGTCTTGCTGACCGGGCTGCTAATGGTGTGGCTCACGGGCTGGGAATGGCAGGAATTGAGCTGGCTCAGCGTTAAGCTGGGCATAGTGCTGGTGATTTTCCTGCCCATGGAGTGTGTCGATTACTACATATCGCATTTCGGCGGCAACAAGTGGAAAATCCGCCAGAGTGGGAACCTCGAGCGCTATGAGACGATGATGCGCTTCCACTGGCTATTTTTTCGGGTAACCACACCTTTGGTCATCGTATTCGTGCCACTGGTTTATTATCTGGCCGTAACCAAACCCTTTTAAACTTACTCACAGAAACTGATTCGCAAAGGACATCACCATGCATTATTCCTCCACATGCCTGAGATATTCACTCACCCTGACGACAATGGTGGGTATGACGGCCAGCGGCTGGGCTATTGCACAGAACACTCTAGAGGAAGTACTGGTCACCGCGCAGAAACGGGTTGAAAACGTGCAGGATATCCCTGTCACGATCAACGTCCTCACCGGCGACATCCTCGATAACTTCAGCATTCGCGACACCAACGATTTGGCAGCGTCTGTACCCGGGCTCACTATTCAACACACACCGCAAAATCTGTCTCAGGTGACCATGCGCGGCATCGGTACTGGCGCCGGCGGCGAGAGTCTGGATCAATCTGTTGGGCTGTTTATCGATGGGGTCTGGGCAGGCCGTATCCGTGAGTTTCAGGCGGCCCTGTTTGATGTGGAACGTGTCGAGGTGATTAAGGGCACGCAAACTGCCCTGCTGGGAAAAAACACCAGCCTTGGAGCCATCAGCATTATTTCACGCAGGCCCACAGATGAGTTTGGTGGCTATATACAAGGGGATTACGAGCTCGAATTTGACTCAACCTTTGTGACCGCTGCAGTTGATATCCCCACAGGCTTCGGCAACTACCGCCTTGCGATAAACAGTGTGCAGGAAGAGGGTTACGTCACCAACCAGACCACTGGCAATGAGGTGCCCGAACGGGAACAAAACACTATACGCCTGAGTGCAGATTATGACGTCACTGAGAATGGCTCGTTACTGATTAGCTACCAGTACGATGAATTGGAAATTCTGGGCGACACTTTCCAGCCGGATAACGATGAACTGGGCTTCATCGCATCGATAGACCCAACCGCCCTTATCGGCATCAGCCAGGGCAAAACCGCCCTCACATCCGAGGGCAGTTCCGGGGATGCACAAGACCAACAGGATTCGCAGCGAGCAACCATCAACTACGACCACAGCTTCGGCGACTACCAATTCACCTCGCTCACGGGCTGGACGGAATACGACAACACACGCCTGACAGACTCCGACTTTCTCACGGTGGACTACCTGAATACTCTTTTCAGCAGCGAGTATGAGCAAGTGAGCCAGGAATTTCGTATCGCCTCCCCATCAGACCGCCAGTTTTCCTATATCGCGGGCCTGTATTACATGGACAGCACGCTGGACTACACCGCTGCCACCAATGCCAGCTTCCCCGAGCCCTTCACACTCAGCGGGCTACCTTTAGACGGCGACAACACCAAGATCTACACACAGGATACCGAGGTATGGTCCCTATTTGGCCAGAGCACCCTCACACTTGGCGAGCGCTGGCGGGCGACGGTAGGCCTGCGCTATACCGATGAGCAAAAAGATGCCGTATGGGAACGCGTTCGCACGCGCAGTGGCAGGCCGGGATCGGAGATCGTCGCCAATTTGCTGGCCCCCGAGGTACCACCGACACCACTGGAGCGCGGCGAAGACAATCTGGATGGCTCCATTAATATCCAATACGACCTTAGCGAAGACACCATGACCTACCTATCCTGGGCACGCGGCAGTAAAAGTGGTGGTTTCACCACCGAGGTGGCTCTACCAGAAGATGCCGAGTACGACACCGAAAAAGCCGACACGACTGAAATAGGTTTGAAAATGGAATTCGCCGATGGCGCAGCGTTGCTGAATGTTGCCGCGTTCTACACCCAGATTGAAAACTTTCAGATAATCACCTTCACCGGCCTCGCCTTTTTAACTGACACCGTACCGGCCGAAACACAGGGTATTGAAATCGAAGGCCGCATCGCTGCCAGGCCAAATCTGGTACTGGGCGCGAGCGCCACCTTTGCCGATGCCGAGCAAACCGACATCGATATGCGCCTGCCGTATGCGCCTGAGTGGTCTGCCGCGTTCAATGCACACTATGAACTCCCCTGGAACAGCGCGGGCATGAACTGGTTGTTTGATGGCGCTCTAAACCTGCGTGATGAGCAGTACCAGCAACGGGACGAGCGCAGCCTGGATGGCGCTCTGACCTTACTTGACCTGCGTATCGCGCTGGCATCTGGGGACGACAGCTGGGAAGTGGCCCTTATGGGGCGCAACCTACTGGATCAGGAATCATCTTTCGGCTTCGACTACCCGGCCTTTGGTGGCCAGACCGTGCCTATTGGCACTGCGACGGTGGGCAGCTTGAATCGGCCGCGCACTATTGCATTACAGGGGCGCTATAAATTTTAAGGAATAAAGGCTGGCCTGGGGCCAGCGCTTTCACTGGCGCCTAGCCGCGCCAGTAGGCTATCAAGCTTCCGGCGATATAAAATCTATGGACGCAGGTGGCTTCGAATACTCAGGCTCTGTGCTGGTGAGCGCGCTCAAGGCTGTTGCTCGATCCTCTTGGGTAAAGCTTCCAGTTGTAGCGCAAAACTCTACCATTGTACCGTTTGGATCTTTTGTATAGATCGAATGGCACCAGTTGTGATCAACCTCCAGTATCTCTAACCCGGCATCCAGCCACTGCTTTTTACGCCGCGCTAAATCATCCATGTCTGCCACATCAAACGAAATGTGATTAATCTCATCGGGCAAACCAGCGGCCTTTGATAAAGCAGTTTCGAAATTTTCAGTTCCGGGCACATCATGTAATTCCCAGAAAGCGATAAACTTACTGTCGTCTTCCATGCGATAAAAAAAGTGTTTCCCCCAGCCGCCAACAGAAATAGGGGCAACTTCTACTTTCACCAATTCGAAGCCCATAATGCCTTCATAAAATTCATGGATCGCCTGAATATCCTTACAGGCCAGTGCCAAGTGATGATAACCCATAGTAACTACTCCCCGTTCGTGTCGACCATATTCATAACATCGTCCGAGCCACCCTCTGGTGCAGCGACCTCTACTATACGGTCGTCCACGTCATCATATTCCAAACGCAGGGCACGGCTCATTACGGCGTGCATCTCGTACAAGGTTGTTATGTAGGTGAGCTCCAATATTTCTTCATCGGAGAGTTCAGCCTTCAGCGCTTCAAATACGCCGTCTGGCACACGCCCTCCTTCCAATACCAGCGCGTCCGTGTAGGCGAGCACTGCCCTTTCCAGATCGCTAAACACCGAGCTCACGTTCCAGTGTTTAATCGCCTGTATTTTTTCTTCACTGAAGCCCACTGAACGGCAAGACTTACAGTGCTGCGAGTACACAAACTGTGAACCGCGCGTATAGCCTGCGCGCGTCTGACCCAACTCTCGCAATTGTGGGTCCAACTTGCGCGCCGGGTCACGGTAGAACTGGAAACCTTCTATCGCGTGTTTCAGACAGTCTGGCACCAGCGCAAATACCGTCCACCAGTTGCCGGGAGTTCCTGTCTCGGTACCGGGCTCAGCCACCGGATCACGATCTCCGAACAGCATGTCATACATCATGGTGGCGATAGGGTCGGCTTCCGCTCTAGGCACTTCCCGCAATCTTGGCATTCTGTCTGGCTCCTCGTTGTTCGTTTATATATTTTTAGCTAATGCTGTTATCGCAGGCGGTAAAAAAACCGAGTGGCGACATCCTAGCAGCTGTTTGCATCATTCACAGCCACGGCTAGCAACAGTCAATTCCGGGCAGGGACTTAAAGAATCACACCTTTCTCTTTCAGCTGCTGAATCTCAGCGTCACTTAGACCCAACAGCTCAGCCATTACGGTATCTGTGTCCTGCCCCAGCAGTGGCGCGGCGGTAAAACTTTCTTCATTGGTGCGCGACAGCTTGATGGGGTTGCCGGGGCCTTTGGTTGCAGCGCCGCCAGGATGACCCAGATCTATCACCATATTGCGATGTAATACCTGCGGGTCGGCCAGTGCCTGACTAAAGCTATTGACCGGTGAGCAGGGGATTTTTTCCGCTTCAAGTTTCACCAGCCAATGATTACAGCTGTGCTCGCTCAATATTTCATTCAGGCGGCGATTGATTAACTCTCGTCCCTCCCAGCGCCCTGGCCGTGTGTCAAAAGCCGCGTCTTCAAAGTCGTCACAGTCCACCACCTTCTTCAGGTTTTGCCAAAAGTTGTCGGTAATCACTGCAATAACAATCATTCCATCGCTGCAGTGAAATGTATCGTAAGGCACGTGCACAAAATGGGAATTGCCTATGGGGTAAGGCTCCTCACCGGAAAGAAAATGCATAGTTGCCATGTAATTGAGCATGGAAATCTGACAGTCGACCATCGAGATGTCCACGTGTTGACCCACGCCACTGCGCTCCCGTTCATACAGAGCAGCGAGTATCCCCATCACTCCAAACATACCGCCACCAAGATCACCGATAGGAATCCCCGCGCGAACCGGGTGTTCCGGATCAGGGCCTGTGATCGACATTCCGCCCCCCGTTGCCTGCGCTACCTGATCGAAGGCAGGGCGCTTGGCACCGGGCCCGTCCGAGCCAAAGCCGGTCACCGTACAAGTGATGATGCGAGAGTTGATGGCGGTGAGCGTATCGAAATCCAGACCGAGGCGCTGGGGAACGCCCGCACCAAAATTACTGAGGACTATATCGGATTCCCGCACCAAATTATGGAACAAAGCAGTGCCCTCCTCCGACTTAAGATCAATAGCGACACTTTTTTTGTTGCGATTGAGGGTGAGGTAATATGCGCCCATGCCTTCCAGTGAATTGGCTGGATCATCCGCTAGCAATTTGCGGGTGCCCTCACCACCCAAGGGCTCCACCTTGATGGTTTCTGCTCCCAGGTCTGCAAGGATCATCCCGGCATAGGGGCCGGACAACATATGCGTAAGGTCCAGTATCCGTACACCGACGAGAGGTTTATTCATAAGAAGTAATAGTCCACAAAAGATGCCGCTGCGGCTACACACAGCAGGGGAATCAGCCAACGCTGTAGCTTTGCCAAGCGTTCCGGGGCCGCCGGTTCGGCAAATTTTTCACCGAGTACCACCATCAGCGCAACGCCTCCAAAAATCAGCAGCAACAGTATCAGTAAACTATTCATCGCTTTTTCCTTTGTTCCACAATAATGCAGTCCGGGCCATGCGTTCTGACGTCACTTTTAGCTACAACGCGCGTGCCACTTCGTGCGCACTGCGAATTGCGCCTTCAATATAAGAAACGCCGCTACAGTCCCCTGCCACGTGAGTGTCATAGCCCAACTCGCGACTCAGATCAGCCACAGTTAGATCACCAGTAGCACCGCTGGCCAGTATGACTGTATCTGCTGTGATTTGGGTTTCGCCTTCCGCGCCTATTAGCGTGAGCTTACCGGGCTGTATTTTGGCCACGCGAGTATTGTTAATCATTACAACACCCAAATGCTGCAGATCTTCCAGCACGCGCCAGCGGCGCACCACCGCAAGCTCAACCCCAAACTTTTCGCCCTCTTCGATGACGCTCACCTCGCGGCCACGCTCCGCCAGAAACTCCGCCAACTCCACACCTACAAGACCCCCACCCACAATGCACACCCGCTTTTTTACCGGCATCCAGAAGTGACTCAAACGTCGCACCAAGGGGCCATTGCGCGTAATACCCAGCAGGCCTGACATACCAAGAAGCATGCGTTGCCACGCGGGCAGCTTAGCCGCCGCCGCAGAACCGCGCGCCCCTTTCGTACTACCCGTCATCAGGGCGCGCATTTCATCGCCACTGAAGACATGGTCCAATTCAGCGCCAGGTATAGGGGGAGCATCGCGTCTGGCACCCGTGGCGACAACCACAGCATCCGGAGAAAGAGACGACAAGTAGGCCGCATCAACCGTAGTGGACAACCGCACATCCACTTGCAATCTACGCATTTGCTCTGCGAGGTATTCGATCAACTTACCGTTCGCTGGATAGACAATCGAAGAGAAAAAAACCGTGCCCCCAAGCGCTGAACCCTGCTCTGCCAGCGTCACTGAATGTCCTCGAAGCGTCGCAACCCGAGCTGCCTCCATACCGGCTGGTCCCCCGCCAACAACCAAAATGTGTTTCTTTGCCGGGGCCTCAAGCAATATTATTTCATGCTCGAAACCGGTGCGGGCATTGACTGCGCAGCGAACATGATCGTTCACAAAAATACGACTGACACAGGTATAGCAGTAGATACAGGGCCTGATAGTTTCGGGGGCCTGTTGCCGCAATTTGTTAGGCAGCTCAGCGTCTGCCAGCAGCTTGCGACCCATGGCGATAAAATCGGCTTCGCCTCGGGCCAGTACTTTTTCAGCAACGTCTGGCTCTATACGTCCCACGGCAATCACTGGTATTGATATTCGCGCTTTGATACTGGCGGCAAACCCAAGATAACCGCCAGCCTCGTGCACCAGTGGGGCCTCGGTGAACGCAGCACCCGAAGAGGGGTTGGCATAGGCACTGACATGAATGGCATCGGCTCCAGCCGCCTCGGCGAGCGCGGCGGTTTCGATCGCATCCGCTAACACGATCCCACCTTCCACTCGATACTCAATCGAATCAAGACGACACCACACGGGAAAGTCTGTGCCTACTCGCGCCTTAATAGCTGCAATAACCTCGACTAACAGACGCGCGCGATTTTCCAAGTTGCCGCCGTATTCATCTTCCCGTTGATTAACATGGGGGGACAGAAACTCTGAAATGATATAGCCGTGACCCGCATGTATTTCTAGCGCATCAAACCCTGCTCGCTGGGCTCGATCAGCGGCGTCGGCAAACTGCGAAATAAGCCAACGGATATCTTCGGTGTCAGCCACCTTATAGCTAACCCCGGCCCCATTCTTGGTGTACGACTTGACGAAGGCGCCCATTTCTTCGGCTGTCAGAGCAGCCATCATGTCATCCTTCGCACGCGGGGGAATTGAAGGCACTAACATGGGACGCCCCGCGGCAATATCGCAAACCGCAACCTTCCCCGCATGCTGTAACTGCACGGCAGCACGACAACCATGTTGCTTGACCCGCTGCGCCAACTGACTGAGGCCGGGAAGAAACTCGTCGGATGAAATGGCAACCTGATTTGGATTACAGGCGCCTGAGGGCCATGAGATGGAAGCTACCCCCACAATGACCATTCCCGCGCCGCCTTTTGCACGCGCCTCGTAATAGGCCCCAATACGCTCACCGCAATGTCCATCTGCCTGGGACATATTGGTGCCCATGGGCGTCATGATGATGCGATTGCGCAACTCCAGCGAGCCGATGCGCCCACTGGACAGGAGGTGTTGATAGTTCACTGTGTTTTTACTCCGTGGGCGGGATGATCAGGCTGCGTATTTCAAGAAGTCGCTAGTGCGAAATTTGTCGCTGAGCTTATCCGGCTTGTTCGCCCGGATCGTCCAGCTCTAAAGGTGCAGCGGCGCCTGCAAAAATAACTTTCGCCATCCCCTCCGACAAATCAAAAATTTGTGTGGAAGTCACCTCGTACCAAGAACGCGTCATTTGCCATTGATCGTCGGCCCTACCGTAGGCGTCATCATAGAAGCCCGCCAATTGCGTCACAATCTGCCGACGGGTATCAATAAGATAATAGTACAGGCCCCAAACCGCCGTTGCCGTATTTTCATCCACCACGTTGATTTGCGGATTCTGGCCATGGTGCATCTCTACAATATGGGGCTGGCAAGCGAGTTCAGCAAACACCGCCAGCATTTGTTCGCGATCAGAGAACCTGCCAATACGGCCATAGCGCAAATCGATTTCACCTGGAGCGAAGCAGTCGCGCACCACATCAACTTGCTTGGTGTCACAGGCGTGAAAATAGCGGAACTTCAGCTGCCGAATAGCCTCGATGGCTTCAAGCCGGGCGATACGTTGTTCGAGAGTCATATTTGCGGTTACCTATTGCCCGGCAGAGGCTTTGCAGTACTTTAACAAGCGCTACTTCAAGGCAACACGCGATAAGCTTCGGCAACCTGCCCGGCGCCATCAACACTGCAATCAAGGTCTTTTAACAAACCGTCCTGAATGCTGTATACCCAGCCGTGTACTGACAGCTCCTGATCGGCTGCCCAGGCTTTTTGCGCTATTGTAGACTGGCAAACATGTTCCACTTGAGCCTGCACGTTAAGCTCACACAAGCGATTGAGGCGCTCTTCTTCATCGTTGATGGCAGAGAGCTCATCGTTATGTGTGTGTAATACATCTTTGATATGGCGCAACCAGTTGTCGATAAGCCCTTGATCGACATGGCCATAGGCAGCGCTTATGCCGCCACAACCATAATGACCTACCACGATCACGTGCTTTACCTTCAGCACTGTTACCGCGTACTGCAAAACTGTCATGCAATTGAAATCGGTATGAACCACCATATTTGCGACGTTGCGATGCACAAAAATTTCACCGGGAAGCAGGCCGACAATCTGATTGGCCGGCACGCGGCTATCGGAACAGCCTATCCACAAATATTCGGGGTTTTGCTGGGCGGCTAGTTTTTCAAAAAACGCGGGGTCGCTGGTCTTTACGCTATCGGCCCACTGCTTATTTTTGTCAAAAAGGTCATCGAGCTTAGTCACTAAATCCTCAACTTATTATTGTTGTTAGTCTGCCCTGGGTAACACAATTACCGCCTTTGGATCTGGCCTCTTCCAGCGCCTTGGTTGCAACGCTTTCCATCTGCCGCGCCAGCTCTGCCATATCGACCGCAGGGAACTGCTGCGGCTCCCAAGCCAACAAGCCAACACTCATAGTCACTTGCAATACTGCGCCGCGACCATCGTCAATGGAGAAGTTTTCTATATCCAGACGCATCCGTTCCGCTATGTCCTGGCCGAGCATTTCCCCGGAGCTGGGGATGAGCACCGCAAAGCGCGGCTTGGTGAGCCTAGCCAGCATATCTGTAGCCCGCAAGTCGGACGAGAGTCGTTCTGCCACCTTCTTGATCACAAACTGACAGCGCCTTTTACCGTAGTGCTCGTAGAGATCCTCGAAGTCATCGACCTCCAGCATCAACACAGCCATAGGCTTTTCAGCGCGGCGTGCTCGTGAAATCTCTCTGGCAATATCTCGCTGGAAACCGCGCAGGTTACTGATTTGGGTGAGAGGGTCCAGCAGGGTCAGGCGGGAAATCTGTTGGCGGCTCACCGCCTCTTTGAAACAAACCGCAATAATAGCGCCCAGATGCGCCAACAGCGCTTCTTCAGCTTCTCCCAACATTAGAGAATCATCTTCCAGACCAAGGTGCAGACTACCTATCATTCGGCCCGCATCCAGCAGAGGCATCAGCAGGGCATATTCGAGGCCGTGTTCCGATTTAAGGACTTCGAACATCCGGGAATCTGTAGCATCCACCAAAACGATATCCGGCTCGAGATCGTACAAGTCCTGCATCGGGAAAACGTCCTGCAATAACTGCAGATACTGCCCATACCGCTCTGCCCCAACAATGAGGCCACTGAGAACTTCTTCGGGATCATACAACCACAGCTCTGAAACGCGGAAGGAGAAATGGCGCGGCATACTGACCAGAAGGATTTCCATCATGGCCTGCAGGTCAGGCGCATTGAGCAGCATGTGCTCCAACTGCTGCGACTGCTGATAGAGATAGCGATTAACCGAGACTACTTCGCCTACCCGGCGCTCTCGTAGCTCAGCCGGAGATACTACCGGAGGCGCACCCTGAATTTCTTCTTGAGCATTACTCGGCTTCCCTTCATCTACCATTTATAGTACCCATGCTGGCCCAGCATATCAGTCTCCCCAGACTGTTCTTATTGGATAAGAAGTGTAAGCGCCCTATACTTATGATGCAAACCAAGCAGCACCGCCGGGACTACTCCCGGTCCTGCCTGAGAAACGCTATACACCTAGAGAATAAGGGGTTTCTTCGACCCCGACCACTGCCTTTTGAGAGGAAGCATCTGTGAAATTGACGGCTGAATTAAGCTTATATCCGTTTCGAGCAGACTATATCGAGGTCATTCAGGCCTTCATCGATTCTGCCGCTAGCGAGGCCGGGCTCGACCTTGTGACCAACGCCATGAGCACGCAAATCAGCGGCGATTGGGACACCGTGATGAACCTTATCAGCCGGGAATTGAAAACCAGCTACGAGAAATATTCGAAGCAAGTGCTGGTGTGCAAGCTCATTCCCGGGGAATTGGATATAGGCTAGGCCGTCGAATCCGTGGACATTACCCCCTCAACCCAACTGAAACTGGAGCAAACATTGAGCCAGTGGGGGCATTGGCAATGCGAACCGCCCCTAGCGGAAGCGCCAGATGTGATAGCGGTACTCACCGAGGGCATCAGCAATCACAGCGTGCTGGTTAAATCAGGGACCAGGCACCTTGTAGTGCGCGTCGACGGCCAGAGTCCCAGCACCCAGGGGCTGAATCGGCACAGTGAATGGCGCGTGCTACACACGGCCGCCGAAGCCAGCATTGCGCCCGCACCGCGGTACTTCAATCCCGATTTAGGGAGCTTAGTCTGCGACTACCTGGAACCCGACCCGACCCGCTCTACTGCCATGACCGAAGTAGCGGCGCTGCTGCGGGCAATACACAAACTCCCGCGCAGCCACCAAAGGCTAAACCTCCCTGAGCGCATCGGGCGCTTGGAAAAAACGCTTGAGCACTCCGGGGGTGTTCAGCTTGAGCAGATAAGTACCCGGCGTGAGAAAATTCAGACAGTAATTGATGACATTGGCCACAAACCTGGAATCTTAACCCTGTGCCATAACGACCTGCTGCGCGCCAATCGCATCTCAAATGGCAACAAGCTGTGGGCAATCGATTGGGAGTACTGCGCGATGGGCAGCCCCTGGTTTGATCTCGCTGTGGTCATACACGGTGATGAATTGAGTGAGGAAGAACGACAGGGCTTGTTGGATGCCTATCTGGGCAGGCCGATGGCACCGGACGAACTGGCAATGCTGTATCGCTACGGCGTTATTTACAGTTACCTGGAAATTCTGTGGTATCAGGCATTTGGAGGTGACTCACTGGCCACGGAGGTTCTCGAACGCAAACAGACCGCCCTGATTACTCTGATTGACGCAGACTGCCTTTAGACAGCCTCAAATTTTCGTGAAAACTAATCGCGAAAATTCGTAAACTGCAGTGGCAAGCCGAAATCCCCGTCGCGCAAAAACGCCATCACTTGCTGCAGATCATCGCGCTTCTTGCCGGTGACCCGTACCTGCTCCCCCTGCACCTGCACCTGCACTTTCATTTTCTCTTCTTTGATACGCTTAACGATGACTCTGCACTGGTCACTATTGAGACCATGACGCAACTCTACTGTCTGGCGAACTTGTTTTCCCGTCGTCACAATTTCACCGCTCTCCATAGCGCCAGGGTCGATCTCACATTTGATCAGCGCTGCTCGCAGCATATCTTCCATTTGTTCCACCTGAAAATCAGCCTCTGCAGTGAGCACGACCTTACGCTCCTCGCGTTCAAAGGAAGCATCAACACCCTTGAAGTCAAAGCGGTTGCCGATGATCCTTCCCGACTGATCGACGGCATTGGTCAACTGGTGCAGATCTACTTCCGAAACAATATCAAAGGATGGCATAGTGGTACTCTCACTCGTTCACGATTCTGGAGCTATATAGTAATGGGCTGCCGCAGCTTTTCAATCCCGGATGGTGTTTTGCAAGTGAGGATTAAAAACCCATTGAACACGCTTTGCCGGAAACAGCTAGCCGCCGCAAGCTCATATGCTGATACGGACCCAATATACAGCCAGGAGGCATTTTGAGCGGTACACATTGGCACGTTTTGGGCGCTGGCGCGATGGGCTGCCTGTTTTCAGGGGCACTACTCAATGGCGGTGCCGCCATTACATTGATAGGTCGCGAAAAAAACAGCCCTAGCTCTGTCTCCGTACGTATTGCGGATCAGCACAGCGACCGGGAGTTTACCCTGCCGTTTTTTTCTGCGCGTGAAGGCAATACCATTTCCCACCTTTTGGTCACCACTAAAGCTCATCAGGCTAGAGCCGCCGTTGCGAGCGTGGCGCCTTATCTGGCGCAAGACTGCCAATTGCTGTTGCTAGTCAACGGCATGGGCCTGGCCCAGCAAATCAAAGAGGATTTACCAACGGCAGACAT